>CAKNZJ010000249.1 GCA_932222125.1 uncultured Clostridia bacterium | reverse complement strand
CGTCAATGATGAAATTTTCGTCCTCGTCCATGAGGTAGCCGTACACGGGCTTGCTTGTGACGGGCTTCCCGCTCATGCCTTTTGACCTCCCCAAAATTGTACGGTGTGCGGCGTTGAGTATGTCCCGGGCTCTGGCGTGTCAAAGTATTGCCCTGTTTGTGCCAGAAAAGTAAGGTTGGAAAGGTCAAACGAGAGCAGGCGCAGGAGCAGGGAACAAAAAAGGACAGTATGTATTGAACTGTCCGCAAAAAATGACCGACTTTGGGATAATCTCAGATATGGGAATGCCTGGTGGGTTGCTAAACCCATGAACCAATCGCTACTACGGTTCAAACTATATCCCTTGGTTGATGTAGGCAAAGGTCAGTCCGAATCATCGTATGCAGTCCGGCATAACGGAAGCGCCCATTCCATCAGATCGTTAGACAGGGCGCGCGGGGATCCCCGCGCGCCCTGTCTAATATTATTAACCTACAAATTGGATGCTGTTGACACACACAAAGTAGATTCTGTTGGCCTTATCATTGGACAATACCAGTACGTTGCCTACGGTGCCCAGCAGAGTAACCCCCTTGAGCACTAGCAATCCAGCTATCAGGGATACCCGCCGGCTCAGATTGCTCTTTGCTAGGGTGGCTAACAGCCCTGCGGCACAACAGCAATCCTTGCTGTCACAGGTGCAGGTGCAGGAGTCCTGTCCACAGGGGCTGCTGCAGGGATTGAGCCGCTCAGACAGCAGGCGGCGCACATACCGGAAGTTCCGCTCCATTGTCTGCTCCTCAGTGAGATCACACTCCCCTTTTCCCTTAGCCGCCTGGATGACCACCGCATCCAGCTTGCACAGGGATACCTGACTGGCGGTGAAGTCACAGCCCTTTTTTCCCTTGATATCGATCTCAGCATCAATGTCCAGCAGGTCGCAGCTGCAAGGTGCAAACCGACGAAAGCTGCCCGTCAGAGCACCCAGATTGTCAGATGGTCCATTAGAACCGGGCGGGGTGGGCCAGGACGGCTTGCGCATATCACTGGTGTCGGCATCAGCGCCGGCGCTAACATCTCTATTTGCGGGCTTTCTGCCATCCAGCGTGGTCCCCGCAGCGTAGGTATCAGTGATAAATGCCGTCGCGTCAAAGTCCAGCAGACTGGACAGCTCTTGGTCACATAGGAGCTGAAGCGCAGCCCGGAAGCTCTCCTTACAACAACAGCCTTCCTCCACCTGAATGGGCTCATGCTTGCAGGGAACAGGGTGGCAGCAGCATATCATGGTCTGGCACCTGTCCTCCCCCGGTCTATTGTGGCACTGGCAGGGGTTGGAAGACGGCGTCATGCCACCAGCGGGACAGCAGCCGTTGTTCCCCTGGTTTTGTTGCCCACTCCAGCTTGGAACCAGCCCATTCTGAGACACAAACTCCTCCGCGGTCATCGACCTGCCCACAGATGGACAGTTCAAATACGATTGATTCATAAAGCACTCTCCTTTCAGACCAGGCGGCCAGGGGTAAAACCCAGCCCACCTGGGTGCATTTCAGTCTATGCCCAAGCGTCACATCCTGTCACTATCTTCCCCTCGCTTTTCCTGAGCAGCTACAGGCATGATTTTCAATATCTATTTATTCTTCTTGACTGTATCCACAATATATAGTATCATATTGGTGTGACAGTTTGATCGAGACGTCTGCGGCATGATCCCTGTCCGGAACCCATTCTCCGGCGCTGTCGGATCGTTCCACAAGGGGAGGCTTTACACAATGCAGGTAATCAAAAGGGATCACACCGTGGTGGAATTTGACCGCTCTAAGATTGTGTCTGCCATCCAAAAGGCCAACGCCGCAGTAAACCAGGCCCACCGCGTTGACGCGGCGGCAATTGACGCCATCGCTAACGCGGTGGCCTCCAAACATTGCCCTTATCTGCGGGTGGAGGACATCCAGGACATGGTCGAACGCAAGCTGATGGCGGCGGGCAAGTATGAACTGGCCAAAACCTATATCATTTACCGCTACACCCGTGCTCTGGTGCGTAAGTCCAACACCACGGATGAGTCCATCCTCTCCCTGATCCGCAATGACAATAAGGATCTGGCAGAGGAAAACTCCAATAAAAATACCGCCATTGCCTCCACTCAGCGGGACTACATTGCCGGAGAGGTGAGCCGCGATCTCACCCGCCGCATCCTGTTACCCGAAAAAATTTCCCGTGCTCATGACGAGGGCATCCTCCATTTTCACGACGCCGACTACTTTGTCCAGCCCATCTTCAACTGCTGCCTGGTGAACATTGGCGATATGCTGGACAACGGCACCATGATTAACGGCAAACTCATCGAGTCCCCCAAGAGTTTTCAGGTTGCCTGTACCATCGTCACCCAGATCATCGCCTGTGTAGCCTCCAACCAATACGGCGGCCAGAGTGTGGAGATGCGCCATCTCGGAAAATACCTGCGTCTGAGTTACAACAAATACCTTAGCAAAACCCGTCAGGCCGCTCCCGAACTGGATGACGAGACGGTGGCTCGGCTAGCCGCCGCCCGCACCAGGGATGAGCTGAAGTCCGGGGTGCAGACCATTCAATATCAGATCAATACCCTAATGACCACCAACGGCCAGTCCCCCTTTGTCACCCTATTTCTGGTCCTTCGGGACAACGATCCCTATCTCCGAGAAAATGCCGCCATCATTCAGGAGATTTTGGAGCAGCGTCTGGAGGGAATCAAAAACGAGCAGGGCATGTACATCACCCCCGCTTTCCCTAAACTGGTGTATGTGCTGGATGAATGCAACTGTCTCAATGGCGGGCAGTACGACTATCTCACCAAGTTGGCGGTGAAGTGCTCCGCCAAACGCATGTACCCCGATTATATCTCCGCCAAGAAAATGCGGGAGCATTATCAGGGCAACGTGTTCTCTCCTATGGGTTGCCGCTCTTTCCTAGCCCCTTGGAAGAATGGTCATGGCCTCTACCAATTTGAAGGCCGGTTTAACCAGGGGGTAGTGTCCATCAATCTGCCCCAGATCGGCATTTTATCCGGCCGGGATGAGAACAAATTCTGGTTCCTGCTGGAAGAACGGCTCCAGCTCTGTTTCCAGGCCCTCATGTGCCGTCACAACGCCTTAAAGGGGATTAAATCCGACGTGTCCCCCATCCACTGGCAGTATGGAGCCATCGCCCGGCTGAATAAAGGGGAACCCATTGACAAGCTTCTCTATGGCGGCTACTCCTCCATCTCCCTCGGGTATATTGGCCTGTACGAAGTGACAAAGCTGGTAAAGGGCTGCTCCCACACCCAACCAGAGGGGGAGGCATTTGCCATGGAGGTGATGCGTTGTCTGCGCGCCGCTACCGACCGCTGGAAACGTGAGACTAACATCGGGTTTGCCCTGTATGGCACCCCTGCGGAGTCCCTGTGCTACCGCTTTGCCCGCATCGACAAAGAGCGCTTTGGCTCTATTCCCGACATCACCGACAAGGGATACTACACCAACTCTTACCATGTGGATGTGCGGGAGAAGATGGACGCTTTCTCCAAGTTCTCTCTTGAGAGCAAGTTTCAGCAGATCTCCTCTGGCGGAGCCATCTCCTACGCGGAAATCCCCAATATGCGCCACAATCTGGAGGCGCTGGAGGATGTGGTGCGCTTTGTCTACGACAATATCCAATACGCAGAGTTCAACACCAAAAGCGACCTCTGCCAGGTGTGCGGATACGATGGAGAAATGGAGATTGACCAAAATAACCAATGGGTCTGTCCCTGCTGCGGCAATCAGGATAAGACCCGGATGAATGTGGTACGCCGCACCTGCGGCTACCTGGGAGAAAATTTCTGGAACGAGGGCAAAACAAAAGAGATCAAGGCCCGGGTGCTGCACCTGTAGGAGGGATTTTGATAAAGGAAGGCATATTCATCATAGCTGACCGTAATTTAAGGAGCTCTTCTCCATGAACTACGCTGACATCAAATGGACTGACGTGGCCAACGGCCCCGGGGTACGGATATCCCTATTCGTGTCAGGCTGCACTCATCACTGTCCCGGGTGCTTCAATGATGTGGCATGGGACTTTCACTACGGCCGTCCCTTCACCCTTATCGAGGAGGACAAAATACTCGCCGCCCTGGCTCCTCTCCACATCAAGGGTCTATCCCTGCTGGGCGGCGAGCCCTTCGAGCCATCCAATCAGCGCTCTCTGCTCCCCTTTCTTCAGCGGGTCAAGGCTGCCTTCCCCCACAAAACGGTCTGGTGCTACTCGGGCTACACCCTGGATAGAGATCTGTGGCAGGACAGCCGTGCCCGGTGTGAATGCACTGACCCAATGCTCCATCTCATCGACGTTCTGGTGGACAGCCCCTTTATCCTGTCAAAAAAGGACTTGACTCTCCGATTTCGAGGCTCCTCCAACCAGCGTATCATTGATGTGAAACAATCCCTTGCTGTCGGACAAGTCGTCCTCTGGGCAGACTATGCCGGCGGCTAACCCATGCTCAAACTGTGAGCCCCGCCACAACAATCGGCTTTTACAGGAGGAATTGCCATGCACACCGCCCCTATCCCTATCAAGCTTCTGGACCATCGGGCCAAGCTTCCTCTCTATGGCACTGACGGCGCCGCCGGCGCCGACCTGTACGCCCTTACCGACAGCCCTGTGATTATTCTTCCAGGGCAAACTGCGCTCATCCACACCGGGCTAGCCCTGTCCATCCCCCCAGGCTACGTTGGGTTGGTGTGCGCCCGCTCCGGACTGGCCACCAAGCAAGGGTTGGCCCCGGCCAACAAGGTTGGGATCATCGACGCAGACTATCGTGGAGAGCTGATGGTATCCCTCTACAATCAAAGTGGGGAGGCGCGTACAGTGAACCACGGTGAGCGCATCGCTCAACTGGTGGTTGTCCCCTATCTTACCGCCCAATTTCAGCCTGTCAACGATCTTGACGACACAGCACGGGGCCTTAGGGGGTTTGGCTCTACCGGCCTCCGGTAAATATCTCCAAGCATAATAGCGGCGCGTCGGACAAATTGTCCGGCGCGCCGCTATTATGCTTATATCATACGTTGAACCGGAACAAGACAATATCCCCGTCCCGCACCACATAATCCTTCCCCTCGGAGCGGAGCAACCCCCTCTCCCGAGCCGCAGCCATAGAACCACACTCCTTCAAAGCGTCAAAGGCAATCGTTTCCGCCCGGATAAATCCCCGCTCAAAATCGGAGTGTATCTTGCCGGCAGCCTGTGGAGCCTTAGTTCCCTGGACAATCGTCCAGGCCCGGCACTCATCTTCTCCAGCCGTAAGGAAGGAGATCAGCCCCAATAATGTATAACTGGCCCGGATCAGCCGGTCCAAGCTGGACTCACTCACTCCGATATCCTCCAAAAACAGAGCCTTTTCCTCCCCAGGCAGCTGGCTGATCTCCGCCTCCAGTTTGGCACAGATAGGAATGACCTGGGCTTCTTCACCGTCAGCCCGCTGGGTCACCTGTTGATAGTAACCCACCCCCTCCGGGTCAGCCAACCCCTCCTCGTCTAAATTGGCCGCGTAGATTACTGGCTTAATAGAGAGCAGTTCAGCAGTAGCAATGATACCGGCGTCCTCCTGATCCACCTGGGACAGATAAGAGCGGGCGGGCCGGCCTTCGTTCATCCAGTCCCGCAGCCCCTCAAAAACCTCCGCCTCATGGTGAAACTTTTTGTCTGCCTTGGCTGCCTTACGAGCCTTTTCAATCCGGCGCTCCACCATCTCCACATCGGCCATAATCAGTTCCAAATTGATGATATCCATATCCCGGATAGGGTCTGTGCCCCCCTCCACATGGATGACATTTCCATCGTCAAAACACCTCACCACGTGGACGATGGCAGCGCACTCCCGAATGTTGGCCAAAAACTTGTTCCCCAACCCCTCTCCCTTTGAGGCTCCCTTCACCAGTCCGGCAATATCTACAAACTCCACCACTGCCGGGGTGGTCTTTTTAGGCTTGTAAAACTGGGACAGCCAGTCCAACCTGGCGTCTGGAACAGATACGGTCCCCACATTGGGATCGATGGTGCAGAATGGATAGTTTGCGCTCTCCGCCCCTGCATTGGTAATAGCGTTGAACAGAGTGGATTTACCAACATTGGGCAAGCCCACGATTCCTAGTTTCATAATACTCTCTACCTCCTGATTTTTCAAGGGTTTTCGGCATTTGAATGCTGATTGTAGACATACCGTTCCCGATAGTTTCTGCGAGTATGCGGTGCCCAGTCCGCTATCATGTTCTCTTGCCAGAATTCAGGCCATGTGTCCACAGTCATATCCGATAGAACAAGAATGTTATCATGGGTATCTGCAAATCAAGCTTTTTCCAACTAGTTCGCTGCCTCTGGAAGCGTAACAACATACTTTTTGTGGCGCTTACCATACTTACTACGAATCTTGCGTAATAAAAACCATCCTCCCTTTGGCAGATACCATTACCACATTCTTTCCCTTTATAAGTTCTTTCCCATATGGCTCGCTCCTTTTCTGCTACAAGAAAAAGAGCCAATGTAATGATCTTATTTTATCATAATGGCCTCTATTTCTCAATAGGAACTGTCATTAGATCACCACTTTTTGCCGATAAATCCTTGTCCTGGGCCACTGTGCCCGCACTTTTTATAGTCTCAAATATCTTCTACACCTGGGTAATGTGTTACTTCAAGACAGTCGTTGGGGCATTCTTGAAATGTAACAGCGGCCATTGGCTCCGGAATAGGAGACATAAAGAGTGGAGAAGTATGGGATAGGAGTGTTTACATCAGGGCAGCCAGACAATTGGCCAAATGCAGAGGTAGAACCTCTTCTAAAACTATAAATCTTTTACAGGATACCACTCGGAAACTTTCCTCAGAAGGGACCTACTCCTCCAACACACCTAGTCAAAATTCTATTTATTATATAGCAATTATGCTAAATTGCAAGTGTTCCTCCACTTGACTTTCTACCTCCCAAGCACTAAAATGGTACATACTGTTACAAAAATTTCCTCTCTCCCCCGGAAAGGAGCTCTTCCATGGAAGCCAATCACAACCTTCCTTTGATCTATTTTGACTATGCTTCCACCACTCCAGTCCACCCACAAGCGCTTGCAGCCACGGTGGATGCTCTGGCTGAGTTTGGCAACCCCTCCTCACAATACCCATTGGGCCATCTAGCCGCCCAGAAGGTGAAGCAGCACCGGGAAGCGGTGGCACAGGCCCTTGGCTGCGCTTCACTCCAGGTGGCATTCACCGCCTCCGGCACCGAGGGGAACAATTGGGCCATCCGCCGGGGGTCCGAGATCAACCGCCGTAAAGGGAAACACATTGTCACTACTGCAACCGAGCATTCCTCCGTCCTGGAGACCTGCCGGGACATGGAGCGTCGGGGCTATGAGGTCACCTATCTCAAGCCGGATCGAGCGGGCCGAATCTCCTCCAGTCAGGTGGTGGACGCTCTGCGCCCTGATACTGTGCTGGTGTCCATGATGCTGGTCAACAACGAGACTGGGGTGATTTACCCTGTGGCCGACAGCGTCCGGTTAGTCAAGGCGTGGGACAGAGGAATATTATTTCACTGTGATGCAGTCCAAGGCTTTTTAAAGGAGACCGCTCCGCTGGCCTCTCTGGGGGCGGATTTGGTCACCGTCAGCGGCCACAAGATTGGAGCTCCAAAAGGAGTGGGCGCCCTGTACATCAAGCAGGGGCTCAAACTGCCTCCCCTGCTCACTGGCGGCGGGCAGGAAAACGGCCTGCGCTCCAGCACGGAGGCAACCGCCCAGATTGCCGGCTTTGCCGCCGCCTGTCAGGCGGCACTCGCCCATCATGACAGTTGGAAGCAGGCCGCTGCCATCAAATCGTACACCCTGGGCCGCCTGAAAGAGGTCTTACCCATGTTGGAGGTCATCTCTCCTGGAGATGCGCCCCACATCTGCGCTGTCACGCTGCCCAGCTATCAAAGTGAGGTGGTGGTTCGGGTACTGGGAGACCAGGGGGTGTGCATCTCCTCGGGCTCCGCCTGCCACAGGGGCAAAGCCAGCCATGTATTTGCCGCCATGGGCCTGCCAAAGCCATGGCTGGATGGAGCGTTGCGCCTGTCCTTCTCCCCTGATTCCACCCGGGCAGAGGCAGACGCCCTGGTCGCCGCCCTCAAACAGGCAGCGGACAACCTCTTCCCCTCTATGTCCTGACGGTCATGCAATCTTTCCTTCTTACCCGCTCCAAATGCATAAATTCATTCTTACCTAGAGGTGAATTTCATGGACGAACTCCACCTGGCAGCCAAAGTGGTCAACGAGGTAAAAAAGGCCGTGGTTGGCAAGGACGATGCTGTAGTCAAGGCCTTGCTGGCCATCCTGTCCAGAGGACATCTTCTGCTGGAGGATATTCCCGGCGTGGGCAAAACCACCATGGCTCTGGCCTTTTCCAAGACCCTGGGGCTGTCCTATCACCGGGTGCAGTTCACCCCTGATGTGATGCCTTCTGACCTCACCGGTTTTTCCTTGTATAATAAAACCACCGGACAGATGGAATACCAACCGGGGGCGCTACTGTGCAACCTGTTCCTGGCAGATGAACTCAACCGGGCCACCAGCCGCACCCAATCGGCACTGTTGGAGGCTATGGAGGAGGGTAGGATCACGGTGGACGGCGTTACCCATCCCATCCCGGAGCCCTTTCTGGTCATCGCCACCCAAAACCCCGTGGGTGCTTCCGGCACCCAGCTTCTGCCCGACTCCCAACTGGATCGCTTTGCCCTTCGGCTGACCATGGGCTATCCCTCAGCCGGCGATGAACTGGACCTTTTACAGCGCAAACTTAAGGGCAATCCCTTGGATCAGGTGAACCAGGTCATCAGCACCGGTCAGCTGGCCACACTGCGGGAGGCGGTGGACCAGGTGTTTATTGACGATGTGGTGTTGGATTATATCATCCGCTTGGTACGCTCCACCCGGAGCCATCCGCGGCTCATGCAGGGCGCCAGTCCCCGGGCCACCATCTCTCTGTCCTCCCTATGTCAAGCCACCGCCTTTCTGCGTGGGCGGGATTATGTGATCCCTGCCGATGTGCAGTACATCTGGGCGGAAGCCATCTCCCATCGTCTCCTGCTTCCCATGGGGGATTCTGGGGACAGCCGACAGGCTTTAGCCATCGCTGCCGAGGTGCTGGACGGAGTGCAGCCTCCCCGCCTGCGGTGATTGTTATGCTCCTGCGGCGCATCCTATATGGACTGGTTCTGGCATCAGTTCTTCTGTTCCAGATCACCAATAACAACTACTTGGCCCACTTCCTGCTAGCCCTGTCCGTCTCTTTACCGGTGCTCTCGCTGCTCCTGTCCCTGCCAGTGATGTTTGGGTGCCGGTTGCAGCTATCCGCCCATCCCACTCTAATCTCCAGGGGAGCAGACGCCCAATGGTCGGTTTCCATTGAAAATCCCATCTTTCTTCCCATCCCTCGCCTCACTGTCCGGCTCGTCCAGCGCAATCTGTTCACCGGGGAGAAACAGCAGCGCAAACTGGTCCTTTCCGGGGTCGGCCGCCGCGCCCCCATCTCCTATTCTGCCATTACAGAACACTGCGGCCTGCTGGAGCTTCGAGCGGACAAAATTCGGGTGACGGACTACCTAGGGCTGTTTTCCATGGGTAAGCCTAAACCGGAGCCTGCCCTTCTGTTATCCATGCCCCACCCTGCCGATCCTGGCCCGATCCGTCTGCGCCACCTTTCTGGCATCTGTCCTGTCCCCGACGCACCTGTCCGCCATGGCCTTGGGGCCGAGTACGACTTGCGGGACTACCGCCCAGGTGACCCAATGCGCCGTGTCCATTGGAAGCTGTCCTCCAAATTAGACCGGCTCGTTGTCCGTGAGCAAATGGAGCCGTCCGTTCCCAGCCCCCTATTTACCTTTGACCGCTTCGGCTCCCCGGAACAGCTGGACGAGACATTGGACCGGCTGTTTGGCGTGTGCCGGACCATGCTGGCGGTCCAACAGCCCCACACTGTGCTATGGCTGGACAAGGAAAACCAGCCTGCTACTCGTTCCATCTCAGATGAGCGGGCGCTGCAAAACTGTCTAGCAGATATTTTATCCACCCCGGCGCCGCTTACCGGCTCGCCCATACAAGATAATCAGAATCTGATCGGACAGTTTGGCCGCTCTATGTTTCACCTACACATTGCCGCTGGAGAGGGGGCACACCCATGACCAATCCCAGTCCAATCCGCTCCGCTCTGACCTCACTGCTGGGAGACAGTCTATTGAGTATCTGTGGGCTGCTTGGCTTCGCCCTGTCCTTCCTGTCCCTCTATCCTCTCGAGCCCCTCCCGAATATCCTTGGCCCTGCCCCGCTTCTTTTGATCTGTTTTGCCCTGGTAGGCGCAATGGTCTGGTCCCTGCCCCGCTCTGGCCCGTGGTTGGCAGGCGGACTGACGGCTGGGCTAGCTTGCATTGTCTGGCTCACCTGGGGTCTTTTTTCTCAAGGGGCCCTATTGGTGTTTCAATCGGTGGTCAACTTGATTGCCCAGCGGTTGGGGTGGGTTTCCCATATAACCTACACCCCTACTGCCGGTCTTGACCAGGCCACCTCCATTGAATGGTTTCTGCTTCTCTCCCTGGCCTTGCTGGCCCTGGCCCTAGGCTGGATGGTGGTCCGGGCCAGATGCTGGTGGCTGGTAGTCTCCATTACCCTGCCTCCGCTACTTCCTGGTCTCCTGGCTGACATCTATCCCAATTGGCTTCCCTTCATGGTCCTCACTGCCTGCTGGTGTACCATGCTGATCACCACCCTCTGCCGTTGGACAGCCGCCCACCGCCGCGGCCCACTCACGTTGATTTCCCTTCCTCTGGTGGCCGCTCTGCTGTCCCTGCTCACCGTTCTGCTGCCTATGAACGGCTACTCCCGGCCTGCCTGGGCCATCCACGCACAAGAAGTCATGTCCGGCTGGCTGCCTGCCCTGGCAGATTGGGATGGCTCCCTTGTGCTGAGCTCCAGTTATACGGGAACCGGCAGTGAAGTAGACCTAACTCGGGCCGGACCGCTGCGCTTTACTGGACAGACCGTACTGAAGGTGACCTCCTCCGATTACACTGGCCCCCTGCTACTTCGCGGTAATTCATTGGCAGTGTATACCGGTCAGACTTGGAAGTCATTGCCACAGGATATCTATCAGCAGGAGTATCTGAAGCCCCTCACCCAACAAGAGCAGACCTTGGATACCTCCCCCCTGCTGTTTCCCGGCCGAATGGCTCAGCAGAGCGGCAGAAGCAGCCATACCGTCACGGTAGAGCACATCCGAATATCCAATCTCCTCCTCTACCTGCCCTACCCTCCCATCGCCCATGGATGGACGGAAGGTGCTCCCCGCGCTGTAGGGGACAGCCATTTTTTGCGCCAGACAGGGGTGAGACGCTACACCATCTCCTTCCCCGATCTCCCCACCAATCACATTGCCCCCCTCTCTTCCCAACGCCTTCAGGACATGGAGGAACAATACCGCAGCTTTGTCTACCGCAACTATCTGGATGTTCCCTCACAGCAAAGGCGTATTATTCAAGAATGGTGCGCCGATCTCCCACTGCCCTTTTCCGCCCCTGATATCCAGGATCTACGCACCCTGAGCGAGGGAATCCGCTCCCTATTGGCCCAGCGGTGCGTCTATGACCCCGACACCCCCCTTACCCCGAATGGGGAAGACTTTGTGGGCTATTTTCTCACCCAGGGCCGGCGGGGCTACTGTATGCACTTCGCCTCCGCGGCCACCCTTATCTTCCGCACCTATGGCATCCCCGCTCGGTATGTCACCGGTTTTGCCGCCAGCTCACGGCAGGGACAGACGGTGAACGTTCCCGACTCAGCCGCCCATGCCTGGGTGGAAGTTTACCTGGATGGCTACGGCTGGTATCCAGTGGACGTCACCCCCGGCTACTCCTATGTTGCCCTGACCAGCCCAGATCCAACGGCTGGTCAGCCCACCTCTGAAATAGAGGCCAGCCCCTCTCCGGAGAGTACTGTCCCCAGCCCCTCCGCCGTGCCTTCGTCCACCCCGGCTTCTCCCCAGCCCTCTGAAGGGGCGGTCTCCTCACCGGCCTCCGGCCGCTCCATCCTCCGGCTGCTGTGGTGGTGTGGTGCAGCGGCCCTTCTGGCCGCCGTCTTATGGCTCATGCAGTTCCTGCTCAAACGCCATCGAATATCCCGTCTCCATAACCCAAATCCCAATCAGGCAGTGATGGACTGCTACCGCTATCTCACCCAGCTTGCCCGCTGGGATGGTGGTCAGGTAGACCCAGAGGCCCAGGCGCTTGCGGAAAAGGCCCGGTTTAGCCAACACGCCATTACCCCGGCAGAACGCCAGACTATGGCCGCTATGTTTCATCAGGAGCGGCAGCGGCTGTCCAGCACCCTTCCCAGCGTCCGGCGCTCACTGTTTCACTATTGGTGGGGCGCTCCCAAACTGCTATGACCCACGGGCTAATCCTAACTGTAGGGCCGCTGTCATGGGTCCTTCTTAACGTACAAACAATCTGGAGGTAACGTCTGTGAATCACAACCGAAACAACAAATGTGCGTACAGCCGCTCCCAAGCGGCCATCCTGACCATATCCTCTGCCCCTGCGGTCCATTGACATGGAAGCAATCGCCCACATCCGCTCTGAATTTCCCACCAAGTTTGGCATCCCCCGCCAGGCGGGGTTGGTGGCGGAACTGCGTGCCCGGATAGTCTTTACCCCGGCATACCGCCTTCCGGAATGCCTGCACGGCATCCAGGGCTTCTCCCACCTGTGGCTTATCTGGGAGTTCTCTCAGGCCCGGCGTGACGGCTGGTCTCCCACGGTGCGCCCTCCCCGGCTGGGGGGCAATCGTCGGCTGGGAGTATTCGCCACCCGCTCACCCTTTCGCCCTAATCCCATCGGTCTGTCCTGTGTCCGTCTGGAGCAGGTAAAACTGTCCACTCCAGAAGGGCCGGTGCTTTATATTTCCGGGGCTGATCTGATGGACGGTACCCCGATCTATGACGTTAAGCCTTACCTTCCTTATGCCGACTGCCACCCTGAGGCAGTCGGAGGCTTTGCCGCCCAGGCCCCGGAGCCCCTGCTGGCTGTAGTCATTCCGCCGGTTCTGCTGGAGCGAGTACCAGACGAACGGCGGGCTGCCCTGTCCGGCGTACTGGCTCTCGACCCTCGCCCCCCTTATCAGGATGATCCGGAGCGAGTCTACGGCTTTGGCTTTGCCGGACTGGAGGTCCGCTTTTCCGTTCGGGACAGAGTGCTCACCGTATTGGACATTCAGTGCTAGCAACACTAAACAGAACATGTGCTATGATCAAACCAAAGCCGGGAAGACCCTATTTCCGTCTGCCGCTTGATCGGGCAATCCCACCTGATAGACTGAAGAAAAGCCGGTCTCTCCGTCTCAACGGACGGAAAGACCGGCAGGAATCGGAAAAATATTTGATTGTCTTTGGTATCAACCATACAGAGAGAGGGGGCCGCATCATGAGCAGGGTTCTGGAACCCCATCAGCTCATCGAGCGCAGCATCATCAAAAAATACCACAAGCAGCTTTGGAACCCATTCACCTATGCAATAAAACGATATGAACTCATTCAACCAGAAGACAGGATCGCCGTGTGCATCTCCGGGGGCAAGGACTCCATGCTCCTGGCCAAGCTGATGCAGGAACTCCACCGGCACAGCAAGGTGCCGTTTGAACTAATATTTTTGGTGATGGACCCAGGGTATAGCCCTGTCAACCGCCAGAAGATCGAATACAACGCAACCCTGCTCCACGTCCCCATCACTGTCTTTGAAACCAACATCTTTGAGGTGGCTAACAACACTTCGGATCGGCCCTGCTACCTGTGTGCCCGCATGCGCCGTGGGCACTTGTACAACCGGGCCAAAGAACTAGGCTGCAATAAAATTGCCCTAGGGCACCATTTCAATGACGTCATTGAAACTACTGTAATGGGAATGTTCTATGGCTCCCAGCTCCAAGCCATGCTCCCCAAGCTTCACAGCGCCAATTTCGCGGGAATGGAGTTGATTCGTCCCATGTACTGTATCCATGAAGAGGACATCATCGCCTGGCGGCGGCACAACAAGTTGGACTTTATCCAATGTGCCTGCCGCTTCACGGAGAACTGCGCCAGCTGCGAGCCTGGAGAAGGCGGCTCTAAGCGGCAGGAGGTCAAAACCCTGCTCCATCACCTCAAACAGGACAGTCCAAACATTGAAAAGAGCATCTTCCAGGCCATCCACGCCGTCACCCTGGACACCTTCCCTGGATATAAGAGCAAGGGTCAGGCCCACTCCTTCCTGGAAGGATACGACGGATAGAGCACCCTGGACACCTCCCCCTAGCTGAGGTTTTCCTTCCTCATCACCTCCTTTTCCATACAGCCAGTGCTCCAATCTCAACAGACAGCTATCTATCCAGCAAAGGAGGCATTCCCTCATGAGTATCAACAAACTGTGGGCCATCTATTTCAGCCCCACCGGGGGTACCAGAAATGCGGCCCGCCTGGTGTCCAAATCTCTCTCAGCGGACCTGGGTATCCCTGCCCAAGAGATTGACCTGACCCGCCCTGCCAACCGGGAGCAGACGTATGCGTTTGTCCGCGAAGACCTGGTGGTGCTGGCCAGTCCGGTATATGCCGGCCGGGTTCCCAACAAGCTGCGTCCCGACCTGGAGAAATGCCTGGTGGGCAACGGTGCCCGGGTGGTGCCCGTCAGCGTGTTTGGAAACCGAAACTTTGACGATGCGCTGATAGAACTGAAAACCCTGGCGGAAGAACTGGGCTTTCGCCCTGTGGGTGCGGCGGCCATTGTCAACCGCCACGCCTTCTGTCATGGACTGGCCGCGGACCGGCCCAATGCCCAGGATAAGGATGACATTCTGGCCTTTTCTAAAGAGGTGGCCCGCCGGGTGACCTCGTCGGAGGCGACGCCCGCCTTTGTGGTGGATGGCCGAAACCCCGTAGGCCCCTACTATACTCCTTTGAAGGCGGACGGAACTCCCGCCGTCTTTCTCAAAGCCAAACCCCAGACCCATCGGGACAGATGTGACCAGTGCGGCGCCTGCGCGAAGCTCTGCCCCATGCGGGCCATTGATCCCAATGACTGCGCCCTGGTCCCCGGCCTGTGCATCAAGTGTCACGCCTGCGTTCACTTCTGTCATACCGATGCCAAATATTTTGACGATCCGGCGTTTCTATCCCATGTGAAAATGCTGGAGGAAAACTGCGTCCAGCCCAGGGACAACCGCTTCTTTCTGGCATAGGAATCATGCCGCCCCAAGCAGTTCCCCCACCATTCCCATAACACCAGTGTCTGGCTGGAGGATGAATCAGTTCATCGTCATCTAAATGCCTACACAGCCTGCTCCAATCCTCCACCAGTTCCCGGTTCACCCTGTCATACAACTCCTTTTTATGTCCCCGTTCTCCTTCTCTGACAAAAATTTCCTCAATGCGTCTTCCGAAATGGTCCGATACAATTTCCCCCATCCCGCCATACTCCCATCTCTAACACGAGCGATTGATCCTCAGTTGATTCTCAGCATTCTGTTTGATTACGCTGTTTGTGGACTTGGTGAGCCGCTCCAGCTTCTTTCTTGCCGTCGTATCTCCCTTTCTGGCAATCCTCCCCAATGCCCATATGCATTTGACTGCCAGCGAGAAACTCCGATCGAAACTGAGGTACTCCAATTTGGCGCCAGCGGCCCTGTATAAGAAATTTGTGCTGTGTGCATCAGCTGCCATTTCCAACAGTGTAACAATATTTTCATGCTGGTGGTGCCATTTGCATGTAAGTAATTTGTTCAAATAGGGGACGCATGTGTCAACCGGAATGTTAAACAGAAAAATCAGCGTTAAATAGTCCTCCAAACGCTCGTCACTTTCCTCATGGGAAACAGCCATCAGCCCCTCACGAACAAATTTCTGTAAGTCCTCTGTACCGGCACAAATCGTCTTATATAACGATTCCTTCGACAACTTCTTACTCCAGAACTGCTTTAGTAATATTTTTGTATCTAGAAACATATTGAATCCCTGCCTTATGAAAATCTATGACATTTGAACGCACTGTTGCCAGACCTTCTCCCATCCAAGGCAATCCCGGTCTGACCCTCTTTAAATCTATCCCCCCTATTATTTTGTCAAATTTTGTAGAATCCCATTTAAAAAGATACGCCTTATTTTTGTACTGTGGTAAATTTTGCAGTACAATGATTATAAATTGCGGTGATGTGAAGTGCATCTGTGCAACATAGACCGGCTTTATAATAAAGTAGATGGTCAAAATCGCCATGTCCATCGTGGCCATTGGAACAGGTGGGATCTTTTCCATAAGCGTCCCCAACCCAAACACGCATACGATGATAGCCACGGCGCTTATAATTAGGCAGACCAGCGGACTCTTGGCATGCCACCCGCCCATGCACCGTCTCATGGCCATAAATGTGGCTACAAAAATGATGCTTTCCATGACTTTCCCCATCAGAAATACAATTATCCCAGTGCTGATAAAAAAGGTGGCCGATTGAAGGTACTTCTCAACAGTATACACACACCAACCGACTTGCTCTGCCTCAGTCCATTCCCACCGAGCAAATCGGTTGGTTAGCTTTTGCGACAACTTGTGGTACATTCTCACACCTCGTCAAATCATAGGGCATGGGACGCTGATGATAACCGCCTCTGTTCAGATACTTAAGCTGCCAACTATTTTTTAATGGTAATAATTTATTATACCACAATTATATGTGATTGCAACCTTTTTTACAGTATAACGACTATAAATTACAGTATAATGCCTATTAGTGCAAATAAAAGAAAGCTGGCCCCCCTCCGGAGCCAGCTCATCAAGCGGCTGAATCATACCTCAATATCAAATCGCAGTACGCAGGAAAATACCCTGTTGTCATAGTGAAAGGCACAATCTCCTCCATGTGCGGCGCTGATGGCCAACACGTTTTTCAGTCCATATCCATGCCGCAGGCTGTCCTTCTTCGTGGTCAAAATATGCCTGTCCCTAATTTTTACAGGCTGCGCTGTGGGATTTGCAATATAAAGCATGGCTTCGTCGCAAAATATCCTGGACTTGACCAATACATACCGCTTGTCAGCCTGATCGATTTTGCCGCATGCCTCCAGAGCATTGTCGATTAAATTGGAGAGGGCCACTACACGTTCATCGTCTGGCAGCGGAAACTTGGACAAGTCATTCATTTGTATCCGAAACGCAGTTCCCTGCCTGCATGCCACCTGGTACTTCTGGTTCAAAATAATATCCGCCACCATGCGGTTTGTGGCAATTGACAGCAGGTTGGCCTGTATCTGGCCATCCAGCCCATTTAAATAAGACAATATCTCTGTAGCAGAGGCATCCCGGTCCAACATTCCCCGGATTACAGTTATATGCTCTTGAAAGTCATGGGTCAGTTTTCGCTCGTTTGAGTAAGAGGCAGTCAGTGTCGCGATGCTGTTCTTTGCAACCTCAATCTCCTGTTGAAGAATCCGGTTTTTGACCATCTCCTGCTGCTGATATTCAAAGCGATCCAACAGAAACACGGCCGCAAAGTCAGATAGTATGCCGATCACTATACACTCTATCAAAAAACCAACGGCACATACCAGAAACCTATGGAGCGTTGTTTTTTCTATGTTGAAAAATGCGCTTAGTAAAATGATAAATGTAGCAAACTCAATTAATACGAGCAACAGATTTACTAAAACTAAAATATATTCACTCATAGTCTCACTTCCCGCCAGGTCAAAAACTCGTCACGCAGCTGGGTATAGTTATGTTTCGTCGTTCTGACCTCTTCCCCATTTTTAAGATAGGCCTTGTAACCTGTAATTTTGCTAATATGCCGCATGTTGATCAGAAAACTCTTCTGGACCCGCAAAAAGCCTTTCAACTGAAATTGCCCTTCATAATCGGCCAACTTCCTGCGGCATTCAATAATCGGGCTGTGGGCGTGAACCGTATGCAGCATGACCGCTCGGTAAGCGCTGCCTTCAAAGTATAAAATGTCAGAGACCGCAATATCTATAGCCGCTTTCTTGCCAGATATCCGCACATATTCCTTTTTATTGCGAATGTCATCAATGATATCATTTATACAACGGCAAAGTTCATCATCTAATTGAGATTTCAGCAAGTACCGAAATGCTTTCACATGGTATCCCGCTGGGGCATATTCAATCCATCCAGTGACAAATACAATATAAATTTCAGGATATTTCTTGCGCAATATACGCGCCAAATGAATTCCATTGATTTCGGGCATATTAATATCCAGAAACAGGATGTCTATTTTGGATAAATCAGTTGATACCATATGGGCAGTGGATGTAACCGTTTCACATTGACACTGACTGCTTCTGGCCGTAAAGTAGTCTATGATACGGTCGTGCAATTGCTTCACAAAAATTGGGTTGTCATCAAAAATCATAATATTCATGAGAAGGCAGTTCCTTTGTTGATCTCTATGTCGAAAAATCTAAGCTATTCTTCTCAAAAATATATGAGTCCTCTTTATTGTGTCAAGCTTGGAAAATTCCGTTTCTTCAAACACCATACAATAAAAAATAAAAATCATCGAATAGAAGCAGTCGTCCGCCCTTGCCTCTCACCAATCCTTTCCCACCCTCCCACAGCCTTTCACGGATGATTTTACACCTCCAGGGCAACCTATATTGGAGGTGATTTTATGTGCAAACAAAAGGGTGTTGTATCCAAACCTGAGATACCGCAGATTAAGCTTGACAAAGCGGAACGCCCTATACCACCCCAGATATACCCAGTCATCGACAACGACCTGGCCCGAGACAATGTGGAAAATGACCTGCCCGCCGCCGATCTGCAGGATCTGTAGCAACCTGCATACTTTGACTGCAAACGATATCTTTGGAGGTAATTCGCCATGCAATATCCCAATCTAGACACTCTGCTCCGCAGTGATCCTGAAGCCAAGCACTACTTTGACACCCTTCCGGATTATGCCCGGGAACAGATCAGCACCCGGGCTGACAGCGTCAACTCCTTCACCAGTCTGAAGGATTACGCCCAAAACGTCCTCCGGGGCGATGATTGACCTTCCTCAACAAACGCCGCCCCTATCCAGGGCGGCGTTTGTTGAGATGTTCCATGCTTTGCTCAGGCTAAACCGCCAACCATTTCCTCAGACCCGCCGACCCCTATCCTGCGGAAAAAACTTGCACAGATACCACAAAGTATTCAGCCCTCTCCTGTTTGACGAAAGCGATTTTATATGCTATGATATTGTCACATGAACAGGGATCGTGGAACAGCATAGCCGCAGCAGAACACACTGGAAAATCACACGTCTTATCAGGCGAGTGTTGCCCTCGGATAACACTCGTTCTGCTCAAATATGATGCCTTTCCCACTATACAAATGTTCACCCCTTTCAGCCCTTCATGAAGGAGAGTTATATCTGTGACTGTAAAATATGATAAGATCATACTTGGTGCCGGCCTCTACGGCCTATATTCCGCCCTTCATTGCGCTGAACGAGGGGAAAACATATTGGTTTTGGAATATGATGAATCCCCGTTTATGCGGGCCACATATATCAACCAAGCTCGTGTACACATGGGCTACCACTATCCAAGGTCCCTCTCCACCGCTAAAAAATCCGCAGGATATTTCAAGCGCTTCAATGAAGAGTACGACTTCTGCATCCACAGCAAATTTGATCAGGTCTATGCCACTTCCTCTGCCTTTTCCTGGACCGACGCGAAGGAATTCATCAAATTCTGTAAAAATGCCGGCATTCGCTGCGATGAAATATCCAAAAGTAAGTATTTTAAAGAAGGCATGTGCGATGGCGCCTTTCTGACAGAAGAATACGCATATGACGCACAGATTCTAAAACAATATTTTATCGATAAATTAGGCGGGTATAAAAACGTTCAAATCTTATTTAACAGCCGCATTTCCTCAATACAAAGGGATACCAGCGTCTATTGCATTCAGACAAACTTGGGGGAGTTTTCATCCCCCTTTGTGTTAAACGCCACCTTTGCTGCCCTCAACCAAATCCACGCCATGCTGGGATTTGAACCATTTAAAATTAAATACGAATTATGTGAGATTATTTTGTGTGAAGTTGCTGATAACCTAAAAAATGTTGGGCTGACAGTGATGGACGGCCCCTTTTTCTCCATCATGCCCTTTGGAAAAGGGGGCCTGCATTCACTCACCTCTGTGACCTTTACCCCTCACGCCGCAAGCTTTGAGGACACCCCGGTATTCGATTGCCAAGAACACAGCGGCGGATACTGCTCTAAAACCCGACTGGGCAACTGTAATTCCTGCCCGAGCAAACCTGCTTCCGCCTGGCCATTCATGTCCGCCCTGGCCAGAAAATACATGAAGCCGGAGTATCAGTTCCGTTATGCCAGTTCCCTGTTCTCCATGAAGCCCATCCTACGGGCTTCAGAGATCGCCGACTCCAGACCCACCGTAATCAGGGTATACTCAAAAGCTCCAACATTCATTAGCGTTTTATCCGGAAAAATAAACACAGTTTACGATTTAGATGAGGTGTTGGATCATGAGTACTAAATGGAATGAAGAAAGCAGCTTTATTTCTGCAGTGGTGTACCTTACCACTGGGTATGCAGATATCACTCAGAGCTTTTTGACGAAATTAACCCATTGTTTCAACAATATGTTTCAGTACTCTGAAATTATTTTCGTGGATGACCACTGTCAAGATGGCGCCACGGATATCATCAGAGCGTTCTCACAGCAATATTCCAGCGGGGAAATTTCAATTGTCACCATGAGCTGTTTTCAGGGCAGAGAGAAGGCGATGCGGGCTGGTGTGGATCTGGCCATCGGTGACTTTGTATTTGAATTTGAATCATTGGATATGGACTACGACCCGGAACTGATTGCGGATGTCTATAAAATGGCACTTGAAGGGTTTGATATCGTCAGCGCCGTACAAAATACAAAACCGCAGGTCTCCTCCCGCCTATTCTATGGCCTGTACAATCACTTTTCCGACGCCCCATATCCCGTGGAACGCGATGTGTTTCGCGTTCTATCTAGGAGGGCGATTAACCGCGTCCAGTCCTTAAATTCGTTTATCCCCCTTCGCAATGCGGCATACGCTAGCTGCGGATTAAAAAAGGCAGTAAAACGATATACACCCACAAATGGCGGCAAACGAACATCCTCCGGGTCGGGAGGACACAAGGGCAAGCTTGAAACTGCCATCACTGCATTGAGTGTATATACTAACTTCTCATTGAAGATCTCCTACGCCATTGATGGACTCACCATGCTGGCGGTTTTGATGTACCTATTGCTCTGCTGCTTCCATCCGGCCGTCAGTTTTAGCTGGGGCACGTTCACACTAATGGTGATTGGCATATTGATTGAACTACTTGTCACATTAGCGATCCATTCCATGGATATCCTAATTAAACTTGTGTTTAATGAACAGGACTACATCTTTGAATCGGTAGAAAAGCTTACGAGGTAGTGTCAATGAAATGTGTACTCATCGGAACAGGCTATTGGGGCAGTATTCTCAAAGGCTATCTGGAGGAATCCAAGCAGTTTCACCTGATCGGCGTATATTCCAGGAGCAGCAGCGATCGTTCCTTTGAAGACTTTATCCAATATACAAGGCCCGAAGCCGCCTTTCTTTGCACCCCACGGACAAGCCATTATCACCTGGCAAAACATCTGCTTCAAAACGGGATCCATGTGTTTTGCGAAAAGCCCCTCACCGGGGACATCAGCCTAGATCAGGACCTATACCGCATTGCAAAAACACACGGCGCACAGCTGTTTGTGGACTATATTTACGCCTATTCCAAGAGTGTCCAGAGAATGTGCGTCCTTCTTCCCGAGTTGGGCCCTCTGCATGGAATCAGAATGCAAATGACGCAATTCGGAAAGTTTTACCCTGATACAGATATCCTTGGCAACATTGGCGTACACATGCTCACCGTGCTGGCCACCATATTCCATCCTCACAGCTCCATTTCTCATGTGCGGAAAATCACCCTTCAGCGGGACAGTCTTGGCAACGGCTTGGATGTCCTGTACTCCTTTGTGATGGATGGGGTGCCGGTATCCATCACCTTATCGCTGGTCACTCCCGGCAAAAGCAGGCAGATATCCATTTTCGGCCAGCAAGGAGCATTACACTTTGATATGATGGCCCAACACTCCCTGACGCTGGAGCGGTATCAAATGGATCATGGTACTGTCTCAGCCGTCCACACGATGCAGGAGCACTTTGATGAATCAAACAACCTGCGCTATTCCATTCAGGAGTTTTTACGGCAAATCCAGGAAGGCGGCCAACACAATGCGGCCACCTGTCTTTTTGTGGCATCGGCCATGGAATCTCTTGAGGCTCACAACGGACAATTATAATAGGGAACTATCGTCAATTAAAAATTAAGGGGGGCGCATCACGATGCGTCCCCCTTATGTTATTTCACATCTATATCCGAAAGCATCGTTGCAAATCCCTGTTTTTGCCCAGCACTAACATCGTCTCCTCCTCTCTCAGCACAACATCCGGGGAAAGGGACAGTTCCAATTTCCCATCCTTTTTGATTCCAATGATATTGATATTGAATTTTTTCCGAATGTCAATCTGTCCAATGGTGCGGCCCAGCCAGTCCTTAGGAATAGAAACCTCAAACATGGCATGGTCCCCATCCAATTCCATGTAATCTAAAATGTGGTCTGCGGTATAGCGCATGGCGGTCCATTTAGCGAGCTGTTTCTCAGGATAAACCACCTCGTCGGCGCCGTTGCGCAATAGGAACTTGGCCTGTACATCTCTGGCCGCTCGGGCCACCACCAATCTCGCCCCCAATTCCTTGAGCAGAGAAGTGGTTTCCAGCGAACTTTGAAAATCGTTGCCAATGGCTACAATGCACACATCAAAATTCCGGACACCCAAGGATTCCAAAAAATCCCCATTCGTGCTATCTCCAATCTGGCCGTTGGTCACCAAGGGCAGTACCCCATTCACCCGTTCTTCCACATTGTCAACAGCCATCACTTGGTGTCCTAAGTGATTCAAGTTTATGGCAATATGTTTACCGAACCGTCCAAGCCCAATCAGCAGAATCGTTTTCATAGGCAGCTCCTTTTATCCCACAGTAATTTTTTCTAGCGGCAGCTTCGAGGCATTTTTCGGTGTGCCTGACAGGGCGGCAAAGATTAACGTCAACCCGCCAACCCGTCCTAAGAACATCAGCACAATCAAAATCAGTCTGGATATCATACCCAATTCGGGGGTAAGCCCCAGCGTAAGGCCAACTGTTCCAATGGCAGAAGCCGTCTCAAACAGACAGGTAAGCATAGGCAGTCCCTCTATGGTGCTGATGATCAGTCCCCCCGCTAAAAACAGGGTAATATACATCAGAAATACAGTAACCGCATTTTTTACCACATCATCGTCAATCCGTCTCCCAAAGAAATTGGTATTCTCTTTCCTTCGGAACGTCGATATGGCCGTACCAAACAGCACTGCAATCGTGGTAGTCTTCATTCCGCCAGCAGTAGAACCGGGAGAGCCGCCAATCAGCATCAGCACAATCATAATCAATAGACCGGCCTCGCTCATCACGGTCAAATTTACCGTATTGAAACCCGCCGTTCTCGGCGCTACTGCCTGGAACATCGCATGGAGCACTCTTTCCCCTAGTGGAAAAGCGCCAAATTCAACGATAAAAAAGTAGATGGCCGGAAGGCTCAACAGCAGAACGGTTACCGATAGGATAACCTTACTCTGCATCCTATATTTATGCAGATGCCAGCGGTTTGCCCGCACGTCATCCCAGGTTAAAAAGCCGATGCCACCCACCACAATTAATAACATAACAGTCACATTGATCAGGGGGTCTGTGGCATAGGTAGTTAAGGAGGAAAACGTCTCCCTTCTTCCCATCAGGTCAAACCCCGCATTGCAAAAGGCTGAAACGGAGTGAAACAGCGCCATCCACAGTCCCCTGACGCCAAAATCCCGGCAAAATACCGGTGCCATAACAGCCGCGCCCAGCAGTTCAATGACAAAGGTAATCCTGATGATAAATCCTGTTAGACGGACGATGCCACCCACCTTAGGAGCCGCAATGGCCTCTTGTATCGTGCTGCGCTGCATAAGGGAGATCTTTCTGCCGGAGATCATGGCAAATGTAGCCGCCACAGTGATGACGCCCATTCCCCCAATCTGGATCAAAAGCAGAATAATCACCTGTCCAAATTCCGACCAATAGGTGCCTGTGTCCTGAACGATCAGCCCGGTTACACACACCGAAGAGGTGGAAGTAAACAGGGCTTCCAAAAACGGCGTGCTCTCTCCTGTCCGGCTGGAGAGAGGCAACATCAGAAGTAAGGTGCCTAGCAGTATAACGCCCAAAAAACCGAGAATAATGATTTGAAAGGACGTCAGCTTTCTTTTTTTCCAAAACCACGCGCTCATATACCCAATGCCCCTTTATATCCCTTGGCCACATCCTGATTACCTTAGGAAACCAGCTTATCATGGAGGCATCCGTCCCCTCCCCACACTGATTACTACATAAAATACTACATCGAGATTTATTTGTCAATTTTACCTTTCCAAAATCCCCTGCACCACTTATACTGCCCAATTTCCACTGAATATCCGTTTTCTCAATCCCCTATCAACACAACTCCTTTCCCCGGAAATAAGGGTCTGTTCCCGCAAAGCACAAAAAAGAATACATTCGTACCGGGTGTTTTGTATCCTCTGCTTCTTGTTTTTTCCCTTGGCCCAGCGTATAATGACAGCCGCAACAGAAAATGAGGTGTCGTATCATGGAAATCCTAATCCAATTGTCCGTCTGCCTAGTGGGCGGACTGCTGCTGTCCCGTTTGGCCAAAAAACTGAATCTACCCGCTGTGACTGCCTATCTGGTGGCAGGGCTGCTGCTGGGTCCATACTGCATCGGTACCCTCAACCTGAGCGGACTGGGCTTTCATACTGGGGAGCAGGTGGCCGCCCTGGACCTGATTTCCCAGGTGGCTCTGGGGTTTATTTCCTTTACCATTGGGAATGAGTTCCGGTTAAGCCAGCTAAAGGCCATGGGCAGACAGGCGATCATCGTGGGCATTCTCCAGGCTGTGGTCACCACCGTTCTGGTGGATCTGGCCCTGATCACCCTGCATCTGATCCGTCCTGATCTTATCTCCATCTCCTCCGCCATCACCCTTGGCGCCATCGCTTCAGCCACCGCGCCGGCAGCCACCCTGATGGTAGTGCGCCAATATAAGGCAGATGGCCCGATGACAAAGCTGCTGCTGCTGGTGGTGGCCATTGATGACGCGGTGGGCTTGGCCCTTTTCTCCGCCTCCTTTGGGGTGGCTTCCGCTTTGGAGAGCGGCACCATTAGCCTTATCACCGTGCTGATAGAGCCGGTGATTGAGATTGTCCTCTCCCTACTGCTGGGGACGCTGGCCGGCTGGGTTCTCCACCAATTAGAACAATATTTCAACTCTCGAAGCAAGCGTCTCAGCCTCTCCATCTCCTTCGTCCTGCTGACTGTGGGTATTTCCATGGCCAAGTTTGAACTGGGCGGCATCCACTTTGGCTTTAGCCTACTCCTGGTGTGCATGATGACCGGTACCGTATTCTGTAATATCTGCGACTTTTCGGAAGAATTAATGAGCCGTGTGGATAGCTGGACCGCACCGCTGTTCGTGCTGTTTTTTGTATTATCCGGTGCGGAATTGGATTTACAGGTGCTATCCAATCCTGTGGTGCTCCTGATCGGCCTGGTGTATATCGTTATGCGCTCCCTGGGCAAATACGCGGGCTCCTACGGCAGCTGCGCTCTCACCAGATGTGGAAAGAAGATTACCAAAAACCTGGGTATTACTCTGCTGCCCCAGGCCGGCGTAGCACTGGGCATGGCACTGACCGCTCAGCAATTAGCGGGCGGTCAGGTGGTGCGAAACGTGGTTCTGTTCTCTGTGCTGGTGTACGAGCTGGTAGGCCCTGCCCTAACCAAGCGGGCCCTCACAGCCGCGGGAGAAATCCGGGTGGAGGGCAAGACCAGCGCCCGAAAGCAAAATGTTCCCAAGCCGCCCATCCAACTGACGAAATAGGCCGGGACGGGGGAATCCATACCGTGACCTCTCCCCCCATCCACTCCGGATATCGGCGCCCCATATGGGCCAGTCTCGCATAGTCGAAAACGAGCAGTTTGGAGGCAGCGGCTCCCCATCAATCTTTATCTCCTAGCCAAAGCAAAAGGGAGCAAGCGATATCGCTTGCTCCCTTTTGCTTTGGCAGCGGATGAAGGATTCGAACCCTCACAAACAGAGTCAGAGTCTGGTGTGCTACCATTACACTAATCCGCTATTTTGTGGCAACTCTTGAGAAACCATATGATATTATGCCACAGGCGTATATATTTGTCAAGGGATTTTTCAAAGTTCACCCCTATATTGTTGCCAGAAACAAACCATATTATGCAATATGCACCTTCCTCCCATCCGGATAATTATGGGGCGGAAACAAATCCCCCCTTCCTCCAGCCATATTCCCGCTGCGGATCAAACAATATTCAAGCATTCACCTTTTCGTTTTAAAATCATCGGGGCAGTCAGACAACAGCACTTTTCTTAACAGGAAATTCAAAAAACCACTCTTGAAAAAGTCCTATTGGTTTAGTATAATATTCGCCAGTTGCATTATCACCTCGATTCCCTCGTGGTGCGACATCACATCTAGGAAGGTGCAATTATGACTCTTCGCATAGGCATTGATATTGGCTCCACCACTGTGAAGGTGGTGGTGATGGACGAGGATAATAAGCTGCTGTTCCGTTCCTATGAGCGGCATTATTCTAAGGCCAGGGAGCGGGCTTGCGAAACCTTGCGCTCTGTTGAAGATATGCTCAAAGGCAAGCAGGTTCGCCTAACCATTACCGGCTCAGCGGGGCTGGGGCTGGCTAAGGCCGCCGGATTGGACTTTGTCCAAGAAGTGTACGCCACCGCCGCCGCAGTGAATACCTACATTCCGGATGCCGATGCTGTGATCGAGCTTGGAGGAGAAGATGCCAAAATCATCTTCTTTGGCGGCGCGCTGGAGGAGCGGATGAACGGCTCCTGTGCCGGTGGAACAGGGGCATTCATCGACCAGATGGCTACATTGATGAATGTCACGGTCAATGAGCTTGACGACCTGTCCCTTAAGCACGAGAAGATATATCCCATCGCGTCCCGGTGTGGTGTGTTTGCCAAGAGCGATGTCCAGCCCATTCTCAACCAGGGCGGCCGCAAAGAGGATGTGGCCGCCTCCATCTTTCAGGCGGTTGTGGATCAAACCATAGCAGGCCTCACCCAGGGCCGGGAACTGAAGGGTACGATTGTCTTTTTAGGCGGCCCCCTCCACTTCCTCATGGGCCTGCGGAAGCGCTTTATCCATACCCTCCATCTGGATCAGGACCACGCCATTTTCCCCGAGGATGGAGATTGCTTTGCCGCCCTTGGCGCCGCCCTATGTGCCTCTGACTACGAGGCCCAGCCCTTTGACCGGTTGCTGACATTACTGGAGGAAAGCCGGGACGCTGTCTCTGTAGTGGACACCATGCCTCCTCTTTTTCAGAATCAGGAGGAGTATGATGCCTTTATTGCCCGACACAACGCCTCCACCCCGCCCAAGCTGGACATCCACACCTATGTGGGCGACGCCTACCTTGGAATTGACGCTGGTTCCACTACCACCAAAATTGCGCTCATTGCCCCCGACGGAGGGCTGCTGTATACCTACTACCACTCCAACCAAGGCAACCCGGTGGCGGTGACTCTGGAGCAGTTGAAGGAAATATACCGGCTGTGTGGCAACCGCATTATGATCCGCGGCTCCGCCGTCACCGGCTATGGAGAGGCGCTGATTAAAAACGCTTTTTCCTGCGATTTGGGCCTGGTGGAAACTGTGGCACATTACCGGGCGGCCGCCCACTTCAATCCCAATGTCGACTTTATCATCGACATTGGTGGTCAGGACATGAAATGTTTTAAAGTGCGCAACGGAGCTGTAGACTCCATTATGCTCAACGAGGCATGCTCCTCCGGATGCGGCTCCTTTATTGAAACTTTCGCCAAAGCCCTGGGCTACAACATCGCTGACTTTGCCCAGCTTGGCCTGTTCACCCAGCACCCAGTGAGCCTAGGCTCCCGGTGTACTGTATTTATGAACTCCTCCGTCAAACAGGCGCAAAAGGATGGCGCCGGTGTGGAAGATATCTCTGCCGGGCTGTCCATCTCCATTGTAAAAAACGCTATTTACAAGGTTATCCGGGCGGTCAACGCCGATGATCTTGGCAAACACATTGTGGTCCAGGGTGGCACCTTCTACAACGACGCGGTGCTCCGGGCCTTTGAGCAAGAGCTGGGCCGCGAGGTCACCCGTCCCGCCATCTCCGGCATCATGGGAGCCTTTGGCGCGGCCTTGGCCGCCCGCAACCTTCACCTGGAAAAGTCCGCTCTGCTCACTCCAGAAGCTCTGGAGGCCTTTTCCCACAACGCCAAGCCCACCACCTGTAAGCTGTGTACCAATCACTGCTCCCTCACTGTCAATAGCTTTGAGGATGGGCGCCGCTATATCTCGGGCAACCGTTGCTCCCGCCCGCTGGGCAAAGAGAAGTCAAGTCTGCCCGACCTGTACCGCTATAAATATCAAAAGCTTCGTTCTTTGGCGGGCAAGGGCCTCGGCGATGGTTCCCGGGGGCGGGTGGGCCTCCCGTTCGGGCTGAACATGTACGAAAACCTGCCCTTCTGGTTTGAGCTATTCACCCGGCTGAACTTTGAGGTGGTTCTATCTCCCGAATCCACCCGAAAATTGTACATCAAAGGCCAGCTTACCATCCCATCGGACACCGTATGCTATCCCGCCAAGCTGCTCCACGGCCATGTGGAAGCGTTGGTAGAGGCAGGTGTGGACGCAATCTTCTATCCCTGCATGTCCTATAACTTTGATGAAAAGTCGGCGGACAATCACTACAACTGCCCCGTGGTGGCCTACTATCCCGAACTACTGGCCGCCAATGTTCCCAACCTGAAAAAAACCCGGTTCCTCAACCCTTATGCGGGCCTGCACCGGCCCAAAGACTATGAGCGCATCGGCTCCCAATGGTTTGCAGACACCTTCGGCATCCCTCGCAAAGAGGCCATCGCCGCGATTCGCGCCGCGTACACCGCCTATAACGCCTATCAGGAGGAACTGCGCACCGTTGGGGCAGCTTACATTGAACAGGCCCGCCAGGATAGCCTGCCCATCCTGGTGCTGGCTGGACGCCCCTATCACATCGACCCCGAGATCAATCACGGCATCAATGACCTGGTGTCATCTTTCGGTTTTGTAGTGGTCAGCGAGGACGCAGTGGCCTACCATCAGGGCTATTCCCCTCGGAAGGTGCTCAATCAATGGACCTTTCAGGCTCGGATGTACAATGCCGCTCAATATGTGTGTACGCAGCCGGATATGCAACTGATTCAGCTGGTGTCCTTTGGCTGCGGCACCGACGCCATCACCGGCGATGAGGTGCGCTCTATCCTGGAGAAGGGCGAAAAGCTCTATACCCAGCTCAAAATTGACGATATCAGCAATCTGGGCGCGGTCACCATCCGTATCCGCTCCCTGATCGCCGCTATAGAGGAACGTAATCATGCCTCTTGATCTCACTGTCTGTGATGCTGCCATTCGTCAGGATCCTGTCCTCTACCTGGACCTCACCGAGGCAGTCCGCCGTGGCATAGGTCATGTGGTGGACGCCTGCCCCACCGGCGCTCTGGTGGCTTTTGACTACAATACTCAACCGGATCAGGACACGGGCTTTACCATGTTCGCTCTAGATGAGGAGACTGCCCAGCGGCTTGCCGCTCAGCTTCCTCCTGACCCGAATCTGATCACCGTCCACGAACAGCTGTCCCTACCTATCCTAGAGAGACAGTTTGGCCTGGAACGCGGCCATTCCTGCTTTCAGCTTGGCTGGTTATCCTCAACACCCCTCCCCATACCTGATTTCGGGCTGACGGTGCGCCCTCTGTCCCCAGACTATCTTGGCCAGGTGTGCGCCCACTACCAGCTAGGCAGTCCCAGCTATATTGAGTGGCTCCTGGCCCACGGGATGCTGTATGGAGCCTTCCGGGAGAATATCCTCACCGGCTTCATCGGTCGCCACGCCGAGGGCTCCATGGGACTGCTGGAAGTGTTCCCGGCCTACCGCCGCCAAGGCATTGCCGGGCTGCTCCAGCGCTGGCTAACCAACCTGGAGCTGTCTCAGGGACACACCCCTTACGGCCAGGTATTTACCGACAACGCCCCATCCTTAGCCCTCCAGCGCAGTTTAGGCTTTCAAGCCTCCAACGGTGTGCTCTACTGGGCGACTAAAGAATCCTCTTCCCCTTGAAAGGAGTTTCCTCTATGGCAAAATTGATCTATGACAAGGAAGGACGTCTGCTGTTCACCAAAGAAATGAAAGAGGAGTATACCATCCTCATGCCTCAAATGCTCCCCGTCCATTTTGGGATGTTTCGTCAGCTTCTTATATTAGAAGGCTACAAGGTAGATATGCTCACCACCAACCACCGGGGCATTGTGGATGAAGGATTGAAATATGTACATAATGACACCTGTTACCCCGCCCTGTTGGTCATCGGGCAACTCATTGACGCCATTAAGAACGGGGGCTATGACCCTCACAAGGTAGCCCTGTTTATCACCCAGACTGGGGGCGGATGCCGGGCCTCCAACTACATCCATTTGCTGCGCAAGGCCTTGGAAAAAGCCAACTTGGAATTTGTCCCCGTGATCTCTGTCAACCTGTCTGGTCTGGAGAAAAACCCCGGCTGGAACCTCACTATCTCCATGCTGCGCAAGATGATCTATGCCATGATGTACGGCGATCTTATCATCAATGTGGCCAATCAGGTGCGGCCCTATGAGCTCCAGGCCGGGGACACCGACGCCATGGTGGAGCGGTGGGAGGGTCAGCTCATCCAAAGCTTTCAGCGTGGGCGGGGCATGAACCGCAAGCAGATGCGCGAGCTCTTTGACCAGATCATTGCCGACTTTGCCGCCATCCCTGTCAACCAGCAGGAGAAGATCCGGGTAGGAGTGGTGGGTGAGATCTATGTCAAGTTCTCCCCCCTGGGCAACAACAACCTGGAAGAATTTCTGCTGGCCGAGGGCGCCGAACCCGTGGTGCCCGGCCTCACCGATTTTATGATCTTCAAGATTTTCAACCGAGAAGTGGACGTGGATATCTACGGCGGTCTTTGGCTGAAAAAGAAGGCATGCCAATTTTTCAAGCGCTATGTAGAAGCATGCCAAAAGGATATGATCGCCTCGTTGGAGAAAAGCCGATTCCGTGCGCCCGGCACCTTTGAGGCCATGCACCAGCTGGTCCACGGCTATCTGGGGGACGGCAACAAGATGGGAGAAGGCTGGCTGCTCACCGGCGAGATGCTGGAGCTAATTCATTCCGGCGTACCTAATATTGTATGCACACAGCCCTTTGGCTGCCTGCCTAACCACATTGTAGGCAAAGGAATGATCCGCAAGCTCAAGGATGACTACCCCAACTCCAACGTAGTGGCCATTGATTACGATCCCGGCGCAACCAAAATCAATCAGGAAAACCGCATTAAGCTGATGTTGGCAAATGCCAAGCAGCTGGCCCAACAGGAGGCGGCAGAGTCCACCCAACGGGAAAAACAGCTGATAGGAGCTGGTGCCCATTAAAACATAAGGCCCGGAACACGATGTGTTCCGGGCCTTACTGTCATAATTCGGGCAAATGGAGTCCTGAGCGGCTCACCTCAGGCATCAGTTCACGGCTGATGATAGACAGCATCTCCTCCAATTTCCTGCACTCTTCCAAGCTAAAGCGCTTGGATATTCGATTGACAATCTCCATCATATAAGAAGTGCTGATATTATAGTAATCAACATACTTTTTGGTCGCCTGAAGGTGGTATTCCCGCCTGTCCGTGTCTGAGCGTTTTCTAATGACATAGCCTTTCTTCACCAGGCTGTTTACCTTATAGGCCGCATTGGAAGGAGAAATACCGATAAAGGTGGCAAACTCGTTGATGGTAGGCTCCCCCAAGGCCAGAATAGTCTCCATACAAAAGGTCTCTACCGTGGTCAAGCTGGCTTCCCGGCTTTGGAGACGCTGAAAAACCTTTTGATAAAAGTGTAGCTTAAAGTTAGTATAAACCGCAAAAAATGATTCCTTCAATCTCATTGCCTGCTCTCTATCCCATAATTTTTCCACACTGTCCTCGTTACATCGACTATGCTGGTCAGGGGTGGCACTGCACGGCAAAAATCAGTTCCGCTGTACAAGCGACCTCTCCATTTACTGTGGCAGTACAGCTTCCAATGCCCACAGCACCCCGCTGTTTGGTGAGGGTACACTCCAGCTCCAGCACATCTCCAGGTATCACTTTGCGCTTGAAACGAGCGTTTTTCACCCCTCCGAACAGAGCAATTTTTCCCCGGTTCTCCGGTACGGAGAGGATTGCTACCGCTCCCACCTGGGCCAGGGCCTCCAAAATAAGCACACCGGGCATAACATGTTCCTGGGGAAAGTGTCCGCAAAAAAACTGCTCATTGACACTGACGCACTTGATGCCCTTGGCCCACTGTCCGCTTTCCAGTCCGGTAATACGATCCACCAACGCAAAGGGATACCGATGTGGCAGCAATTCCGCAATCTGATTGGAGTTCAGCTCCATCATTCACCCTCCCATTTCTTCAAAACCAGGCAGGCATTGTGTCCGCCAAAACCCAAAGAGTTTGACATGGCATAACGCAAGCCGACCGACCGACCGGTATTGGGTACCACGTCCAAGTCACACTCCTCATCTGGCACACGGTAATTGATCGTGGCCGGTACAAAGCCGTCTCGCAGGGCCAGGGCGGTAAACACTGCCTCTACCGCACCGGCGGCTCCCAACATATGGCCGGTCATGGATTTGGTGGAACTCATCATCAGCCGGTAAGCATGGGAGCCAAATACCGCTTTTACCGCCGCAGTCTCGCCGGCATCATTCAGCTGCGTGGAGGTGCCGTGCGCATTGATATAGTCCACCTCCTCCGGGGATACACCTCCATCGGCAAGAGCCATGGCCATGGCCCTTGCCCCTCCCCGCCCTTCCGGGGCAGGGGCGGTCATGTGATAGGCATCACAGGAGGCTCCATAGCCCACAAACTCTGCATAAATTGCAGCCCCTCGATTTTTGGCGTGCTCCAACTCCTCCAGCATCAGTACAGCCGCTCCTTCCCCCATGACAAAGCCGCTCCGCTCCTTATCAAAGGGAATGGATGCCCGATTGGAATCCCCGGTCTGGGTGAGGGCTTTCATGGAGGTAAACCCTCCCACAGCCAGGGGGGTAATGCTCCCTTCAGCCCCGCCGCACAGCATGACCTCAGCGTAGCCATCCCGAATATAGTGAAAGGCATCGCCAGCCGCGTTGCTTCCCCCAGCGCAAGCGGTCACGGGACAGGTGCACATGCCCCGAAAGCCTGTATCTATGGCGATTTGTCCCGCAGCCATGTTACATATCCCAGTGGGAATATAGAACGGTGACACCCGGTCCCAGCCCCGCTCCATTCCCCGCAGATGCTCCGCTTCAGTAATGGACTGTCCGCCAATTCCACTAGACACAATCACTCCGCCCCGGTCCAAGTCAAATGCCTCTTGCTTCAAGCCGCTGTCCGCCACCGCCTCCCGGGCTGCTGCCACCGCAAACTGAGTAAAGCGGCCCATGCGCTTCGCCTCCTGCTTCCCCAGCACTTCCTCCGGTACAAAGCCCTTGACCTCTGCGGCCAGCTTCACTTTCATCTCCGTTGTGTCATAACAGGTGATGGGGGCCACGCCGCAAATCCCCGCGCGAACGGCGGCCCAACTGTCGACAGCAGTTAACCCAATGGGGGTGACCGCCCCGATCCCGGTGATAACCACCCGTCGTTGATTCATTCTGAATTCCTCCTCATCACATACACATACCGCCGTCCACCACTAGGACCTGTCCGGTGATATAGCCCGCATCATCGCTAGCCAGGAAAACTGCCGCCTTTGCTACCTCCTGCGCCTCTCCCAGCCGTCCGGCAGGAATCGAGGCCAGCAGGGCCTCCCGGGCTCCGTCAGGCAGCGTATCTGTCATATCTGTCTGGATAAAGCCGGGAGCGATGGCATTTACCGTAATCCCCCGAGATGCAAGCTCCCTGGCCACAGATTTTGTGATCCCCACGACCCCCGCCTTACTGGCAGCGTAGTTGACCTGTCCCGCATTTCCCCGCAAACCCACCACAGAGCTGAGGTTCACAATCCGGCCATATCGCTGCTTCATCATCACCCTAGACACCGCCTTTGTGCATAGGAAGACACCTTTCAAATTGGTGTCCATCACCGCATCAAAATCATCCTCCTTCATCATCATCAGCAGGCCGTCCCTGGTAATTCCCGCATTATTTACCAAAATATCAATGCGGCCAAACTGGACGATCACCTGATCCATCATGGCTCTGACCTGCTGGGCATCAGCCACATCGCAGCGAATGCTCATGGCTCTTACCCCCAGCGCACTGCAATCCTGGGCCGTCTGCTCTGCCATATCCTGGCTGCCAGCATAACACAAGACTACATCTGCCCCCTGTCCTGCCATCTCCAGACAGATGGCCCGTCCAATCCCTCGGCTTCCTCCGGTGACTACAGCAATTTTTCCCTTCAAGCTCATGCCCTTTCCTCCTGTTCCAGCCGCTTTAGTTTTTCCCCCAGTTCCTCCACATCGTCCACCGTCTCCACAGCAAACGTGGGGATACCAGGCACGATTCTCCGGGCAAAACCGCTCAGCGCCTTGCCTGGGCCGATCTCAACGAAAGCCTCCGCCCCCAGTTTGGCCATTCTCATGATAGAGTCCTCCATATACACGCTGGACTGTACCTGACGCACGAGAAGCCGGGGAATACTCTCCCCCTCCGGCTTTACATCGCCCAAGCAATTGAAAATCACGGGGATGCGGGGCGGGTGGAATGTAATCTGTTGGAATCTCTTCTCCAACGCCCTGCCCGCCGGCTCCATCAGCGGCGTATGGAAGGGGCCGCTCACCCGCAGGGGCAGGCACCGCTTGGCGCCCTCCTCCTTAGCTAGCGCTGCTGCCTGATCCACAGCGGCTTTTTCCCCGCCGATGACAAGTTGTCCCGGACAGTTATAGTTGGCGATCACCACCACACCCTGACCGGAAGCACGCTGACAGATATCCTGAAGCGCATCCCGCTGCAGCCCCATCACCGCCACCATGGCACTCTCCACACCAGCGGCAGCCTGCTCCATGGCGTTTCCCCGGAAGGCAGTCAGCTCCACAGCAGTCTTTGCGTCAAATACTCCGGCGGCATAGAGTGCGGAGTACTCCCCCAAAGACAGACCTGCGGCAATGTCCGGACAAATTCCCCTTTCTCTCAGCACCGCTGTCAAACCTGCGGCAAACGCCACCATACAGGGCTGAGTATAACGGGTCTGGTCCAACATGGCGTCTTGGTCGGTAAAACACATCCCCTTTAGGTCAAAATCCAGCGCCGCCTCATCGAACACCTGGCGAAAGGCGGGATATGCCTGATATAGATCCGCCCCCATCCCAGCGTGTTGACTACCCTGTCCGGCATATAAGAAACCCAGCTTCATTAGGCGCTCCTCCTTCCTTGTACCATCTTTCCCTGGCCTGTCACTACCGGCCTCCCGTCACGGACGCCACAGCCGCTCTGTTTTCTGAAGCACTTGATAGCCACCGGCAATGGACTGAAATATCTTGCGCAACGGTCTGATCTCATGGATCATTCCTGCCGTCTGACCCGCCATGACGCTGCCCTCGACGACATCGCCATCAAATACTGCCCGGCGCAGAGCGCCCAGGGTCATCTTTTCCAATTCCTCCAAAGAAGCTCCTGCCTGTTCCATCTCCACATAACGCTTGGACATCCTATTCTTGAGCACACGGACCGGACCGCCCACACTGCGTCCGGTGACGACGGTGTCCTTGTCCTTGGCTTTCAGCAGGGCCTGCTTATAGTTATCATGAATGGGGCACTCCTGGCTGGCCAGCAGACAGGTGCCCACCTGCACCCCAGCGGCGCCCAAGGCCAAGGCCGCGGCAAACTGCCGTCCATCTGCAATGCCCCCAGCGGCAATCACCGGAACATCCACCGCATCCACCACCTGAGGCACCAGGGCCATAGTGGTCAACTCTCCTACATGACCGCCGGACTCCGTCCCCTCTACGATAATGCCGTCTACCCCAGCCTTCACCAGATAACTGGCCAGTACAGTGGCGGCCACCACTGGAAATATCTTGATCCCCGCTTCCTTCCACCGGGCCAGGTATTTGCCTGGATTGCCTGCGCCGGTGGTAACCACTGGGATGCCCTCCTCCACAACCACCTGGGCCAACTCGTCCATACAGGGGTTCATCAGCATAAGGTTGACTCCAAAGGGCTTGCCGGTACGGGCCTTACAGATTCGAATCTGCTCCCGCAGCTCCTCTCCAGAGTGCAGGCCGCCTGTGGCAATGACACCCAAGGCGCCGGCATTGGAGCAGTCAGCCGCAAATCCGCCTGTGCTGATATTGGCCATGCCTCCCTGGATAATGGGAAACTCAATCCCCAACAATTCATTTATTTTTTTCATAAGCTCCTCCTAGGCAAACTGAATCAAAGCACCACCCCACGTCAGGCCTCCGCCAAAGCCCACTGTCAGGATCCGCTTGCCGGGGCCGATCTTACCCTGCTCCTCCAGCTCGCTCAGCACGAGAGGAATACTAGCAGCAGAAGTATTTCCATACTCGTCCAGATTGGTGTAATACTTCTCCTGTGGAATAGCGTACTTTTTGGCAATCAAATCCACAATGCGGGTGTTGGCCTGATGGAATACGAAAAAGTCTACCTCCATGGGGGTTATGCCGTGGCGGGCCAGCACCTGATCCATACATCTTGGCACCGTTTCCACCGCAAACTTAAATACCTTGGTACCCTCCATGCGCACCACCGGCTCCGCCGGGGTGCCAATCCCCGGCACCTGCAAAATGGAATCGTCTCCCCGCGCCCCCAACACCGCGCCAATAGAGGGCCATTCCTCCCGGCACTCCACTATGGCAGCGCCTGCTCCATCTCCAAAGAGGATACAGGTGCCCCGGTCCGACCAATTGATGATCCGGCTCAACACATCCGCCCCAATCACTAGGCCATATTTGCGGGGAGAGGCGTTGAGCAGGCACTCCATCGTATGCAGCGCAAACAAAAATCCGGTACAAGCCGCATTTAGGTCAAAACACGGGATGTCCTCAGGTAGCTCCAACTCCCGCTGAAGCATACAGGCGGCGGACGGCACCTGGTTCTCCGCCGTCACCGTGGCCACGATGCAGGCCCCAATCTGATCCGGTGTGACGTTCGCACGCTCCAGGGCAGCCCTGGCCGCCCCCACGCACAGATCGGTATGATTCTCCACCGTACAGTGGTGACGGTGACGAATGCCGGTCCGGGTCGTAATCCACTCATCATTTGTGTCTACAATACGAGCCATATCATCATTGGTAACGATATGGTTTGGCACCTGCCGTCCGATGCCACGAATTTTAATCCCCTTCATGGCTCCTCCTTTTTGGATGCCATCCCCATCCTACGAAACTTCTGATAGCGGTCCGCGGCCAGAGCAGACCCCCTATGTCGGTTGAGTTGAGCCAGCTGAGCGGCAATACTTCGATCCAACTCCCGAAATACAATCTCCGGCGCCAGGTGAGCGCCCCCCACTGGCTCAGGCACGATCTCGTCAATAATCCCAAGCTGTTTTAACTCAGGGGCCGTCATCTTCATAAGCTGACAGGCCTCCTCATGCCGGGAGGCATCCTTCCACAAAATAGTGGCAAACCCCTCGGGAGAGAGGATTGCATAGACTGCATTTTCCAGCATCAGCACCCGGTTTGCTACCCCCAGCGCCAGAGCGCCGCCGCTATTCCCCTCCCCGGTAATGACAGAGATCACCGGGACGGTGAGACGGCTCATCTCATATAGATTCCGGGCAATGGCCTCTCCTTGCCCGTGCTCCTCCGCTTGCATTCCTGGATAGGCTCCTGATGTATCGATCAAGGTGATCACCGGCCTGTCAAATTTTTCAGCCTGCTTCATCAGGCGCAGCGCTTTTCGGTATCCCTCCGGGTTGGGCATCCCAAAATTACACTTTAGATTCTCCTCCAAGGTCTTTCCCTTTTGGGTACCGATGACCGTGACCGGCTGGCCATGAAACAGAGCTACGCCCCCCAGAATAGCCTTGTCCTCCCCGCACAGCCGGTCGCCGCACATGGCGAAGAATTGGGGAAACAGCGCGTTGATATAGTCGTTGATGTTGGGCCTTTTGGGGTGGCGGGCAATGATCACCCGTTGGGCGGCGGTGAGTGTTTCAGCCATGGTCATCCTCCCCTTTCATGGAGCAAAAGAAGCTGGCCCAAGGAAGCCCGAAGTTGGTGCCTGTGAACCACTCTATCCACAAAGCCATGCTCCATCAGAAACTCCGCTCGTTGAAAGCCCTCCGGCAATGTCTCCCCAATGGTCTGTTCGATGACTCGTGGTCCGGCAAAACCGATGAGCGCGCCTGGCTCAGCCAAAATAATGTCCCCCAACGAGGCAAAGCTGGCGGTCACTCCGCCGGTGGTGGGGTCCGTCAGCACAGAAATGTACAGTAGCTTCTTCTCCCCAAACCGGGCCAGGGCTGCACTGGTCTTGGCCATCTGCATCAGGGATAAAATGCCCTCCTGCATCCTGGCCCCACCACTGGCGGAAAAGATGATCAGAGGCAGCCGGACGCGGCCGGCATACTCCACTGCCGAGGCTACCACTTCTCCCACCGCGGCACTCATGCTACCCATAATGAAGCGGCTATCCAGCACAGCCACCACGCATTTTTTCCCATGAATACTTCCGGTGGCGGCCACCACAGCTTCGGACAGTCCAGTCTTTCGGTTGACCTCCTGCAGCTTTGCCCGATAACCGGGAAACGACAGGGGATCTGCTGGAGGCAGCTTTGGGTTCAACTCCCGAAAGGTGCCCGAGTCCAATATGATGCTGAGCCGGTGATACCCCCCCAAGGGCCAGTGGTACCCGCACTGGGGACAAACGGAAAGGTTGCCTGACACCTCCCTGCGGGTGCTCTCTGCCCCGCATTTCGGGCAGGCGATAATCTGTTCCGGCGGCACATAGCTGCTTCGCAGAGCCTTCATAGCCAGCAGACGGGAGCGGCGCTTGCTAAAGATGCCGTTCATCCTTTCTCCTCCTCTTGGTTCAACCGGCGGCTGAAGTCCAGCAGCCGGGGCAGGTTTTCATCCAAGAACGCAGTGGTGTAATTGCCCCGGATGAAGGTGGGATGATATAATATTTGATAGGACAGCTCTCCATTGGTGGGAAATCCCTCCAGGGTAAACTCCTCCAAGCTCCGCCTCATCTGGCGCACCGCCTCCAGCCGGGTGGGAGCATGCACCATAAGCTTGGCCGCCAGGGAGTCATAAAATGGGGACAGTGTACAGCCATTGTAAAGCCCGGAATCCACCCGCACACCGTACCCGCCGGGAAAATGCAGAAATTCCACCTTGCCAGGGGTGGGCCGAAAATCCTGCTGCGGATCCTCAGCATTGATACGACACTCAATGGCGTGACCGGACAAGCACACCTGCTCCTGGCTCAAGCTCAGCGGCAGACCGGAAGCAATGCGCAGCTGCTCCCGTACCAAATCCACCCCGGTAATCAACTCGGTGATGCCATGCTCCACTTGGATGCGAGTGTTGATCTCCATAAAATAGAACCGCTCTGCGTCCCGGTCCAGTAAAAATTCCACAGTGCCCACACCCTCATAGTTCACCGCCCTGGCGGCAGCCACCGCCGCCTCCCCCATCTGTTCCCGCAGTTTGGCGGACAGGCACCAGGCCGGGGCCTCCTCAATGAGTTTTTGGTTGCGGCGCTGGATGGAGCAATCCCGATCCCCCAAGTGGATCACGTTCCCATGGCAGTCCGCCGCGATCTGAAATTCAATATGCTTAGGCCCTAACACCAGCTTTTCCACATAGAGGGTATCATCTCCAAAGCAGGCCATGGCCTCTGCCTTAGCCTGAGCATAGGCAGAGTGAAGCTGCCCGGAGTCATCACACCGGCGAATCCCCCGGCCCCCTCCCCCGGCCGATGCCTTAAGCAGCACTGGAAAGCCCACCTGAGCGGCCACCGCCAATGCCTCAGCCTCGGAGGTCACCGGTCCGTCGGAACCGGGAGTGATGGGGATGCCCGCTTGCTGCATCAGCCTGCGCGCTACGGACTTGGACCCTGCCTTGCGAATGGTATCGCCGGATGGGCCAATAAAGGTCAGTCCCTCCTGTCCGCACCTGTCGGCAAAATCCCCATTCTCCGACAAAAATCCATAGCCCGGATGCACTCCATCACATCCGGTGGCCTTGGCCACCGTCAGCAACGCAGTTTGATTCAGATAGCTCTGAGCCGCGGGCGCCGGCCCAATGCAGACAGCCCGATTTGCTAGCTGGACATAGAGCGCTTCCCCATCAGCCTGGGAATAAACCGCTACCGTCTCAATATCCGCTTCCCGGCAGGCCCGCAAAATACGCAGCGCAATCTCGCCCCGGTTGGCGATTAAAACCCGCTTCAGCATGGCCGGTAACGGAACAGCGGCTCCTGGAATTCCGCCAGCGTTCCATTCTCCTTCAATATCTCAGTGATGACGCAGTCACAGGGAGCGGGAATCTCACTGACCATTTTCATGGCCTCAATGAGACACACCGTCTGTCCCTCACGCATCATATCCCCCACCGACACAAACGCAGGCGCCCCTGCCTCCGGCGCTGCGTAATAAGTACCCACCAGCGGCGCTACAATCTCCGGCTCCTGGCTGCACTCCCCTTCCCCCGGAACAGAGCAGGTTTGGGACGCCAAGGGCTGCACCGGGGCCGTCCCCCGCTCTCCCCGGCTCAACTCTAGCACGAACTGGCCGGAGGACAGTTTCATTGAATGTAAAGAGCTGTGTTCAAAGCGGTCAATCAGCGCAAATATTTCCTGATTTGTCATGAAAACTTCCTTTCAACCCCAAAAATGCTCCCGCCGAGAAAATCAATTCCCCGGCGGGAGTCCGGTCAATCCTGATGGGCGGTGAGATAGTCCATGATATCGCCCACGGTTTTCATATTGGGCAAAGAGTCGTCGTCAATGGAAACACCGGTGGCCTCCTCCAGTGCCATGACCAGCTCCACAGAAGCCAGGGAGTCGGCCCCCAGATCATCTGTCAGTTTTGCCTCCTTCACCACATCCTCCACGTCACATCCCAAAGTCTCAGCAATCACATTGCGCACTTTTTCAAAATCCATAGTCAGCAGAATCTCCTTACCATAATAACTTAATTACTTTAACCACATACACATGGTTTAGTTAAAATAATTTAAGCAAATCATAGTGTAACACCGCAAAAAAGTCAAGCACTTTTTGCGGTGAATGGCACTTTTTTCTCATGCTCTCCCTCTCGTCCAGATACCTTCTGCGAAACCCTCCCCACGCAAAGCCCCGTCAACATGTAAAACGCCAGCGGCAACGTCCACTGGCGCTTTGGCCCTGACGGCATACACTGGAGAGAGGGAGGAGATACAGATGGCAAGGCACAGGTGGAACGGAACGAACCAGGGTAACGGATTGATGGCCGCAGCGGCAGCACTCTCCGCAGCTATGGCCCAGGGCAAAACAGCGGAGCAGCTGGGCCTGCTGGCCGCCCTGTTCAACGTTGTAGGAGATAATTTGGCCCTGCTAGCCCTCAGCGCCCCCAGCGGCGACAATTTGAGCACTCCTGACTGTTGTCCAGCCCAACAGCCTGAAACCCAAAATGGCCGCTGTCCATGACAGCGGCCATTTATATTACCTCACAACCGCGGATCCACCCGCACCGCCCCCACTCCCAGCGCCCCCGGCCCCGTGTGGCAGGCGATAGACAGAGTCAGCGGTTCGCCCAGAATCGTCCTCTCCTGAGGGAACGCCTCCAGCACCTCCCCATGCCAGTCCTCCAACAATTCTGGAGACACCTGGCTATAGGCGATCTTTACCGCAAGATTTCCTTGGTCCCGTAGAGGTTTCAACCTGCCCTCTAGATCCGCGCGCACCCGCTCGATCATAGCCCGTCTGGCAGCTTTCATGCCCCTTACCTTCTCCACTGCATTGAGCTTCTCACCATAGATTTCCAGCACAGGCTTGATATTCAGCATGGTGCCGGCCATGGCCTCTACCCCTGATACGCGGCCACCCTTCCTCAGGTATTTCAGGTTATCCACCGTGATGTAGATACACGCGTCATAAGCCTGCTCCTCCAGGGTTTTCCGGATCTGGGCAGCATTCAATCCATCCTTGGCCAGCTCCAGAGCATCCATCACCGAGCATCGCTGGGTTACGGAGATACGGCGGTTGTCCGCTACTTCTACTCTTCCCCCATAATCCTCTGCCAGCATCTTCGCCGTGGCAAAGGAGGCACTCAGTCCAGCGGTCATGGGAATATATATCAGTTGCTCGTAACTCTCCAGCACCCGGTCCCACAGGCCGGTGATCTCACCTGGGGCAGGCTGTGAGGTCACGATGTCCGCCCCGGCCAGCATCTGGCGGTAAAATTCCTCATAAGTCAGATCCTTGCCCTCATAGTATATCCCATCATCTATATGGATGGGCATAGGCACCACAAATACGCCCAAGGTTTTCCCCTCAGCCACACTGATTCCACTGTTGCTGTCTGTCACGATTGCCACATTTGCCATAACCGCTGTGAAAGCTCCTCTCTTTTGTACACCGTCAGGGCCCTGCGTCAGCCCCGATCCCGCTGGATCAGCAATTTGACTGCCTCAATGCCCACCTTGATGGCACTGTCAGTATCCTCGTCCCGGACCATATCCAACCCGGCGGCATTGCGCTCCTGGTTCCAGATTACATGGAACACCGAACCGCACCGCACTCCCCGGTGGGCAGCTACCGTAAACAGGGCGGCGGATTCCATCTCAGAGGCCAGTACTCCCAGACGTTTCCATGCCCCCCACTTCTGCTGGAGCTCATAGGACACAGGCATCTTCTCAGGCGCGTGTTGACCATAAAAGGAGTCCTTACACTGGACTACCCCAGCGTGCCACCGCCTGCCCTGGCCCTTAGCCGCGTCCACAAGGGCTGTGAGCACTTGGTAATCTGCCACGGCCGGAAACTCGATGGGCGCGTATTCCCGGCTGGTACCCTCCATTCGGATGGCTCCGGTGGCCACCACAATATCTCCGCTGGTGACCTCCAATTTGATGCCTCCACAGGTGCCCACCCGGACAAAGGTATCTGCGCCCAGGTTGGCTAACTCCTCCATAGCGATGGAGGCGGAGGGACCGCCAATCCCCGTAGACACCACGCTTACCTTTTCCCCCAATAAAGTGCCCGTATATGTGACATACTCCCTGTTTGTCATCACATGGACGGCATTATCCAGGTATTGGGCGATCTTTGCACAGCGTCCTGGGTCTCCAGGCAGCAGACAATACCGGCCCACATCGCCGGCCACACAGTTGATGTGAAATTGCCGTTGGGTTTCAATCATGGCCCTCACCCTTTCTTTTCCTATACTGGAATATATTATATCCAGTTCCATTAAAAAAAGCAAGGCGCAGACTTAATCTGCCCCTTGCTTTTATATTTTGTCCCTTGCCTTACAGCCATGGCCGGCTGTTCTCCTCCGTTCCCCCAGCTGAGGAAGCCGCTCCGCTCCCTACCACCTCGCCTGAATTAGAACTTGAGTTCCCAAAACTACCATCCGATACTAACGGACTTGCCCAAAGCCATCAGTATCGGGAGCATCCGCTTCTCTTTTCTGTGTGCCATCATTGCAGTCCTCCCAGCACCTTGCCAATGGAATCGTGAATCACCAGATCAGCTCGGCTATCGTATGGGGTGGGATCCCGATTGATCAGGACCAGCTTATCCCCCCGGTAGTAATTTATGAGTCCAGCGGCCGGATAGACCACCAGAGAGGTCCCTCCCACGATCAGTACCTCAGCCCGGCCAATGGCTGCCACTGCCCCTTCCACCGTGGCCTGATCCAGACTCTCCTCATAGAGCACCACGTCCGGTTTGACGATCCCTCCACACACCGGACACCGGGGCACCCCAGTACTCTCCCGGACAAACCCAGCGTCATAGAATGTGCGGCATTTCATGCAATGATTGCGGTGCACACTGCCATGAAGCTCGTACACCACACTGCTGCCCGCCAACTGATGGAGTCCGTCAATATTTTGGGTGATGACCGCCTTCATCTTACCCACCCGTTCCAACTCAGCCAGCTTTTGGTGAGCAGCATTGGGCCGCGCCTCCAATGGGAGCATTTTCTCCCTGTAAAAACGGTAAAACCCCTCTGTGTTCCTCATAAAGTAGGTATGACTCAAAATTGTCTCCGGCATCTGGTCATAGTTTTGGTGGTACAGCCCGTCCACACTGCGAAAATCAGGAATGCCGCTCTCGGTAGACACCCCAGCGCCTCCAAAAAAGACAATGTTTCCACTGTCCCGCACCCATTGCTGAAGCTGTGCTGATGACGTCATGACACTCCTCCTCTTGCCTCCGTCCTGCTGATGGCAGCATTCCGATCCTTCTTAAGCCCTTGTCCTTTTGACCTTATTTCTCCAAGGCGACACTTTACTACGAGAACCTTGTCCCCATTCTATCACTCAGGCCCCAAAAAGTAAATCCCTCTGCTTTCACAGGGGGATTTACCTGAGTCCATTCAGTCCTTCATCAGCAGATAGAGTACCGCCTTTTGCGCATGGAGACGGTTTTCCGCCTCCTCAAATATCTCGTCGGCATGCTGCTCAAACACCTCTGCGCTGATCTCCTCCCCCCGGTGGGCAGGAAGGCAGTGCTGCACCATACAGCCGGGTTTTGCCATCTCCAGCAGCTGTGCATCCACACAATAGCCGGCAAAGGCCCGCTGGCGCACCGCTTTCTCCTCCTCCTGGCCCATGGAGGCCCACACGTCAGTAATCACCACATCCGCGCCTGCCACCGCCTGAGCAGGGGTGCGCACTAACTCAAATTTGGGTCCGGTGACCGCATGGGCAAAGTCTAACACCTCCGAATCCGGATCATATCCCTCCGGACAGGCTACCGACACATCCATGCCACACTTCAGCCCACCCACAATGAGGGAATTTGCCATATTGTTGCCGTCCCCAATGAAGGCCAGCTTAAGTCCCTCCAACCGGCTCATTCTCTCCCGGACCGTCATCAGGTCAGCCAGCACCTGGCAGGGGTGGGCAAAATCGGTAAGCCCATTCACCACCGGAATGGTAGCATGTTTGGCCAGCTCCTCCACCTCGCTTTGGGCAAAGGTACGGATCATGATGCCATCGCAGTAACGGGACAGTACCCGCGCGGTGTCCTCCACCGGCTCGCCCCGACCGATCTGACTCTCCTTGCCCGAAAGAAACAGGGCGTGACCTCCCAACTGATACATCCCAACCTCAAAGGATACCCGCGTGCGAGTGGAATTCTTTTCAAAAATCATGGCCAATGTCTTGCCCCTCAAGTAGTCGTGGACAATGCCATGCTTCTGGCTGTATTTCATCTGGTCAGCCGTGTCTAAAATTTGGTTGATCTCCTCTCCGGTGAGGTCCAGCAGCTTTAACAGGTGCCTTTGCGTCATCTCAACTCCTCCTTTATACTTGGGAAAGCACGCCGCTCATAATCCGCAACCCCTTATCCAGCTCCTCATCTGTAATGGTTAACGGGGGCAGAAAACGCAGACCTGGTCCCGCAGTAAGGGACAGCAAGCCTCCTTGGTTCAATCTAGCGCACAGCTCCTTGTTCGTGTATCCATCCGCCACCTCAACGCCGGTCATCAAGCCCAACCCCCTGGTCCTTCCCAAACAGGGCAGCGCCAGCTCTTCCATCTTGGCCCGGAGATAGTCCCCCTTCCGCGTCACCTCCCGCAGCACACCGTCATCCAGCACGTCCAGCACAGCACAGGCCGCTGCCGCACACACTGGGTTCCCTCCAAAGCTGGAGGCGTGGGTGCCCGGTCCAAATACGGTCCGGCACTTCTCGTTTACCAGGAATCCACCCATGGGCAATCCCCCAGCTATACCCTTGGCAAACGAGCAGGCATCGGGCTGTACACCGTACTGCTGGAAAGCGAACAGAGAGCCGGTGCGGCCGATTCCCGTCTGTACCTCATCCACCAGGAACAGCCAGTCCCGGTCGACACACAGCTTGGCCAGAGCATGGACGAAATCCCTGTCCAGCGGGAGCACGCCTCCCTCTCCCTGCACCAGCTCAACCAAAACCGCACAAACATCGTGTCCTGCCGCCCCCTGAACGGCATCCAGGTTTGGATCTGCCTGGCGAAAGCCCTCTGTAAACGGGAAAAAATACTGGTGAAATACGTCCTGCCCGGTAGCGGCCAATGTGGTGATGGTTCGTCCATGGAAGGATTGATTCAGCGTGATAATCGTCCCCCGGCCCTCTCCATATTTGTCAAAGGAATGCTTTCTGGCCAGCTTGATCAGGCCCTCATTTCCCTCGGCGCCAGAGTTGCTGAAAAATGCCGCCGCCATCCCAGAGCGGGTGCACAGCCTTTCTGCCAGCTCCACATAGGGCTGACTGTAAAAGAGATTGGAGATGTGCCCCAGCTTGGCGGCCTGGGCCCGGATGGCCTGCTGCCAAGCTGGATGGGCTGTGCCAATGGACAGCACACCGATACCCGCGGCGAAGTCTATGTACTCTCTGCCATCCAAATCATACAGGGTGGCTCCCTGTCCATGATCAATGGCAATGGGATTGCGTCCATAACTCTGGACAACGTATTGGCTGTCCAGAGTCTTGAGTTGTTCCAGGGTCATTGGGAGGTCTCCTCCTTTTTTACAAAGTAAGCATGGTGCCCGCACCATCGTCGCTGAGCAATTCGATCAAAATGGAATGAGGAATGCGTCCGTCCAAAATCACTGTGCTGGTGACACCGGAGCGGACCGCCTCCACAGCACAGTCAATTTTTGGGATCATTCCGCCCTGGATCACCCCATCCTTGATGAGGCTGGGTATCTCCGAGGCCCGGACAGCGGGCAGAAGGGTGGACTCATCCTTTGGATTGACAAGCAGGCCCCGCACATCGGTGAGCAGCAGCAGCTTCTCCGCACCTAACGCCACCGCTAGCTTTGCCGCCGCTGTGTCCGCGTTGATGTTATAGACGCAGCTTTTGTCCATTCCCATAGCAACCGTGGACACCACCGGAATATATCCCAAAGATAACGCGTCGGTGACCACAGCGGGCTCCACCCTGGTGATCTCTCCCACCAAGCCGTATTTATCGTCTAACTGCACCGCTTGGAGTAGGCCCGCGTCCAGTCCGCACAGACCCAGCGCCCTGCCTCCCTGCCGGTTGATCCTGGTCACCAGATCCTTGTTAACCTTGCCGCATAGCACCTGCTGCACAACGTCCATGGTTTCCCCATCTGTATGCCGCAGCCCGTCTACAAATTTGGACTTCTTGCCCAGCCGGCTCAGCTGATCGCTGATCTCCGGACCTCCCCCATGGACTACCGCCAGACGGATGCCCACCAGGGACAGGAGAATCAGGTCTGAGATGACCGCATCCCGCAGCTCCTCAGAGATCATGGCGTTTCCGCCGTACTTCACCACCACAGTCTTGCCACTGTACTTTTGAATATAGGGCAATGCTTCGACCAATACCTGGGCCTGCTCAACGAGAGAGGACATGGAACCCCACCCTTTCCTTTGCGTTTCTTACCTGTCTGTTTCATATCCTTTAGGAACGGTAGTCGCCGTTAATCTTCACATACTCATACGTCAAATCGCAGCCCCAACAGGTCGCTTCGTGTGTTCCCTCATTGAGGGAGACGTCCACTACCACCTCATCCTGGGCAAGGATACGCTTGGCCAAATCCTCGTCAAAATCCAGGCCCACCCCCTGCTCACACACAAGGATCTCGCCCAGGGCGGAGGAGAATTTGATGTCCACATACTCAGGCCGGAATGGGGCCTTGGAATATCCCATAGCACACAGCACCCGCCCCCAGTTTGCGTCGGCTCCGTACAACGCGGTCTTCACCAAGGATGACCCCACTACCGCTTTCGCCAGCCGCTCTGCCCCCTCTTCGCTGCGGGCGGAGCGAACAGTGCAGGTGATCAGCCGGGACGCTCCCTCCCCGTCGGCGGCAATGGCCCGGGCCAAATGCTCACAAACCTGGTGAAGCGCCTTGTAGAACAAGGTAAAACTGTCATCCTTCCACTCGATCAGCGGGTTATTCGCCTTTCCGTTAGCAAGCACCACACACATGTCATTGGTGGAGGTATCCCCGTCCACAGTGACGCGGTTGAAGGTTCTCGGCACGATCTCATGCAGAGCATCTTGCAGCAGCTCATGCGCAATGGCACAATCTGTAGTGATGAAGCACAGCATGGTACCCATATTGGGGTGGATCATACCTGAGCCCTTGGCGATGCCCCCAATGGTCACCGTCTGCCCCCCAATGGTGAGGGAGAGGGCAATCTCCTTCTTCACCGTGTCAGTGGTCATGATAGCGCTGGCCGCCTGAGCCGATCCATGATCGCTCAACTGCTCTGCTAGCGCCTTCATTCCACCCTCGATGGCGGCAATGTTCAGCTGCTGGCCAATGACCCCCGTGGAGGCCACCGCAAAGTCGGTTGGTTTCAGTCCGGTAGCATGGGCGGCAGCAGCGCACATCCGCTCGGCATTCTCATGGCCCTGAGGCGCGCAGGCGTTGGCATTGCCGCTGTTAGCCACAACGCCCCGGCATATACCATCCTCCAGATTGCCCATAGTGACATAGAGCGGGGCAGCCTTTACCCGGTTCATGGTATAGACAGCAGCGGCGGCGCAATCGCTGTCAGACAGGATCATGGCCAGATCCAGCTTGCCGGTGAGATAGTCCTTCATTGAGGGGACAATTGGCTGATTTCCGTCCCCGGCGTCTGTAGCGCCCTTTACCCCGCAGCGGATTCCGGCAGCTCGAAAGCCCTTGGCCGCACACACGCCGCCCTCCAGTTGTTTGAACATCGCTACTCACTCCTTACATCCCATTTTACAAGCTCAGGCCCTTGGTCTCATCAAAGCCCAGCATCAGGTTCATATTCTGCACCGCGGCGCCAGATGCACCCTTACCCAGGTTATCCAGCCGGGCGGTGAGCATCAGCTGCTCCTCATTTCCCTTGACGAAAATCTGCAATACGTCCTTACTGGCCAGGTTGTTGGAGCCGATAAAGCCATCGCTTGGCGCGTCGGCGGGACACAGCTTAACCACCGGGCTGCCCGCATAGTAGTCCGCGTACAGCTCCCGCAGCGCGTCAATGGATGCCTTCCCCCTCATCTGTCCGGCGAACAGGGGAACCGTCACCGTCATGCCCTGAGGAAAATCACAAATCATAGGCATAAAGATGGGCTTGCGGGTGAGGCCGCTCACCACCGTCATCTCCGGAATGTGCTTGTGGGCCAGGGTCACAGCGTAGTGCCGTGGGCTGTCAAATTCTTGCCCCCGATCCACCGCTGTATATTGAGCAATGGCCTTTTTCCCCGCCCCGGTATAGCCCGACAGGGCATGGCAGGCCACACAGGCGTCCGAAGGCAGAACCCCCATCTCTACCAGCGGCCGTATCAAAGACAGAAAACCAGTGGCGTAACAGCCGGGATTGGACACCCATTTCGCGCTCACAAGTTTTTCCCGCTGGCTGTGAAGTTCCGGAAAGCCATAGATCCATCCCTCCGCCGTCCGGTGGGCAGTAGAGGCATCGATGACCCGGGTGTTGGGATTGCTAATGAGGGACACCGCCTCCACGGCGGCATGATCGGGCAGGCACAGGAATACCAGATCAGCAGCATTGAGCAGTTTTTTCCGCTCTTCTGGATCCTTTCGCTTGTCCTCATCGATCAGGAGCAGCTCAATATCATCCCGCTCACCCAGCCGCTCATAGATTTGAAGCCCGGTGGTGCCATCCTTGCCGTCTATATAAATATTTGGCCTGGCCATATTCTCACATCCTCTGCCGATTTTACGGCTTTAAATCATAGCACTTCATGGTCTCCCAGGTCCGGTACTCATGCTTTTCATAGTAGCCGATGGCCCTCATCCCGCAGGGGCCACCATATACACGTCTTTGTTTTCCCGGTGGTTATAAACGCTATCAATAAGGTTATGCTCTGCGCTCTGGCCAAACCATGTTGCAGCCTATTGAATGGTGTGCTCCAGATCGCACAACGCCATCGGGCTGCGGTCCTGCTCCAACACGCTTTTGAAATAGAGGCGCAGGTCCATGTCAAGCCTCCCCAGCAGCACCCGATCGGGCGGCGATAAAGTCCTCAATGAGCCCGACCTGTTTGAGCACCGACTCCTCTGACGGCCCTCCATACACGCGGCGACCGTTAACACAGGTCTTCAGCTGGAGCGCATCGTACACGTCTTCGTCAAACAAGCCCGAAATGGCTCGGAAGTCCTTCAGCGTCAAAGTGTCCAAACTCTCGCCAGTCTTGATGCACATATTCACCAAACGGCCCACAATCATGTACGCTTCCCGGAACGGCATTCCTTTCTTCACCAGATAGTCAGCGCAGTCAGTGGCATTGATAAACCCTCCGGAGGCCGCCCGAAGCATATTCTTTCCTTTCACTGTCAACGTGTCCAACATGGCCGTAAATACCGGGATACACAACTCTACCGTGTCAAACGCGTCAAACACCGGCTCCTTGTCCTCCTGCATATCCTTATTATAGGCCAGAGGGAGTCCCTTCATCAAGGTGAGCAGGGTGATGAGAGAACCATATACACGCCCAGTTTTGCCCCGGACCAACTCGGCCACATCAGGGTTTTTCTTCTGGGGCATGATGGAAGAACCGGTGGAATAAGCGTCGTCCAGCTCCACATACTGAAACTCCCAAGAGCACCAAAGAATGATCTCCTCAGAAAAGCGGGACAGGTGCATCATCAGGATGGATAGGGCAGACAACAGTTCGATGGCGTAATCCCGGTCGGACACTGCGTCCATAGAATTATCAACAGGTTTTGCAAAGCCCAGAGCCTGCGCGGTGGCCAAACGGTCCACCGGATAAGTGGAGGTTGCCAGAGCCCCCGCCCCCAACGGACACTCGTCCATCCGCTCCAGACAGTCCTCCAACCGGGTGATGTCCCGGCGGAGCATATTGGCATAAGCCATCATATAGTGCCCAAAGGTTGTTGGCTGGGCCCGCTGAAGATGGGTGTATCCCGGCATCACCGTGTCCAGGTTTGCCCTGGCCTTTTTCACAAGCACCTTTTGTAGCTCCAGCAGCTGGCCGGTAACAACAGGGATTTCCTCCTTCACATACAGCCGGAAATCGGTGGCCACCTGGTCGTTACGAGAACGGGCCGTGTGCAGCCGTTTGCCTGTATCCCCCACCCGCTTGGTGAGCAGGGCCTCAATGTTCATATGGATATCCTCGTTATCCAGAGAGAACTCCACCTGATCCCCCTCAATTTCCTTCAAGATGGCCTGAAGCCCCTCCACAATCCGTTCTGCCTCATAGGGTTCGATAATGCCCTGGCTACCAAGCATGGAGGCATGGGCGATCGACCCCCGGATATCCTGCTTATACAGCCGGGCGTCAAAGCCGATAGAGGAATTAAAATCGTTTACCAAGGTGTCGGTCTCCTTTTGAAACCGTCCTGCCCAGAGTTTCATAACATCGCTCCTATTCAGGTGACAGGCCGCCCATGGCCGCCTGCAGAACTGGTATTACAATTTTCCCTGCTCTCGCAGCGCCTGCACCGTGTCTGGCAGCCCCCACAGGTTGATAAAGCCCTGTGAATCCTTCTGGTCATAGTCACTCTCCTCAAAGGTGACTAAATTTTCCGAATACAGCGTCTTGGGGGAGGTGACAGAGGCGGTGATTATGTTGCCCTTATACAGCTTCAGCTTGACTGTACCGGTGACGTGGTCCTGTGTCTTGACAGCAAAGGCTTGAAGGGCTTCCCGCAAGGGGGTGAACCATTTGCCGTTGTATACCAGATCGGCAAAGTCCACTGCCAGCTTGGTCTTCATGTGCTTGGTGTCCTTATCCAGGGTGAGCATCTCCAGTACCTCGTGAGCCCGGTAGAGGATGGTTCCGCCCGGAGTCTCGTATACCCCGCGGTCCTTCATGCCCACCAGCCGGTTCTCCACGATGTCCAGCAAACCAATGCCGTTGGCACCCCCCAGATCATTGAGCCTGCGGATCACGTCAGATGCCTTCATCTTTTGTCCATCCACCGCTACCGGCCAGCCCTGCTCAAAGTCAATGGTCACATAGGTGGGCGCGTCAGGGGCCATGGCAGGGGATACCCCCATCTCTAGAAAGCCCGGCTTATCGTACTGAGGCTCATTGGCAGGGTCCTCCAGATCCAGCCCCTCGTGGGACAGGTGCCACAGGTTCTTGTCCTTGGAGTAGTTGGTCTCTCTGGATATCTTTAAGGGCACATTGTGCGCCTCGGCATAGTCGATCTCTTCATCCCTGCCCTTGATATCCCACTCACGCCATGGGGCGATGATCTTCATCTCAGGCGCATAGCGCTTGATGGCCAGTTCAAAGCGAACCTGGTCGTTGCCTTTTCCGGTACAGCCATGGCAGATGGCATCAGCTCCTTCCGCCTTGGCAATCTCCACCAGCCGGCGGGCAATGATGGGCCGGGCAAAGGCAGTGCCCAGCAGATAGTCTTCATATTTTGCCCCCATCATCATAGATGGAATGATGACCTCATCTACCATCACATCGGTGAGATCCTCTATGTACAGCTTGGACGCACCCGTCTTGATCGCCTTTTCCTCCAGGCCATCTAGCTCGGTGCCCTGACCCACGTCGCCGGACACAGCGATAATTTCCGGATCGTTGTAATTTTCCTTCAGCCAGGGGATAATGATGGAGGTGTCCAGCCCCCCGGAATAGGCCAGCACCACCCTTTTGACGTCAGCCATGATAGATTCTCCTTTGCAGTCTTTATTTTTCTCCGTCTCCAGCTTGTTCCACTTTCGCTTTTGTCTCAGTATACCCCTTCCCCATCTTAAATGCAAGTAACAATTCGCATAATTATTCTATTGTTTCCCTGTTTTTATACGGTAATTTTTCTCATGTATGAATATTCATTCGTTATTTGCGAATATTTTACAAGTGCCTGGTCACCCTGTGATTAGGCCAGAGGACAATTCCCGCCCAGTTTTCATAGAATCCCTATTGACATAATAGGTTTTTTGGAGTATCCTCTCAGTGGAGCCATAATCGGCCATTTACCCCAACCTCTATTTTACCGCGCACCGCGCGGATATTTAAGGAGAGATCACCTTTATGATATACGCAGACAACGCTGCCACTACAAAGGCCAGTCCCTTGGTCAAGCAGGTTGTGCTGGACACCATGGACCAATTCTGGGGCAACCCCTCCAGCCTGCACTCCTCGGGTCAGGCAGCTGCGGAGGCCCTCTACCAAGCCCGAGTGGACGTGGCCGCCTGCATCCATGCCAAGCCGGAGGAGATCTATTTCACCTCCGGGGGAAGCGAATCGGACAACCAGGCCATCACCAGCGCAGCCTATGTGGGAAAGCTTCGTGGCAAGCATCATATCATCACCACTCCAATCGAGCATCACGCCGTCCTCCACACTGTGGAAAAACTGGCCAAGGAAGGGTTTGAGGTCACTTATCTTCCCATCGATGCCTCCGGCATTGTAAAAGTGGAGGATGTAGCTGCCGCCATCCGGCCGGAAACCGCTCTGGTCACTGTTATGTACGCCAACAACGAAATTGGCGCCATCCAGCCCATTGCTGAAATTGGCGCCCTGTGCCGTGAGAATAAGGTCACTTTTCATACCGACGCTGTGCAGGCAGTGGGACATATTCCGGTGAATGTAGATGCCGATCACATTGATATGCTCTCTCTATCCGGCCATAAATTCCACGGTCCCAAGGGGGTTGGCGCACTATACGTCCGCAAAGGAATTCCCCTGCTGTCCTTTATTGAAGGAGGCGCTCAAGAGCGGGGCCGTCGGGCTGGTACGGAGAACTTACCCGCTATTCTGGGCATGGCCGCCGGCCTCAAAGACACCTGCCAGCATATGACAGACCATATGGCCTATGTATCCAGTCTGCGAGACGCCCTGATCGAAGGGTTGTCCGCTATTCCCCATGCCGCTTTGAACGGCGACCGGTCCCGCCGCTTGCCCGGCAATGTAAACTTCTGCTTTGAGGGCATTGAAGGCGAGTCCCTGCTGCTGCTGTTGGACGACAAAGGCGTAGCCGCCTCCTCCGGCTCGGCCTGCACTTCCGGTTCCCTAGATCCCAGTCATGTGCTGCTGGCCATCGGACGCCCCCATGAGGTGGCCCACGGATCCCTGCGCCTTACCTTAGACCATGAAAATACAATGGACGATGTCAACCATATCCTGGCCTCTGTCCGGGAAGTCGTGGACTATCTTCGGGAAATTTCCCCCGTTTGGCGGGAACTACAGAAAGGAGAACGCAACTATGTTATACACTGAGAAGGTCATGGACCACTTCCGTAATCCCCGCAACGTGGGCGAGATCGAGAACGCCGACGGCGTGGGCGAGGTAGGCAACGCCAAGTGCGGAGATATCATGAAGATGTACCTCAAAATTGAGGACAACATCATCACCGATGTAAAATTTGAAACCTTCGGGTGTGGCAGCGCCATCGCCACCAGCTCTATGGCCACCGAGCTGATTAAGGGCAAATCGGTGGATGAAGCCCTCAACCTTACCAACCAAGCAGTGGTGGAAGCCCTGGACGGCCTGCCCAACCACAAAATTCACTGCTCCGTACTGGCTGAAGAGGCTGTACGGGCCGCCATCAAGGACTACTATGATAAGAACCACATCGACTATGATCCAGACAAATTCTGCAATGGGGACTGCTGCGGCTGTCATGCCAATGAACATTGAGCCAACAGGGCCTGCCGGATATCCGGCAGGCCCTGTTTTTCCATTTAACGTTGCGCTGACATGCCTAAATTCCCATCCATTCCCTCGCTCACACCTGCCGCTTTTCCGGCCGAAGGACCAGCTTCTGTTCTTCCACCGCCAGACACAGAGTATCTCCGGCAGCCAACCGTTCCGACAAAAGCAGATCGGCGGCGGGCTCCTCCACCCGGCGGCGCACAGCGCGGCGGATTGGCCTGGCCCCCTGCTCCCGCTCAGTCCCGGTGTCCGCCAACAGCGCAACCGCTTCCTTCTGCGCATCCAGCCCCACGCCCAGGGCTGACAGGCGGCTGCCCACTCCCACCAGCATGCGGTCCGCAATACGCTCCAAATCGTTTTTCTCCAACCTGTCAAACAGGATTACCTCGTCCAGGCGATTCAAAAATTCCGGTTTAAACCGCCCCTTCAGCTCAGCCATGACCTCTTCCTTCCGCCTCTGTTCTGAGGCCCCTCCGGCAAAGCCCATGGGTGGGGCCTTACTCACAATCTTGCGCGCCCCAATGTTGGAGGTCATCACCACCACCGTGTTGCGGAAATTGGCCCGCCGTCCCTGGCCATCGGTGAGCTGGCCATCCTCCATCACTTGTAAGAGAATATTTTGCAGGTCGTCATGGGCCTTTTCTATCTCATCAAACAACACCACCGACCAGGGCCGGCGGCGGATCTGCTCGGTGAGTTGCCCCCCCTCCTCATGGCCCACATAGCCCGGCGGGGAACCAACCATACGAGATACCGCATGCTTTTCCATATACTCAGACATATCAAAACGGATCAGAGCATCCTCACTGCCAAACAAAGCGGCGGCCAGGGCCCGACACAGCTCGGTCTTCCCCACCCCTGTGGGCCCCAAAAACAAGAATACACCCACCGGGCGGTGCGGCTCCTTGAGGCCTACCCGGCCCCGGCGGATGGCCGCCGCCACCGCCGCCACCGCCTGATCCTGTCCCACCACCCGGCGATGCAGCTCTCCCTCCAACTCCAAGAGCCGCCGTGCCTCTCCTTTGGTAATGCTCTCTAAGGGAATGCCCGTCCATTGGGACAGCACCGCCGCCACATGGTCCCGGCCCAGCTTCCGCCTGAGGCACCCCTGCCGCCTGCTCTGCTTCCGGTTCAGCTCCTGGCGAAAATCCGCCTCTGCATCACGGAGTATGGCGGCCCGCTCAAAGTCCTGAGCGGCTACCGCCCTGGCCTTCTCCCTGGATGCCTGCTCCGCCCGGTCGGAGAGAGCCCGCAAGGCTGGAGGCACCTCCTCCTCCATCCGCAGTCGGGCCGCCCCCTCATCAACGAGGTCAATGGCCTTATCCGGTAGATACCGGTCGGGCAGATACCGCTGGGACAGCTCTACCGCCGCGGACAAAGCTTCATCAGAAATATCCAGGCCATGGTGCTCTTCATAGCGCCGGCGCAGCCCCCTGAGAATGTCCAGTGCCTGCTCCTGGGTGGGCTCCTCCACCCGCACTGGTTGGAACCGACGCTCCAACGCCGCGTCCTTCTCAATGTATTTCCGATATTCCTCCAGGGTTGTGGCCCCCACCACTTGCAGTTCTCCCCGGCTCAAAGCTGGTTTTAAAATATTGGCCGCATCAATGGCTCCCTCAGCAGACCCCGCTCCTACAATATTGTGTAGCTCATCCAAAAACAGGATGACATTGCCCGCACGCCGCACCTCTGCCAGCACCTGGTTGATCCGCTCTTCAAACTCACCACGGTACTTGGTCCCAGCCACCATCGCCACCAGATCCAGGGCCAGCAGCCGCTTGCCTCGGATGGACTGGGGCACCGCGCCGCTGGCCATCCGCATGGCCAGTCCCTCCGCCACCGCTGTCTTACCCACACCAGGCTCTCCAATGAGGGCAGGGTTGTTCTTAGTCCGCCTGGATAGAATCTGCACCACCCGGCCCACTTCCTGATCCCGTCCTACCAACGGGTCCAAACAACCGCTTGCCGCCATCCGGGTAAGATCTCTGGAATAACGGTCAGTGAGGCGGGTCTCCCCTCCCTCCCTGGTCCTGGGGCGTTCCTCCCGCCAAGCCGCTTGGTAATCTCCCCCGCCCCCCCGGCCGGCCATATTATTGGGGGGCTGAGGCTGTTTTTCCCGATCCATCATAAATAGTCCTTTCAAACGCTTAAAAAATCCGATCCGTTCCATCGGCTCACTCCCTAAGTCCGATTGCCTTACTGGGGTCAATGGAAAGGATGGGAACTTTTTACCATTTTTATACCTTGGACCCCTGCAAAAATTCCTTATTGCATTTTTCAAAAGTTGTGTTACAATAGATAAGGTTCAAAACATAATACTTGGAGGTGTATTCTTACATGGCACGGGTTATTTCTGACGCTTGCATTTCCTGCAGCGCCTGCCTGGATTCCTGCCCCGTCAATGCAATCTCCATGGGCGATGAGCACATGGTGATCGATGCCGGTCTCTGCATCGACTGCGCAGCTTGCGAGGGCACTTGTCCTGTTGCCGCCATCTCCCCCGAGGACTGATTGGCGCATCGGAAGTCCCCGCCTCTCCCTTTTGGGACGGCGGGGACTTCTTTTTTTGTTGATATTCGTCGTTCTGTACAATTAATGCCTATTCTTTTTTCTTTTTTCGTGCAAGAAGTTGGTTAATATGCTGAATCTATATCAAATATAGCAAGTTGCATGAAAAAAACTTGGAAATGGGGCAAAAACTATGCTATACTGCAATCGTTGGAAATCCGTGTTCTGCCAGCCCTTTCCTTCGGTGGGCCGCCCTGTGGCGGAGGACTGCGTATGTGCCGGTGGAAAGCGCGTTTTGCCCCCTGTTTTAAGAGGAACCAAATTCTGAGGAGGATTCAAACTATGGAAACCTATGGTCTGGAAAAATTGGGTATAATCAATCCCAGTGTCGTTTATCGCAATCTCACCCCTGCTCAGCTGACAGAACATGCGCTTCGCCGTGGCGAGGGCACCTTGAGCAATACCGGCGCCCTGGTGGTCAAAACCGGCAAATACACTGGACGCAGCGCCAACGACAAGTTTATTGTAGACACCCCTGCCGTCCATGATGACATCGCCTGGGGCAAGGTTAACCGCCCCATGAGCAAGGAGGACTTCTACAATATTTATAATAAGGTCGTCGCCTATCTGCAAAACCGGGAACTGTTCCTATTTGACGGCTTTGCAGGAGCCGACCCCAAATATACCAAAACCTTCCGCATCGTCAACGAACTGGCCTCCCAGAATCTGTTTATCCACCAGCTGCTGCGCCGGCCCACTGCCGGTCAGCTTGCCAGCTTCGATCCTGAATTCACCATCATCGCCGCCCCCGGCTTTAAGTGTATCCCCGAGCGGGATAACACCCGCAGCGAGGCCTCCATCCTGGTAAACTATGAGGATAAACTGGTGGTCATCTGCGGCTCCCAATATGCCGGTGAGATCAAAAAGTCTGTCTTTTCAGTTATGAACTATGTCCTTCCCAAAATGGGGGTGTTCCCCATGCACTGCTCCGCCAATATCGGCGACCAGGGTGACGCCGCCGTGTTCTTCGGCCTGTCTGGCACTGGAAAGACCACCCTGTCCGCCGATCCAAACCGCCAGCTCATCGGCGATGATGAACACGGCTGGTCCGAGGACTCCGTGTTTAACTTTGAAGGGGGCTGCTATGCCAAGTGCATCAACCTCTCTGCCGAAAAAGAGCCAGATATCTACAACGCCATTAAGTTTGGCGCCCTGGTGGAAAATGTGGTCATGGATCCAGATACCCGGGAGTTTGACTTTGATGACGCTTCCCTGGCGGAAAACTCCCGGGTGGGCTATCCCGTGGAGTATATCAACAATGCCAAGTTAGACGGGGTTGGTTCTATTCCCAAGACCGTCATCTTCCTAACGGCAGATGCTTTCGGTGTGCTCCCTCCCATCTCCAAGCTAGACCGCAACCAGGCCATGTACTACTTTGTATCCGGCTTCACCTCCAAGCTGGCCGGCACTGAGATTGGCATCACATCCCCAGTGCCCACCTTCTCCACTTGCTTTGGCGAACCCTTCCTGCCCCTTGATCCCTCCGTCTATGCGGCAATGTTGGCGGAAAAGGTGGAGCAGTCTGGTGCCAATGTCTACTTGGTGAATACCGGCTGGAATGGCACAGGCAAGCGTATCAGCCTGAAATATACTCGGGCCATGGTCACCGCCGCCCTTAACGGCGAGCTGGAAAAGGGTCAGTTTGTCACCGACCCCTACTTTGGCGTGGCCGTACCCACCGCCGTCGCCGGCGTGCCTGATGAGTTGCTTATCCCCGCCAACACCTGGCAGGATAAAGCGGAATACGAGGCCAAGGCCAAGGACTTAGTATCTCGTTTTGTGGAGAATTTTAAGAAGTATACTCACATGCCCCAAGAGGTAGTAGAGGCTGGCCCCCAGGCATAATGTGGCACAGCCATCCTGCTATCCCCCTCTGCCTCGTCTAATCCCGGCTCTTTCATGAGTTCCCCCATCGGCGATATCAGTCCTACGGCTGGCATCGTCCCGCCCTGTATCAAGGCTTCCAAGAGAAGTCCCGGAGGTGTGTGTATTGAAAAAGGTCCAGTTTACCGAGACTGTCCTGCGCGATGCCAATCAGTCCCTTATTGCTACCCGCCTACCCTACGAGGTGTACGAGCCCATCCTAGACCGCATCGACAAGGCCGGCTACTACGCTGTGGAGTGCTGGGGCGGAGCCACCTTTGATGTGTGTCTGCGCTATTTGAACGAGGACCCATGGGAAAGACTGCAAAAACTACGCCAGAAGCTGCCAAACAGCAAGCTGCAGATGCTGCTGCGGGGCCAAAATCTGCTGGGCTATAAGCACTATCCCGATGATGTGGTGCGCAAATTTGTAGCGCTCTCTGTCAAAAACGGCATTGATATCGTACGCATTTTTGACGCACTGAACGATATCACCAACATGAAAGTGGCTATTGAGGAGACCTTAAAGTGCGGCGGCCTGGCCTCTGGCGCTATCGCCTACACCACCTCCCCTGTCCACACCCTAAGCAACTATGTAAACCTGGTCAAAGAGCTGAAGCAGATGGGAGTTGGATCTATCTGCATCAAGGACATGGCTGGCATTATGGGTCCCAAGGAGGCCTATGACCTGGTGTCCGCGATTAAGGACGCGGTGGACCTACCTGTGGATGTCCACACACACTCCACCACCGGTCTGGCCTTTATGACCTATCTAAAAGCGGTAGAGGCGGGGGCGGATATCATCGATACCGCCATCTCCCCCTTCTCCGGAGGCACCTCCCAACCGGCCACTGAGACCCTAGCCTATGCCCTACGTCAGCTGGGCTATGAGGTCACAACCAACGATGGGGTGCTCACGGAGATCGCCGACTTTTTCAAGCCCATTCGGGATCGTTATATTGCCGATGGCACCCTGATGGCCAAATCTCTTGCCACCGATACCCAATGCCTCACCTATCAGATTCCTGGCGGGATGCTGTCAAACCTGCTCAGCCAGTTAAAAATGATGAATGCGCTGAACCGTCTGGACGAAGCCCTGTTAGAGACCCCAAAGGTCCGGGCTGATTTGGGCTATCCTCCCCTGGTCACCCCCACCTCCCAAATGGTGGGCGCCCAGGCTGTTCAAAATGTGCTGGCCGGCGAGCGGTATAAGAATGTCTCTAAAGAAATTGTAGCCTATTGCCGGGGAGAGTATGGCAAGACCCCAGCTCCCATCGACCCACAGGTGCTGAAACGGGTACTGGGGGATGAGCAGCCCCTCACCGGTCGCTATGCCGATACCTTGGAGCCCGCCTTTGAGAAGGCCAAGGCAGAGTTGGGCGATTTGGCCCGCTGTGACGAGGACGTGCTCAGCTATATCGCGTTCCCCCAGCTCGCCGAGGCATTCTTTCAAAACCGTCAGGCCCAGGAAGAGAATGTGGCCACTTATACCATTCAGGAAGCGTAAGGAGGGTCGGCGATGTATCCTATCATTTCTGGCCTATCTGCCACCGGCCCAAGTGCTGCCCAAGGTATGGGAATCCCGGATGCATTGGTGAGCGGTCTGCTAGGCTATATTGTGGTATTCATTGGACTTACCTTGCTCATGGTGGTCGTCATGATCATTGGTAAGATCATGGTGAGCGCCCGTCCTAAGTCTCCTGTCTCTAATTCTGGAGCGGCATCGGCCCAAACGGTCTCTACAGCGGCTACCCCCGTTGCCCCGGGCAGCGCAGGACAAGTTAAGCTGTATGACGTCCCTGACAAAGAAGCCGCCCTGCTTATGGCCATAGTGGCCGACAAGATGGGCAAGCCGCTGAATGAACTGCGCTTCAAGTCCATTAAGGAGGTCCAATCAAATGAAATATAGAGTGACCTTAAACGGCCGCACCTATGAGGTGGAGGTGGAGGCCGATCAGGCTATGCTGGTGGATGAGTACGAAGCCTATGCTCCCGCTCCTGCCACCCCAGCCCCTTCCCCGGCGCCAAACCCCACTCCCGCTCCGGTGCCAGCAGCGCCCACTGTCACCGCCGCTGGAGAAACTGTGTCCGCCCCCATGCCTGGAGCTATCCTGCGCATTGAGGTGACCCAAGGGGCTTCTGTCAAGGCGGGACAGCTGTTGGTCGTTTTGGAGGCGATGAAGATGGAGAATGAGATTCTTGCCCCGCGGGACGGAACCATTGCTCAGGTGGTGGTCTCCAAGGGCAATACCGTGGAGACCGGCGATCCATTGATCGTCCTGGCCTGATGGGGGGCATCCTATGGACATTTTAGCAACCTTGTCCGATCTGATCACCCAGTCCGGTTTTTCCGGTTTTTTTCAGGATGGCGGCTGGAAAAACCTGATTATGATTTTGGTGGCCTGTGTGCTACTCTACCTGGGTATTAAGAAAAAGTTTGAGCCCCTGTTGCTGGTTGGCATTGCCTTTGGCGTTCTACTCACTAACATTCCTGGGGCCGGTCTATACAATCCCCAGCTTTGGACAGACTTCATGACCGAGGGCACCCGGGCCTATCACAGCTACAGCTATGTGGCCACCAATGGCGGGCTACTGGACATTTTGTATATTGGGGTCAAGACAGGCTTATACCCATCGCTGATCTTTATCGGCGTAGGCGCATCCACTGACTTCGGCCCGTTGCTATCCAATCCGAGGACTCTGCTGCTGGGCGCTGCCGCTCAATTGGGTGTGTTTCTTGCCTTCATCGGCGCGGTGTGTATCGGCTTTGCGGACAATGTGGCCGCCGCCATCGCCATTATTGGCGGCGCGGATGGTCCCACTGCCCTTTACCTGACCAACATCCTGGCCCCTGATTATCTGGGCCCTATCGCTATCGCCGCCTACTCCTACATGGCGCTGATTCCCATGATTCAGCCCCCCCTGATGCGTTTGCTCACCACTGAGCAGGAGCGCAGGGTGAAGATGGAACAGGTCAGAACGGTGTCTAAGACGGAAAAGATCATCTTTCCTATTGTGGTGGCCTCCTTTGTGATCCTGTTGGTTCCCTCTACCGCACCACTCATTGGCTGCCTCATGTTTGGCAATTTGCTTCGGGAAACCGGTCTCACCGACCGGCTGTCCGATACCGCTCAAAACGCCCTGATGAACATTGTCACCCTTTTTCTTGGAATCAGTGTCGGCGCCACCACTGTGGCCTCCCGCTTCCTGAACCTTGAAACATTGGGCATTGTGGCCTTGGGTCTGGTTGCCTTTTCCTTCTCTACCGTGGGCGGTCTGCTGGTAGGCAAGCTGATGTACAAGCTGTCCGGCGGCAAGATCAACCCCCTCATTGGATCTGCCGGAGTATCCGCTGTCCCCATGGCCGCTCGAGTATCCCAGGTGGAGGGCCAGAAGGCCAATCCTACCAACTTCCTGCTGATGCACGCCATGGGCCCCAATGTAGCGGGCGTGATCGGCTCCGCCATCGCCGCCGGCTTTTTGCTGGCTCTGTTTGGCGCATAAGCTTTTGTCTCAACATCCAAAAAAGCCCGCCCCGCACTGGTGTGCGGGGCGGGCTTTTTTATTATTCTGTACAGTAAGCCGCCCGACCCTGTTCAAATAGATCGTTTCCCTGGCTGTCGATGGCCACGGTCAGGGGAAAATCCTCTATAGTCATACGCTTCACTGATTCACAACCCAAATCGTCAAAAGCAATGACTTTAGCGTCCCGGATGCATCGGGCAATCAAAGCTCCCGCCCCGCCCACAGCGGCAAAATAACAGGCCCCATTGCGGACAATGGCCTCCTTCACCTGCTGGCTTCGCTCCCCCTTACCGATCATCGCCGTCAATCCTAAATCCAGCAGCCGTGGGGCAAAACGATCCATTCGCCCCGCTGTAGTTGGGCCACAGGCTCCCACCGCCATTCCCTGCTGGCCCGGCGTTGGCCCGGCATAGTAGATGACCGCACCCTGTAGTGAAAAAGGTAGCTCTCTTCCCTCGTCCAATAACTGGAACAGACGCTTATGGGCAGCATCCCTGGCCGTGTAGATGGTGCCGGTCAGAGATACCCGATCTCCCGCTTTCAGCTTGGAAAGGACCTGGGGCAGCTGGCCGGTATGTATTGTCAGCCCACTCACTCCAATCCCCCCTGCTCCCGAAGCTGTCCAGCCTCCCATTCCAGCGTATCAAACTGCTCCGATACCTGTCCTATAGCCTGAACCTGCTCTAACAGCGTCTCCATTGCGTGGCGCAATGTGCTGTACTGGGCCAGCACACCCTCCAGCCATCGGCGGGCATCTTCCCGGAGCCTGTCCGCCTCCTCCATACCCTGGTCAATGATGGACTGTGCCTTGCAGTGAGCCTCCAGCTCCACCGTAGCCACCCGGTCCTTCAACTGGGCATAGTTATCCGCCATGGGCGCCAACTCCTTCACTTGAAGCTGGAGATGCTCCAGCTCTCCTCGGGCCACCAGCAGCTTGGACTCCGTCTCACTCAGCTCACCCCGAAGCCTAACCAGGTCCCGGGTCGAACTGTTCAACGACTCCCGCACCCGCCGGCTTTCTTCCACCGCGCTGCCCCGCTCCGTCTCTAAGCCAGACAGAATGTCCTCCAACTCATCCCGCCGGCGCTCCGCCTCCTCCAGCCGGTCCTTCAGGTCAAATGTCTCCTTTTTATATGCTGCGGTAACCTGTTGGATATATTGCTGCACATCCTGGCGGTTGAAGCCTCCCAAGGCCGTACGAAATTTCTTTACCATTAACTCCATCCCATACTCCTTCTTTCTTCATGGGCCAGCACTCCTGCCGTATTTTTGCTCCCAGGCAACTACCAGATACAAAATAGCGGAACAATAAAGATTTTTAGTTTACAGCCATTATATCACATCCCCATTCCCCTTACAATCTTTTTATCCCATTGTATTTTCAGCCAAACGTGGCATACTACCTTTTAAAAGTATTGACAGGAGGCTCCCATGATCAACATCTGGCATGATATCCATCCTGACCGCATCTCCCCTGAAGATTTCATCGCTGTGATTGAGATTTCCCGGGGGAGCAAAAAGAAATATGAGCTAGACAAAGATACTGGCTTTATCATCCTGGACCGCATCCTTCACACATCCACTCACTACCCTGCCAACTATGGCTTCATCCCGCGCACCTATGGAGACGATGGCGACCCACTGGATGTGCTGGTGCTTTGTTCTGAAGCCCTTGACCCGCTGACCTTGGTCCGCTGCTATCCCATCGGTCACATCGCCATGCTGGACGGAGGACGGCGGGATGAGAAGATCATCGCCATCCCCTTTTCCGACCCCACCTACAATAGTTACTCAGATCTGTTGGACCTGCCCGGCCACATCTTTGATGAGATGGCCCACTTTTTCACTGTCTACAAGGCACTGGAACACAAACAAACCATGGCCGGCGACGTAAACGGCCGTCAAGCCACCGCCTCCATTATCCAGGATGCCATCCAGCACTACGTCCGGTGCTTCATCTCATAGGCACAAATAATTTCATAATTTTTTCATCTTTTTTCTCTTCCATCGCTGGAAAAACTATGGTATGATATTGCCCGATAACACAACTGTGCTACAGGTTGCTTTACAAAACTAACACTGCTCCATCACAGAAAAACACCTCTCAGTCGTCTGGTCAAAACGGGATGGCGGCGGCTAGTGCGGTTTTTAGTAAGGACGTGAACTATATGTGTAATTATGATGCTCTTGTGGTTGGCTCGGGCTTTGCGGGGGCAGTGGCTGCCCGCCGTTTGGCGGAAGAGGCCAGCAAGCGAGTGTTGGTGGTGGAGCGCCGGGACCACATTGGAGGCAACGCTTACGACTGCCTGGATCAGGCCGGCGTACTCATCCACCGTTACGGTCCTCACATCTTTCATACCAATGACAAGCGGGTATTTCACTATCTCTCCCGATTTACCTCATGGCAGGACTATCAGCACAAGGTGGTGGCCAGTATCCCCTTGAAGGAAGGCGGCCGTACCCAATTCCCAGTCCCCTTTAATCTGACGTCTTTGGCAGCGGCCTTTGGTCCGGAGGATGGCCAGCGGCTTAAGGAAAAGCTGCTGGCCGCATATGGAGCAGAGAATAAGGTAACCATCTTGGAGCTGCGCCAAAATCCTGACCCGGAGATTGCCGCTTTGGCTGACTATGTCTATGAGCACATCTTTGTCCACTACACCACCAAACAGTGGGGACAGCGGCCGGAGGACATCGATCCCAATACCACCGCCCGTGTTCCTATCTTTCTCTCCGAGGACTGTCGTTATTTCCAGGATGCCTACCAGGGCATGCCCCTTCAGGGCTACACCCCCCTGTTCCAACGCATGCTGGACCATCCCAATATCACCATGGAGTTGGGGACAGACGCGCTGAAGCATCTGGATGTCTCAGGGGAATCCATCTTGTTGGATGGCAAGCGCTTTGATCGCCCTGTTATCTACACCGGGCAGGCTGACGAGCTATTTGCCTTCCAATACGGTCCCCTGCCATACCGGGCCCTGGACTTTGTCTTTCAAACCCTACCCATGGACTTCTATCAAACCCACGGCACCGTCAATTACACCGTGGACGAAAACTTTACCCGTATCACTGAGTTCAAGCACCTCACCGGGCAAAAGATCCCCGGCGTTACCACCATCATGAGAGAGTATTCCCGGGCCTACACTGGCCTGGCCGGCGAGATTCCGTATTACGCTATTATCAACCGGTCAAACAACGCCCTATACGCCAAGTATGCTGCCCTAGCCGCGCGCCATCCCAACCTGCATCTGCTGGGCCGCCTGGCCGAGTATAAATACTACAACATGGACGCAATCACCGCCCGGGCGCTGGAGCTCACCGACCGTCTTATCTGAGCCCTGTCCGCAGAACACTACTTATATTCAGGAGAGAATCCAAATGGATAAGCTTATCACCTTTGCCGTCCCATGCTATAACTCTGCTGACTACATGGACCACTGTGTGGAAACCTTGCTGAACGCGGGGGACGAGGCAGAGATTATCCTGGTAGACGATGGCTCCACCAAGGACGACACCCCGGAAAAGTGTGACCAATGGGCATCCCAATACCCCGGCATCATCCGGGTCATCCATCAGGAGAATGGAGGCCATGGGGAAGGGGTTAACCAGGGAATTGAGCATGCCTCGGGTCTCTATTACAAAGTGGTGGACTCCGATGATTGGCTGGATACCGACGCTCTACAAAAGGTTATGGCTAAGCTGCGGGAGTTCTCCGCCATGGCTGCGCCGGTGGATCTGCTCATCACTAACTATGTGTATGAGCATGTGGAAGACAACACACAGAAAGCCATGGGATACAAGAATGTCTTTCCCTCAGATCGAATCCTCACCTGGGACAGCATTCACCACTTCCGCACCTCCCAGTATCTGCTGATGCACTCGGTTATTTACCGCACACAATTGCTGAGAGACTGCGGCCTGAAACTGCCCAAACACACCTTCTATGTGGACAATATCTTTGTCTACCAGCCCCTGCCATATGTCAAGACCCTGTACTATATGAATTTGGACCTGTACCGCTATTTTATCGGCCGCTCCGACCAGAGCGTCAATGAATCGGTGATGGCAGGACGCATTGACCAGCAGGTGCGTGTGACCCGTCAAATGATCCAAGCCCATGATGTCCTGGCCATTAAGGCCAGCCAACCCAAGCTGGGCCGGTATATGCTTAATCACCTGTCTATGATGATGACCATTTCCTCTATTTTTGCCATCATCGCCGACACCCCTGAGGCTCTGGGAATGCGCACCGAGCTCTGGGAATTTTTACGCAGAAATAATCCCGCCCTATACCGCCGGTGCCGTCTGCGGCTGACCAATCTAGGTAGCAATATCCCTGGATATCAAGGACGCAAGCTGTCCGTGACCATCTATCGGATTGCTCAAAGAATTTATAAATTCAACTAAAATCCAACATCACAAAGGAGAACTTATCATGTCTGTTCAAACCATTACCAAGGAAAATTTTGAAACACTGGTGCTTAAGTCTGAAAAAACTGTCCTTGTAGACTTCTGGGCCTCCTGGTGCGGCCCCTGCCGCATGGTTTCCCCCGTTGTGGATGAAATCGCCGAGGAGCGAACCGACATTGTGGTGGGCAAGATCAATGTGGACGAGCAGCAAGAGCTGGCCATCCAGTATGGTGTGATGTCCATTCCCACCTTGGCCGTGTTCAAAAATGGAGAAGTGGTGAATAAGGCAGTGGGCGCCCAGCCCAAGGAGGATATCCTGGCTATGGTGGACTGAGCCGCTGCTCTCCATCGTCTTTGAGGATAATTCCTGGGTAATTTTTCCGCCCCTCAGAAACGGCGTGGCCTTGGTCACGCCGTTTTCCCTTATGTAAGCGCTCCAGCATTTGAGACAAGCTCAGGAAAAAGTTTCGGAAATAGCCCACATCTATTTACTTTTCTCTTAAACCGTGGTATACTAAATACCAAATTGGCCTGAGCCCAGACTGGGACTGGCGCAAATTAAACAGGCCATGATTTTAGGGAGGTTATTTGCCTTGCCCGATGACCCATTCTTGCCAAAATTACTTATCCTGATTTTACTCATCCTCATTAACGCCTTTTTTGCTGCGGCAGAGATTGCTGTGATCTCTCTGTCCGAGACCAAGCTAAAAAAACAGGCGGAGGACGGGGATAAGAAAGCGCAAAAACTGCTAAAGCTCACCCAAGCCCCCGATCACTTCTTGTCCGCCATTCAAATTGCCATCACCTTGGCCGGTTTTCTGTCCTCCGCTTTTGCCGCGGACAGTTTTTCCGATCCATTGGTGCGTTGGTTGGTGGATGATCTTCACATCACCACCATCCCGGAGGCCACCCTTAACAATTTGATGGTCATCCTCATCACCATTATACTGTCCTATTTCAGCCTGGTGCTGGGAGAGTTGGTGCCTAAACGCATTGCCATGAAAAAGACAGCGGGCGTGGCCCGGTTTACGGTAGGGGCGGTGGCCGGAGTGGCTACTGTGTTCCGCCCCATTATCTGGCTGTTATCCAAGTCTACCAACGGTATGCTGCGCCTGCTGCGCATTGACCCCAATGCCGATGATGAGGACGTCAGCGAGGATGAGATTCTCATGATGGTGGATCTGGGTCAGGAGCGCGGCGCCATCGAGGCATCTGAGAAGGAACTGATTCAAAATATCTTTGAGTTTAATAACACCACCGCTGAGGATATAATGATCCACCGTACCGACATGGTGCTACTGTGGGTGAATGATCGGGACGATGATATCCTTCATACCATCCGGGAATCTGGCATCTCCCGTTTCCCCGTCTATGATGAGGACGCGGACGACATCATTGGTATCCTTAACACCAGGGACTATCTGCTCAACGCGCAGCTCCCTGAGCCTAGATCCACCAAAGAGCTGCTGCGTCCAGCCTACTTTGTACCGGAGTCAGTCCGCACCGATGTGCTGTTCCGGGATATGCAAAGTAAAAAGGTCCACATGGCCATTGTGGTAGACGAGTATGGCGGCACCTCCGGCCTGGTCACCATGGAGGATTTGCTGGAAGAAATTGTGGGCAATATCTATGACGAATTTGATCCTATGGAAGATAAAGATATTGAAAAATTAGAGGAAAACCTCTGGAAAGTATCTGGCTCCTGCCAGTTGGAAACAGTGGCTGAGGCTCTGGACCTCAACTTTCCTGAGGAGGAGGAAGCTGATACCCTGGGCGGCCTCATCTTCGCTCAGCTGTCCGTCATCCCGGAAGATGGCAGTCATTTAGAGGTCAATGTCTACGGACTTCACATCAAGGTGCTGGAGCTCGTTGACCGGCGGGTTGAGTGGGCTTTGGTGTCCAAACTGGGCTCTGATAACAAGAAGGATGAAGAGGAGTGAAATCATACAGCTAGTGTCCAGACTCAATCTGGGCCATCCTCATTTTCCCCAGAACTAAGGAGCGAGTAGAAGTTGCGCCATCGGCTTTAAATTAAGACCGCCCCGCCGTCGGGTGACAGCGGGGCGGTCTTTTTACAGCGCATATGTACCTATTACAGCCGCTTTAAATCCTGCATCACGCTATTGATCAGCATGCCCGGCACCCAGCTGGACAGAAAGTCAGCCAGCTGCTCTAGGGTGACAGAGCGGGCTGCTCCCTTTACTGGATGTTTGGCCAGCATAGGGATTTTCTTTTGAAACACCGCACGGCTGCTGGGGTTATCCCACAGCTCTCCCAACGTAATCTGGTTTCCACGCAAATCCATGTTCTCACCTCCATACTTATACTATGCGGCTTATGCAGCAAACTGTCCCAACTGAAATTGAGGAGGAATCCCTTGTGAGCAAAAAAGAGGGAAGAAAGCTGGCTGGATCCGAATGGCGTCATGTAGAAAATAAGCAGCTTGTCTATACTATCTATTTCCTGCTGCGCCTGGTGGTTATCCTTATACTGGTAGCCCAGTTTTTCAACAAAAACTATGAGAATGCCCTGTTGTGTATCCTCACATTGGTGCTGTTTATGCTCCCTTCCGCTTTTGAGCGCCGTCTTCATATCGACTTGCCCGATACGCTGGAAATCATCATCCTGCTATTCATCTTTGCCGCTGAGATTCTGGGCGAAATTCAGTCTTATTATATTACCTTCCCCTATTGGGATACCATGCTTCACACGATTAACGGCTTTTTGTGTGCCGCTATTGGCTTCGCCCTGGTGGATATCCTCAACCGGGAAGAGCGTATCTCACTCAGCCTGTCCCCCTTCTTCATGGCGGTGGTGACCTTTTGCTTTTCCATGACCATCGGTGTGCTCTGGGAGTTCTTTGAATTTTCCATGGACCATCTCTTCCTGGTAGATATGCAGAAGGACACCATCATCAATACCATTTCCACCGTCAACCTAGACCCGAACCATGGCACCGCCGCTGTGGTGATTCAAGGCATTACTGATGTGATCCTGCTTCTGGAGGACGGCACCCAAATGCCCTTGGGTCTTGGCGGCTACCTGGACGTGGGTATTATCGACACCATGAAGGATTTGTTTGTCAACTTCATCGGCGCCTTAGTATTCTCCTTCATCGGCTATTTCTATGTCAAAAGCCGGGGGAAAGGCAGCTTTGTCCTGCGCTTCATCCCCCATAAATTGCTCACACCTCCCAAAGAAAACACCTCTGAGATCGCTGAATCAGACGTTAAAAAAATGGAAGAATAATCCTCCTTCTCTCCGCCGATACTATGATCGTATCTTATTACGAACCATGAGGAGGAAACGAATATGTTTAACCAGACAAATCCCAGCATTAAATGCTCTGTAAACAGCTGTGCCTATCACCAGGATCAGTATTGCACCTTAAATGAAATCCAGGTTGGGTGTTGCCAGAATAACGTGGGTCAGTGCAAGGAAACCGAATGTGCCTCTTTTAAATTGGGTGACCACGGCACCAGCTGCGGCTGCCATTAAGCTAACCTTTGAGCTAAATTGGGAAGAGCATCACCTCTTCCCAATTTTTTATAAAACGGCCAAAAATTTTTTCAAATTTTTTAATTCTTTGGTGGAGGAACAGAACTTTCCAAACTTCCTCTGTTTTACATTGACAATACCCCAAATAAGTCATATCATGATAAGCATTAACCAATGATTATTACGATCTTTTTTTAAGTCTACGGCAAAGCTTCCATGAGTGTCCAAGCATTTGCCTTGATTACGACATTGCCCATATCTGTAAACGATGCGATGAACAGGCGAGTAGCCCCCTGGTGCAAGCCAAGAGAGAAAGCGGTTGGTGTGAGCTTTCGTGAGTCAGGAGCGGTGAACGTCCCCTGTGAGCAGTCCGGCTGAGCCCCCTGCTTGGGACAGTAGGCTGGAACGGTTCCCCACCGTTATAGGGTTAAGTGCCTTCCCTTATCCAGGGAGGAATTTAGGTGGTACCGCGGAGCATGGCTTCGTCCTATGAATGGGATGATGCCATGCTCTTTTTTACCCAAAAAGGAGGTCTCTAAAATGTTTATGAAAGGGTCTCAAATCGTTATGGAATGCCTGCTGGAGCAGGGTGTGGACACTGTGTTCGGCTATCCTGGCGGCACTATTCTCAATATTTATGATGAATTGGAACTGCACGGCTACAAGGAGAAAATTCACCACTATCTCACCAGTCACGAGCAAGGGGCCGCCCACGCCGCTGACGGCTACGCCCGTTCCACCGGCAAAGTGGGGGTGTGCTTTGCCACCTCTGGCCCCGGTGCCACCAATCTGGTCACGGGGATTGCCACCGCTTATTACGACTCCTCTCCCGTGGTGTTTATCACTTGTAACGTGCCCGAAAAACTCATTGGCAAGGACTCCTTCCAAGAGGTGGACATTACCGGTATTACTATGCCCATCACCAAGTGCAACTACCTGGTCAAGGATGTGAACGAACTGGCGGATGTCATTCGGGAGGCCTTTGCCATTGCACGGTCGGGACGGCCCGGCCCGGTGCTGGTAGACATTGTAAAAAATGTCACTGCCGCTCAAGCTGACTACGAATACCTTCCGGTATCCGAACATGCCAATCACGGCCGGCTGGCCGAGCTGCTACGCCGCTCTAACCGGGACTTGAAAAATCCAGAACCTGACCAGAGTGACATCGACAAACTGCTAGATATGATTGCCCACTCCCAGCGGCCTATGATTCTGGTGGGCGGAGGTGTGATCCGCTCCAAGGGTGCGGTTCCTGAGTTCCGCCAGTTTATGGAGACTTTAGACGCTCCCGTAGCCTCTACCATTATGGGCGGCGGCGCCTGCCCTGGCAACCATCCCCTCTTCACCGGCATGGTTGGTATGCACGGCTCTCATGCCTCCAATGTGGCCACCAGCCAGTGTGACTTGCTCATCGCCATTGGATGCCGCTTCTCTGACCGGGTGGCCACCGACCCGTCCACCTTTGCTCAAGGCGCTAAAATTGTACATATCGACATTGACCGGGCGGAAATTGATAAAAATGTCATAACTGATCATCACATTATCGGGGACGCCCGGAGGGTGCTGGAGCTGCTTAACGCCCGGCTTCCCAAGCGTGACTTCACCCAATGGAAACAGCAGGTGTTCTCCCGCCAGGAGCACCCCCTGCGAAAGGACGATATCCTCCACGCCCATGAGGTGCTGGAGAGCATCTCCAAACTCACCGGCGGTGACGCCATCATCGCCACTGATGTGGGACAGCACCAGATGTGGTCCTGTCAATACTATCATTTCTCCCAGCCCGGCCAGCTTCTCACCAGTGGCGGCTTCGGAAGCATGGGCTTTGGCTTGGGCGCCGCCATGGGCGCCAAGGTGGGCAATCCTGATAAGGTTGTGGTTCACTGCACTGGCGATGGCTCCTTCCGTATGAACTGCAACGAGTTGGCCACCGTGGAACATTATAATATCCCAGTCATCACCGTCATCTTCAACAACAACACGTTGGGTATGGTCCGGCAATGGCAAAACCTCATCTACGACAAGCGCTTCTCCCAGACTGATCTGGATCGTGGCCCTGACTTTGTCAAGCTGGCCCAGGCCTATGGGCTGAAAGGCTTTCGGGCCACCAGTCAGGCGGAATTTGAGGAGGTCCTTCAGCAGGCTCTGGATGCCGGATGCGGCTGTGTCATAGACTGCGCCATACACATTGATGCCATGGTCCATCCCATGGTAAACGGCGGCACCCCCGTCACTCAATTTCTGTTAGACTAAGGAGGGAGAATCTTGTACAATACAACTCAGACACGCCACACCCTTTCCGTACTGGTAGAAAACTCCGCCGGCGTGCTCAGCCAGGTTTCCCGGCTATTCTCCCGAAAGGGCTACAACATTGAATCCCTGGCCGTAGGCACCACCGACGACCCCAAGGTCTCCCGCATCACCATTGAGATGGTGTGCGGCGATCCACAGGTTGAACAGATCATCAACCAGCTGCGCAAACAGTTTTCCATCTACTCTGTCCGTCTGCTCCCCCCCGCCTCATCTACTCGCCGGGAGCTTGTCCTAATTAAGGTCCGGGCAGAAAATCGGGAGGCACGCAATGAGATCATTCAGATGGCCAATATCTTCCGGGCCTCCATCATTGATGTATCCACCAAGAGCCTGACCCTGGCCGTCATTGGCGAAGAGGCCAAAGACAGTGCCCTGGAGCGGTTGCTTACCGAATTTGGAATTTTGGAATTGGTGCGCACCGGAATGGTAGCCTTAGAGCGTGGCGAGGCCACCATCAGTAACAACGCTGACAACAAAGAAACAGGCGAGTTCGGCCTGGGCAAAAATATTTTGTGATCACAGAGCAGATTTCCCTTACATCATAAATTTTTTAAGGAGTGTTCACCATGGCAAAGATGTACTATGAGAAGGACTGTGACCTGAGCTATCTACAGGGCAAGAAGATCGCCATCATCGGCTACGGCTCTCAGGGGCATGCCCATGCCCTGAACCTGAAGGATTCCGGCTGTAACGTCTGTGTGGGTCTGAGAGATGGCTCCAAGAATTGGGCCAGCGCGGAGCAGGCTGGCCTGACCGTTAAAACTGTCTCCCAGGCTGCCCAATGGGCTGACATTGTGATGATGCTCATCAACGATGAGGCCCAGGCCGATGTGTACCGGCAAGACATCGCCCCCAATTTGAAAGAGGGCAATGCCCTGGCCTTTGCTCATGGCTTTAATATCCGCTACCAGCAAATTATCCCCCCCGCCGGTGTGGATGTGTTTATGGCGGCTCCCAAGGGCCCCGGCCACACCGTGCGCTCCACCTATGTGGCGGGCAAGGGTGTTCCATGTCTGGTAGCGGTGGAGCAGAATGCCACTGGCCGGGCCCTGCAGACTGCCCTGGCCTATATCGCCGGCATCGGCGGCGCCCGGGCCGGCGTGATGGAGACCACCTTCCACGATGAGACGGAAACCGACCTATTCGGTGAACAGGCCGTACTATGCGGCGGCGTGGTGGATCTGATGCGTTGCGGCTTTGAGACGCTGGTGGAAGCCGGTTATGAGCCGGAGAACGCCTACTTTGAGTGCATCCATGAGATGAAGCTGATCATCGACCTCATCAACAAGGGAGGTGTGGCCGCTATGAACTATTCCATCTCCGACACCGCAGAGTTTGGCGAGTATGTGTCTGGCCCCCGGGTGCTCCCCTACGAGGAGACAAAGCGGAACATGCGGGCGGTACTCAATGATATCCAGGACGGCACCTTTGCCGGCCGCTGGATCGCTGAGAACAAAAACGGCCGCACCTTCTTTAACTCCAAGCGGGCCCAGTTGAAAAAGCACCAGATGGAGATTGTGGGCGAGGAGCTGCGCAGGAACATGATCTGGGGCGGGGATTCCGATTTGGACACCGCCTCCAACTAAGAGAAAAAGGAGGCCACTGGCAATGCCAGCGGCCTCCTTTTTCTCTTTTTACAACAGTGGGTAGAATATAAAGCATAGAGAATATCCCATTGAAAATCCTGTCATAATACATCCACGATAGGATAATATTGATAAAATTCCCACCAGGTATAAAACCACGATGAGCAACAGCTTCCATTTAAACGCTAATTTACGCACTTCTATGGCACTGACACAAATAGAACAATAGTTGCGCCAGTTCCATCCCCCCATTCCCGGAATTCTATACTCTGCCTTACAATATCCGCGAGGCCTACTCATAGCTTCAGCTGAGGTAGGGTATTTGTTAATATAATCCCATCCAGTCTCATAGTTAAATGTATTTGTAGTTGGATTCCATATTTTTGACTTTGCTAATATCCTCCAGGCATAAGCGCCATCTGTCACACTCACTTCCCGGTTCACTCATCTCTATCCACTAGTACTCCCTGCTTCTATGTTTATACATTACCATTATTTTATTGTCAATTATCTTTCTATAGCAAATATATTGCTTTTATTTTTTGTCTATCGTCCCCCTCTTATCTGTATCAATACTTGCTAAACGCCTCCTGAATCAAAACGTTCTTCTGAGCGTTTTCCTATGGTTGTACTTTGGCATTTTCTATGGTACAATCAATTATCACTTGATATCCAATGGACAGAAAGGAGTTCTTCTATGCGTTCTGAGCAAGCAACCAAAGGCGTCGGACGCGCCCCCAACCGTTCGTTATTTTATGCCCTTGGCTACACCCAGGAGGAGCTGGAGCGGCCCCTCATCGGCGTGGTAAACTCTTATAATGAAATCGTCCCTGGCCATATGAATCTGGACAAGATCACCGAGGCGGTGAAGGCAGGTATCCGGGCAGCAGGGGGCACGCCTGTGGAGTTCCCTGCCATCGCCGTCTGCGACGGTATTGCCATGGGCCATGTGGGCATGAAATACTCCCTGGTTACCCGGGATCTCATCGCGGACTCCACTGAAGCGGTAGCCATGGCCCATCAATTTGACGGGTTGGTGATGATCCCCAACTGTGATAAAAATGTGCCCGGCCTACTGATGGCCGCTGCCCGCGTCAACATTCCAACCATCTTCTGCTCTGGCGGCCCCATGTTGGCAGGCAAGCTGAACAATGGCCAGCGCACTTGCCTATCCCATATGTTTGAGGCCGTGGGAGGATATTACGCCGGCAGTCTGGATGAGACGGAACTGGAGGAATATGAAAACTCCGCCTGCCCCACTTGCGGCTCCTGCTCCGGTATGTACACCGCCAACTCCATGAACTGCCTGACAGAGGCCATCGGCATGGGTCTGCGGGGCAATGGCACCATTCCCGCTGTGTGGTCCGCCCGGCTGCGGCTGGCCAAACACGCCGGAATGCAGATCATGGAGCTGGTGAAGCACAACATTCGCCCCCGGGATATCATGACCCAGTCCGCTTTCCACAACGCTGAGACGGTGGATATGGCTCTGGGCTGCTCTACCAACACCATGCTCCACCTGCCCGCTATCGCCCACGAGTGCGGCATCGAGCTGAATCTGGACCAATCTAATCAGATCTCCGACCAAACCCCTAACCTGTGCCACCTGGCCCCTGCCGGGGACACATACATGGAAGATCTGGAAGGTGCCGGCGGTGTTCACGCCGTTATGTCTGAGCTATCCAAAAAGGGATTGCTTGATACCTCTGTGCTCACCTGCACCGGCAAGACCCTGGCGGACAATCTCCAGGGCGTGGTCAACCGCAATCCCGAGATTATCCGCCCCATCAATCATCCCTATTCTGCCGATGGCGGCATCGCCGCCCTCAAGGGCAATCTGGCTCCAGAGGGCTGTGTGGTAAAACGGTCCGCTGTGGCCCCTGAGATGATGTCCCATGAGGGGCCTGCCCGGGTGTTCAACTCCGAGGAGGAAGCCATCGAGGCCATCTACGCAAACCAAATCAAGGCAGGCGATGTGGTCGTCATCCGTTACGAGGGTCCCAAAGGCGGCCCCGGTATGCGGGAAATGCTCAATCCCACCTCCGCCATCTGCGGCATGGGCCTGGGAGAGTCGGTGGCCCTGGTTACAGACGGACGGTTCTCCGGTGCCACCCGGGGCGCGGCCATCGGTCATGTGTGTCCTGAGGCTGCCCAGGGTGGGCCTATCGCCTTGGTGGAGGACGGTGATTTGATCGCCATTGATATCCCCTCCCATACCATCACCCTGAAGGTGGACGAGGCCACCCTGGCCCGGCGCCGGGCCGTCTGGTTCTGTCCGGAACCCAAGATCAAAACCGGCTATCTGGCCCGGTACGCTAAACTCGTCTCCTCCGCCGCCCGGGGTGCTGTGCTGGAGTAAGTTGTCCCCTGGTTGTCCATATCATATCCCCCACCAGAGAAACCGGTGGGGGATATTTTTACAGTTGTCTCCAGCGGTCCGATTCGGCAAGGTTCACGGCTGCCCTTCCGCACCCTTCCTCATCATGCGGTGGAGGCAGGCCATAGCATCAGACAGGCCGCCCAGGTGGTCGATCAACCCCAGACGTACCGCCTCCTCCCCATAGATGACGCTGCCCACATCGGCAGCCATCTCTCCAGTGTTCAGCATAAGCCCTTCAAAATCTTTTCTGCTGATACGGCTGTTTCGGGTGACAAAATCACAGATGCGATCCTGAATGCGCTCAAAGTAGTGAAAGGTCTGGCTGACGCCGATGACCAGGCCATTGAGCCGCACCGGATGGATTGTCATTGCCCCTGACGGCACAATAAAGGACTCCTTGGCCGCCACCGCTAAGGGCACCCCAATGGAGTGACCGCCTCCCAACACCAGCGATACGGTTGGCTTACGCATTCCGGATATCATCTCGGCGATGGCCAGCCCCGCCTCAATGTCCCCTCCCATGGTGTTGAGCAAAATCAGCAGTCCATCCACCTCACCGCTCTCCTCCACCGCAGTGAGCAAGGGGAGAACATGCTCATACTTGGTTGTCTTTGCCCCCGAAGGCGCCTCTTGATGCCCCTCTATCTGTCCCACGATGGTCAGGGTATGGATGGTCCCATCCTTGGTGCGAACGGTGGCGGAACCCATATCTACAATCTGTTGCTGCCGCTCCTCCTGACTGTCCTCCTGGCTGCTGTCCGTTGGTCTGGTCTCTTCCAACATAAAAACGCCCCCTTTTGCCGTAGTGTTGGCAAAAGGGGGCGTTTTTATTACGGAAGCCTCAATATTCCTCCACGCAGCTTTGGCCGCTCAGCTCTCGTACAGCGCCCGACAGGCGGCATACGTCATATAACAATCCAGCTTAGACACTATTTCAAATGGGGAGTGCATGGATAAAACAGGCACACCGGCATCCAGGGTGTCAATATTCCGGTTGGCCATATAACAAGCCACGGTGCCGCCGCCCCCTGCATCGATCTTACCTAGTTCCGCCATCTGCCACAGGATGTCACGGTCATCCAACAGGCGGCGAACATAGGCCACCGCCTCTGCGCCCGCATCAGAGGCGCCGCTTTTACCCCGGGATCCAGTATACTTACATAACCCAACCCCATAGTTAACCCTGGCAGAGTTATTTTTCTCATAGACTTCCGGGAAATTGGGATCATATGCTGCCGTGACATCTGCCGATAGGCAGAACGAGTTTTCCAAGCACGCCCATAAAGGGACACTTTGACTGGCGCACAAGTCCTCCATGAAGGTTTCAAAGAAGTGTGACTGCATCCCGGACACTCCGTCAGAGCCGATCTCCTCCTTATCCGCCAACACGCACACAGTGGTGCGCCGTGGGGTGACGGATAGATCCAGCAGGGCCTTCAGCCCAGCGTAGGCGCACACCCTGTCATCATGGCCGTAAGCTCCGATGAGTGTGCGGTCAAAGCCGATGTCCACAGCATGAAAGGCTGGAACCGCCTCAATTTCAGCTGAGGCAAAATCGGCCTCCGTGATCCCATATTTCTGGTTGAGCAGATTTAGTACCGACAGCTTGACCCGGTCGGCTCCCTCATCTCCCCGCAGGGGACGGCTGCCCACCAAGATGTTCAGGCTCTCGCCGGGTATAGCCTCACCCAGTGGACGCTTGGACTGCTCTGCCCCCAGATGGGGCAGCAAATCGTCAATGACAAACAGGGGATCCCCGGGCTGACCACCCACAGATACCTGGATGACTGAGCCATCCTTCATAGCCACCACTCCTTGCAGCTCTAAGGGAATGGCCACCCACTGGTACTTGCGCAGGCCACCGTAGTAGTGGGTTTTGAGAAATGCCAGCTCACTGTCCTCGTATAGCGGAACGGGCTTCAAGTCCAGACGAGGGCTGTCAATGTGAGCTGCGGCAATGGACGTCCCACGGCTCAAAGGCATGGAACCCACCACTGCCAGGTTGATTGCCCGGTCCCTGTTCACCCGGTACACCTTCATCCCCGGCTCCAGGATCATTCCCCGTTCCAGGGGGATAAAGCCCATCTCCTGAGCCAGCTCCACCGCGTACGCCACACAGCCGCGCTCCGTCTTACCTCGGTCCAGAAACGCCTTATATCCTTCGCTGTAGTCAAAGATGGCCTGTTCCGTGGCCTCGCCCACCACATCCCAGCCATTTTTCCGCTCGTTCAGCAACCTCTCACGCAGCTGCTGCGCTGTTGTCTTTTCTTCCATATCAGATTTCCTCCCCTAAGATGATAGACGTAAATAACTTCAATGCCTGAGCTTCTATCCGGCTCCGGTCTCCATCGTTGTTCAGAATATAGTCACATCTCGTCTCGAAATAGACCGACGGCCTCTGAGCGGATAAGCGCAGTCTGGCATATGCCTCTGAGATGCCTTCCCTTGCCACAATACGCCTCACCCGCACCTCCTCTGGAGCGGTGACCGCCACAGTGATATGGCAACGCTTCCCCAGTCCGCTCTCCCATAGAGCAATGGCGTCTAACGCGGCAGCAGGCTGGCCTTCTGACTCAGCCTGAGACAGCCATTCATCCACCCATTGGACAACATAGCGGTGGGTGATGGCATTTAGCCGGTCTAGAGCCTTTTGCTCCCTAAATACAATAGCACCCAATTCCTTTCGGCGCAAGTCCCCATACTCATCAAAAATCCCATTGCCAAATTGCGCCCGTAGCTCATCCAGCATTGGGCGGCTGGTAGACAGCAGCTCATGGTATACGCGATCGCAGTCCACCACAACCGCCCCTAATCCAGTGAGTACATTGAGCACAGTGGTCTTGCCCGCTCCAGTGGGACCGGTGATGCCAATGACCGTCATCCCTCTACCTCCCGTCCAATCACAGCCTCAATTCTCTCCTGCCTCAGCCCACCCCGGCGAAGGATGCGATAAGGAGTCACAGTGAGATCCAAAATGGTGGACTCCACCCCTATCGCACAACATCCGCCGTCTAAAACCCCATCAATTCTCCCGGACATCTGGGCAAATACTTCTGGGGCAGACTTCGGGCTAACCCCTCCAGATAGATTGGCGGAGGGACAGGCCAGAGGACGGCCCAGCGCCCGAATCACTGCCAAGGTATCCGGATGGTCGGGACAGCGCACCCCCTGTGTGGCTTTCCCTCCCGTCACCACGGCAGGGAGAACACCCTTGCCCCACAAGATCATAGTCAGCGGTCCTGGCCAAAAAGCCTCCGCCAGTTTATAGGCATCCAAGGGTATCTTTTCACAAACCCTCTCCACCATCTCCATGCCGCTTACCAACACGCTGAGCGGCTTGCTGTCCGGTCGGCCCTTGGCCTCGTAATTGGCCCTGACAGCATTCTCCTGAGTAGCGTCTGCCGCCAGTCCATAGACGGTCTCGGTGGGAATAGCCACCAGCCCACCCTGGCAGAGCAATTGCGCCGCCTGATCTATGTCATGTCCTGTGAGCAGCCGGGTGCCAGCCACGATGGCGACCAACTGCGCGGGACGCTCAATGAGTTTGTCCGCCCCTCCCAGCTCCTGTCTCCCCTGAAAGCCCCACAGCACGCCGCAAACTTTTAGGCCGCCATTTTTTCCGGTCTCCACATCCACACTGCTGTCTCCCACCAGTAGGGTGGTCTCCGGGCTCGCTCCCATATAGGCCATCAACCACTCCAGTCCAGCTGGGTGAGGTTTTTTTGGCCAGTTGCGCAGCGCTCCCTGCACAGTATCCACTTCCCCTGAAAACCAGCGCTCCACCAGGGCAGCGGCAAAGCCATGTTCCTTATTGGACAGCACAGCCACCTTTACCCCCATCCCGCGCAGAACAGCCAGCATTTCAGGCACGCCCGGATATGGGGCGGTGTGATCCTCCTTATGGCCGCTGTAGTATTGGGTAAATTCCTCTAAGGCCGTAGCCAGCGTTTCTTTCGATGTCCCTTCCGGGGCAAAACGGCCCACCAGATTGGGAATGCCGTGCCCCACCATCCGTTTGTACGCCTCCACCCCATGCGTTGGCCAGCCCCGGTTGGCGCAGACATAGTTGCCTGCCGCCGCCAGATCGTCAATGGTGTTCAGCAGTGTGCCGTCCAAATCAAAAATCACATGGGTGTACACAGGCTCAGCTCCTTTCTGCCATCTGCTCAGCCTGATGGGCAGTGACCAGTCCATCGATGATTTCATCCAAATCCCCGTCCATGACCGCATCCAATTTGTACAGGGTCAGTCCGATGCGGTGGTCTGTGAGACGGCCCTGAGGAAAATTATAGGTGCGGATGCGCTCATTGCGCATCCCTGAACCGATCTGACTGCGGCGCTCCTGGCCATACTCCGATTGGATACGCTCCTGCTCCCGCTCATAAAGAATCGAGGCCAGCAGACGCATAGCCTTTTCCCGGTTCTGAAATTGGCTGCGCTCCTGCTGGCACTCCACCACTGTTCCGGTCGGCCGGTGGATGAGACGCACAGCGGAGGATGTCTTGTTCACATGCTGTCCTCCCGCTCCGGATGCCCGATAGACCTGCATCTCCACATCCGCTGGATCCAAGTCTACATCCACCTCATCCATCTCAGGCAGCACCGCCACCGTGACCGTAGAGGTGTGGACCCGGCCTCCGGACTCGGTCTCAGGCACCCGCTGTACCCGATGGACTCCGCTCTCAAATTTCATCCGGGACCAGGCGCCCTCTCCCATAATGGTAAAGGATACCTCCTTTATACCGCCCAGCTCCGTCTCATTGGCAGAGTTCACCTCCACCCTCCAGCCCCGGCGCTCGGCGTACATGGTATACATCCGGGTGAGAGAGTGGGCAAACAGCGCCGACTCCTCTCCCCCAACTCCGGCCCGTATCTCCACAATGACGTTTTTTCCATCGTTTGGGTCCTTGGGCAAGAGCAATACCTTGATCTCACACTCCAACCGCTCCGCCTCACCCCTGGCATGGGCCAACTCCTCCTGAGCCAGCTCTCGCATCTCCGGATCGCTGAGCAGCTCCTCTGCCTGTGCCTGGGCCTCCTTGGCCCGGCACAAGGCCCGGTAGGCGGTGACCAGAGGCTCCAGCTCCCGCTGCTCCCGGTTAAGCCGGGACACCAATTCCGGGTCGGCATAGGTCTCATTTGCCCCCAGTCTGGCTTCAATTTCAGCATATTTTAACTCCACTGCTTTTAATTGGTCGCTCACAAACTCACTTCCTCAGTCCAGGAAAAAGGATTTTATCAGAGCCAACGGCTCTCGAACATACATCCAAAGCTGGGTGGGCCCATGGCTGGACGGGGCGGCCAGGGTGCTGATTTGCTCCGGCCGGCCCACCCTGCCCCAGAGCATACGGATACGAGCCAGGTGAAAGCCGTTTGATACCAGCAGCACCTGCTGATCGCTTCCATATCCCTCCGCCTTCAGCAGGGCAATGGTATGGTCCACATTCTGCTTGGTATTGTGAGACTGATCCTCTAGCAAGATTTGCCCCCCATGCACCCCATGGCCAGTGAGGTAATCATACATACATTGGGCCTCGGAGACATGCTCATTGTCTCCCTGGCCACCAGTCACCACCACCGTCATATCCGGGTGATCCTCCAGATAGTCCAAGGCCATATCCAACCGGTCCTGGAGCAGGGCAGACGGCCCCCAGGGCATCACCTGACAGCCAAAGATCACCATGATTTGCGGGTCATTAGAAATATGGCTATGGTCCCCGGCCAGCACCACTCCAAGGGGTATGAGAAAGCATAGGGCCGCGGCCATGATAGCGGCCAGCAGTGCCCTCAGCCACCCCCATTTTCTCCTGCCCTGATATGCGCGATAACTCATGCATTTGTTCATACGCGCTCTCTCCTGCACTACAGATATGATTCCCCGGGTCTCTATCCCTTGGCCTGCTCCAACTCCGCCGCTAGCTGCTCCCATTGGGTGTATAAACGGGCTAGCTCATCCTCCAACTCTTCCCGCTGGGCATAGATCTCCTGAAGCTTTAAATAGTCAGAAGCGGCTTCCTCCGCCGCCTGAGCTAGTTCGTCCAAACGGATTTCCGTCCGCTCCACCGCCCGCTCGGCAGCTCGCACTTGCTTTTCCAGCTCCTTGGTCCCTCCAGAACGGCGGGGCTTGTCCTGCTGTTTCTCCGGTGCTCGATCAGGCTTAGTGACAGCTTTAAATTTCTCCTGACGCTCCCGAGCGGCCCGAAATTCACGGTAGGTCCCCCTAAAGTCGGTGATCATCCCCTGCTCCAGCACCCAGATTCGGTTGGCAAACTTCTCAATAAAATACCGGTCATGGGAAACAAACAGTAGGTTCCCCCCATACGCGTCCACCGCTCCCTCAATCCACTCTCTGGAGTTGATATCCAAATGGTTAGTTGGCTCATCCAGAATCAACAAATTGATGCGATGGTCCATCAGCATACACAAGCGCAGGCGAGACTGCTCCCCGCCAGACAGGGCAGACACCGGTTTGAACACATCCTCTCCCCGAAACTGAAAGGCAGCCAACCTGTCCCGGGCCTCCTGTACCGAACAATCCTGCGTATACAGCATCGTGTCCACCAGATTGCGATCCGGCCGTTCAAAGAGAATGATCTGCGGCAAATATCCCACCCGGATGGCTGGACCCAGGTACACAGAACCGTCATCCGGTTCCACCTCGCCCATAATAATTTTCAAAAACGTGGACTTGCCCGACCCATTATCCCCCAACAGAGCAATACGCTCTCCCCCGGCCACCTCCAAATTTAGACCGGCAAACAAGGTTCGCCCTTCAAAGCATTTGGTCAGATTGGATACCACCATGGCTTCGTCTCCATGGAATTCCCTCTCCCCAAACCTGGCAGTGAGTTTCTGATCTCTGGTTGGCTTGTCGGTGGTGTGCAGGCGCTCAATACGCTTTTCCATGGACTTTGCCCGCCTGTAGGTCTTGTCCATCCCCTGAAAAGCCCACATGCGAAGCTGTTCAGCAGCCTTCTCCAATTGCGCGATTTTTGCCTGCTCCTTATCGTACCGTCGCATCCGCTCCTGATAACGACGCTCCTTCTCCTCCACATAAAAGGAATAGTTGCCGGAGTATAGCTCCGCCTGACCATCCTGGATTTCCACCACCCGGCGTACTACCTTATCCAAAAACCAACGGTCATGGGAGATAGCCAGCACAGTGCCCTTGAACTGCTCCAAATAGCCCTCCAACCATTCGGTGGCATTTAGATCCAAGTGGTTCGTCGGCTCGTCCAGCAAGAGGATGTCGGTGTCTTCCAAAATCAACCGGGCCAGATTAATGCGGGTCTTTTCTCCCCCGGACAGGTCCGCAAACAGCCGGGAGCGCATGTCCTCATCAATGTTCAAACCGTTGCACACCTTGTTCATCCGAGTCTCAGTATCATAGCCGCCGCCGCGCTCAAAGGCCGCGCTCAGCTTGTCATACCTGGCCAACACCCCGGGGTCATTTTCCTCCCCCATCCGGGCTGCCAGCTGCCCCATCTCCTCTTCCATTTGGTGCAGGCGGGTAAACGCGGTGTCCAACACCGCCTGGACGGTGTAGCCCGATGGATAGACCGGAATCTGGGAGATGAGTCCCAACTGCTTTCCCGGAGCAATGGCCACCGTCCCCTCATCGGGTTCCACCTCACCAGTCATCATCCGGAAAATGGTGGTCTTGCCCGCTCCGTTTTTTCCCAGCAGGCCCACACGCTCCCCTTGATCTATCTGGAGGGTAAAACCATCCAAAATCCGTTTTCCCACCTCGAACTCCTTCACCAGCCCGGTGATCTGAATATCTATCATGGCATCTCACCTCCTGCCACCGGCGGGTCTCCCCCCGGTTCAGTCCCTATTTTGTTCCGGTACATGCTCCAACAAAAAATCCACAATACGTTCAAAGGCCATGGAACGGGAGGCCTTCACCAAAATCGTCACACCAGAGCGCACCTCTCTCAGAAGCGCGTCCCGCGCCTCCTCCAGCGTATGGTAGTAGGAAGCCTGCTCCACTCCGCCCTGCTTTGCCCCCTCGGCAATGAAGCGCGCCAAATCGCCAATGGCGATGAGCCGGTCTGTCCCCGCAGCGGCAAAATAGCCGCCCACCGTCCGATGGAACTGCTCGCTATTTGGCCCTAGCTCCTTCATATCGCCCACCACCGCCACCTTGCGGTGACCGCTGGCCACGCCCAATACAGCCGCCGCTGCCCGCATGGACTGCGGATTTGCATTGTAGGCATCGTTGAGAATCACAATATCCCCAGAACAGCGCAGGATATTCATCCGCATCTTGGTTGGCAAAAATGCTCCGATTCCCTGGATGATCTCGTCTACTGCCAGACCAAGCTCCTCCCCCACGGCAACGGCCAATAGAGTTGGATACACCATATGCTCTCCCAAGGCGGGTATGTCTGCCTGGAACTGTCCCTTGGGCGTCTTAATGCGGCAGGTCATGCAGCTCAATCCATCACTGTCCAAGTCGCGAGCGGTGTAGTCCAGCCCAGCCTTTTGCCCTACCCACAGGGTGCGTTGGGGTAATTTACCCCTTAGGCTGGTCAACATCGGATCATCGCCATTGAGAATGACCACGTCACCATCCTCCAGATGGGAGAACATCTCACACTTGGCTTGGAATATAGCCTCCCGGCTGCCTAAGTTCTCAATGTGTGCATCCCCGATGTTGGTAATCAGAGCAATGTCCGGTTCCACTAGTCTGGCCAGATTGTCAATCTCCCCGGCATGATCCATTCCCAGCTCCACCACACACACCTGATGTTCTCGCTCTAGCTTCATCAGGGTCAAAGGCACACCGATCTCGTTGTTAAAGTTGCCCTCCGTCTTATGGACCTTATATTTTGCTCCCAGTACCGCGGCTATCATGTCCTTGGCTGTGGTCTTTCCTACCGAACCGGTGACTGCCACGAAAGGGATGTCAAACCGCTGCCGATAGTATCGGGCTAACTCCCACAGGGCCCGATGGGTGGAACGCACCTTGATATAGAACTTTCCGGGCAGGTAACTCTCCCGATCCCGCGCGGTCAAGCAGCCGGAACAGCCCCCTTCTAAAGCGGCATTGATATAGGAGTGACCATCAAACCGCTCCCCTTGCAACGGAATAAACAGGCTTCCCTGGGTAAACTCCCGGCTATCCGTAGACACCTGCGTCACGGTGGTGTCCAGATCATCGTATCCCCCCAATAAGGTGCCCCCAACCGCCTCCAGCAGTTGCCTCAACGTCAGTCGCTCCATATGGACCTCTCTTCCTTTCCGCCCTTGTCACTTCCCGGCCTTCCGGGCAGCCAGGGAAGCGTAGATAATTCGCTCACACAACTGGCCGTAGTCGATGCCAAGTGCCGCCGCCTCCTGAGGCAGCAAGCTGGTTGGTGTCATACCGGGCAGGGTATTAATCTCCAAAAAATAGACTTGGCCGGTTTGGACAACTATGAAGTCCACCCTGGAGTAGACGGACAGGCCCAATCCACGGAACACCGTCAGCGCCGCCCTAGCCAGCCGCTCCTCCCACTCTTTAGGAATAGGGGCAGGGCAAATCTCCTGGGCTGCCCCCGGTTGGTACTTGTTCTCATAGTCGTAAAAGCCCGTCTTAGGAATGATCTCAATAGATGGCAGTGCCCTGTCCTCTAAGATGCCCACTTGAATCTCTCGTCCGGCAATGTACTGTTCCACCACGCAGCATCCCCCTAACTCCACCCCCAACATAAGGGCGGCAGTCAGCTCTTCCCTTGTATGGACAATGGACACACCGATGGACGAGCCGGAAGCCACCGGCTTCACCACGCAGGGCAATTCCAAGCGCTCCGCCAAAGCAGGCACATCCTGCGCATCATACCGAATCAGCTCCCACTTCGGGGTGAGCACGCCCAGCGGAGCCACCAACCGCTTGGTCAAGTCCTTGTCCATAGCAATGGCACTGCCCAGATACCCCGACCCGGTGTATGGGATTCCCATCAAGTCAAAAGTCGCCTGCACCCGTCCATCCTCGCCGCAGGCACCGTGTAGGGCGAGAAATACCACGTCAGCCTGGACACACAGTTCCAGCACCCCAGGGCCAAACTGGCTGTCCCCTCCGTCAGACCGGCAGGCCTTCACCTGAGCCAAGTCAGGGGCTTTCCGATCCACCCCGGTGGGAGCCAACGGGGCAGCAAACAGTGTTTCCAGGGGATACTGCGCACCCAGGTACATATCCACCAAAGCCGCCTCATGTCCCCGGTCCCGCAGCGCCTGACAGACCTTGCTGCCACTGGACAGGGATACGTTGCGCTCCGGACTGAGTCCTCCCGCTAAAACAACAATTTTCATCGCGATCCTCCTCATATGAGGCATTCTTATTTCCATAGTATGCTTAAATGCAGATTATACCACTAAACCAATTGTGAAACAACCCTTCTCCACCTTTTATTCTCAGGAAAATGGGGATTGCATTTCCTTTTAAGATTTTCTATACTTGATTATGAAACATCCCGGTTTTCGCCGCTGAATGCCAAGAGGAGGGTTTGCCTTGAAGGAATTTACCATTGGCCCCAACGACGCTGGACAGCGGCTGGACCGCTGGCTGGCCAAAACCATGCCCCTGCTCCCCGCTCCCCTGGCGCAAAAATACCTTCGCTTAAAACGGGTAAAGCGCAACGGCAAAGGAGCCAAAGGAGACGTACGCCTCCAGGTGGGAGACCTGCTTCAACTCTATATCAACGACGAGTTTTTTCAGTCTCCTAACCGGGAAAACGCCTTTCTCTCTGTATTTCAGCCCAAGTTGGATATTTTCTATGAAGACGATCATCTGCTGCTGATTAACAAGCGCCCCGGCATGCTGGTTCACCCCGATGACCACCAGCGGGTCAACACCCTTATCACCTATATCCAGGCCCATCTCTATCAAAAAAAGGAGTGGTCCCCCTATTGGGAAAACTCCTTTGCTCCAGCCCTGTGCAACCGCATTGACCGGAACACCGGGGGTATTGTCATTGCCGCTAAAACCGCCGAGGCTCTACGGGTGATGAACCAAAAAATTCGGGATCGGGAAGTGCAAAAGCTATACCTGTGCATTGTCCATGGTGTGCCCAAGCCGCCTCAGGGAATGCTAAAGGGATACATTGTCAAAGATGAAAAGAAAGCCCAGGTACAAGTCTATCCCAGACCCATCCCCGGCGGCAAGACAGCCGTGACATTCTACCGCACCCTGGCCACCCGGGAGGGCCTGACCCTGTTGGAGTGCGACCTTATCACCGGACGAACCCATCAAATACGGGCTCAATTCGCCGCCGCCGGCCATCCATTGCTGGGCGATGGCAAATATGGCCGGGAGCAAGATCACAAGGGATACGGGCGCAGATTTCAGGCGCTGTACTCCTATCGGCTGCGCTTTCATTTTACCACTGACGCAGGATGTCTCAATCCACTGAACGGTCGTGAGTGGACGGTTCAGAGCGTGGACTTTGTAGAGGAATATTTTCCTCAGTTTCAACTCTGAACAGATCCTTTGTCATGGCCCCCAGCCCATGACAAAGGGCCGCCTCAAGGGGGTATTACTTTTAAAATAAGACAATTCAACCAAAAATTGGGACACATGTCGACAACTTCAACATCGGTAAAGGCCGCCTGTTCTTCCTGCGAAACAGACGGCCTTTTGTCTCCTTTTAGAATTCCCATGCGTTCTTTTCCCAAATTCCTTATAAAACACTCCTCCTTAAGCGTAATGGCAACAGAAGGGAGGTGAGGTCGTGGCGGATAATCTCAAAACTCTGCCGGAAACAAAGAAAACTATCGGCCAGACCACCTACATCATGGCTTTTCATTTCCAGCTTTTGTCTGTCAAGCGCAGTTGTGTGGGCATGGAGGTTCACATGGTTTTTCATAAGCCTCCTTTCTGTAAACCTGCCGCTGTCCAATGCCTGCATCAAGCGGCGATAATCAAATGCCTGGGGCGTAAGCAGCTCATACAGGTCATCGCGGTTCAGGTAGTCCCCTGTCCGCCGGATTACAGTGCTCACCAGCGGCATAACAAAAGAGACGGAGGGTTCCTCCGCACACAACAGTTCGCGAATCTGGGCAGGCCGAACCAATGGGCGGGCCGCCTCCAAAATAATCACTCGGGTAGTTTCCGGTTGTAGCGCTCGCATCCCATTGATGACCGATTGTGTCCTTGTCTTTCCTCCCGTCACATCAACCCCAACCACCACGATATTCTGGCCTCCGAGCACTTCCTCTGCCTTATCGCGGACAATTTTCCACAGTGGTACGCCGTTCAGACAGACGAATTGCTTTTGCCCTCGGAACCGCTCGCCCTTGCCCCCGGCCAGCACAATCGCCCCCATGCTTTCAAATAGATCGCGCATAGATATCCTCCCATTTTCAATGAACTCCACGTGTAATCCTGGAACAGCACCGTCATGTTGGCCAACTCAAGAATGAAACGGTTAATACGATCAAGTTTATAAATAACTACCCTGGACACCTGATGTCCTTCACCAGTATTTAAAACCAAAGCCTGTCCATATTGTTTTCTCCGTATCCCTTGTCTTGATACTCCTTGTAGCTACCGCCTCTCAATTTGTAACCGCAAAATTCAGCCTGTCTTTTCATGGGAAGGCTATCCCTTTTGCCAGCAGATTGCTCGGCACAAGTCGCATCAATTTGATTATTCATTGCGCTTCCCTTCTGAAAAGAAACGCAGCTACTGATAGCTTCATTATTCCGTCAGCAACCCCATAAATCAATATAAATCTAAAAAAACACGACGTAGGCTTCCCAACCTGCAGCACTTGTAGAACATCCTATAAAGCCGCTGCCCTAACTTCCGGCGCTTCACCCGTCTTCTGCTCCAGGGTGAGAAGGGGCGTCCGGTTTTCCAGCAAAATTTCTAGGCTCTGGCAGGTCATGATATTGGCCTGCTTCTTATATCTGATATGCTCCTCCCGCTTCCCCATCCCTTGGGATGGGGAATTTTCTATCCGTCGGGCCGCTTCACGCAGATGTGGTTCGGCATGGAAAAATACCTCCACCATCAAAGAAACGGCGTGATATGCCACGCATACCACGCCGTCCTCTGCAACGAATACTTCTTTACCAGCAACGCCCCAAAGGGCAGCTCTTTCCTTCTGCACTTATTGAATATCGGTTACCTTATAACCCGCCTCAGTCACGGCAGTGCGGATCGCCTCATCAGACACCTCTCCAGATACCGTCGCGGTCTTGCTCTCCAAGTCCACGGCGGCAGACACGCCGGGAATGGCATTGAGAGCCTTCTCCACATGGGCCTGACAATTCTTACACATCATACCCTGAATTACTACTTTTTTCTCCATAACAGATTCTCCTTCCTGTTCTGATCCCATCCTCTCACCGGGATCAATTTCGCTGTTAGACTTTCTTTCCACTCCGGTCAGACTGGGTTTAAATAGCCGAAGGCGCAGGGCGTTTGCCACCACAGTCACCGAACTGAGGCTCATGGCTGCAGCAGCCAGCATGGGATCCAGCTGGATTTGGAGCAGGGGATAAAGCATTCCTGCCGCCAGCGGGATACAGATCACGTTGTAGAAAAATGCCCAAAACAGGTTCTGCTTCACATTGCGAATGGTAGCTCTGGAGAGCTCCACCGCCGTCACAGCGTCCATCAGATCACTTTTCATCAGCACGATATTTGCCGACTCAATGGCCACATCTGCCCCTGCTCCAATGGCTAACCCAACATCTGCCCGGGCCAGAGCGGGAGCGTCATTGATGCCATCCCCTACCATGGCCACCCGCTCACCCTCTGCTTGAAGCGCAGCAATCTGCCTCTCCTTATCAGCGGGCAGCACCTCGGCAATAACCTGGGTCAGTCCCAGCTCCGCTCCAATGGCATTGGCGGTGCGGCTATTATCTCCGGTGAGCATGATCACCTTCAGCCCCAACCTCCGGAATCCCTGAATAGCCGCCCGGCTGGTGGGTTTCACCGTATCAGCTACGGCAATGATGCCTATGAGTTGGCCGTCCCGCACAAAGAACAGCGGGGTCTTGCCCTGTTTTGCCATTTGGTCCGCAGTCATCTGCTCCCCGTCCAATGCCACCCCGGCATCCGCCATCATAGCGGCATTTCCTGCCAAGTAATGGGAGCCATTGATGTCGCCCTTTACCCCCTTGCCGTGGATTGCTTCAAAGCGATCTACCGGGCACAGGCGAACATTGTTCCGCTCCCCCTCCTCTACAATCGCCCGGCCCAGGGGATGCTCGGAGGGCTTTTCCAAAGAGGCGGCTATCTGCAACAGTTCTTCTGGGACGGTCTGGCCCAGTGGGTGCAAATCCGTTACTTGGGGCTTTCCCCTGGTAACGGTGCCCGTTTTATCCAGCACCACGGCAGTCACTCCCCGCAAGGCCTCCAGCCCCTCGGCAGACTTGACCAAAATGCCATGTTCCGCACCCTTCCCCGTGCCCACCATGATGGCCACTGGGGTGGCCAGACCCAAGGCGCAGGGACAGGAGATTACCAGCACCGCCACACCGGAGGTGAGGGCTCGCTCCACGGAACCAGTGGCAATCAACCAGACAACGGCGGTGACCAGAGCGATTCCTATGACCACTGGCACAAACACCCCTGCCACCCGGTCGGCTAGCTTGGCGATGGGCGCCTTTGAGGAGGCCGCCTCATCCACCAGCCGGATCATCTGGGCTAAGGTGGTGTCCTGCCCTACTCTGGTGGCCCGGAGGGTGAGTACTCCAGACTGGTTGATAGAGGCGGAGATCACTGTGTCTCCCACCTCTTTATCCACCGGGATAGACTCGCCGGTAAGGGCAGACTCATCTACAGAGGAGACCCCCTCCACCACCACGCCGTCCACCGGCACCGAGCCGCCTGGCCGCACCAGAACCAAGTCGCCCACCTGTACCTGTTCCACCGGTATCTGAACCTCCGTCCCATCCCTCAGGACAGCGGCCGTCTTAGGCGTCAAATCCATCAGCCGGGCAATGGCCTGACCAGTCTTTCCCTTGGACCGGCTTTCCAAAAACTTGCCCAAAGTGATCAGGGCCAGAATCATTCCTGCCGACTCAAAGTACAAGCTCATATGGAATTGCTCCACCAGCCCCATGTCATGATGCCCCACACCATATGCCAGCTGGTACATCACATAAAGACTGTATACCACAGCGGCAGTGGACCCCAAGGCAATGAGGGAGTCCATATTGGGCGCGCGATGCCAAAGGGTTTTGAAACCCACCTTATAGTACTTTTCGTTCACATACAAAATTGGGAGCAACAGCAGCAGCTGGGTGAGGGCAAAGATCAGTATATTTTCATGTCCCAACAGAGCCCTGGGCAGAGGCCAGCCCATCATGTGCCCCATTGAGATATAAAACAGCGGAATGAGAAAGAGAAAGGATATCACCAGCCGTCCTCTCATCCCCTTTTGCTCCTCTTCCATCGCACCAGCCACAGGCTTGGGTTGGTCCACTTGTCCCGCGGCGGCGGGCAGAGCGGCTCCATAGCCCGCCCGGTCCACCGCGGCAATAATATCCTCTGGGGCCAGTGATCCCTCCCAGTCCACTGTCATGGAGCCACCCAGCAGATTGACGTTTACCTGGGTTACTCCCTCCAGTTTGCGCACCGCCTTGTCCACATGAGCGGAACAAGCGGAACAGGTCATCCCTGTGACAGCAAATTTCTGTTTCATATATGGTTCACCACGCCTTCTAAAAATATAACTCTATTCTCATAGTATCTTTCCCAGAGCATTCACCAACTCATCGATCTTGTCCGATCGCTCCCGATCACTCTGGGCATGCTCTACACAGTGCTTCAAGTGGGCCGTCAGAATTTCCTTATTCACCCGGCGGAGCATAGCGTCAGCCGCTGTTACCTGCTGGGAGATGTCCAAGCAATAGCGGTCCTCTTCCACCATCTTAATAATTCCCTCAATTTGGCCCCTGGCCGTTTTCAGCAACCTCAGCACGGTCTTTTGATCAGCCATCATGTCATTCGCCCTCCTGCCCCTTCGATAACACCCCCCTGGGGGGTAGTATTAATCTACCATGGTGCTCCATATTTGTCAACAGTCTTTTTTATCCTCCACAGATATATACCGCCCACCCTATACACAAAAAGAGAGACCTAAAAAAGGGCAGCACCCCATAAAGAAGTCAAGAGCAAGGCAGACCACAATGGTTTGCCTTGCTCTTTTTATACTGTGTAGCCGTAGCCCACTATGACACTTTCGGGGAAAGTGCCTGTGGAGGAAAACGATCAACTATAACTTGTTAATTATTTTTATTTGCGACAATACCGCATATAAATCTTTTCGTTAAAACCTTTTTGCTTACCATGTTTTTCTGGAATACGCTCAAATTCCTCAAATCCAATATTCATATAGCACTTAATAGCATTATTATTTACATCAGTAACGTCAAGCACAAAATTTTGGTACTTTGTACGTAGCATACTTTCTTTCAGCATAGTCGTGGCAACACCTTGTTTTCGGTATTTTTTTCGTACTGCCACAAATTCTATGTATCCAGTTGTAATTGGATACTGAAGCGGCCCTTCAAATTCTTCTTTCAAAGCCAAAGCACCAATCAGTCCTTTCACAAAGCCAAGATGTTTTTTCAAAGATATTTTATTTACTCTTGCAGCTCTGCCATTACAATCGGAAATTGCCACCACTCCTGCAATATCGCCCTTTATACCTGCCACATAAAACCTTTCTATATTCAATCCTGCTGCGATACCATCCGCCACTTTTTGATTATCCTTACATAGTACTGAAAAGTCCTTTTCAAATCCTTCTGCAATACATAAAGCTACGCCATCACGGTCCGTTTCTTTCGCCTTCCTTATATGTACCATTTTCGTATATCCTCTATGTTATTTTGAACGATGTATCAAATCACGACTTCACGATTTGTTGGTCCGTTCTTGTTGGTCCGTTCATTGTAAAGTAACACCCGCTGAAAAACAACCTGTTTTTCAGCGGGTGTTGGCTTCTTCACTGCGGGATCCCCCAATCCCGCCCCCTCTTTTTGTATCCTGCGCTCTGCAATATCAGGTTGTCCCCTTGTTCCCCGCCCTGCTTAAAAACTTTTCAGTTTGAATTACAAACCGTTGGTGTACACCCGTTCCAATGGTCTCCATCTCATCCCAAGCAGTTACCGCAAAGGTTAGCTTACGTCCCTCCACGGCGGTGAGTTCTGCCTCCGCCCATACCTTCATCCCCACCGGGGTGGCGGCAGTGTGGGACACATCCAGATGAGTGCCCACACTGCTCTCCCCACCTTCTAAATAGGGCTGGACGGCATTGACTGCGGCATGTTCCATTAAAGCGATCATACAGGGCGTTGCAAACACAGGTACCATACCGGAGCCCACGGCGGCGGCGGTGCTGGCCTGGGTGACCATTGTCTCCGCCCGACCCTTTAATCCCACTTCCAATGACATGACCCTTCCCCCTTACCTGTTTGCTTCAGTTTACACCATCAGGCTCAGGTTGGCAAGACCTGGTTCATCCACAATAGAGGGCCGGCCCAATGGAGTCCGGCGACTCAGCTCGGGATACCTGCCCTTATTGACAGATGCTGCAACAAACTGTCCTGTGACTTTGTCACTGAACTGCGCCAGCGTCTCCTATATACTCACCGAAGAACAGGAGGAGATCGCTCTATGGTAAAACGGAAAGCCAGTGTCAGCATAAAAGAGTGCGTCGCATGCGGTTGCTGTGTCAAGATCTGTCCGAGAGACGCCATCACAATCCCTCTCGGAATCAATGCGGAAGTGGACAGCGACCTATGTGTCGGGTGCGGGAAATGCGTCAAGGAGTGTCCCGCAAGCATTATTACGTTGGAGGCGGTATAGCAATGAAGCAGAAAAAGAAGTGGTACGACTATCTTTGGGTGCTGTCCCTCACCTATCTCATTTTAGGCTTTTTTAATATTTTATTTGCTTGGCTCGGACTGCTCTGCTTTTTTATCCCACTAATCATATCCCTTGTCAAGGGAAATAAAGCCTATTGCAACAAATATTGCGGCAGGGGCCAGTTGTTCGCCCTTGTGGGCGGTCAGTTTGGACTGTCCCGAAAAAAGGATATTCCCAAATGGATGAGATCAAAATACTTTAGATACGGATTTTTGATATTCTTTCTGGCAATGTTCCTGCTCATGCTCTGGAACACGTATCTGGTATTTGCGGGAACAAAAGATTTGAGCCAAACGGTGACCTTGCTGTGGACATTTAAGGCTCCCTGGAACTGGGCATACCACGGCACCTTGCTCACCCCCGGTGTGGCACAGTTTGCCTTTGGGTTTTACAGTGTGATGCTCACTTCCAGTGTTCTGGGCTTTATCACCATGCTTTTCCTAAAGCCTCGTTCCTGGTGCGTGTATTGTCCTATGGGAACAATGACCCAGCTGATGTGTAAGGCCAAACATGTGACTTCATCACAGAAAAAGGTTGCGAAATAATCCATACTACAGATACAAGCAAAAGAAAGGAAGCATCATTATGTCAGTACTCAGTGTAACCCAAGACAATTTTAATCTGGTGAAAGACAGCGACAAACTTGTTCTGCTTGATTTTTATGCCGACTGGTGCGGCCCATGCCGCATGGTTTCTCCCGTGGTGGATGAGATCGCACAGGAAAATCCGCAGTATCTCGTGGGTAAGATCAATATAGACCATGATCCGGAGCTGGCGGCGGCCTTTGGGGTCTCCAGCATCCCTACGCTGGTGGTCATGAAGGACGGAAAGGTCGTCAATCAGTCGGTGGGCGCCAGGCCGAAGCCGCATATCCTGTCCATGCTAAAGGGTTAAATCACGCAGACGCTTCTTATCAAGGAGTTTCACTCCCTTACGGGACACCTCTACCAACCCCTCATTGGCAAAATATTTCAACATGCGGGACACCACCTCACGGGCAGATCCCATATATTTGGCAATCTGCTCGTGAGTGAGCTGTACGCTATCTGAGCCGGTTCTGGCCGCTTCATCAGACAGGAAGATCGCCAGACGTTTATCCATACTCATAAAGAGAATCTGCTGCATCACCCACATCACGTCTGAAAAACGGCCCAACGCTGTTTCCAGCGAAAATATCTTAATGCTCGGATTGCGTTCGGAAATTGCCGCAAAGGCAGGGCCGCTGACCACATAGCATTCGCTGTCCTCCTCGGCATCGATAAACACATCAAAGGTAATCGCCTCCAGCACACAGGAGGCCGACAGCATACACATATCCCCCTCATGCAGCCGGTAAAGGGTGATGTCCTTACCCTCGTCGGACATCATATATAGACGCAGACTGCCAGAACGGACCAAAATAACTCCGGAACACTCATTTCCATTGTGAATATTGGCCCCTTTGCGATAAGTCAATGCCAAGGTATGCTGACAAATGTAGTCCCGGTCCAATTCGGTGATTTCATTCCAAAAGGGAAACATCTCTTTAAAAACAGGTTCAAACATTGCTCGTGCCATTTCTTTATTACTCCTTTCAGAAAAGAGGTAACTTTATGAAAACAGTGATTATTGGCGGCGTCGCAGGCGGTGCCTCTGCGGCCGCCCGCCTGCGCAGACTTCAAGAGCAGGGCGATATTATCATCATAGAGCGGGGCGAATACGTCTCCTTTGCCAACTGCGGTTTGCCGTATTATATTGGCGGAGCCATCACTCAGCGCGAGGCCCTGACCTTACAGACACCCGAAAGCTTTAAAGCACGATTCAATATTGACGTACGCGTCAAGCATGAGGCCATTGCCATCGACCCCGCATCGAAGGAAATTACCATTCAAAACATTGACACCAGTGAAACATACACAGAATCCTATGATAACCTTATTCTGTCGCCCGGCGCGGAACCCATCCGTCCCAATATCAACGGCATGGATAGCGGCATTGTCTTCACCCTGCGCAATATCCCGGACACCTTAAAGATTAAGGCATATATTAAATCAGAAAAACCCAAACACGCGGTGGTTGTTGGCGGCGGTTATATCGGCGTCGAAATGGCAGAAAATCTCAAGGAAGCCGGACTGGAAGTTTCTATCGTGGAGCTTGCCGACCATCTGATCGCACCACTTGATCTTGATATGGCCGCCGATGTCCATCATTATATCACAAAAAACGGCATCCAGCTCTACCTTAACAACGGCGTGAAGGAAATTTCCGGCAACACTGTGGTGTTGCAAAACGGCACGATTCACACTGATATGGTGATTATGTCGGTGGGCGTCCGTCCTGAAACCTCCCTTGCCCAGGGGTGCGGCATTTCCCTCAACCGCCGCGGCAGCATTGTCGTTGACCGGCAGATGAAAACCAACATCCCGGGTATTTACGCCGTTGGCGATGCGGTTGAGGTCCAAGATTTTGTCGCCAATACTCCCGCCTTTATTCCCCTAGCCGGTCCCGCCAATAAGCAGGGCCGCATTGCTGCAGACAATATTGCGGGCTTCCCCTCCGAATACACCGGTACACAGGGTTCTGCCGTGCTCAAACTCTTTGATATGACGGTTGCCACCACCGGCCTAAACGAGAAGAGCGCACAAGCGGCGGGGATTGACTATGACAAGACTTACATCTACTCTGCTCCCCACGCAACCTATTATCCCGGCGGCACCAGTATGTCTGTCAAAGCGCTGTGGAACAAGAAAACGCTCAAACTCATTGGCGCGCAAGTTGTCGGCTTTGACGGCGTGGATAAGCGTGTGGACGTGCTGGCCACCGCCATCCGCTTCGGCGCGAAAATCACTGACTTGACACAGCTTGAACTCTGCTACGCCCCCCCCTTCGGCAGCGCTAAAGATCCGATCAATATGCTGGGTTTTGTAGCGGAGAATATTGTCACCGGAAAAATTAAGCAGTTCTTCTGGCACGATGTGGAGACACTGCCCCAAGACGGCAGTGTGACACTTTTAGATGTTCGCACCGTGACCGAGACCGCCTGCGGCAAAATAGACGGTTTTATCCATATCCCGCTAGACTCCCTCAGAGAACACATCCACGAGATTCCAAAAGGCAAGCCAGTCTATGTTCACTGCCACAGTGGGCTGCGCAGCTATATCGCTTGCCGTATCCTCACCGGCCATGGCTATGAGTGCTACAATCTTGCTGGCGGATGGAGGCTCTATGAGTCTGTGGTCAATGCGCACACCGTTCCCGCATATATCTGCACGGAATGTAAGTAGGTAATCCTGGCCATACCTGCGCTGATAAGATTTGGGGTGGCCTATTTTTCCCTCGGAAGCCACGGGCATCCAGTTTGACATAGCTGTTTCAGTGGGTGCTCCTTGCCCACCCGCTTTGTCGTCAATGATCCTAATTTGCTATGCTATCATCATTCATAGCATACGTCAATTACTTCAATATTGTCCGCCGTGTATCCCTTTTCCCTTTTATATTGCCGGATTCAAACCTGCGCAATTTTATAAAATGAATTGCTTAAACACCCCCGGAAAGATATTCATACCTGTTTGCAGAAACATATCACGCGCAAGGTTTACAAAAATTTTTATAAAGGATGAAAAAAAAGCCCACGACGGGCACATAATATATACTCAAATGAAAATAATGGGAGGAGAAAATTATGTGTGAAAGCAGCTTTTATATCTGTGAGCATTGCGGGAATCTGATCGAAATGATCCACGATGCCGGTGTGCCCATCCTGTGCTGCGGTCAAAAGATGGTAAAACTGGAGCCCGGCACTGTGGAAGCCAGCCAGGAAAAACATATCCCCGTTGTCACCGTTGATGGCGCTACCGTCAAGGTGGATGTGGGATCGGTGACTCACCCGATGGAGAAGGAGCACAGCATTCTGTGGGTATATCTTCAGACCGACCAAGGCGGTCAGCGCAAGTGTCTCAAAGCGGGTGATGCGCCGGTTGTGACTTTTGCCCTATCCAACGAACAGCCCGTGGCAGCGTATGCGTATTGCAATCTCCACGGTCTATGGAAGGCTGATATTTCATCCCATTGAAGCTAGCGCTTGGTAAAAACACCCCCACTCAAATGTGTAGTATTCTTAGCAGAGAAAGGAAACGACGAATAAGCGGGACCAAAAGAGGTTAGGCTGCATTTCTGTGCAGCCTAACCTCTCCTATATTGGATATTTATCAATCATCCACTTGATGCACTTCGTTTCTGAATGCAATAAATATATACATTTTGGATCGGTGCGTAGTCTGGCTAGAGGCTTTGAGATGGATTACATATCGGCAATCAGGACATCTGCAGATGTACTACCTTCATTTCTCCGCTAACAATGGCACTCAAACCAGTGGGTGCTTTTTTATGTGACTAAGTTACAGTTTTTTAGATGCCCCGCTGATATAATCTTTCAGTAATCAAAAGAAAGGACGTGACAAACCATGTTATTTAACTTGTTTGTCCGAAAAGACATCAACCAAGGCGTCGAGGATTGGAAGGCCACTAATGGGGCCGTTCTGCTGGACGTGCGCACAAAAGAGGAATATGATAACTATCACATTGACGGCAGCATCAATATCCCCATGCATGAGCTGGCCGATATTGCGGACAAGATTCCCGATAAAAACACGCCTATTTTTGTCTATTGCCTCAGTGGCGCCAGAAGCGCCGATGCCGAACGGTTTCTCAAGGTAAATGGATATCATCAGGCATCCAATATCGGTGGAATCGCCACCTACAGAGGGCCAACGGTGTAAAGTAGCCAATTATGCAATACTTTATCGTCTTTTTAGAAGGAATTATCACCTTTATCTCTCCCTGCCTGCTGCCTATGCTCCCTATTTATGTGTCCTATTTTGCCGGAGGGAGCCAGCGGTCTGTGTGCAAAACACTGACAAATGCCATTGGTTTTGTCACAGGCTTTACCCTTGTTTTTATTGCGATGGGCGCACTGGCCGGAACAGTTGGCGGATTTTTGAGAGAGTATCAGACTGCCACCAATGTGATTACTGGTGCTATTGTAGTTCTTTTCGGCCTGAATTTCCTTGGTGTATTGAAATTCCAGCTATTTAAAGGAATGGGCAGCTCTGTAAGTCAGCAAAATCTCGGTTTTTTCTCCTCCCTGCTGTTCGGAATGGTATTTTCTATTGGCTGGACTCCTTGTGTCGGCGCATTTCTCGGCTCTGCGCTCATGTTGGCTTCACAGCAGGGACATGTCCTCACCGGCGTGGTGATGCTGCTTGTATACTCCTTGGGCTTAGGCATTCCGTTTATCATCAGCGCGGTGCTCATTGACAAATTAAAAAATGCCGTTCAGTTTATAAAAAGAAATTACAACTTGATCAATCTCCTCAGTGGTTCGCTGCTGGTCTTGGTTGGCATTTTAATGATGAGCGGACTTCTCGGCAAGTTTCTTAGCCTTTTATCTTAAGGGTGGTATATATGAAAAAGTACATTTTATGGATTTCCGGTATCCTTTTGGTTATGGCGCTCTTTGTGGGCGCATACCTCTTGTATCAGTTCTTGACCGAGGACTACTCACCCAACCTTCTGGCCGGCCAGACTGAACGCAATACGCCGGAATCAACCCAGAGTTATGCCGCTCCCGACTTCACCGTTGTGGACGATGGCGGCACACAAGTCAGACTCTCCCACTATTTTGGCAAGCCCATCGTTCTCAACTTTTGGGCGAGCTGGTGTCCGCCCTGCAAAGCAGAGATGCCCCATTTCGAAGCGGCCTATCAGGAGAATACGGACGTGCAGTTTTTGATGGTCAATATGACAACCAGTGATCGGGAGTCCCTGACAGCGGCAAAAGAGCTGATCAAAGAGGAGGGCTACACCTTTCCCGTGCTGTTTGACACACAAGGAAATGCGGCAAATGCCTATGGCGTTTCTTCTCTGCCCCTTACCCTTTTTATCGATAAGCACGGCAATCTTGTGACATACGCCACGGGCATGTTAAGCCCTCAATCCCTGGATAAAGGCATCTCGCTGATCCGGGAATAACGCACCCCATTCAAACCAATTGATTTTTTACCCAGCTATGAGAGCAAAGCAGGAAAACGGCGCGGCCTCTGTAGGCCGCGCCGTTTTCTATATCACCAGCTATTTTCGGAACGTGCCGTCCGTCCATCCCGCGCTGTTTGCTTACTTAAGCACCCAGCTGAATCCACAGGTCATTGTAGAGGGTACGAATCTCAGATGGCAGCACCAAATAGGCCTCACACCGGTCCAGTACCTCCTGGGGAGCGGCCATGATCTCATAGAATTCCATATCCAGCGGCTCCTCATATTTCTCCTCATAGTAGGCGGGATATTGCTCCAATGCCTCCCGGTTGGGAGAGGCATACCAGATTTCGTCCATGTTGGCCAGATTCGCCTCAGTGGAGGCGATAAAGTTGATCCACTTCTCCGCCTCCTCCTTGTGGGGCGCGTCTCTCAGCACACACATGGCGTCTACAAACCAGTTAGACCCCTCCTCAGGCACCACAAAGGCCAAGTCCTCGTTGTTTTCCAGCATGGTGAGATAGTCACCGGCATAATATGTGCCAATGGCGGCGTTTCCCCCCTCCATGTACTGGAACACCTCATCCATTACCCTGGCCTGGAACACGCCCCGCCTGTTGGCGTCTGCAATGAGTCTATATGCCTCGCGGATCTCTTCTTCATCGGTGGTGTTCACTGAATATCCCAGGTAGATCAGCGCAATACCCAGCGCGTCTCGGGAGTTGTTGATCAACAGTACATTGTCGGCATACTCATCGCTGTACAAGGCCGACCAGCTGGTGATCTCCTCCTTCACCATAGTGGTATTATAGATCAGTCCAACAGTACCCCAGGTATATGGAACCGTGTACTTGTTCTCTGGGTCATAGGACAGGTTCTTGAACCGGTCGTCAATCAGGCTGAAGTTGGGGATATTGTTATAGTTCAGCTCTTCCAGCATATTTTCCTCAATGAGTTGGGAAATCATGTAGTCAGAGGGCACCACCACGTCGTAGTCCGCCCCACCGCTTTTCAGCAGGGAATACAGCGTCTCATTGGAATCAGTGGTCTGATAGTTGACCCTGATGCCCGTTTCCTGCTCAAATTGTTCAATGAGTTCAGGGGCGATGTACTCCCCCCAGCTGCACACATTCACCACTGGCTGGGCACCGGTTGCGGCAGATAACAGGCACACCACCACTACAAATACACAGGCCATGGCCAACGCTACCCCCCGGCGCAGCCACCGCCCCCTCACAGTCGCCGCCCCTTGGGCCAGCCGCTCCACAATATCGGGCCGCCGGGGCTGGTGTATAGGCTGTTGCTGGGCCAGCCGCTCCAACCGGGCCTCTCGGAGATTGTTCACCACCAGCAGAATCAGCACCGCCAAAAACAGCAGGGTGGATACCGCGTTGATCTCCGGTGTAATCCGCCGACGGGCCATACCGTAAATTGCCATGGCCAGGGTAGAAGTGGATGAACCCGCCGTAAAATAGGAAATCACAAAGTCGTCCACCGACATGGTGAACGCAATGAGCGCTCCCGATACAATGCCTGGTTTAATCTCAGGCAGAATGACCTTATAAAAAGCCTGCATCCAGGTGCAGCCCAAGTCCTGAGCGGCATCTACCAGGTTCTTGTCCATCCGCCGCAGCTTGGGGGCCACATTTAAAATGACATAGGGGATGTTAAAAGCCACATGAGCCAGCAGCAGCGTGCCCAGTCCCAGCGTGAGGCGCACAGGCAGCTCCACCAGCCCCTGCACAGAGTTGAACCACTGGGCAAAGCTCCCCCAGCCTTGAAAAAAGGCCACAAAAAACAGACACAGGGATACACCGGTGACAATATCTGCGTTCATCATGGGAATGTCATTGACCACTAAAATCGGATCCCGCCAGCGCCGGGTCAGGCTGTACACACCAATGGAGGCAAAGGTGCCCACAACGGTGGATATGGCTGTGGCCAGCAGGGACACCAGCAGAGTAGTATAGACACTCTCCATAATCAGGCGGTTTTGGAACAGCTTCGCATACCAATGAAAGGAAAATCCCCGCCACACCACGCTGCTGTCTCCCCGATTAAAAGAGAATATGATCAGCAGAAAGATGGGCAGATATAAAAACAGGAATACCAGCCCAATGATCAAGCGGCTTCCTATGCGGCTGCGCTGCCTCATAACATCACCGCCTGTTCTTCGCCCTCGCCAAAGTGTTTCATAACCGCCATGCACACCACGACAATCACCATCATCACCATGGCGATGGCAGCCCCCAGATGGGGGTTATAGGCCCCGCCTAAGAATTGATTCTCAATGAGGTCGCCCAGCATCATCTGAGTGCCTCCCCCCAGCAGACGCGAGATGGCAAAGGTGGACACAGAAGGGACAAATACCATAGTCACTCCGGACAGCACGCCGGGCAGGGATAGAGGCAGGATAACCCGGCGGAAGGTATCCACCGTACTGGCCCCAAGATCCTGAGCCGCCTCCAACAGGGAGTTGTCCAGCTTCACCAGCACGGAGTAGATAGGCAAAATCATGAAGGGCAGATAATTATACACCATACCAAGCACTACCGCCCCAGGGGTGCGGATCATCTGAAAATATTGGATATCCGAACCAGTGAGGGCGTTGATGAGATCGAACACCCCAACGGCGGCCAACAGCTGGTTGAGCAATCCATTGTTCTCCAAAATTGACATCCAGGAGTAGGTCCGCAGCAAAAAGTTCATCCACATCGGCAGCATAATCAGGGCCATGGCTACCCGCTGGAAGCCGGGACCCTCCCTGGCCATCAGATAGGACACGGGATAGCCGATTAGAAGGCTGATTAAGGTGGCGATAAGCGCAAGCTGAAACGAGCGGAGAAATACCCCAGCATAGGCGTTCATGCCCACAAAATGCTCCAGGGTGGCCACCCCATCGGCGGTGGTAAAGGAGTATACAGTCATGATGACAATGGGCACCACCACTAGCAGCGCCAGCCAAATCACATAGGGGATGGCAAACAGGGAGCGTCTATTCTTCATCTCCACCCTCCCTGGACCCATCCTGCTCAAAATCATAGTCCGCGTCTCCGATCTCATCGTACTCCTCAGAGTAGGACGAGTAGTCTCCGAACAGGCCGGAATACCGGCTCTTCTTCATCACATGGATGCCGTCCGGATCGATTTTGATCCCGATTCGGCTGTCCACTGGGCAAAAATCCGTGGTCTGAATCAGCCACTTAAAGCCGTAAAAATCTACAATGGTATCATAGTGAACCCCTTTGAAGGTAACAGATGTGACGGTCCCCTTGAGCTGGCCCTGCTCCTCGGCGACGATATCCACATCCTCCGGCCGGATCACCACATCCACTGGCTCGTTGGGGGCAAAGCCCTTGTCCAGACATTGGAAGCGCCGGTTGAAAATCTCCACCTCTCCATCGGCTCTCATTACTCCGTCGATGATGTTGGACTCCCCGATAAAGTCGGCCACAAATGCGTTTTTGGGCTCATTGTAAATGTCCTCAGGCGTGCCGATCTGCTGGATGCGCCCCCCATCCATTACCACCACGGTGTCGGACATAGCCAGGGCTTCCTCCTGGTCGTGTGTGACATAGATGAAGGTGATGCCCATCTCCTGCTGGATACGTTTGAGCTCATTTTGCATATCCTTGCGCAGACGCATATCCAAAGCGCCTAGCGGCTCGTCCAGCAGCAGCACCTTTGGCCGGTTGACCAGTGCCCGGGCAATGGCCACCCGCTGCTGCTGCCCGCCGGACAGGGCGGAGATGGACCGCTTTTCAAATCCTTTGAGGTTGACGATCTCCAACATATCCAATACCCGGCTGCGAATCTCCTCCTCCGGGAGCTTCACCTTACATCTAACCTGCTTCCCCTTCACCTCTTGAATCTGTGTCTGCCCCATGCGCAGGCCAAAGGCTACGTTCTCAAACACGTTCAAATGCGGAAACAGCGCATACCGCTGGAACACTGTATTCACCATCCGTTTGTGGGGCGGCACATCATTAATCCTTGCCCCATCAAACAAAATATCCCCAGAGGTAGGCAGCAAAAACCCGCCTATAATTCTAAGCGTGGTCGTCTTGCCGCACCCACTGGGGCCCAACAATGTGAGAAACTCCTTGTCCTTGATGTAAAGGTTGATATGGTCGAGCACAATGTCGTCCCCATAGGACATGACACAATTCGACAGACAGATCAGCTCCTTGGACATTTATCCTCCCCCATTTCTATTATATTTGCTATTTCAGCTCCCTCGGTTTATCCCTCCGGCACATGCCCTTGTAAGCGGCTGGGCCCGTGTTCCTGTCCGGGGGTTTCACGGATTGTGAGATACACTATATCCGGTTATCCCCGCCTTGTCAATGATCTTAACAGAATTTTCCCAAGAATTTTGTTGCCTGCGGCCTGCCATCATCCATCCCTGCTCTCCCCTTGGTTTTATTTGACTATGCCCTTGTTCTGTAGTATAATGATTTAATTCTGTTCCATTTCCCGGACAAGGAGGGGCCGTTATGTGGCTAGCCGCTGATTGGAAAGACTACGAGCTACTGGACTGCGGCCGGGGCGAAAAGTTGGAGCGCTGGGGGAGCCAGCTGTTGGTGCGGCCCGATCCCCAGGCCATCTGGAATACACCTCGGGTCCACCGGGGCTGGACACATCCCGATGCCCGGTATGCCCGATCCAGTTCCGGCGGTGGCCAGTGGGCGGACAAAAGCGTCCCTCAGCGGTGGCAGGTGCGCTATCAGGATCTCACCTTCAATGTTGGACCCATGAACTTCAAGCATACTGGGCTGTTCCCCGAGCAGGCCGCCAACTGGGACTTTGCCCGAGAGCGGATACGATATGCAGGCCGTCCGGTCAGCATCCTCAACCTTTTTGCCTACACTGGCGGAGCCACCGTCGCCTGCGCGGCAGCGGGGGCCTCTGTCTGCCATGTGGACGCAGCCAAGGGCATGGTGCAGTGGGCTCGGGACAACGCCCGCTCCTCCGGCCTGGAGGACAGGCCCATTCGCTGGATCGTGGACGACTGCGGTAAATTTGTGGAACGGGAGATCCGCCGGGGACGCAAATACGACGGCATCATCATGGATCCCCCCTCCTACGGCCGGGGGCCATCCGGAGAGGTGTGGAAGCTAGAGGAAAGCCTCTATTCCTTTGTGGAACTGGTGGCGGAGGTGCTGTCCGATGAGCCGCTGTTCGTCATTCTGAACTCATACACCACGGGGCTTTCCCCATCGGTGCTTACCTATATTTTACAAACTATTATCGGAAAGAGATTTGGCGGGCACACCGTGTCCGACGAGTTGGGCCTGCCCGTCGCCGCTACGGGGCTGGCCCTGCCCTGCGGAGCCACGGGGCGGTGGATCAGGGAATGACGGCGAAACCAAACATTCACGGAGGCGATTTAGTATGTCGGGATTGACATCCATGAAAAATATCGGGAAGGAACTGGAGCGGAAGCTGCTAGCAGTTGGAGTCGACTCCCCTCAAACGCTGGCGGAATTGGGGGCGAAGCAGGCGTTTTTCAAATTGAAAATGCTATATCCCCAAGTGTGCCTGGTGCATCTGTACGCATTGGAGGGGGCGCTCCTGAATATTGACTTCAACAGACTGCCGGATGATAAAAAACAAACGCTGAAAGAGTTCAGCGATGCTTTAAAGGGGTAATGTCATGTCCCACCACCCCATCATCCAAACTGAACACCTCACTTTTCGCTATACCACCGAGGAGGGCGCGGCCCCCACAGTACTGGACGAAGTGACCTTGTCCATTGAATCTGGCTCCTTTGTGGCTGTGCTAGGTCATAATGGGTCTGGCAAGTCCACCTTGGCCAAGCATATGAATGCCATTCTGCTCCCCTCCGGCGGCAAGGTGTATGTGAATGGGTTGGATACCACAGAGGAAGCCCACCTGCTGGACATTCGCCGGCAGGTGGGGATGGTGTTTCAGAATCCGGATAACCAGATCGTGGCCAGCGTTGTGGAGGAGGATGTGGCCTTCGCCCCGGAAAACTTGGGGATTCCCTCCGCCGAGATCCGCCAGCGGGTGGATCAAGCCCTGGCCACCGTCGGCATGTCCGACTACGCCCGCCACGCGCCCCATCTTCTATCTGGGGGACAAAAGCAGCGGGTGGCCATCGCCGGTGTACTGGCCATGCGTCCCCGGTGCATCGTACTGGACGAACCCACCGCCATGCTGGACCCGGTGGGGCGCCGGGAGGTCATGTCCACCATTCAGGCTCTGAACCGGGATGAAGGTATCACCGTGGTGCTCATCACTCACCACATGGATGAGGCCGCCCAGGCAGACCGCCTCATTGTAATGCAGGGCGGCCAGGTGGCCGCCGACGCCCATCCCAGCCAGGTGTTCCAGAATGTGGACGGCCTGCGGGCCATGGGTCTGGAGGTCCCTCAGCCGGTAGCCCTAATGTACGAACTGCGCAGGCATGGGCTTAATGTCCCTCTGGATGCCCTCACAGTGGACGATTGCGTCCGGGCGCTAAAGCTGCTACTGACATGATACCATCAATCATTGACAAGGACACGGAAGTCTATGAATCCAATCATCGAGACCAGACAACTCACTCATATTTACAGTCAGGGCACACCCTTTGAACACGTGGCTCTGGACGGGGTGAACTTCTCTGCCCAGCCGGGAGAGTATGTAGCCATTATCGGGCGCACCGGTTCAGGAAAATCCACCCTGATTCAGCATCTGAACGGCCTGCTTAAGCCTAGCTCTGGCCAGGTTCTCTTCGATGGAGAGGATATCTGGAGCACCAAAGCCTACACCCGGGCGGTGCGCTTCCAAGTTGGTCTGGTGTTCCAGTATCCAGAGTACCAGCTCTTTGAGGAGACCGTCTACCAAGATATCTCCTTTGGCCCTCGGAATATGGGGCTAGATCAAGAGGAGATCGACCGCCGGGTACGCCAGTCCGCCCGCTTTGTTGGGCTTGGCGACGAAGTGTTGGATAAGTCCCCCTTTGACCTGTCCGGAGGACAGAAACGCCGGGTGGCCATCGCCGGTGTCATCGCCATGGAGCCGTCCGTACTGATACTGGACGAACCCACCGCCGGACTGGACCCGGCAGGCTCAGCTCAGATTTTGGAAAACATCCGCACCTACCACCAGGAAAAGGGCGCCTGCATCCTTCTGGTGTCCCACTCTATGGAAGAAGTGGCCAGAGAAGCAGAGCGTCTGGTTGTCATCCACCGCGGAAGCATCCCCTTCTCCGGCCAGCCCCCCCAGGTGTTTGCCCACGCGGCAGAACTGGAGGCCATGGGGCTTGGCATCCCCGCTATGACCCAGGTATTTGCCCGACTGCGGGATATTGGGATAAGCGTTCCCCCCGCTGTGTACACCATCCAACAGGCTCGGGATGCGGTGCTGGATGCACTCAAAAGGAAGGGGCAGGCTGAATGGCGCTGAAGGATATCACGCTGGGACAATTTTTCCCAGGCAATTCTCCCATCCACCGGCTGGATCCACGGGCTAAACTGCTGGCTATGGTGATCTATATTATTGCGCTGTTCCTGGCTAGACAGTTTGTCACCTATGCTATCCTGCTCTTTGTTCTGGCCTGCATGATCAAGGTATCCACCGTCCGCCTCAAGGCCCTGCTTCGGGGTATGAAGCCAGTTGTCTTCCTGCTGGTGTTCACCGCTGTGCTCAACGCCTTCTACACTCCAGGTACCCCGCTGGTATCCTTTTGGATCTTCACCATCACCTACCAGGGGCTACTCCACGCTTTCTTTATGACCGTGCGTATCTTGATGCTCATCTCCTGCACCTTCCTACTCACCTACACCACCTCCCCCCTATCCCTCACCGATGGTTTGGAAAGCCTGCTCTCTCCCTTAAAAAAAATCAGGGTGCCGGTTCACGAACTGTCTATGATCATGTCCATCGCCCTGCGCTTTATCCCCACTCTTATCGAGGAGACAGATAAGATCATGTCGGCCCAACGAGCCAGGGGCGCGGACTTTGATTCAGGCCATCTCATCCAGAAATCCAAAGCGCTGATTCCCCTGCTGGTCCCGCTGTTTATCTCGGCTTTCCGGCGGGCGGACGAGCTGGCCACCGCCATGGAGTGCCGCTGCTACCATGGTGGCGAGGGCCGCACCCGGATGAACCAGCTCCACTACCAGCCCAAAGACGGCTTGTTCATCACCGGGGCGCTTACCTTGTGCGTGTGCATCGGCATACTGAGCTGGTTTGGGTTATAATCCTGAGAAAGGCGGTGTCCCCATGGAACAGCGCAATATCGCCTTGCGCCTCAGCTACATCGGCACTGCTTACCATGGCTGGCAGGTACAAAAAAATGCCTCTTCTGTAGCAGAGACCTTGGAAAAGGCCCTCTCCTCGGTGGTATGCCATCCAGTCAAGGTCACTGGGGCAGGCCGCACCGATGCTGGCGTCCACGCGCAACTCTATGTGGCCAACTTCTACACCACCTCCGGCATTCCGGTAGAGCGGCTGCCCTTAGCGGTGAACACCCGGCTACCCGATGATATCTGCGTATGCAAAGCCACTGTGGTACCCCACAGCTTTAACGCCATCGGTTCCTGCCTGAAAAAGGAGTACACTTACCGCATTTACAACTCCCGCATCCGGGACCCTTTCCACGTCAACCGGGTTTGGTTCCATCCCAAGCCGCTGGACGAGACAGTCATGGCACAGGCAGCCCGACAATTTGTGGGCACCCATGACTTTGCCGCGGTCCGCTCTGTGGGAACTGAGACCCGCACTACGGTGCGCACCGTTCACTATTTTTATATCGAGCGTCACAATGAGCTCATCCACTGCCGTGTGTGTGCCGATGGCTTCCTCTATAACATGGTCCGGGCCATGGTAGGCACTTGTGTCTACGCTGCTGAGGGTAAGCTGGACCCCTGCCTCATCCCAGCCATTTTGTCCTCCCGCAACCGCACTCTGGCCGGCCCCACCGCGCCGCCGGACGGATTATACATGACGAACTTGTGGTATCGCGAAGATGTGCTGTAAGCATGGGGTGGCAGAATAAAACAGCAGAAAGGAGGCTCCACTATGGAACCGAACAAAGCACAAAAAAAGCAGCCGAACTTCCTGAAGCGGTTGGCTCTATTTCTGCTGGCCCTGGCAGTAGCGCTCGGGGCGGTGGCTGCGGTGGCCTTCCGGGACAGCCTGAGCTTGGACAGCCTCCGTCGCTGGTTTCAATACCGTTTCCTAGCCCTTAACGACAGTGGTCAGGCCGAATCCTTTCGCTATGACGGTGACCTGGGGGACTGCTTTGCCGTGCTGGACGGCGATCTGCTGGTGTGCTCCGGCAATTCCATCTCCCTCTATTCCGGAAGCGGCATCCAGTATGTCAATGAATCAGTCACTATGTCCAGCCCTGTGGTAAGTATCAACGGCTCTCTGGCGGTGGTCTATGATGCTGGAGGTTCTTCTCTCTATATCCTTGGTCAGCGCTCCCTGCTGTGGTCCGTTGAGAACATGGACTCCATTTTATCCGCTCGGCTAAACCGGAACGGACAACTCACCGTGGTCACCCAGCCCAGCGGCTATCGCAGCGCGGTGACGGTGTACGACACCACATATATTCCGGTGATGAGCGTCAACCTTTCCTCCACCTTTGCTATGGATGCTGCTCTGTCCGATAACGGACGCACTCTGTCCATCGTCACCGTTGGCCAAGAAAGCGGCGTTTTTTCCACCACCCTATCCCTGTACTCTATGGATTATGCCAACGGCAGTTACACACCCGATGTCACCTGCCCCCTGGGCTCCTCGGTGATTCTGGAGACCAAGCACACCCCCTCTGCGGTCTGGACCCTTGGTGACCAGGGTTTGGGAATCACCAACCATCAGGGCGATACTACCACAGTGGCCTGGTCTGACCGCTATCTTCGCCGCTATGCTCTGGGGGGAGACGGCTTTTCCGCTGTCCTGCTGGGCCGGTACCGAGCGGGAAATCAGGGGGAGCTGTGGGTAGTGGATGATACCGGAGCACACCGCACTCTGGAGCTAAACGAACAAGTGCTTTCAATTTCCGCCGCAGGGCGGTATCTGGCGGTGCTCACCAACAACCGGCTGGATATCTATACCAATCAGTTGGAGTTGTACGCCTCCCTGGAAGGCACCCAGGGGAACCGCGTAGTTCTGCTGATGAATAATGGTTCCGCCATTCTCATCTCAGATGGTCAGGCCCATTTTTATGTTCCCTGACCGTTACTTCCCTATGAATTCAACCTGGCCGGATGGCCAGGGGAAGGAGACAGCTATGCCTACTTATCTGTTTGACCTTCTAATCCTGGCGCTGCTGGCCTTTTTCGGTTGGCGTGGAGCCTCCCGGGGATTTGTCTTGTCCCTATGTGGCCTGGCCGCTGTCCTTACTGCTTTTTTGGGTGCTCAGCTTGTCTCCAATATGTTCTGGCAACCTGTCTCCCACCTGATCCAGCCTGCCATTGTCCGCACCATCCTGGGCACAGAGTCTGCCGACGACCAGGCGGATGGGCGGGATAATTACTCCATGGACGACCTATTGACCCATATCAATGAAGAGGGACTGTTTTCCGGCTTTTCCTCCATTTTGAGCAACGAAGTAGCTCAAAATGCCCTTCAATCGGAACAACTCACCCCAGTGAACGCCCTAGCAAACTATCTCTCCAAAGGGATTGCCAAAGCTGTGCTGTTCGCTCTTGCCTTTTTGTCCATTCTGCTCATTTGGTTCATCGCTAGCCGCGCTCTGAATCTGGCTGCCCGCCTGCCTATCCTATCCACCGTCAATTGGACAGGCGGGCTGTTGATCGGTCTGGCCAAGGCTGCGGTGCTGATCGTGGTGTTGGTGTGGCTGGGCCAGTTGGCCGGGTGGGTGCCGTCAGCGCCGGATACCCCGGTCCTCTCCTGGTTCACCATTCACCGTCTGGGACGGCTGCTGAACGATTTCCCTATGTGAACGAAAATTACCACTCTAAAATTCATGACTCGTTCATATTTATCTGGTATGTTACGGCCTAAAGACATATCCCCTGAAAGGAGACTATCCATGCAACCTACCTATTGCACACGTTGCCGCAATAATGTGGCAGTCATCTTTATAACAAAGATTGAAAACGGTCAAAGCAAAAGCGAGGGACTCTGCCTCAAATGCGCCCGGGATATGGGCATCAAGCCAGTAGACGACATGATGAAGAAGATGGGCATTTCTGAGGAAGATCTAGACTCCATCTCCAATGAGATGTTGTCCGCTTTCGGCGGCGCCGAGGACGCGGAGGGACTCACCCCCGTGGAGGAGCAGTCCGAGGATGATGAGGGCCGCACAGCCACCTTCCCCTTCCTGAATAAATTATTGGGCGGCCAGGGACAACATCCCAACAGTCAAAATAATGAGCAGCCCCATCGGGGGGGGAATACGCCCAAAGAGAGTAAGGACGCCTCTAAAGGGGAGCGAGGGCCAAAACGCAAGTTTTTGGAAAACTACTGCATCTCACTCACCCGCAAGGCCGGGGAGGGTAAGCTGGACTCCATTGTGGGCCGGGACAGCGAGATCCAACGCACCATCCAAATTTTGAACCGCCGGCAAAAGAATAACCCCTGTCTCATTGGTGAGCCGGGGGTAGGCAAGACTGCCATCGCAGAAGGATTGGCACAACGCATCTATGACCGAAACGTGCCCTATAAGCTGCTTGATAAAGAGGTTTACCTACTGGATCTCACCGCCCTGGTGGCCGGCACCCAGTTTCGGGGACAGTTTGAAAGCCGCATGAAAGGTCTCATCGATGAGGTTAAAAAACTGGGCAACATCATCCTGGTCATTGACGAGGTACACTCTATCGTAGGCGCGGGGGACGCCGAAGGCTCTATGAATGCCGCTAACATCCTCAAGCCCGCCCTGAGCCGGGGAGAAATCCAGGTGATCGGCGCCACCACCCTCACCGAGTACCGCAAATATATCGAAAAGGACTCCGCCTTGGAACGCCGCTTCCAGCCTGTCATGGTGGAAGAACCCTCTGTCGACGAAGCGGTAGAGATCATCCGGGGTATCGCGCCCTATTACGAGGGCTTCCATCATGTGTCCATCAGTCCGGATATGTGCCGGCTGGCGGTGACCATGAGCGAGCGGTATATCACCGACCGCTATCTTCCGGACAAGGCCATCGACCTCATTGATGAGGCCTCCTCCGATGTCAACCTACACAATCAGGAACTGGCCCGCCTGGCGGAGATTGACAAGGAATTGGCTGACTACGCCAAGGAGATGGAGCTGGTTCTGGCCTCTACCGGGGGGCAGAATGACCCCCGGCTTCAGGAGCTTCAGCACCAAGAGCAGCGGCTCCAACGCCAGCGGGACACCCTGGAGATGGCAGTCAGCCGGGATGATGCCGAAGCCCCTAACCGCACCGACCCAGCCTTCCAAGAACGGCAGGAAAGCCGCTGCCGCCAGATTGCTGAATTGCAGCAGCAGCTATCCACTGTAGCTGCACAGAAGAAGGAGGTCCAGACCGCCGCCAATGATCAAGCCTATCAACGGCTGGCGGAGCTGAAAAGCTGTCAGGCCAAACTTACCGCTGAGCGGGACAGCTTAGCTGCCAAGGGTAATCCTCCGCTGACTGCCGCCCATCTGGCTAAGGTCATCGAACTGTGGACCAAGATTCCCGCCTCCCAGATCCAAGAACAGGAATTTGAACGGCTTGCCAAGCTGGAGGAGCGCCTGAAGTCCCACATCGTAGGCCAAGACCAGGCGGTATCCGCCGTGGCCAACGCCATCCGCCGTGGCCGGGTAGGCATCTCCGCCAAACACAAGCCGGTGTCCTTTATCTTTGTGGGGTCCACCGGCGTGGGCAAGACCGAGTTGGTAAAGCAACTGGCCGCCGACCTATTCTCTTCTCCGGAATCCCTCATTCGGCTGGATATGAGCGAGTTTATGGAAAAGCATTCTGTCTCCCGTATCATCGGTTCTCCACCGGGATATGTAGGCTATGACGATGCAGGACAGCTTACGGAGAAGATCCGCCGCAAACCCTATTCGGTCATTCTCTTTGATGAAATTGAGAAGGCCCACCCCGATGTGCTCAATGTGCTGCTCCAGATTTTGGACGATGGACACATCTCTGACGCTCACGGTAAGGTAGTCAACTTTGAAAATACAGTGATCGTCATGACCTCCAACGCGGGAAGCAATATCAAGGGAGGTTCTCTTGGCTTTGACCGCACCGCCAACCAGCTGGGCAAAGACAAGGCCATGAAGGGCTTAGAGTCCTTCCTCCGGCCTGAGTTTATCAACCGGGTGGATGAGATCGTCTACTTCAGCCAGCTCTCGGAGGAAAATTTCAAAGACATCGCCAGGATCATGTTGTCCGAGTTGGAGGCCGTTATGGCCGACAAACATATTCGTTTCGCCTACGATGGCTCTGTGCTGGACTATCTTGTGAAAAAGTCCTACTCCGCTGTCTATGGCGCCCGCAATCTGCGCCGTCAGATTCAAAAGGACTTGGAGGATCCCATCGCCGCCAAGCTCATCCAGCGGTATGCACAGCCCATCACCATGGTGAACCTGTCCGCTGATGGGGAAACCCTGAACGTCACAACTGATTGAGGCCAATCTGAAAGAAAATCAGAACCCCTGCGCCGCAAAGCGGCGCAGGGGTCTTTTTACGGTGCTGACACATTGCTTCCCAAGTTGATTAGCCAGTTTGATGCGTTTTCAATACCTCAGTCCCTTCCTCCATGCCTTCCACAAAACCGGTCCCCAGGTTCAATCAAAACGTTTTACCCACATGGTCTGTTAGTCAGAAAGTACGTTGTACTCTCACAGCCTCTCCCGGATGGCCCGGAGAAATTCTAGCCCGGTGACCTTCCGGGCCTTGGCCCTTCCCTCCCAGAGGCCTACCAGATCACCTGTCATCACGCCGCTCTCGATGGTGTCAACAGCAGCCTTCTCCAGCTTCTTGGCGAAAGCAGTAAGTTGGGGCAGCCCATCCAGCTCGCCCCGTTTCCCAAGCGCCCCTGTCCAGGCAAACAAGGTGGCCATGGGGTTAGTGGACACCTGCTCTCCCTTCAAGTGGCGGTAATAGTGCTGGGTGACGGTGCCGTGGGCGGCCTCATACTCATAGTTGCCGTCTGGGGATACCAGCACAGAGGTCATCATGGCCAGCGAACCGAATGCGGTGGACACCATGTCGCTCATCACGTCGCCATCATAGTTCTTGCAGGCCCAGATAAAGCCCCCCTTGGAACGGATGACCCGGGCCACTGCGTCGTCAATGAGGGTATAGAAATAGGTGATGCCCGCCTGCTGGAACCTCTCCTTGTAGTCCTCCTCATAAACTGCCGCAAAGATATCTTTAAAGGTGTGGTCGTACTGCTTGGAGATGGTATCCTTGGTGGAAAACCACAGATCTTGCTTGGTGTCCAGTGCAAACTTGAAGCAGGAGTGAGCAAAGGAGGTGATGGAGCGGTTTACGTTGAACTGCCCCTGAATCACGCCTGGGCCGTCGAATTTCTGGATGGTCTGGCGCACCTCCTGTCCATCCGCCCCAGTAAACACCAACTCCGCCGTTCCCGGACCCGGGACCTTGTATTCGGCGGCCTTATACACATCGCCGAAAGCGTGGCGAGCGATGGTGATGGGGGCCTGCCAATTCTTCACCACCGGGTTCAGACCTTTTACCATGATGGGAGCCCGGAATACCGTGCCGTCCAAAATCGCCCGGATAGTGCCGTTGGGGGATTTCCACATCTGGGAAAGCTTATACTCCTCTACTCGCTGGGCATTTGGGGTAATCGTGGCGCACTTCACCGCCACACCATACTTCTTGTTGGCCTGAGCAGAATCCACCGTCACCTGGTCTCCTGTAGCCTCCCGATTGGGCAATCCCAGGTCATAGTACTCCGTCTTCAACTCAATGTATGGCTCCAGCAGTTCCTCCTTGATCTGCTGCCAGAGGATTCGGGTCATCTCATCCCCATCCATCTCCACCAGGGGCGTGTTCATCTGTAACTTACTCATTCGCACTTCGCTCCTTGCCTGTTTTGTCCCTTTATTTTACTACAATAAAGTTTTAAATGCAATAAAAAACGGTGGGGCGCCTAAGCGCTCCACCGTCCACTGTATAGCCTGATTGGAAATCGCCTCCCACAGCAGCCGTCAATCCAGTACCCGATCCCCTTTCCCAAGACGGCGCCGCTTCTTCCCAATCCATCGGGCCCGCTTGGACCACAGGCCAAGGGCAGTGCTGCCTATCTCAAACATCCTCTCAAACACAAAGATGACGGAGGGGGCCAGCAATAGAAACACCGTGATGACCAGGGTGGACTGAAAGTCCAGCAGTGTGAGCTGGAACACGCTGCCAAACCGCAGCACCGCTATCAGAAAACTCACCGTCATAGCGCCAAGCAAAGTCCAGCGTTTCCAGTCCAGCGGCCTGGAAATATAGTACAGCACCAGCAGTCCAACCACTCCCATCAGCACTGTAGCCAGGGTGGATAGGGTGGCTCTCTGAAAGGTAAAGGCAAAGGTAAACAGCTCAATGCCCACGATGAGCACAATGTTTGTCAGGCCTCCCGGCAAAGCCCGCCGCAACACATTTTGCATAAACCGGCCCTTCACAATCTCCCGGTTTGGTTCCAGCGCCAGCAGAAAAGAGGGAATGCCGATGGTAACCGCGCTGATTAGGGTGAGCTGAATGGGGACAAACGGATAGGGAAAGCCAGCAAACAAAGTAATGAGCGCCAGAAAGAAGGACATGATATTTTTGACCAGATAGAGGGCTGCTGCCCGCTGGATATTGTTGATGACCCGTCTTCCTTCCTCCACCACCTTGGGCATGGCGGCAAAGTTAGAACTGAGCAGCACCACCTGAGCCACTTGGCAGGCGGCTTCCGCTCCAGAGGCCATGGCAATTCCGCAGTCGGCATCCTTTAATGCCAACACATCGTTTACCCCATCCCCGGTCATGGCCACGGTGTGTCCCGCCCTTTGCAGGGCTTGCACCAGCTTACGCTTTTGATCTGGGGTCACCCGCCCAAATACGGTGAACTCCTCTATCGCCCGGGCATAGTCCCCAGGTTCCTTTAAGGCGGCGGCGTCCACAAAGCGCTCCCCCCCCTGTATCCCCGCCTGGATGGCCACGGCGGACACTGTGGCGGGATTGTCTCCTGAGATGACCTTGATATCTACCCCTTGCTTGGCAAAGTACCGGAACGTATCAGGAGCCTCCGGACGAATCGGGTTGGTGAGTACCGCCAGCGCCACCGGTTGAACCGGCCCAGCCAGCCCCTGTTCGGCGCTGGGAGGCGAGGAGCACTTTGCCAGCAGCAGCACCCGGCATCCCTCCCCCTGATAAGGCGCTACGATAGGCTGCAAATCAGCATATCGCTTGCCCATAATAAACTCAGGAGCCCCCACTACAAAGGCTCCATGTCCCCGAAATACCGCCGCCGACCACTTGTAGGCAGAGGAAAAGGGGACAATATGCTCTGCTTGCCAATGGGAGGGACGGTCAAAATGCTGAGCCATGGCCATGGCCGTATCGTTGTCCGCATCCATTGCCCGGTAATATGCGTTAAAGATATCCTCTACCATACTGGCGGGAAACAGGTCCTGATCCAGGTACACCACTTCCCGCACCGACATATCCGGCTGAGTGATGGTGCCCGTCTTGTCCACACACAGCACATCTACCCGGGCCAAGGTCTCCACCGCGCTCATCTCATGGACCAGCACCTTGCGTCGGGCCAGCCACATGACAGACACCGCCAGTGCCACACTGGTGAGCAGGTACAGCCCCTCTGGAATCATGCCCACCAAGGCTGCCACCATTGAGGTAACGGCGGTGGAGAACCCTTGCTCCTGGATAAAAAACTCATTGCAAAACAAGGCAATTCCGATTGGGATAAGGGCAAAGCCGATCACCCGGATCAGCCGATCCAAGGACCTCATCATCTCTGAACGTCCCACACCCTGATCCGCTTTTGCTTCCAATGCCAGCCGGGAGGCATAGCTATTTGCCCCCACATAGTCCATTCTAGCCCGACACGTTCCCGACACCACAAAGCTACCAGATAGCAGTTTGTCACCTGGATGCTTGGCGATTGGGTCTGCCTCACCGGTGATAAGGGCCTCATTCACCGTTACCTGACCGGCCATCACCGGGCCATCGGCAGGGATCTGATCCCCCGCCGCCAGTTCCACGATGTCCTCCCGCACCAGTTTGTGCAAAGGCACCGTTCCCAGCTTTCCATCTCGCAGCACCTTCACCCTGGCCTGAGCCAGCAGATTCAACTTGGCCAGCGTGGCTCGGGATCGAAGCTGCTGAATGATGCCGATCAGTGAGTTCACTGCGGCAATGGCCAAAAAAAACATATCCCGGAAATTGCCCGCAATAATCAACAGCACTGCCAGCACTACAAACACCAGGTTGAAAAAGGTCAGCGTGTTTTCCCGGACGATCTCTCCCACAGTCTTCGCGTTGGCGTCCTCGGCAGCATTTCCATAGCCGTTTTCCAGCAGCTTATCCGCTTGAGTGCAGCTCAGCCCCTGCCTGGGGTCTGGGAACACCCGTTCCATGCGCTTGGGGGTGGGCGGCTCCTGTCCCTCCCCTCCCATTCCCCTCCGGGAAATCATGGTTCTTGTCTTTCGCACTGCCATAGATACAATTTCCTTCTCTTTATGGTTTTGCCTGGGAGCTGGCCGTCCATCCCCACCAAATCCCTGTATATATTTCCATTTTCAGCATACCACAAACAAGGTCACGCGTAAAGTTCCCTTTTATAAAGGTTTTATAAATTTTTTATTCATGCTAAAAAGGACATAGAGGCAAAGTGCGGCCCTCCATGTCCTTTGACAGTTCAGCAATATTTGGCACGCAGCCTCCGGAGCAAACCCATGCCTCCACCAAACCACATCCCACAGCGTTACCCCGAATTGGGAACATCGTCCAATCGATTTCTCTCTCCTATCAGCTCACCATTCCTCAGGAAACACCACCGTGAGGAGCATCTTAAAGTCCTCGTTTGCAAACACCCCCTGGGGCTTGTTGGCCGGCATCACTAAACTCTCCCCCATAGAGAGGACGTATGTCCTGCTGTCTACCGCAAACCATCCCCTTCCCTCCAGTACCAGCACCATCGCATTGCCCGCACTGTCATGGGCGCCAAATTTCTCCCCCTCGGAAAAGGTGAACAAGGTCATGCTCACATGGTTGTTCTGGGCCAGGGTCTTGCTGACCAATCTATCCCGGCTGCACCATCACTCGTACCGCCAGTTCCAAGCATTTTTCATGCTCTATATTTTTAATATGTGCCATCTCATCCACTGCTCCTTTCAGCGTTTTGAGTGAAGGGTAGTATTCCCTATCTCATCTGATTTCGTTCATCTTCCACTGGGTTGACATATTTGACCTTCCAGATGAGATATCCCGCGGATGGTTTTCCTCAAAGTCCCTCCAGACTCTGTTTCATCTTCCTCACATAGTCTGCCACAGGTCTGACTGCTTCACGCCCATATTCAGCCACCAGCTTGACGATGACAGACCCTACTGCCATGCCATCCCCGTGCCGTGCCACAGCGGCTACCTGCTCCGGCGTGGATACGCCGCAGCTCACTACACACGGAATGGCGGCATTGGCCTTGGCCTGCGCAGCCAGGGCGGCAATATCGTTGCGGATACCGCCATCCGCCCCATCCCTCCCAGGGCCGGAGATGATATACAGAAATCCGCTGCCCTCCTTGGCAATGGCAGCAACGCGGCTGCCAGAGGTCGGGGCCACCGTGGCAATCAAGTCTACCCCATATTGCCGGCACAGGGGCAAGAAATCCTCCCGCTCCTCATATGGAACGTCCGTCAGGCTCAGCCCGTCCACCCCGATTTCAGCGCAGGCGGAGAGAAATCGCTCCGTACCATAGGAAAACACCACATTGGCATAGGTCGTGAACACCAGAGGGATATCCACATCTTGGCGCAGCGTCCGCACTAAGTGAAGGACACTGTCTGTTGTAACACCTCCTGCCAACGCCCGCAGGTTGGCCTCTTGTATCGGGGGACTCACGGCGGTTGGATCAGAAAATGGGATTCCCAACTCAATAAGATCAGCGCCATGCTCCGCCATGGCACGAACCAGCTGGGCGGTGGTGCCCAAATCCGGGTCCCCACAAGTGAGAAACGGCATCAAAGCCTTTCCGTTTTGGAATGCTCCTTGTATCTTACTCATAGATATCCTCCCCCCTGTATCGGGCAATGGCAGCACAATCTTTATCCCCCCGGCCGGACAGCGTGATCACAATGATCTGATCCTGTCCCATCTGGGGAGCCAGCCTCATTCCATAGGCTATGGCATGGGACGACTCAATCGCCGGGATGATTCCCTCCTCCCGGGAAAGCACTTCAAATGCCTCCACCGCCTCGTCATCGGTGATGGGTACATATTTGGCTCGGCCCAAGTCATAGAGGTGGGCGTGCTCAGGCCCAACTCCGGGATAGTCCAACCCGGCAGAAATGGAGTAGACCGGGGCAATCTGCCCATAGCCATCCTGGCAGAAGTAGGATTTCATGCCGTGAAAAATACCCAGCCTGCCCGTATTGACGGTGGCCGCCGTCTCCAACGTATCCACCCCTCTGCCGGCGGCCTCGCAGCCAATGAGGGCTACCTCCCGATCCTCAATAAAGTGGTAGAAGCTTCCAATAGCATTGGATCCTCCCCCCACACAGGCAATCACCGCATCAGGTAGCCTTCCCTCCTTCTCTATAATTTGCTCCCTGATCTCTCTGGAGATCACCGCCTGGAAGTCCCGGACCATGGCGGGAAATGGATGGGGCCCCACCGCAGAGCCCAGACAGTAGTGGGTGTCATCTATACGGCTAACCCACTCCCCCATTGCCTGAGATACGGCATCCTTCAGGGTGGCCGTGCCCTCCCTCACCGGTATCACCTTCGCTCCCAGCAGGCGCATTTTATAGACATTCAGTGCCTGCCGTCTGGTATCCTCCTCCCCCATAAATATCACGCACTCCATGTCCATCAGAGCCGCGGCAGTGGCGGTGGCCACCCCGTGCTGTCCGGCGCCTGTCTCCGCGATCAATCTGCCTTTGCCCATCTTCTTTGCCAACAGAGCTTGCCCCAGCACATTATTGATCTTGTGGGAACCGGTATGGTTGAGATCCTCCCGCTTTAGATAAATCTTCGCCCCACCTAGCTTCTTGGTCAGCTTTTGGGCCAAGTATAACCGGGATGGCCTGCCCCCATATTCCTGGAGCAGATTGGTCAGTTCCCTCTGGAACTGCGGATCGTTCTTATAGTGGTTATACGCCCGCTCCAACTCGTTCAGTGTATTCATCAAGATCTCCGGGACATACTGTCCGCCGTGGACGCCAAAGCGCCCCGCCTGGTTTGTCATATACATTCCTCCTGTTCTTTACCATGCATTTGTTCTGCCGCAGTATCAATCCTTCCCTTGACCGGCTCGCCATCGGTCTCCACTCCAAATCCCACTTCTATCGGTCGGCGCATACCATACCCAGCACCTATCCCTTCCTTGATGGTACATCATTGGACTGCCTCCTCACCCTCTGCCCCCCTGTCCATCCCCCTAACCAAAGGGATAAAAAAAGTCCTTGGCAGAAAATAAATTCTGTCAAGGACGAATAAACAATTATCCGCGGTGCCACCTTGATTCACAGCCTATCAGCCATGCCCTTAGCAGGATACCAACATATCCCCGGCAACTGACGTGTGCCCAAACGTCGCAGAATACTCGGCCATAGCCTTTGACTGCGCCCTCAGCGGTCCATTTGACGGTTTGTTTTCTGCCCGGTTCCCAGCCACCCGGACTCTCTGTGAGAGCATCGCCGCCGTTATCTCCGCTTCAACGGTTTCAAGAACAACAGATTGAATTGTCATTATCATAAACCACTGTGCGGCAAAAGTCAACCCCCTTTCCTCTCACCTCCCTAACCCCAATACATCCACAAGCCCACTATCATCTTTCTCACCTTTTGCAATGCCTCCATCATCTCCAATTTGTTCTTTTTCACGTCACCACCGGCGTCTACCTGATACAAGGCGCGTTAGTGAAGCGACCGGAGTTGTGTGCCGTCCGCGCCATCTTCACAAGAGCAAACCTGTCGCTCACTTGACTTTGGGATGCAGCTTCATTAAAATATATTGAGACATTACGTCCCATTCTGTGGCAGGATAAGAGCAGCTACCTCTATCCGGCCACTGTGCATGAGAGATGAATCAGGGAGGAAAAATCTAATGAAAAAAACGGTCTGTTCCATACTGGCCATGGCGCTGGCCCTACTTATCCTGTTGCCCGGCTGCAATACCACAGGCGGCAAGGAGTCCCCCGTCTCATCGGATACCCTGCGTTGGTTCAATGCCACCTATGCTGTTCTCACCACAAAAAATGGCGGCGATCTCAATCTGATAGGCGGCGTAGAAGCCAATGCTCTGTCCAAAGTCCAGGTGATCGACCTCTTAGAGCAGAGCTGGGATGTAGTCGACAGGGCCTCGGCAGATGAAACCCTCCAGTGGCTACTGGAGGAGGGACATAACGCCCAGCTTCTGGCCAATTTTCGTGAGTTTGAGATGGATGATCTGACCCGGGATGACCTTCTGGAAATACTGTCTTATGGGATTTCCGAGGAGGACGCCCCCTTCTTCCTGGTGATATACGATGCCCACGCCCAGTTCGGCGACAGCGCCATCGTAGGCTGGGATCTGAGTCGGGCAATGAATCTATGCGCCTGGTACTACCTGGCTGGGTACTACACCTATGAGGAGGCCATGGACGCCTCTCTGGAGGTCGCCACCCGGCTCCAGTCCACCTTTTCCTCTTGGGATGAGATGGTGCAAAGCTATCTCTACGGCTTCCAGTATTGGAATGAGGATGATATTCAAAACCCTGATTCTGACTCCTACGAGCGCAAAGAGATTTTTGAAACCCTCAAAGCAGATGCGCACAATCCTTATTCCGTCGACTGGAATCTGACCTTTGAAAAGGATTGGTAATCTGCAAGGGCCAGAACCGGAAACGGTTCTGGCCCTTGCTTTTTTCTGTGTTCCGCCATATTTTTCACAGTCCTCCGCTGCACCTTTTGCGAAGGTGGGAAACTCACGGGCCACGTACAGCAACAACGGAATGCTGGTAAAGATAGCGTAGATGTATCTGAACTCATATGCCACTGGAGTTGCCACCAACAAGGTCAATACGATGGCGATGATTGGTACACAGAGCAGTGCGTTGACATTTCTCCTGTTGATCAGATACGCAAATATAATCAGTACCAGCCAGACGTATATGCCAATGCTGAGTACGGTTCCAAACACTGGTCTAAATATTCCAAAATAACCCCGGAACAGCCGCGCCACTATGGGGCTGTTTATAACCTGTGATATGCCATATTCCCCTGCTGATGCCTTTATATCTAAAGCCACATACGGGTAATCATATCCCCCGTTCCAATACCCCTTGGTCTGGTCCACCCATGCCTTGACATACTCTCCAGGATACCGCATTCCTAGGGTAAGCCAAAGTCTGAAAAAATCCCCCTTGCGTTCTTGTAAATATGCTCCGGCTTCCGCCTTTGAAAGCACCCCTTTGATTGGGTCTGAAATATAGCTTTTATAATCTTTCGCCAACAGTTCCATGGGAATAACCTGCTCAATCAGCTCCCTTTGATCCTCAGTTAGCTCCTTGCCGTCAGCAATTACCCTGGCGACCTGCTGTATGGGAATGGAGAGCGATTCCGCAAATGCAGGATCACTCACATCCAACAGCTTAATCACAGGTCCCTTGATGATCCCTGAAATAACGATCAAACTCAATACCGTCACCACTATTTTGGCGTTCTTCCTTCTCAAGCAAATGGCAAAGACAACCCCGGATACAGCCAACGCCAGCCATCCGTTGCTCCGTAAGATACCAGTCCCTATACCGCTGACACACAACACGAAATAGTTTATCCAGTTCTGCCGGCCTACCCTTGTCAAAATGCGAAACACTGCGGTGATCAACAGTGCCACACAAGCTCCAAACAGAACATCCTTCCACATAGTGCAGCTGTATGCGATGTGATATGGCATCACCGCGAAATAAACCCAGGCGAGGATGGCATACAGCGGCCTGTGGGACGACTGGTAAATGGTCAGCACCACAAAGGCAAATATGGCTGCCATACAGAGAATCTGAAACACAGAGTACAGAACAACTGCGGCGTTCATGTTTCCAAAGATGGTCAACCCAACGCTGATCCACAGCTTGATCAGCATGGTATGCCAAAAGGGATGATGGTTGGAATACACATTCGTCATCAGCTGTCTCACTTGGCTTACACTGTCTGGCGTCAAAACCCCCGGATACGCGGCCAAAAATAAATAGCCCAGATCAATCACCGCGATGAGGATAAAGGGCCCCAAAAAGAAACAGAGCCGCTCTTTCCTGCTGGTGATGTCCTGCACCTTTGCTCTTTTTTCGCAGTCAAACCAGTGAAACAACAGAATGGAGATGGATTGGAATACCTGTGCTCCTCCCACGAGCAGCAGGGTAAAGAGGGCCACATTGTAGGCCATGTGGCCCTCTTTATAAACCGGATAGTTAGCCAGCAGAACAAGGAATGCCAAAACCACTGCAAGCACACGAATTGTCACCTTATCTCCTGCCTTGGCCTGATTCCCAAATCGGTAGAGAGAGAACGCCGCCACAATCCCGCACACGATATATACCTGGTAGCGAGCGTCTGTGCCGTATAGCAAAGCCATCCATAACGCCACCAAGATAAATTGAACCAGCTTTTTGATCCCCATCAGCCGTTCTCCTTTTCGTTCCGCCGCAAACGCATACTATATAAATCTTGTGCCAACTGCAGTCTGAATTCAAATTCCTGCCGGTTTTTCTGAATCATAGTCTGTAAAATTAGCCCAGAAAATATTGACAACAGGGCCGCCACTATAGCGAATCCACACGCAATCAACGTGGGAAAGCGTTCTACCAGCCCCGTGCCCAGATAATCCAGAACAATCGGAATAGAAAAGACAAGACCCAACATAAATAAAATCAGCCCCATCGTTCCAAAGAAACTCATGGGCTTATAGTTTTTAAAAAGATTAAAAATGGTTTTTAGTACCTTAATCCCGTCCTGAATGGTATTGAGCTTGGACTCGCTCCCCTCTGGACGGTCCCTGTATTCAATCACACAATTCTTGACATACATATTCTTATCTACCGCATGGATCGTCATCTCTGTCTCAATTTCAAAGCCCCTTGACAGCACCGGAAATGTTTTGACAAATTGAAAGCTAAATGCCCGCAGTCCTGTCATAATATCTTGAATGTCAGAGTCAAACAGACGATTAATAAATAATCTAGTCGCTGAATTTCCTGCATTGTGGAAGGGCCGTTTGTTTTCCGTAAAGTATGTAGATGACAGCCGGTCGCCCACCACCATGTCTACCCCATGATTGAGAATTTCATCCGCCATCACTCTTCCAGCATTCGCAGGATACGTGTCATCTCCATCAACCATAATATAACATTGGGCATCGATCTCCCGAAACATCCTTCTGATCACATTCCCCTTGCCCTGCATGTACTCATAACGCACAACTGCCCCTGCTTCACGGGCAATATCATCCGTATGGTCCTCCGAATTATTATCGTATACATAAATGGTGGCCTCTGGAAGCTCCTTTTTCCAGTCAGTCACCACTTTAGCAATTGTCTTGCTCTCATTATAGCAAGGGATTAGCACCGCAATCTGATCCATATAGCCACGCTCTCCTTACGGAACCGCCATTTCACCATCTGTTTTGCACCCTGGAGTTCCAGTATCAATCTGCACCTTATATTTTGTCTCTTTTCTTCTGACACTTTCTAATTGCAAGTATATCACAAGCAATATGCGTGTGTCAATCTATTACATTGCAAATTGCAATGTAATAGATTGCATTGCGTAGCTCGTTTATTATGTCCCCTATCTGTAAAATACTAGTGGAGAAAGGCGGTGTGTATATGGATGAGTTATCTTTTGAGATTGGCAAAAACATTAGAAAATACAGAAAGCTGAAGGGGCTGACTCTTGAAAAATTGGCCCAAATCTTAGAAACCGAGACAAACTATTTAGGCCAGTGTGAACGGGGTGAACGCCGGTTCAGTCTAGATAAATTGGTTGATTTAATAGAATATTTTGGAGTTACTGCAAATGATATCATCACACTGCCAAGTACAGAAGAAAAAAGAAACCCGGAAAAATATATTTATTTGCAAAAGATATATGAGCTATTAGAGAATTGCACGGACAATCAATTGGCTGTTGTATTAAATATACTAAAAGAAGGCGTACCGTTTATCAAAGAATAAGTGGCTGCCATCCGTTGTCCACAGGTCATTGATAGAATCCAGCACACAACATGATCCATTTTCTGGTGTAAGTAGAGACACACAAGGGACACAACATATATCTCTTGTGCATTTTAAATCTCACCACTACCATTTGTGCCCGCGCTCCTTCTATCCTTCCCTGCAAATCCTCAAGCTGTATGCCTCAACTGACCAACCGGTCCAATCAAAAAAAGGGCATTGCCGAAAGCAATGCCCTTTTTGCATCATGGTACTTATTCACACATTATGCCCTAATCACAGCCTTGATTACGGAACTGATTTTTGGCGTGGTTCCATAGAGCAGAACCCCCACACGGTATATCTTTGCCGACATAATGCCTATACCAATCACAGAGCCGATCAGGATGGCAATGGAAATGACCACCTCATACCACAGCACAGTACTCATGGCAATCCGTGTGAACATGGCCATAGGCGATGTAAATGGGATATAAGAGCAGATTATCATCACAATGTTATCCACCGTGCCGGAAGACATGGATGCCATCACCACGATAAAGGCAGCAATGAACAGAAACATCAGCGGCATGGTAGAGGTATTGATATCCTCCAGCTTTGTGGCCGTAGAGCCAATCGCTCCAAACAAGAACGCGTAGATCAGGAAGCCAAGCACAAAGAACAACAGCATGTAGAACAACAGCTCCAGCGGGATATTAAAGATTGCAGCAATGATTCCAATACCCTCCCAATAGGCATGGTTAAGATTGTAAAAAATGAGCGCAGAGCCAAAAATGGCCACCAGCTGGATCAGTCCGGCCAGACAAGAGGCAAGCACCTTTCCAAACATCATGCTGGTGGGCTTCGCGCTTGTGATCAGCACTTCCATAGCCCTGGAGCTTTTCTCGGCTGCAACGTTAGCGGAGACCATCTGCCCATAGAGAAGAATGACCATATACAGCGCAAAAATCATGATATAGGTATAGAAAAACGTTTGTATCTGATCCTTACCCAAGCTCTCCACCTGGCCGGTGATCTCCACATTCATCGCCGCACTGGCCTGCTCTGCTGTCATGCCCCCCTCAATCATCGCACTCATGCGATAGACGTTTCGCAACGCCTCATCAGCCATCTCCGTATTCATATCATAGAGTGAAAGATTATCCACATAGTAAATGTACGACGTGGCGCCGGTCAAAATAAAGGCACACTTTGCGTTTCCGGCTGCGATTTCCTCTTTGATCTCATCCAGGTCCTGCCCAGTGGACCGCACATCATAGCCGGCAAACACCCCGGCAAAGGACTCTATAAACATTTCCGCCTGCTCCGGCTGATGAACCTTCACCAGCATGACCTCACGCTCAGCAGGCACTTCGCTTCCATCGTCACGGCTCACCAATGCCATCACCCGGGGAAGAAACATGACGACTGCGATCAGCAGCACAAAAAACAGAGTAATACCTACAAATATCTTATTTTTCAGATAATATTTCAACTCAAACTTGAATATCGTTCCAAACTGTGCCATTGTCAGTCCTCCTTCACGGCGTTACTGGCATGCTTTACAAAGATGTCATTGAGCGATGGTTCAAACACCTTCACTTCGTCAATGTCGTAATGCTCCACCAGCCGTTTCATCATTTCCCGCTTCTCACCGGCGGACGTAAGCTGAATCATCAGGCTGCCGTCCCCCAGCCTTGAGCAAGCGCCGCCCAGGTCATCCTCGATCTGCTCCGGGTGTTCAGTGCGCACCACTAAACGATCCCGTACATAGTTGCGTTTGATGTCGCGAAGGTTGCCGCACAAGGCAATTTTACCGGCATTGAGAATGGCGATGCTGTCACAGAACTCCTCAATATAGTTCATCTGGTGACTTGAGAACAGCACAATTTTCCCCTTGGAAATCTGTTCCTTGACAATATCCTTAAGCAGCATCGCGTTTACAGGATCCAACCCGGAGAAAGGCTCATCCAGTATGACAATCTCCGGATCATGGGCCAGCGCTGTGATGAGCTGAATCTTCTGCTGATTCCCCTTGGAGAGCGTGTCCAGCCGTTTGTTACGGTACTCGGCCATGCCCAGCCTCTCCAGCCAGTAATCCACTGCTTTTACCGCCTCTTTACCACGCATACCCTTCAGCGCCGCAAAATATGTAAGCTGGTCGATGATGATCTTTTTGGGATACAGGCCCCTCTCTTCCGGAAGATAACCAATCCGTATCCGCTTATAATCAATGGTCTGGCCATCTATCAGTACCTGGCCGCTATTTGCGGGAAATACATCCATCAGGATACGGATAGACGTCGTTTTCCCTGCCCCATTTCTGCCAAGCAAACCAAATGCCTTTCCCCCCTCGGCCTGAAAAGACACCCCGCTCAACACCTGTTTCTCACCAAAGGATTTTTCTATATTTCTCACTTCTAATACCATTCCCATATCCCTCCGTCACAGATAGCGCGTCACCGGAATTGGCCACCCCAAAAACGGCGCTGCCCCAGTGCTTTCCGCACAACCCACACCCAAGAGGGTGTGAACGTTCCCACAATGTTGGCAAACTATTCTAGCGTGAAGTTCAGTGTAGCATATACACACTGGCAAATCAATACTTTATGGATTGATCCTCTATTCCCATGTTCGCTTCTTGTGAAGGCACCTGCGCTCATTCCATATATAAGGCAACGGATGGGCTCTTTTTCAGACAATCCAGAAACACTTCCGCCGCGCTGGCAAACACCTGATACTTCTTCCAGGCGAGGTACATCCAGGATTCCAGCCTTGGCTCCAGTGGGCGAAAGCAAAGGCAGGTATCACCAGACAGGTCAACCAGCTCAATCAGAGTGCCAAAATCAGTCATTCCCCGGTCTAACCATTCCGTCACATCATAGCCGTCTCCGCTGAAAAAGCGGAACCGGATATTAGGATGGCGCTTTTGTACCTGCCTGACTGTTTTACGATCAGCCGCATCCCCTCCGTTTCACCCCCGCCAATATAGATATCGCCACCGATGCTCTCATCGGAAGAACTCACCTCCGCTTTGGTCTTTTCCATCAGCGAGACGATCTCCTCCTCCCGTTTCCGCAAGATCATGCCCTCTTTGGTGAGGATGATTCGCCTACCTCGCACAAAAATCTGTTTCCCCAACTCGTTTTCCAACTCCATCAGCTACCTTGACAGCGGCGGCTGAGTCATGTGCAACGACTGTGCCGCTCCAGAGATTGTCTGTTCCCTTTCTACCGCCAGCGCTTATTAGAGCGCTGGCATAGAGAGCAGAAAAAGATTGACTGCCTGGACTATCTGGTGTACCAAATGCAGCAACGTTATATGAGACGCAAGGATCATCTGAATAAAATGAAGGCGTTTTTTCTGGCCCATCTGAACTAGAAGATTTGGGGGCTTTGTTCAAGGCAAGAGGAACGGGCATGATCACATGTCCGTTCCTCTTCATGCGTCCACGCAGTTATCGGTTCACCTTGATCTCCACTTCCGCCACCTTATGGCCATCCATAGATGTCACTGTTATCTCCAGCGGTTCATACTGAAAATTGTCCCCTACCCCAGGTATCTTTCCAATTTGCTGCATCACCCATCCGCTTAGTGAAATCATTTCTGAATTGATTTTGATCTGAAAAAAATGACACACATCATCCAAATCAACGCTGCCATTTACCCGGTATCTATGCTCACCCATCTTGTAAAACATTTCCGTAATTTCATCATGTTCGTCCCAAATCTCACCCACCAGCTCCTCCAAAATATCCTCCATTGTCACAATTCCACAGGTTCCGCCGTATTCATCCAGAACAACCGCCATATGCGTCTCTCCCTTCTGGAGGAGGCGCATGAGGGAACTGATTTTCGCGCTTTTCAGCACATAGGCAACCGGCGCCACAATTTCTCTGATCTCCTGCTCTGTGATTCCAGAACCGGTATAAAAATCCTTCTGACGAACTACGCCCACTACATTGTCTATGGTGTTTTCATACACCAAAATTCGTGAAAATTTTGATTGAGAGAACATTTGACCCAATTCTTCCTTAGAAACATCCATTGGTACACCCACCAGGTCGACCCGGTGGGTAAGAATATCCCCAGCCTCCCGCTCGGTAAACTCAATGGCGTTGCGAAGCAGCTCCCCTTCGTCTTTGTCAATGCTGCCATCCTGCTGCACCTCTGTCACCAGCATCAGCAATTCCTCCTGGGACATTTTTGTGTCAGCCTTTGACCTTAAAATGCGGGAAAGCAGCCTTTTCCAGTGGTAGAATATTACATTCAGCGGAGTCAGCACCCACATCAACATTCTGAGAAATGGCGCTGCAAACATGGCAAAGCGCTCGGGGCAATCCTTGGCAATGCTTTTGGGGGCGATTTCTCCAAAAATCAGCACCACCACTGTGACCACCACGGTGGAAACCGTTGGCCCAATATCCCCGCAGAGCCGGACAAACAGCACCGTGCCCAACGACGCGGTAGCAATATTTACGATATTGTTCCCAATCAGAATGGTTGAAATGAGCTTGTCATACTGCTCTGAGAGCCTGTAAGCGCCTGCGGCTTTCCGGTCTCCCTTTTCCACCAAAGTTTTCAGTCTTGTACGGTTCAGCGATGAGAAGGCGGTCTCTGTTGCCGAAAAGTAGGCGGAAAACAAAACCAGGACCACCATGATCACGACATATGTAAAGGTGCTTGGCATAAAAGTATAACTCCTTTATGGTTGTTCAGTTTGTACCGCTGGTGTCCACTTTGGGAAATAGCCCAAAAACGCAAAATAGCATACCTGCACTGCTCTTTAGCCGCGCAGATATGCTAAACAAAGACAATGGTATACAAAATTACTGCAGTTCCCCTCACAGCTACTGTCACTGTCCATGCTGCCTATAATCCCCCAATCCTTTCCGATAAGTAGATACATTATAAGGGACATTAGGCGATCCTGTCAATAAAAAATCTGCACACACTTGTGTCCACAGCTGTTGTAGATGTGGCGCCATTCAAAGAGGGTGCGCAAGACTGCGCACCCTCCTGCCCGTTTCCATTGAAGCATTTCTATCACTTCTTGATCTCCCTTTCGCGAGCAAGACGTCCCAAAGACGCAGAATCGCTGCAATACTCATCCTCCTCCATTCCCCTCCGGGTCCAGCAAAAAGTCATAATCCCGAATGCACACCACCACCTCCGGCCGCACCTGCTGGATATAATCCTCCAGGCTCATCTCCTGGTAATGCCGCAGGTCCAGAGAGTGCATCTCATCGAAGCTGAGGTAAGTCAGGCACTCCACAGGATTCGTGAAGCTGTCCCCGTAAATGAGAATGCTGGGCCGCTCGTCCCGCCCCGTGTCCAGAACAGTGTTGGCGACATCACCGCCCATATATAGGTTGTAGGTCACTTCGCCTGCATCGGAGGCGGGCAACTCATAAACAAAGGCCCCAACGGGAACCCTATTGTCCGTCCTGGTATAGGGAACCTCCTGCCGAGGGAGGAAAATGGACAGCTGCTCCTCCCGCTGAGCCGCATGAAGCAGCTTGCGCTCCCTGGAACCCATGTAGCCGTTAGGCAGGGTCACCAACTCCACGTCCTCCGCCCCCAGGATGGAAAATTCCAGCTCGGTTTCCGCCTTTACCTTTTCCATCACCAGCCGGTAGGTTTCAAAGGCCCCCTCCATGGAATAGTGGTTATCCACCCGGGAGGCGTACCGGGATGAGCCACCTGTCTTCCCCAGCGCGGTCTCCACATTTAGGAAGGGGATGCCCCGTTCCTCCATGACTTTGGAAAGGGCGGCGGCCTTTGCCTGATTGAGCTGCTCCCCATTGTTCAGATACCAGGGATAATCTTCGGCCAGAGAAACTGCTTGGCAGGGAACTGCCGTATAGCAGAAATAGCCCCCATATCCTGTCACCGTATCGTTAATACGCTCCAGCCGATCTGCCATTGCCACCGCCCAAGTGTCGATCTTCGCTGGGTCTACCGTTTCATATGGAAGGTAGGGGAGCAGACTGTGCTCCGTCACCACCACATCGTTGACCACCGGACGGCGGAGTGCCACGTCGAGCCGGGCCTTAGCCATGAGCAGGGTGGTGCGCAGGGCGGCGTGGTCGGACAGGTATTCCTCAATCTGTGTGGTATAGCTTCCATTTCCCACGGACTTGGCGGAATACTCTGGGAATTCCGCCAAACTACGGTTCTCCCAAAATGAGACGGCCTCCGGCTCCCGGGCCAAGGTAACGACCAGTCCTGCTGCCAGAATGCCCAAAAAGCAGACGGTCATAAAAAGCTCTGCGATTCGCTTCATGCCCGTATGCCCTCCTCAGAATTGAAAGTAAATGAAAGGATTAAAGCTACCAGTGGCAAGTTTTCCATAAGAGAGCGCCAACAGGATCAATACGGCCAGCTTGGGGCCCCATACTCGGATCAACGCCCCAGGGCTTGTCCCATCCTCTGGAAGCCGCCTTTCCAGCCAAACCTTTACTGGGAGAGCGGCAATAACGCAGACAATCCACTCCGGCCAGTATTCCAAAAGATAGTAAACCGTCTGCCCGTCTGCCGCTCCACCACCCAGACCCAGCATGGCGGCAAAATAGCCCCCGGCGTAGACGGCATCAGGGGATCGGAATAGCACCCAACCGAGCATGACCGCCAAAAGTGTGCAGCCGTGCTGCGCGGCCCGAGGCAGACGCTCCAACGCCTTACCCCATAGCAGTTTCTCCCCCGACAGCAGAAGGAAAAACCATCCGCCCCACAGCACAAAGGTCCACTCCGCCCCGTGCCACAGCCCGGTGAGCATCCACACCGCCGCCAGATTGAGCATACTACGCCAGCGTGCGCAGCGGCTGCCGCTCAGGGGGATATAGACATAGTCCCGGAACCAAGTGGACAGCGAGATGTGCCACCGCCGCCAAAACTCAGTTACCGACCTGGAGATGTAGGGATAGTTAAAGTTCTCCAAAAAGTGAAAGCCAAACATCCGGCCAAGGCCAATGGCCATGTCCGAATAAGCAGAGAAATCAAAATAGATCTGGAGGGTGTAGGCCGCCGCACCCAGCCACGCCAACGAAGCTGCCATCGTTTGGGGCAATTGGGCAAACACACCATCGGCAATCTCGCCCATGGCATTGGCCAACAGCATCTTTTTGCCCAGCCCAAACAGGAACCGGACGGCCCCCGAGGAGAACTCAGACAGGGTCTCCTTGCGGCCAATCATTTCCTGTGCCACGGTGGAATAGCGCACAATGGGCCCCGCCACCAGCTGTGGAAACAGAGCCACATAGAGCGCCACATAGAGGGGGTTGCGCTGGTACTGGGCGTCCCCACGGTACACGTCGATAACATAGCTCAGCCCCTGAAAAGTGAAAAAGGAAATTCCGATAGGGAGCACAATCTGAGGTACGGCCAGTCCGGCGCCCAGGGCATTGAGGTTCCAGGCCAGGAATCCAGCATATTTGAACCAGCCAAGCATCCCAATTCCGAAAGCTACCGCCGTCCACAGACCAATCCGGCGGACTGCTTTGGAGCATTTTGAATCTGCCAGCACGCCGCACAGGTAGTTGACAGCAATGGAGGAGAGCAGAATAGGCAGATAGTCCGTCCCCCCGCAGGCATAGAAAAACAGGCTGAATACCAGCAGCATAATATTTCTTGCGGCACGGAACCTTGCAGGCAGACAAAAATAACAGAGACATAACGCAGGCAGGAAAAATAATAGAAACAAAATGCTGCTGAAAACCATGAGTTCACCACCTGAGCCAAGCTTATCCGGTAACCACTGCAATCATTCTCTTGCGTACCGGCCTGACACGAATCGTATCAAACCAGTATCACAAGGCAAAACGACAGGTCAAAAACCCATATTCATACGGGTTTACATTGTTTTTAGCTTTATTCCCACTCAATGGTCGCCGGGGGCTTAGAGGTAATATCATAACACACTCGATTGATCCCCTGAACCTCGTTGATAATCCTAGTGCTGATCCGATCCAGCAGCTCGTAGGGAATCCTGGCCCAGTTGGCAGTCATAAAATCACTGGTGGTCACTGCCCGAAGCGCCAGGGCGTAGTCATAGGTCCGCCCATCGCCCATCACCCCTACAGAGCGGGTATCGGTGAGCACCGCAAAGGATTGATTCAGCCGCTTATCCTCCCCCGCCCGGGCCAGTTCATCCCGGAAGATGAAATCCGCTAAGCGCAGCAAGTCTGCCTTCTCCTTTGTAACCTCCCCAATGATGCGAATGGCAAGCCCCGGCCCGGGAAAGGGCTGCCGGCTCACCAAATACTCAGGCAGTCCCAACTCCCGGCCCAGCTGGCGGACCTCATCCTTAAATAGCAGACGCAGCGGCTCAATGAGTCCCTTGAAATCCACGGTGTCAGGCAGACCACCCACATTGTGGTGACTTTTGATCACCGCGGCATCCCCAGCTCCGGACTCAATGACATCCGGATAGATGGTTCCCTGGGCCAAGAAGTCCACTCGGCCCACCTTTTTGGACTCCTCCTCAAAGACCCGGATAAACTCCTCCCCGATGATCTTCCGCTTGCGCTCCGGCTCAGACACACCGGCCAGCTTATCCAAAAACCGCCTCTCCGCATTCACCCGGACAAAGTTGATGTCCCATGGGGCAAAGGCCTCCTCCACCTCGTCCCCCTCGTTCAGACGCATTAGTCCGTGATCTACAAAAACGCAGGTAAGCTGGCCGCCGATAGACTCTGCCAGCAGCGCGGCCATAACAGAGGAATCCACCCCGCCAGACAGGGCCAGCAGCACCCTGCCGTCCCCCACCTTCTCCCGGATGGCAAGGATAGCAGAACGCTTGTAGTCCTCCATGAACCAGTCTCCCACAGCCCCACACACCTCATAGAGGAAGTTGCGAATCATCGCCACACCGTTCTCCGTATGGTTTACCTCTGGGTGGTACTGAACGCCATAGAAGCCCCGGCCCTCATCGGCAATGGCCACGTTTGGGCAGGCATCGGAGCGGGCCATCAGGGCAAATCCCTCCGGCACCTCCTCCATATAGTCCCCATGGCTCATCCAGGTGACCCCTTCCGCAGGCAATCCCCGGAACAATTTGCAAGAGGTATCAAAATAGGTGCGGGTCTTCCCATACTCCCGGGCTGATTCATCCTGGGCCTCAGTGACCTGCCCTCCCAAAGCATGGGCAATCAACTGACAGCCATAGCAGATACCCAAAATGGGTATCCCCCAGGTGAAAATCTCCTGGTCCACCCGGGGCGCCTTATCCAGATAGACGGAGTTTGGCCCCCCGGTGAAAATAATGCCAATAGGCTCCATGGCCTTCAGCTCAGCCAGCGCAGTGGTGTATGGCTTGATCTCACAGTACACGCCGCACTCTCTCACACGCCTCGCAATGAGCTGGTTATATTGACCCCCGAAGTCCAGAACAATAACGGTTTGATGAGACACAGACGATCCCTCCTATCCCTCTCTAGTTCCTCATCAGGTAAGCATATTGCCGCCGTTAAATCTTAGTGATGTCAATGGGGCGCAGCTCAGCGGCGCAGCCCTGTGTCCGCACGGTCAACAGCGCCCGGGCTGTATCAATGGCAGTGACACAGGCCACCGAGTGCTCCACCGTGGCCCGGCGGATGCGGAAGCCATCGGTATCCTGCTTACGGCCCTTTGTGGGCGTATTGATGACCAAGTCTACCGTGCCCGATCCAATCATGTCCAGAATATTTGGATGGGACTGGCTCACCCGGTTCACCCGGTTACAGGCAATGCCCCCCTGGTTAAGGAAATCACAGGTCCCGGAGGTGGCGTATAGCTCTACCCCCATCTCTTCAAATCCCCTGGCGATGGAGAGCAGCTCCCGCTTGTCCTCATCCTTCACCGTGACGATGATCCGCCCGCCCTTCTTGGGCGCCCGCATCCCCGCTCCCTTCAGCGCCTTCATCAACGCCTGAGGATAGGTCTCAGCCAGGCCTAGCACCTCGCCGGTAGACTTCATCTCAGGCCCCAAGCCGGTGTCCACATCAGTCAGCTTCTCAAAGGAGAACACCGGGGCCTTGACCGCATAGTAGCTGGCCTGCCGGTAAATGCCGGTGCCATACTCCAAGTCCCGCAGCTTCCCACCCAGCATAACCTTGGTCGCTAAATCAATGATAGGCACCCCGGTTACCTTGGAGATATAAGGGATCGTCCGGGATGAGCGGGGATTGACCTCAATAACATAGATATCATCGTTATACAGGATATACTGAGCATTGATCAGGCCGATGACTCCCAGGTGCTTGGCCATGTTTTTGGTGTGGCGCAAAATCAGCTCACGGTGCTTATCCTCCAAATGGAGGGGTGGGTAGACCGCGATGGAGTCCCCCGAGTGCACTCCGGCCCGCTCCAGATGCTCCATGATGCCGGGGATGAGAATATCCTCCCCATCATAGACGCCGTCCACCTCCAGCTCCCGGCCCATGAGATACTTATCCACCAGGATGGGATGCTCCTGCACGGTCATATTGATGATACGCATGAACTCCTCAATATTCCGGTCATTGTAGGCAATCTCCATGCCCTGTCCTCCCAGAACATAGGATGGCCGCACCAGCACCGGATAGCCCAGCTCATGGGCGGCGTCCAGCGCCTCCTGTGTGGTGAAGATGGTCTTACCCTTTGCCCTGGGGATACCGCATTTTTGCAATATCTCATCAAAGCGTTCTCGGTCCTCAGCGGCATCCACCCCATCGGAGGAGGTGCCTAAAATGGGCACCCCCATATCGGTTAAGGCCTTTGCCAGCTTGATGGCCGTCTGCCCGCCAAACTGAACCACCGCTCCCCAGGGCTTTTCCTGTTCTACGATGCTCTGTACATCCTCGGCGGTGAGGGGCTCAAAATACAGCTTGTCAGCTACGTCAAAGTCGGTGGAAACCGTCTCTGGATTGTTGTTGACAATAATGGTCTCATATCCCAGATTGCGAAACGCCCATACAGAATGGACTGAGCAGTAGTCAAATTCAATGCCCTGACCGATTCGGATGGGGCCGGAGCCAAGTACCAGCACCTTCTTCCGCCCATCCCCGGCGGACTCCGCCTCATTCTCCCCGTCATAAGAGGAGTAGTAGTAGGGAGTTTCCGCGTCAAACTCGGCAGCGCAGGTGTCCACCACCTTAAAGGCGGGCACAATACCATACCCCTCCCGCAGTGCTTTCACCGCTCTCTGCTCCATCCCGCACAGCTTGCCAATGTAGCTGTCGGCAAAGCACATCACCTTGGCCCGGCGCAGTGTGTCTTCATCCAGTTCTGCCCCGCAGGTAGCCAACTCCTGTTCCATTCGGATGATCTTCTGGAAGCGCTCCAAAAACCAGACATCCATCTTGGTGATGTGGTTGATCTTTTGGAGCGGGATTCCTCTGCGCATGGCCTCCGCCACCACGAACAGACGCTCATCGGTGACCTGATGGAGAAGATCTTCAATTTCATCCGTCTCCAGCCCATCCAATTTGTCCAACCGCAGCGCCCGGACATTCAGCTCCAAGGAGCGAATGGCCTTCATCAGCGCTCCCTCAAAAGAGTTAGCGATGGCCATCACTTCCCCAGTGGCTTTCATCTGGGTGCCAAGCGTGCGGCTGGCGGTGGTGAATTTGTCAAAGGGAAGGCGGGGTATCTTCAGCACGCAATAGTCCAGGGTTGGCTCAAAGCAGGCGGTGGTCTTACCAGTGACCACATTGGGGATCTCATCCAGGGTATAGCCCAAAGCGATCTTAGCGGCCACCTTGGCAATGGGATAGCCCGTGGCTTTAGACGCCAGGGCAGAAGAGCGGGACACCCGTGGATTTACCTCAATCACCGCGTATTCATAGGAGTCCGGATTGAGGGCAAACTGACAGTTGCAGCCGCCCTCGATCTCCAGAGCAGTAATGATATCCAGCGCTGCCGTCCGCAGCATCTGGAACTCCCGGTTAGCCAGTGTCTGTGTAGGAGCCACTACAATGGAGTCTCCGGTGTGAACCCCCACCGGGTCAATATTCTCCATGGAACACACCTGAATGACGTTGCCAGCGCTGTCCCGCATCACCTCAAACTCGATCTCTTTCCAACCGGCGATACACCGCTCAATGAGCACCTGTCCCACCCGGGACAGGTGGATGCCGCGGTCGGCGATCTCCCGCAGAGAGGGCTCATCATAGGCAATGCCGCCGCCGGTACCGCCCAGCGTGTAAGCCGGACGGACAATCACAGGATAGCCAATTTCCCCAGCAAAACAGACCGCGTCCTCCACGCTCTCCACCACTTCAGAGGTGACACAGGGCTGTCCGATCTCCTCCATGCAGTCTTTAAAGCCCTGACGGTCCTCGGCCTTGTGGATTGATTCCGGGCTGGTGCCCAGCAGACGCACGCCATACTTGTCCAGGGTGCCGTTCTCGCATAGAGCCATGGCCAGGTTCAGCCCTGTCTGCCCCCCCAAGGTGGGCAGCACAGAGTCAGGCCGCTCTTGCTGGATGATCTGGGTGACAGAGGCAATGTTCAACGGCTCAATGTATACATGGTCAGCAATATCCTTATCGGTCATAATGGTGGCGGGATTGGAGTTGACCAGCACCACCTCCACACCCTCCTCCTTCAACGCCCGGCAGGCCTGGGTACCGGCGTAGTCAAATTCGGCGGCTTGTCCGATGACAATGGGGCCGGAACCTAGTACCAGTACCTTTTTAATCCCTTGGTCTTTTGGCATCACCGGTCACCTCCCATATTTGCTAGAAAACGGTCAAATAAGTACTCGGTATCTTGCGGGCCTGGGCTGGCCTCTGGGTGGAACTGGACAGTGAAGCAGTTGGGACGCTTGTATCTCAATCCCTCCACCGTGCCATCATTGACATTGCGGTGGGAGACCTGGGCCACCGCTGGATCCAACGTGTCCGCATCCACCACATAGCCGTGGTTCTGGCTGGTGATAAAGCACCGTCCCGCCTCCAGATCCTTCACCGGATGGTTTCCACCCCGGTGGCCAAAGGTCATTTTATGGGTGGACGCGCCGGTGGCCAGCGCCAGAAGCTGATGGCCTAAGCAAACGGCGAATATGGGCAGCTCCGACTGGTACAGCTCTCGCACCTGGGCAATGATCTCCACATTGTCTGCTGGATCGCCGGGGCCATTTGACAGCATCACTCCATCGAAGCCCCCCTCCAAAACCTCCCGGGCGGGGGTGTGCGCCGGACAGATGGTGACCTCACATCCCCTGCGGCGCAAGCACTCCACCATATTCTGCTTCATTCCGTAGTCCATCAGGGCCACACGGAAGCGTTGGCCTCCTATGGCGGGGAGCACCTCCCGCTCCCGCCGGCTCACCCGCTCCACCGTACCCGACACCCGGTAGGCGGCCAGCCGCTCCAACACCTCGTTGATATGAAAATGCTCCGCACAGGTGATCATGCCATTCATGGTCCCTTGGCTGCGGAGGATTCTGGTAAGGGCCCGGGTGTCAATCCCCTGAATGCCCACAATATGATTGGATTTTAGATAATGATCCAGACTGTCCTCACAACGGAAATTGCTTCCTGTGGGGGACAAATGACGGACCACAAAGGCCTCTGCCCAAGGGCGGACGGACTCGTTGTCCTCGCTGTTCACGCCATAATTGCCGATGAGAGGATAGGACATGACCACGCCCTGTCCGGCATAGGACGGATCGGTCAAAATCTCCTGATACCCCGTCATAGAGGTATTGAACACCATCTCACACACCCGGTCCTCCACAGCCCCGATGGCTATTCCCCGGAAGATGGTGCCATTGGCCAAAATCAAAGTTGCCTTCAATGCAATCCCACCTTTTTTATACTCTATCCATTTTAGCGTATTTGTTCGCAAAAAACAAGCAATTCCCCCCTCCTTTTTTCGTCATTATTCAAAATCGGAATTTTGGACAAACTGGAGGCATATCGATTCCCTTCCAAGGGCAAAATGTGCAAGTATATCTTTTTCATCCGCTTTTTAAATGAGGTGTTTTTGTGTTTGTGGTTCTCATCCGTACCATCACGCTCTATCTACTGATTATCGTGGGCATCCGGCTTCTGGGCAAGCATCAGATCGGTCAACTTGAGCCCTCTGAACTGGTGCTTGCTCTCATCATCGCCGATCTGGCCTCCGTTCCCATGCAGGACAACGGCATCCCGCTGCTGGCCGGGCTGATCCCCATCATCGTACTGCTGTCCCTGTCCACCATTTTGACGGTGCTGTCCACCAAGTCCATCCGCTTTCGGGCCATCCTGTGCGGCAAGCCCTCCATTGTAGTGGAAAACGGCCAGGTGGTGGAGCGTGAGCTGCGGAAAAACCGCCTCACTGTAGATGAGCTGATGGAAGAATTACGCATTCAAGGCTACTCCGATTTTAAGTCTATCAAGTTTGCCATGCTGGAGACCAGCGGGCAGCTCTCCGTCCTCCCCTATGCCAAGGACCGGCCGGTAACCGCCACTCAGATGGGCCTCTCCCCAGAAGAGAAAGGCTTGCCGGTCATTCTCATCAGCGATGGACGGCTGCTGGCCCACAATCTGAAAGGTATGGGGTATGAGGAAGTCTGGCTGGAAAAACAGTTGGCTGTCCACGGCCTGCACAGGCCCAGCCAGGCGCTGCTGCTCACTGTGGATGAGGCAGGCAACACCTACTGTATCTCGAAGGAGGGAAAGACATGAAACGACTTTGGCTCTCCGCAGCCCTTATCGTGCTGCTGTCCGTTCTGTCCACCATCCACGTCGTATATCTGAATGGATTCACCCACCAGCTTACCAACCTGCTAGATCAGGCCCAAGAACATGTGGCATCCGGAGACTGGAAGCAGGCGGAGGAACTCACCCGCCAGGCCATGGAGCGCTGGGAGAAGCATGAGCATTATCTTCACATCACCCTCCATCACGCCGATATCGACGCAATCCTCACCTCCTTCGGGGAGGCGCTAGCCTTCCTGCAAGGTCAGGAGCATCAACCGGCGGAATACACCTCTGTCAATGCCAAACTGCTTATCCAGCTCAATCTGCTCATTGAAGGAGAGATCCCAAGCTGGAAAAATCTTTTGTAACCGGCAGATCATCTTATAGCAAGGCCAGAGTCAGGGAGAAATCAAACCGGTCCGCCCCATCCTCCCCTGCCCCTCGGACGAACAACTCCTTTCCCTTGCGGGCTATATCAATCAATATGGGATCTCCGGCACGGCACTCGCTGAGATACCCGATCTGGAAAGAGCGCACAAACTCCCCCTGTCCCAACCGCTCTAAATGAAGGGCATCACAGGCAAAGTCGGCATAGCGCATGTTGTTGATATGTCCGTTGATGTCAGTGTCGGAATAGCCCATGTCTCGGCGGACCCTGCCGTCAAAGACTTCCGGCAGCTTTACCCGGCGGAGCCGGATGGTTTTGTTGCGTTCGCCGCCGTCCGTGCCCTGAAACTCCGCCAGGTTCTTTAACCGAAACATCCTGCGGCTGTCCGCCTCCACCATCACCCAGGAGGACACTCCCTGACCAATGTACTGGCCATCCCGGTAGAACTCAAAGTCTCGATAAGTGGACACGCCCGATGCCCCGCGGTGCCAGGTCTGCAACGTAATTTGGTCATTCCACCGCAGGGGCGCCTCCAGCTCCACCCAGCTGCGCACCACCATCCACATGCAGCCGTACCGATCCATAATCTGCGGGCCGGATACCCCCAGATCCTGAGCCGCTTGGGTAGCGGCCTCCTGCATCAATCCCAGCACCGCCGACGGCCGACATTGGTTAAACAGATCCACGTCACGGGAGTCCACCCGCAGTTGCGTCTCGTAAATCACACTCATGTCAAAGTTCCTCCTTTCCCGGAATTGTCAATGTGTCACGGGCGCAGAGGCCTTCCATATCCTCCAGTTTGGCGGCGGGCAGGCGAAGCGCACCGCCGCACTGGGCACATACAATATCTACCGAGGAGTACCCCACCTTTACCCCATAGTCCGTTGAACCGCAGCCGCATCGGATACCCCCTCGGGCAGCTATATCCCGCAGCTCAGCCAACGTCTCTTCCATGACCGTCTCATTGAGAAATGCCCCATGGGTATTTGTCTGGCTGTCTAGACGCAGCTTGTCCACTATCCCTTCCAGCCTTTCCATGGCCTGAAACACCTTGTCCTCCACCCCAATGTAGCAGCAGGCCAGCCCCGATTTGGAGCAGGATAGCGCCAACAGTCTCTGCCTCAACAGCGCCCGGTTCGAACACACGGCATGATGGTCCCTGGCGCAAAACAGGCAGGGTACGGTGATCTGGCACCTGTCCCCCATCTGATGAACGACCAACTCGGACTTGCCGCAGGGACAGGGCAGCACTCCGCTTCCAGCGGTAAGCTGAAACGCAGTCCGCTCTATAACGACTGCCTTTCCGCACACCGGGCAGATATATCCTATAGTTCGCTTTTCTTCAGGCATGGTATCATCCTCCCCAGGGCCATTCCTGGCTGTTTTTTCCATCAATGGCATCGTCGCAAAACGCTGTGACTGTGATTTAGCTCATTATATCATACCTACCCCACCTTTTCCAAGGAGAACCATCTCTCCCGCGCATGAAATTTTCCACCTTGGCAAACACTAAGTCCGATACCATTCCAAAGGAGTTTTTCCATATGGAGAATAAAAAGCTGGGCCGCCAGTCCTTTCAGCCGGCGTCGCCCCCTATCATCATCGGCTATGGCTCTGCCGCCGGCCAAAAGGAGAGCTCCGGCCCCCTAGGCCGTCACTTTGACCACACCTGTAAAGATGACACCTTTGGCGCCAAGAGCTGGGAGCAGGCTGAGTCATCCATGCAGCAGCTTGCCCTAGACGCTGCGTTGAAGCGGGCGCAACTTCACACAGTAGACCTGGATCTGATGTTGGCCGGAGATCTGCTCAACCAATGCATTGGCTCCGGCTATGCCGCCCGGGCTTCCGGAGTCCCCTTCTTTGGGCTATACGGTGCCTGCTCTACCATGGGAGAAAGTTTGGCCCTGGCCACCTTACTGCTCAGCGGTGGCTATGGAACCTACGCCGCCGCCGTCACCTCCTCTCACTTTTGCTCGGCAGAGCGGCAGTATCGCACCCCTCTGGAGTACGGCTGCCAACGCACCCCCACCGCCCAGTGGACAGCCACCGCCTCCGGTGCAGTGGTGCTCACCTCCCAATCTGCCAAAGGTCCCGCTGTGACTCGGGTGACTGTTGGCAAGGTGGTGGATAAGGGCATTAAGGACGCCAACAACATGGGCGCCGCCATGGCCCCCGCCGCCTACGATACTCTGAAAGCCCACTTTGAGGACACCGGCCTGTCCCCTGACTTCTATGACCTAATCGTCACAGGAGACCTGGGCAAGCTGGGCTCGGAGATCGTGTCCGACTTCTTCTCCACAGATGGCGTCCCCCTGTCCAACTACAACGACTGCGGCTGTCTGCTGTTTGACACTAACCAACAGGATGTTCATGCCGGCGCATCCGGATGCGGCTGCTCCGCCTCGGTGCTGTGCGGACACCTTCTCCCCGGCCTTCTGGCCGGCCGGTGGAAGCGCATCCTGTTTTGTCCCACCGGGGCACTCCACTCTCCCACCTCTACCATGCAAGGAGAATCCGTGCCCGGTATCTGCCACGCCATCGCTCTGGAGGGAGGACGCTAATATGGACTATTTAAAAGCATTTCTTGTGGGCGGCCTTTTCTGTATCATTGGTCAGATTTTGATTGACCGCACCAAACTCACCCCCGCCCGCATTTTGGTAGCCTATGTGGTGTCCGGCGTCATATTGGGCGGCATTGGATTGTACAAGCCCCTGGCCGAATGGGCTGGTGCCGGAGCCACCGTTCCACTTACCGGGTTTGGATACAGTCTGGCCAAAGGTGTGAAGGAGTCAGTAGCCCAGGATGGACTGCTCGGGGCTATTATTGGCGGGGTGACCAGCACTGCCGGCGGCATTGCCGCTGCCATCTTCTTGGGTGTTATGGTAGCCTTCATATTCAAACCGAAGCCCAAGAGCTGATAGCTGTTCCCACCCAAGTGCCATATCTGTCAGGCAAGAGGGAAGCGCTCAGCTGAGCGCTTCCCTCTTGCCTGACACCTTGACAAACCATCCCTGCGTGCTATAATAGAGCGGCACAATCAAATAGCCTTATCCAGAGTGGCGGAGGGATTGGCCCGATGAAGCCACGGCAACCTGCCTGGGAGGCAAGGTGCCAATTCCAGCGGAAACGCAAGATGAGGAAAGAACACGCTCCCTCTGCTCCCGCCTTGAGCGGGAGCTTTTCTTTTCTCTATACTAAGGAAAGGAATACGATATCATGGCAAAACGACTTTTTACCTCTGAATCGGTGACCGAGGGTCACCCGGACAAAATCTGCGACCAAATTTCCGACGCCATCCTAGACGCCATCCTGGCCCAAGACCCACAAGCCCGGGTGGCCTGCGAGACGGCAGTGTCCACCGGCCTGGTCCATATCATGGGAGAAATCACCACCTCCTGTTATGTGGATATCCCCAAAATTGCCCGAACGGTCATCCGAGACATCGGATACGACCGGGCCAAGTTTGGCTTTGACTGCGACACCTGTGCTGTCATCATCAACATTGACGAACAATCTCCTGATATTGCCCAGGGGGTGGATCAAGCCTTAGAAGTCCGGGTAGGTGAGATGAACGATGATTCCACAGGTGGCGCCGGAGACCAGGGCATGATGTTCGGCTACGCCTGCCGGGAGACCGAGGAGCTGATGCCCCTGGCCATCTCCCTGTCCCACAAGTTGGCCCAGCGCCTGACTGCCGTGCGCAAGCAAGGGCTGGTAGAATACCTTCGCCCTGATGGCAAAACCCAGGTCACTGTAGAGTACGGCGAGGATGGCAGCCCCCTTCGGATTGACACCGTGGTACTGTCCACCCAGCATGGCCCCGAGGCCGCTCCAGAACAAATCCGGCAAGACATGATCCGGCTGGTCATCCAGCCCACCATCCCTGCCAGACTGTTGGACGAGCACACCAAAATCTACATTAATCCTACCGGACGATTCGTGGTGGGCGGCCCTCAAGGGGACGTGGGACTCACCGGGCGCAAGATCATTGTGGATACCTACGGAGGGGCAGCCCCCCATGGCGGAGGCGCTTTCTCCGGCAAAGACCCCACCAAGGTGGATCGCTCCGCCGCTTACGCTGCCCGATGGGTGGCCAAAAACGTGGTGGCCGCCGGTCTGGCCGACCGGTGCCAGGTTCAATTAGCCTATGCCATTGGGGTGGCCCGACCAGTCTCCGTGCGAGTGGATACCTTTGGCACCGGCTCCGTGTCCGATCAAGCCCTGGAGGAAGCGGTCAACCGGGTATTTGACCTACGCCCCACCGCCATCATTCACCGGCTTGGCCTGCGCCGCCCTATCTATCGTCAGCTCTCCTTTTACGGTCACTTTGGTCGCCCTGAGCTGGACCTGTCCTGGGAGCGGACCGATATGGCGGAGGCACTGCGGGCTGCGCTGTAACCCCCTACATACCCGGCCTCAACCACCCGATCTCCATAAGGGCAGGTTGAACCCATTTTATGGTTGCATTTCCGTCCTGCCCGTATTATACTTTTCCTATGCAATTTCACACCCTTGTGCTTATCCCAAAAAGGTGGTTTGTTATGCAAAAGCTCCGCGACTTTTCCCAGAAACAGCTTCCACTGATCCTTGGCATCTACCTCATCCTTCAGCCCCTGCTGGATATTCTCACCGCGTTGGCCGCTAACGCCGAACTCCCCATCACCGCCGGAGTATTGGTGCGGGCACTGTTCATGGCCTTGACCTTCCTCTACGTGGTTTTTGTCAGCAAATTCCCCGGCAAAAGGCTGTGCCTCACCATTCTGGTCATCCTGCTTGCCTATCTGGCCGCTTTTATGTGCTATATGTACTCCCTGGGGGGGCTGGCCCTGTGCGCGGAAAACCTAAAGGAGGTTGTAAAGACCTTCTTTGCCCCCCTTGTGCTGGTATTTTTGTGGGCCATTTACCAGGAATATGGACACTTGGTGTCCACCCGCGCTATCGCCTGGGCCGGAGGGCTATATTCCGGAGTCATCCTTCTGGCCGCCATGACCGGCACCAGCTTTGTGTCATATGGTAGTTCCGGCTATGGTTTCAAGGGATGGTTTTACGCCGCCAATGAAGTGAGCTGTATCATCGCCCTCACCGCCCCGGTGACCATCTACTACTGCCTGCAGGTCATTTCCACCATCACCCGTGCAACCTGGTGGAAGGGGGTGCTCATGGCCTGGGTACTGATTTCAGTGGCCTTCAGCGCCACCTTTATCGGCACTAAGATCGTCTTTGGCATAGTTCTACTCTACTGTATGGCTGCCCTGGTCTGGATGGTAGTCCGCGCCCGGCAGTCCCGCACCCGGGAGGATGCCTATCGGGTGCTGATCCTAGGGGGACTAACCCTGCTTATCATTGGTCTCTTTTTTGTCTCGCCCCTTCAAAGCTATCTTAACAACATTTATTTGGAGATCATGAATGAGGACTCTGAACTGCTGGCCGCTTCCTGGGGCGAGGAAATCCAGCGGGCCAGTCAGGGCACCTGGCTGCGCACGCTCATTCGGGACAACGACTTCGTCCAGCGGTTGGACCAAATCCTCAGCCGCCGGCTGTTCAGCGCTTCACCAAGCCTTCAGGTATACGCTGAGGGAGGACTGGCAGCCAAACTGTTGGGTATCGGTTACGCCGATGTAGCATCCTATGGCCGCAGCGTATGGTTCATGATCGAAATGGATCCCCTGGCTATCCTGATCCGCCATGGTATTATTGGCTTTACCCTCTACTTTGTGCCCTATTTCTGCTTCTTTATCTGGGCCATCATTCAGTTTTTCAAACGTCCGTTTAAGCGACTGGCCAGCCTGAACTACTGCACCTATTTGTATACCTCCCTAGCCGCTTTCGCAATTGCCGCGATTGCTGGTCATGCTCTGGTTTCTCCCGCTGTATCCACCTTTGTTCTGGTAGGAGGAATGCAGCTTTGGACCGTCACCAAAGCACAAAACCAAGGACTCTATACCGCTGAACCATAAGCTCCTAAAACATCAAAAAGGCCGGCCCCTAATGGGGCCGGCCTTTTTAATCCCCGCTCAAAGCTCTGGCGAGTGGAACAGCTCTGGATCCTGCCATTGATCCAGATCGGTCCCTAAACGAGGCGGTGTGGACTGGGGGCCTGCCTGCACCCGCCCTGCCACCATATCAGACAGGGCATGATAGGGTGGCTGCCGGTAGCGGGGCTCCTGAGCGGCAGGCCATTTTTTATCCGGCTTTTTTTGCCTCATGGTACACTCCCCCTCTCCGCATAAAAGCGGAGGGCGAGACCGCCCTCCGCTTTTGGTTGGGCTTAGTAGCCCTGGTTCTGCTGGTTCTTGTTCTCGCTGTTGGAATTCTTCTTATTCTCGGAATTCTGCTGCTTCTTATTCTGGGAATTCTGCTGCTTGTTCTCGGAATTGTTGTTACGATTCTCCATGATTATCACCTCACGTTAACAAGTATGCCACCGCCTTGACAAGGTTATACATAAAGAAAAAATTTTTTCAAAAATGATACACAAATGGGAAGAGCTATGCTATAATACCCATAGAAACCTCTGCGCTATCTTGACCTTCATCCCTTCTGCTCCCGGCCTAAGGCCAGGAGCAGAAACGGTATTATGAGAAATAAGTCTGATCCACATCTCACAAAAAAGGATGATGCCACTGTGAAGTGCCCCTACTGTGCCCAATTGGAAAGCAAAGTCGTGGACTCCCGTCCGGCAGAGGAGGGAAACAGCATCCGCCGCCGCCGGGAATGTCTGGTCTGCCACAAGCGGTTTACCACCTATGAGATTGTGGAGGGTCTTCCCCTCATGGTGGTGAAACGGGATGGTAGCCGGCAGGCCTTTAACCGCAACAAGCTATTGGGTTCCATGCTGAAAGCCTGCGAAAAGCGCTCTGTCTCCACTTCCACACTGGAGAGGCTGGCTGATGAGATCGAGCAGTCTCTCCAGAATGAGTTGGAGCGGGAGATTCTCAGCACTGAAATCGGTGAGCTGGTAATGGAAAAACTCAAAGACGTGGATGAGGTATCCTATGTGCGTTTCGCCTCCGTCTACCGGCAGTTCAGGGACATCAACACCTTCATGGCAGAACTGAACAAGCTATTGGCAGAAAAATAAGGTTTTTCCTGCCTTCAAAAGAAAAACGTGTGCGGGAGAGTATCACCGCACACGTTTTTCTTGGTATCCCTTTTATCCTACTTTGTTCCAAAAATACGATCGCCTGCATCTCCCAGCCCCGGAACGATGTAGGCGTGGTCATTAAGCCGCTCATCCACTGCGGCCACGTAAATATCCACGTCCGGATGGTCCCTCTGGACACAGGTAATGCCCTCGGGCGCCGCAATAACATTCATCAGCTTGATGCTCTTACAGCCATACCCCTTCAAAAAGGTAATGGCCGCCGAAGCAGAGCCCCCAGTAGCCAGCATTGGGTCCACTACAATGACGTCCCGGTCGGCGATATCGGATGGCATTTTGCAATAGTATTCCACGGGAAGACGTGTCTCCGGGTCCCTATACAGGCCAATATGCCCCACCTTGGCTGATGGAATCAGATCCAAAATACCGTCTACCATGCCCAAGCCAGCCCGCAGAATGGGGACAATCGCCAATTTCTTCCCTGCCAACACCTTGAACTTACCTGTGGCTACAGGGGTGTTGATCTCCACCTCCTTCAGAGGCAGGTCTCGGGTGGCCTCATAGCACTCCAAGGCGGCCACCTCAGAGATAATTTCCCGGAACTCCTTGACACCAGTGTCCTTATTCCGCAGGATAGACAGCTTGTGCTGCAACAGCGGATGATCCAAAACATGTACCTTTTCCATGATCAAAACCCCTTTCCTTGATTGACTGATTTCATGCGCTCCAGCCGCTCCCGCTCGGCTTGACTCATCCTATGATACATGGGGGCCAGTACCTCTCCACTCACCAGCCCCCCCTCCTGTGCCAGACGCAGGGCGGCACGGGCCACACCCCAGGCAGTCTGATAAAGCAAATGGGGTGGCATCAGCAGATTTGATATCCCCCGTGCCTCAAACTCCTGATGGCACAGCTTGGCCCCATCCCCAACCAGAATTTGCATTCCCCCTCGCTTCCTGACCTCCTCAGCCAGCTCATCCAGCCCAACTGCTCGATCCTCACTCAGCCGGGTGATCATCCCCTGGCAGGCCTGGAACCGAGCAGCGTATACTTGATTTCGTCTGGCATCCATCACCGCACAGATATCCCCATCCAAATGGGCACACTGCCAGGCCATGGATTCCAAGGTGGAGCAGGGGGCACATGGCTTGTCTCCCATCCAAGACAGTCCTTTTGCCGCCGCTACCCCGATGCGCACCCCGGTAAAAGAACCCGGTCCGGCGGCCACCGCCACCACCTCTATATCCTCCAGCTTCAATCCCGCATTATTCAGCAAACCGGCCACCATTGGCATGAGGGTGGCTGAGTGGGTTAGGCCGCTGTTCTGAAAGGATTGGGCAATCAGTCTGTCCCCCTCCGTCACCGCCACTGATGCGGCCACCGCAGAGGTTTCCAGTGCAATGATCCTCATAAGTCTGCCCCCTCAATGACAATGATCCGGTCGTTTTCCTTATCCCCTCGGCCAATGGACACCCGAACCACATCTTCCCCCAGGGCCTGGGCCACATGCTCACTCCACTCCACGGCGCATATGCCTCCCCGAGTCAGATAGTCCTCCCATCCGATGTGGAACAACTCGTCAGCACCGTTCATCCGGTACATATCAAAGTGAAACAGAGGCAAGCGTCCTCCTTCATACTCATTGACAATGGTGAAAGTGGGACTTGTCACCCGGTCCTTCACACCCAGAGCCTGCCCCATTCCAGAGATGAAGGCGGTCTTTCCCGCCCCCAGATCACCGGTAAAGGCCACCACCGTCCCAGCAGCCAGCCCACTGGCCAGACGGTTCCCCAGCGCCTCAGTCTCCCCGCGGCTGTGGGTCACAAACTCCATGTCCGTCACTCCCTTCTGCCCCGGTCTGCCCATCAGACAGACTGATTGGGCCAATTTGTAAATACTTTTTATTTAGTATAGCATATACAAAAAAAATGTGCTATACTAATTTCTAGTTTTATTGCCAAAGGAGAGAAACCGTTGCGGCCGGATAAACGAACGGAAAAGAACCTGTGTACAGCACTATCGGCCCTGCTCCTGCGGCCTGTTGGCACGCTTCAGGAGTTTTTTAAAAAGGCTGACGTGCTGCTGCTGGTCCTGTGCCTTGTGGCCAGCGTCATGGGGCTTGCCTTGATCTACAGTTCCACCCGCTATGATCCAGCTCTGCACAACATGGTCCTGAAACAGGGGATGTTTATTGTGCTTGGGGTGGCGGTCTATATCTGGATGTCCTTCGTGGACATTCAGTTTCTGATAGAGAAGTGGTGGTGGGTTTTTCTGGTGCTTGGGGTTGTGGTCATCCTGCTCATCGCCCCATTCGGCAGAGAGGACAACACCGGCAACCGCAGCTGGGTATATCTGCCCGGGGCCCCCATCGGATTTCAGCCCGGGGAGATCGCCAAGCTCTCCTTTATTGTATTGCTGGCCTGGCTCATGAACCGAGAACGCCCCCTCGGCATCGGACGTTTCTCCGCTCTGCTGCGATATGGCGCGCTCGTTTGCCTGTTTGCCGGTCTGCTGGTGGTATTGTCCGGCGATTTCGGCATGGTGTTGGTGTATCTGGCAATCTTCATCATCATGACCTGGGTAGGTGGGCTCAGCAAGTGGTGGTTTATCGGCCTTGGCAGTGTGGGCTGCGCCGGAATCGTCTTTCTCTGGAATTTTATTTTCCCCCGCATAGACCGTTTATGGAACGATTACCGCATCATGCGCTTTCGGGTGGTGTTTGACCACAGTCTGGACCCCCTGGGTGCTGGCTGGCAGCAAAGCCGCTCCCTAATCGCCATCGGCTCTGGCCAGCTCACCGGCCTAGGCTATCTTCAAGGACGGCAGACACAGTCCTCCTCCTCCGCAAGCCTTCCCGCCCGGCACACCGATTTTATCTTTTCTGTATGCGGTGAGGAGTTTGGCCTGCTGGGATGCTGCCTGGTACTGGCGGTACTGCTGGCCATCATTCTGCGATGTGCCTGGGTATCCCGACAGGCCAAAGACCACATGTCCGCCTATATTTCCATGGGCATCGCCGGTATGCTCATGGCCCAGACCATTATCAATGTGGGCATGTGCCTGTACGTTATGCCCGTGATTGGCCTCACCCTCCCCTTTTTTAGCTACGGCGGCTCCTCTACCCTGACCTTGTTCATCGCCATGGGCATTGTATCCGGCATCAAGATGCGCCCTCTGCCCAGCTGGCTAAAAGACCGGAATCAGCGGTAGCGCTACTCTACACCGCACTCCAATCCTCAAATCAAAGGATTGCGGGTGTTTCCAGATTTGGAAACACCCGCATATTTTTTTGCTTTGGAGAAATGATACAGATATATCCAGCGGAAGGGACAGTCAATGATTAGCCGCAATTCCCCATTCCCTTCCCAAAAATAAAAGGAGGATTTCCCTGTGAAACCCCGTATCATCATTCTCACCCTCTGCCTTGCAGGGGCACTGACCCTCCCCGTAGCCGCCCTCACCCTCACCACTGCCGAGGTGGAAAATGCCGCGCCAATCGCGGAAAACCTCACCCTCACCACCTACAAAGGGGTGGCCATCTCCAGCCGGTTTGCCGCCGTGGATCCAGAGGGGGATCTGGTCACCTTCCAAGTGGTGGACAGCCCTGCCCGCGGCCAAGTGACGGTGGACGAAAACGATCCTGCCGCCTTCTGGTACACCCCTTATGAGGGAAAAAAGGGAAAGGATTCCTTCACCTACGTGGCTACTGACAGTATGGGCAATACCTCACAACCCGCTACGGTAAAGGTCACCATCGAAAAGCAGTCCACTAAGGTGACCTATTCCGACCTCTCAGGCAACCCCGCTCACTACGCCGCTCTTCATCTGGCGGAAGATGGTATCTACGTTGGCCGCCAAGTGGGAAACCTGTACTGCTTTGACCCAGAGGACACCTTCACCCGGGAGGAATTTCTCACCCTGGCTATGACCATTGCGGCGGAGACCCCAATGGACAACGTTACACTCACCGGTTTCTATGACGATAAAAACATCTCCACCTGGGCCAAAGGCTATGTGACCGCAGCCCTGGTACAGGGCGCTGTCCGGGGCTGCTACAATGACTTGGGTCAAGTAGTATTCCACCCGGACGAGGCCATTACCTGTGCCGAGGCGACTGTGATCATTGATCGGCTGCTGGCCATCGGAGATGTGAGCTCCGATCCCACCGAGAGTCCCGCTCCCGCCTGGGCAGCTCAGGCCGCCGCTAACATGAAAACGGTGTCCGTCCTATCCCACGGAGCGGAGTTGTCCCAACCCCTCACCCGGTCGGAGGCTGCCAGGATGCTCTCCGCCATGCTGGATGTGGTGGATAACCGGACCTCCGGCGGCTGGTTCTGGTAAGCCATCAACAAAGGCCGTGGAGCTTGGCTCCACGGCCTTTGTTCCATCGCAGTCTCTCAAGAGTCATCGGACTGGGACGCCGCATCCTCCTCAAAAGGCGGCTCCTCAGGTACCACTGCCACCATATCCCGCTTATACTGCATCTCCTGCCACTGCTCCTTGGTAATCAGCAACTGCCGGGGCTTGGACCCCTCGAAAGGTCCCACCACGCCCCTCTCCTCCATCTGGTCTACCAGACGGGCAGCCCGTCCATAGCCCAACTTCAACCGGCGCTGCAGCATGGACACCGAGGCCTGTCCCATCTCCAGCACCACGTCAATGGCGGCGGGGAGCAGTTGGTCATAGTCCTCTCCCCCTGCGCAGTCACCAGCGCCAACACTATGCCCCCCCTTTTCCTTCTCTTCAGCATTTTTTTCGATCTCATGCATCACCGTTTCATCATATTGGGCAGTGGTACTCTCCTTGATAAACTCCACTACATTGGCCACTTCCTCCTCCGAGATGAAGCAGCCCTGCACCCGCAGCTTACCCTTACCCAGGGGGGCGTAGAGCATGTCCCCCTTGCCCACCAATTTTTCCGCCCCAGAGGTATCCAGGATAATCCGTGAGTTGATCGCTGAATCAACCGCAAATGCGATACGGCTTGGGATATTGGCCTTCATCAAACCCGTAATCACATCGGAGGATGGACGCTGAGTGGCAATGATCAGGTGCATCCCCGATGCCCGGCCCATCTGGGCAACCCGGCAGATGGACTCCTCCACCTCCTTGGCCGCCACCAGCATCAGATCGGCCAACTCGTCGATCACCACCACGATCTGTGGCATGGTATCCCGCCCCTCCTTACGGGCGTGGTTGTTATAGGAGACTAGGTCCTTGGCCCCCACTTCAGAAAACATGCGGTAGCGCTTCATCATCTCATTTACCGCCCATTGCAGGGCGCCTGCCGCTTTTTTCGGATCTGTGACCACCGGAATGAGCAGGTGAGGGATGCCGTTGTATACCCCTAGTTCCACCATTTTGGGGTCCACCATGATCAGGCGCACCTCCTCCGGGGTAGCCTTGTACAGCAGGGAGACAATGAGGCCATTGGTACACACCGATTTGCCCGACCCCGTCGTGCCAGCGATGAGCATGTGGGGCAGCTTGGCGATATCCCCTACGATGCAGTTGCCCGCAATGTCCTTGCCAACGGCAAAGGATACCTTGGACTGGCTGTTGATAAACGTTCTGGATCCAATGAGCTCTCGAATGACCACCGGACTAACCTGGCGGTTTGGCACCTCAATCCCCACAGTGGAAATCCTATCTGGAATGGGGGCCACCCGAACGGCGGCAGCCCCCAGCGCCAAGGCAATGTCATCTGACAAATTGGTGAGTTTGTTCAGCTTGACCCCTTGCTCCAGCTCAAGCTCGTACCGAGTGACGGAGGGCCCCCGGGTGACATTGACAATGTGCGCGTCCACCCCAAAGGATCGCAGTGCCTCCTGGAGACGCTGCTGATTGGCTTGAAGCTCTCCATCAGCCGAATTTCCCCCACTGCCGCCCTGGTTGAGCAAGGAGATGGGAGGATATCGGTAGGCAGTGTTCTGATCCGTCCCCACCTCGATTTCACGGGCTATCTCCTCCTGGGCTTGCCGGACCTCCTCCTGGGTGACCGCCGGCTCCCGAATGACGGGAGGGGATATTGGCTGATCCGCTTGGGAGAGTGGAGCACGCTCCGACTCCCACTCCAAATCAGACTGCGCCGCCGGGGGCATCTCCTCATTCTCCACATCGTAAGCCCGCCTGCCGGTAAGCACTTTGTCGGGACTTACTACCCTCGCCACCTGGTCAAACAGACGTTTTTTCCCCGATCTGACTATCGGCTTATCAGGATGCTTTTGCGGCGGAGGTCCATCATCCACCGGTATGTCAATATCTGGCTTACGGCTCTTGACCGCCGGCTTCTCCCCATCCGCTTCTCTCTGTCTGGAACGCTTGACAGGCTGTTCATACTCCTCCAGATCATACTCCACCCGCTTCTCCCGCCGCTCCCTAACAAAGCCCAGAATATCCGCCGGAGTGATCCGAAAGGCGCACAGGAGGGCAGCTATCCCCGCTAGCAGAAGCACCGCCATAGCTCCCACCAGGCTGAAAGCGGCCTGTAAGCCACCGGCCAGCAATCCGCTGATTACCCCTCCGCTGGAGAGGGCCAAGCCGCCCTGCCAGAGTTGGCTGAACATGGCCGCTCCCCCCTGGTACTCCTCACGGAACAGCAGCAAATGAAGGATTGTCCCCACTAGCATGGGCAAAACAAAGGCCCCCCCCACCCGCAGCCGGACTGGCCTTCCACCGTGGAAGGCCAGAATCCACGCTGCCAGCAACAGGATGGGCGGGGTAATGTAAAATCCGTAGCCCCACAACCCCTTCAGCAGGTTACAGAACAGGGCGATAAACGCCCCTTCGTCCGTCTTAAAGTAGCCGATCCCTCCAAACAAGGCCAACAGCAGACAGACCACCGCCCCCACCTCCCGACGGATCGGCTTTTTCCCTGGCGCCGCCGGCTTGCGGGAGCAAGAGCGCCCCTTAGAGTTGGTAATCTGTTTTTTTTCAAGCGGTTTCCCCCGCCCGGCGGAGGACCCACTTTTCCGTTGTGAAGAGGCCATAATCCTTCTCCATTTCCACATGTAAAGTGAACAGACACAGCCGTTCAGCCCCTGACAAAGCTGGACACCAGGGCAATGGCGCCAACAATCCAACAGTAGTAGGCAAAATTGCCAAACTTACCCTTCTCCGCCAGCAGTTTCACCAGCTGGATGGAAAAATAGCCCACCACGCCGGCCACCACCATGCCCACCAGGTATTTTGGCAGCAATTCCGGGTCAATTCCAGTGCCGCCAATGGCCTTGACCACCTTCAGCAGGGTGGCTCCCAGCACCGCGGGCAGGGACAGCAGGAAGGAAAAACGCACGGCCAGCTTCCGCTCCAGGCCCAGCGCCATGCCGGCTGAAATGGTAGTGCCCGACCGGGACAGACCGGGAATGGTGGCTATCCCCTGGGCCAGTCCCACTAGCACAGCGTCCACCACCGTCATGGAGCGGGCCCCCTTTGAACCTCCCCCCCGGCGATCCGCGCCAAACAGGATAAACCCGGTTGCGATTAGGGCAATGGACACAAACACGGGGCTGCTCCCAAGCCCCTCTACCATACTTTCTATTGGCAGCACCAAAAACAGGGGAAGGGTAGCCACAATCAGCAGCAGCACCATCCGCCTCGCTTCCGGCGGCTCCTTTTCTCGACCGCCACGGCCAGAGAATAGGGTTCCTATGAATTTAAAAAACTCCTGAATCATTTCCAGGATATCCTTGCGATACACCACGAACACAGCGATCAGTGTGGCAAAGTGTAGCAGAATGGTGTAGAGATTGTCCGGCTCCTCCATGCCAAAAAAGTATTGCAGTAAGGACAGATGCCCTGAGCTGGATATGGGCAGAAACTCAGCCACTCCTTGCACCATACCCAAAATGATCGTGATCAGATAGGTCAATGCTCTCACCTCATGATAGATTGAATTGCCGCCCTCCATCCAGCATGGGCAGCCTAGTCTAGTTTACTATATTACCATAGTCGGACAAGAAATACCAGAGGTTTTCTTCCAAGGTATATTTCTTCCGACTCCCCAAGCATTTCATCCGGCGTAAAAAGATAGTTGACAAAGTTAGGTCTATTATGATAGACCCCCATTGCAAAAGGTCTATTTCAATAGACTAAAAGGAGATCGTTCCATATGAGCTATCCTAAACTTGCCGGGGGCGAATACCGCTTTTCCTGTCTTGTCCGGGTCAACGGGCCCTCTTTCCTCTCCCTGTGGCAGATCAGCGTCACCGCCTCTTATGTCACTCTGGTCATCTCAGCGCTTCGCCTGGTCCTGCGAAAGCTAGCACCTCGCCAGGTGATCTGTCTGCTATTGCTAGTGCTCTTTGCCCAATTGCTTCTGCCCATCCCCCTGGAAAACCCTGTCTCCCTATCCCCTAACCTTCGGCGAGGGATACGTCAGGCTGCGCATCAAACATGTGCTCCACTACCGCCCCCCCTGCCTTGTGGATCATTATCGTCAGTATACTGACCGCTGTGATCACAGCAGTATACCTGCTCATTGATCCCACCTCCAACTGTCCGCCCCATCTATCTCTATGCCACCGGCAACTCCGACACGCTCATCCGTTTGGCAGCATTCTGTACCGCGTTTCTGCGAAATAACAGCTCCCATCTGACAGACAAAGGCCCGTCCCGCCGGTATACCGGCGGGGCGGGCCTTATTGCGATTTGCACAGACAGCGCCCAGTCAAATCAGTTCTCGTCCTGAATGAGGCCATAGCCCCCTTGATTACGGCGGTATACCACAGCAAAGGCTCCATCGTCCTCGTTTTTGAAGGCAAAGAAGGTGTGATTCAACAGATTGAGCTGTAAAATGGCCTCCTCCACCGTCATGGGCTTCAGAGGAAAGCGCTTCGTCCGCGCCACTTGGAACTCCTCCTCCTCCCCATCAGGTACATAGGTAAACCGTTCCTCTTCCACCGTCGGCTCAAAGGCTGTAGCGCGCAGCCGCTTTTCCAGTCGGGTCTTGTGCTTGCGCAGTTGCCGCTCCATAGCGGCCACTGCTCCATCCACTGAGGCAAACATATCGGAGGTGCTCTCCGATACCCGGAGGATGGTTCCACCAGAGCGGATGGTCAGCTCCACCTTATTCCGGTCCTTCTCCACGCTAAAGACCACATTGGCCTCTGCCTCACTCTTGAAGTAGCGGTCTAACTTTCCCACCTTTTTCTCCACATAGTCATGGACCTTCCTGGATAGGTTGACCTTCTTTTCTGTAAATGTGAATTTCATTTGCTCAGCTCCTCACTGCTCTTCTGGTGGCATCAGGTGAAAATCCCAAGCCTCCTTCTTAAGACAGTTTTATTATAGCATAGCGTCTCCCGCTTTACTATCCCTTTTTGTAATATTTCACAAATTATTTTATTTTTATCTGCAAAAATCTATAGAACCCCCCGGTTTATCTTCCATTCTTTTCCCATTATATCGTTTACATTTTATTTTTGACTTGTCTCTTTATTCTATGTTATACTAATTTAATTTCCCGCCATAAACTTTTCTTAGCGCCTGCACCAGCCCTAACTAGCTATATTACAGATTGACGCACCATTGCCCCAAGTAAGAAGGAGGAATCCCCTATGGAACAAAGCACTGAAAAAAGGAAAACTCAAGCTCCCCTGATCATTTTGACGGTTATTCTGGCCCTGGGCATGACGGCCAGCTGCGCCCTCAGCGCTGTAGCCCTGTTGTCCATCTCACGGCAGAGCAGCCAGGTGAATGACATATCATCCCAGCTAAGTGTCATTTTAAGCAGCTCAAGCGACCGCGTGACCCAGGAGGATGATGTGAAGGTGGCAGGTGAATATAAAATTTTGTCCACCCTCCCCATCTCCGACGCCTACAAGTCCGGCAATCACTCCACTTTGAATGAGAGACAGCAGGAGACCCTGGAACTTGCCTCCAATGTGCTGCGCGAGATCATCACCGATGACATGACTGACTACGAAAAAGAGAAGGCGGTGTACGATTGGATGTGCGCCAACCTCCACCATGAGGGAGGTATCACCGTAGCCATCCCCACCACAAGCGAGGACAGCAGCAGTCCCCATGGTGTGTTGAGCTATAAAAGCGCGGTCTGTGTCGGCTTTGCCACCACCTTCCGCCTATTCATGCAGATGCTTGATATTGAGTGCAAGGTGGTACATAACTCCTACCACTCCTGGAATCTAGTTAAGCTAGACGGTGATTGGTATCACATCGACATCTACTCCGATGTGGAGTCGGGCAACTACGCCAATTTTAACATGACGGACGGCATGTGTGCTGCCAGCCATGACTGGGATACCAGCTTCTTTCCCGCCGCTACCGGCCTGACCTACTGCTACGCCTATCAAAATGCCACCCAGATCAACACCATCTATGATCTGCCCGCCAACATCCGTCAGGCTGCCAACGAAGGGAAGAGTGCCGCTCTCTACTTTCTGCTCTCCGACACAGATGATGCCATGCTGGCTGCTGCAGAACACACTCTGTCCCAGATAGACAGCGCTGTCTCCCAGCTTGCCTCCGCCAATGGAACGGATATGTATATGGATCACAGCATCACCTCTGTAGAGGGCAAATACCTGCTGAGCGTCAGCCTGTACTGCTCCACTGAGGAAGATGGCGAAGACCAGCTTTCTGAGGAGGAGCTGACCCGCATTCAGCAGGCGGTGGAGGATGCCTTTGGCGATGTCCTGGACGGCGATTTTACCGCTCCGGAAGATGATCTCCCCATAGACCTTTCCGTGACAGAGAACGCCACGTCATCCGCTACAGACTTGAGGTGACGGATATGAGCACACGACGCCTAACCTATTTTAGCGCCCTCGCACTCAGCCTCTGCCTGCTCTGCTCCTGTGCCCCTCCCACTTCCAGCGCCAGCCCAGACCCCATTACAGTTGGCAAGGCTGTGACAGAGGCGGCGGAAAACCTGCCAGAAATGACTATTCTCACCAGCCAGGATGAGCGAGGGGAGGAGTTGTTTCCCTATCTCTCTGACCTGGACTATGGGAAGATAAATGGTTACTACTTTGCCTACGCTGCCGCCGGTACTGCCGAGGAAATCGCCGTCATCCGCCTGGCCAACCAGGACGATGTGGATGAGGCCATGGCCTCCCTTCAGCGGCATGTACAGCACCGGGTAGGTATGTTTGAAAATTACAGCCCGGAGCAGGTGCCCACAGCAAAGGCCGCCCAGATCCTCTCCCATGGCAGCCTGGTGGCTTTGATTATCTCCCCTAATTATGAAGCCCCGGTACAATCCTTCCGAACTTACGGTATGGATTAATCCACCCTTCCCTAATGCGTTCAGGACCTGCCGGCTGTGCCGGCAGGTCCTGAATCTTTTTTGTTCTTTTTAGTGCCCCTCAATGACTGTTCCCAAAACACCTCATCAGCGCAGACAAACAGGCTGTTCCCTGTGGCGGTGACCTAAGCTTGTTATGGAACATACCATCCCGCTCATTCCCTCAACTCGTTCCTAATCTGTTTTGCCGCTGCCACCAGGTTTTTCAGACTTTCCTCTGTTTCGGGCATAGCCCTTGTTTTTAATCCACAGTCAGGGTTCACCCACAACTTTTCCTGGTCAATTTTGGACAGCATGACACGCAGCGCAGCCACGATTTCCTCTACAGACGGCACCCTCGGAGCATGGATATCATATACGCCCGCCCCCACTTCCGTTTCAAAATCGTGCTCTCTCAGACAATCCAATATCTGTAAATCAGAACGAGACGCTTCAAAGGTAATGACATCCGCGTCCATGTCATCAATTGCAGAAATGATATCTGTAAACTCACTATAGCACATATGCGTATGAATCTGTGTTTCCGGCTTTACACCGCTGTGTGTCAACCGGAACGCCGGAATTACAAAATCCAGGTACTCCTTTTGCCAATCTGATTTTCGAAGGGGCAATTTTTCCCTAAGCGCCGCCTCATCAATCTGGATGATTTGGATTCCATTCTTCTCCAAGTCCAATACCTCATCCCTGATTGCCAACGCAATCTGTAAAATGGATTCCTTGATAGAAATGTCCTCTCTTGGAAATGACCAATTAAAGATGGTGACAGGACCTGTCAGCATTCCCTTCATCCATTTTTTTGTTAAAGATTGTGCATAGACGGACCATTCCACTGTAATCGGTTTCTCGCGATATATGTCGCCCCAGATAACCGGCGGTTTCACGCACCTCGTACCATAGGACTGCACCCACGCTTTTTCTGTAAACAAGAAGCCTCCCAAAGACTCTCCGAAGTACTCTACCATATCATTTCTTTCGTATTCCCCATGAACCAATACATCTAGCCCGATTTCCTCCTGCCACGCGACGCATTGCGCAATTTTTTCCCGGTTAAATGCCACGTATTCCTTCTCTGATATTTTTCGCTGACGGTAAGCAGAACGGTTTGCCTTCACGTCTTTGGTCTGTGGGAAAGAGCCAATCGTTGTTGTGGGCAGCTCCGGCAGCATCAGCACCTTTTTCTGTCGTTCCTGACGCTGGATTCGGCTTGGCAATCTCACATAGTCATCCGCTGTCACAAGAGAAAGCCTCTGTTTCACCTCCTTTTTTTCACAATCTCTCTTCTTGGCAAACAGCTGCTGGTTATTCTGATACGCCGCTTCCAAATGGTATGCCTCACATTCGGCTAGGTCCTTCAGTTCCCCCAGCTCTGTCAGCTTTTCCTGCGCAAAGGAAAAATAAGACAGGTATTCTGATGACAGGGCCCTTTCATGCTTTAGGGTATACGGAACATGTAGCAGCGAACAGGAGGTTGACAGTACGGTTTGGATTCCCTTTTCCCGTAGTGCCTCCAAAACCCGCAAGGTTTTGTCATAGTGATTTTTCCAGATATTTTTCCCGTTGACCAGCCCCGCAAATAACATCGTATCCCGTGGAAATCCATATTTTTCTATCAGATGATATGTTTCCTTCCCCTCTATCAAATCAAGGCCGATTCCCGCAAAGGGCATTTGTATCACGTCGGTATAAATATCTCTAATGTCTCCAAAGTAAGTCTGCAATAGGATACGGCTATTGCTTGCACATGCAAGAAGGGCATCATAAATTTTATGAAACAGCGCCATATCCTCCCTATCCATATCCTGCACAAGCGCCGGCTCGTCAAACTGAATCCATGGGATTTTGTATTCCTGGCATTTTTTCAGCAAATCCCCATAGGCGCTGATCACTGGATCTATGTAGTCAGCACAGCAGTTCTCTCCGGTATACCGACATAGCTTTAACAAGGTGTACGCACCAATCACCACGGGCTTTGTTTCAATGCCCAGGGATTTTGCCTCTACGTATTCCTCCCACAGCTTATTCCCGGAAAGCCTTATGCAGGTATCGTCCTCTACTTCAGGGACAATGTAGTGGTAATTGGTATTAAACCACTTTTTCATGGCCAATGCCTTGACATCTCCTGAAGCGCCCTGATAGCCCCGGGCCATGGCGAAATAGGTGTCCAGTTCTGACAAGCCCAGCGCCTTGTAGCGCTTTGGAATGATGCTAAACAGTACCGCCGTATCCAGCATCATGTCATAATAAGAAAAATCATTGCAGGAGATATAGTCTATCCCCGCGCTTTTTTGTGTATCCCAATGTGTTTTACGCAATATTTTTGCAGTTTGCAAAAGCTCCTCTGGGGTGATTTCCTTCCTGAAATATTTCTCAGAGGCAAACTTTAATTCCCTCAGCGTTCCAATTCTGGGAAATCCAATCACTGCCGTCTCCATAATACCCCTCCAAATCATCGTCAGTGCTATGGCAAGCCTGTCACTCTTTTTATGATAATTTATTGGGGGTGATTTGTACAATACATATAAACAGGGGTTATTCATAGTTTCAGGCTATGGATAACCCCCTTATCATCAATGCCCTGTCAACCCTTTGCTTCACCCTACACCACAGGTCATCTCTCCTGCTCACTGTGCCCCGGTGTTCTCCTTGGTTGCCCGACCTTTATATAGTTTCCCAGCGCCTCCAAATATGTATTTCCCAATCTGCTCATCATGCCTTTGCGGTGGGTGATGTAGCCAATGCGCATATCGCCTTCCTCGGCCAGGGGAACCGCAATGATATCTTTCCCATTCAGGTTTTTGTCAATCACACCGCTACATACTGTATATCCGTTTAATCCAATTAAAAGGTTAAATAACGTGGCCCGGTCCCGTACCCGTATATTTTTCTTGCGTTCTGATACAGAAAAGATTTCCTCTGAGAAATAAAAGGAATTATGCTCTCCCTGCTCAAAGGACAAATATGGGTATGGTGTAAGTTGTTCATTGGTAATCACCGGTTGATCCGCAAGAGGATGGTTTCTGCTAATAAACACATGGGGTGTTGCGACAAAAAGGGCATGAAACTCCAGATCGCGGGACTTCAAAATTTTATTAATCACCGCTTCATTGAAATCATTGAGGAATAAGATTCCGATCTCACTTCTCATCTGTGCCACATCTTCAATGATCTCATAGGTCTGCGTTTCCCGGAGGCAAAAATCATATTCGTCTTGACCATATTCCTTGATCAAGTCCACAAAAGCGTTGACGGCAAATGAGTAGTGCTGTGTGGAAACACAAAATTGTTTTTTTCCTGCGTCACTACCTTTATACTTATCTTCCAAAATGGCGGCCTGCTCCAATACTTGTCTGGCATATCCTAAAAAATCCTCCCCCTCCTTGGACAGGCTGATTCCCTTATTTGTCCTGTGGAAGATTTGAATTCCCATTTCCTTTTCCAACTCATGGATCGCATTGGTAAGGCTCGGCTGTGATATAAAAAGTCTGTCTGCCGCCTCTGTGATTGTCCCTATTTCCGCCACTGCCGTGACGTATCTCAACTGCTGTAAGGTCATTTTGCCACCTGCCTTCTAATGGGAAACGACTGTCCGTTACGCACCATGTGTCATAGGTTACTTTTCCGGATCATGGGCTTTCCCCGGTCGATTGTTCCTGCCGTTTTTCCCTTGATGACACCAACATCCTCTGATTTCATTCTATCACAAGATATTACTATGATTCAATGTGTATTGGCAAACCCGCAGAACCCACGCCCCACGCCCCTTTCCTGCACAGGGATTTTTCTCTCCCGGCCTTGCAACCTACCGCAAAATCTGATATTCTATTGTATATTTACAGTACAATCCTAATTGGGAGGATTTCACTATGATTACCATTCAAAACAGCCCAGTCCGCTATGTGGATGGGCGATTTATCCCCACGGATCAGGAACAAGGCCGGGAGCTGACCATCGCCCACAATATCCTCACGGCCCATAACACCTCGGATAGCCCTGCCAAGCTCCAGCTTAAATTCGACGCAATGGCATCCCACGACATCACCTATGTGGGCATCATCCAGACGGCCAGGGCCTCTGGTATGAAACAGTTTCCCCTGCCCTATGTGCTCACCAACTGCCACAACTCCCTGTGTGCCGTAGGGGGCACCATCAATGAGGATGACCATGTATTCGGCCTGTCCGCCGCAAAAAAGTATGGCGGTGAATTTGTCCCCGCCCACCAAGCGGTAATCCACTCCTACATGAGAGAACGGTATGCCGCGCCTGGCTCCATGATCCTGGGATCCGACTCCCACACCCGCTACGGCGCCTATGGCTGCATGGCTATTGGAGAGGGAGGTCCTGAACTTGCCCGGCAGCTTCTGGGCAAGACCTATGACATTCCCTATCCCAGGGTAGCCGCCATCTACCTCACCGGCGCGCCCCGCCCCGGAGTAGGCCCTCACGACGTAGCCCTGGCCCTGGTAGAGGCTACATTTAAAGAGGGCATTGTGAAAAATGCCATTATGGAGTTCTTTGGACCTGGAGTGGCCAATCTATCCATGGACTACCGGGTGGGTATTGACGTAATGACTACCGAGACCACCTGCCTGTCCTCCGTGTGGCAGACCGACCAACAGACCAAGACCGCCCTCACTCTGCTTGGCCGGGGAAACAGCTATCAGGAGCTTTCTCCTGGAAATGGCTCCTACTACGACTGCCTGGTCACTGTGGATCTGGATCAAGTGGAACCCATGATCGCACTGCCCTTCCACCCCTCCAATGCCTATCCCATCCGCGTGTTTCGGGAAAACATGGCCGACCTGCTCCATCAAGTGGAGGAGAGCGCCCGGGAACAGCTTGGGGTTGAGCCTCCCTCCCCCCTGTCAGACAAGGTGAAAAATGGTCAGTTCCATGTGGATCAAGGAGTCATCGCCGGTTGCTCCGGAGGCACTTACCAAAACCTGAAGCGGGCAGCGGAGATACTGCAGGGCCAATCCATCGGCTCCGACGCATTCTGGCTGTCCTGCTATCCCGGCAGCATGCCAATTAATCTTGAGCTGACCAAGCGGGGATACATTGCCAGCCTCATGGCAGTGGGCGCTTCCATCCGCTCCTGTTTCTGCGGTCCTTGCTTTGGAGCAGGAGACGTGCCCTCCAATGGTGGCTTCTCTATCCGCCACGCTACTCGCAACTTCCCCAACCGGGAAGGTTCCAAGCCCGGAGAACAGCAGATTTCCTATGTGGCGCTCATGGATGCCCGCTCCATCGCTGCCACCGCCCGGAACGGCGGTGTGCTCACCCCTGCAGATGAGTTGCCCCATATCCCCGCCGACCGTCCTGACGAGCACTGGGACTACGATCCAGCCGCCTATCAGTCCCGGGTGTACTTTGGCGTGGGCAAGCCTCAGCCCCAAGAGGAGCTGGTATTTGGCCCCAACATCGCCGACTGGCCGGAGCAGATTCCTTTGCCAGACAACCTGCTGCTCACCGTGGCCGCCGCCATCTACGATCCGGTGACCACCACCGATGAGCTCATTCCCTCCGGCGAAACCTCCTCCTACCGCTCCAATCCTATCCGGCTGTCTGAGTTTGCCCTAAGCCGGAAGGACCCCCAGTACGTCCCCAGAGCCAAAGCCATCCAAGGGCTGGAACAGCTCCGCCGTCAAAATCCCACAGCCCAGGAGGTAACAGAGGCCATGGCAGGCTATGATCCCTCCGTCACCGGGCTTGGCTCCCTCGTCATGGCCCTAAAGCCCGGCGATGGTTCCGCCCGGGAACAGGCGGCCTCTTGTCAGCGCGTACTGGGCGGGTGCGCTAATATCGCGGGAGAATATGCCACCAAGCGCTACCGCTCTAATGTCGTCAACTGGGGCATGCTGCCCTTTATCGCCTCCGATTTAACCAATCTGAACCTCCAGCCCGGCGACCGGGTGTACATCCCTGGCATCCGCTCCATATTGGAGGGTGATGGCAGCAGTGTAGAGGCCACTGTTCTGCAAACCAGCGGGCCATCCGCTCCACTCACCCTCACCCTGCCAAACCTCACCCGTGAGGAGCGGGATATTATCCTGGCCGGATGCCTGATCAATTACTACGCGCAATGATTCTATCTCGGCCCACACCCCCAGCGAGAGCCACCCATTGTTCAGCAGCCCACTTGCCTAAACAGCGGCATCTCCCCAGAACATTCCGGGGAGATGCCGCTGTTTATTATCTACGTCAGAGCCTGTCAGCCCTGAATACCCTGGAGAAAATTGGTCATAATCTGAGCCATCTCCATGCGAGTAGCCGTTCCGGAGGGATTCAGCCGGAGATCATCAGTGCCCTGGATCACCCCTACAACAACAGCCCACTCCATGGCATCCCTGGCCCAGCTGGCCACACTGGCCTGGTCTGTATATTTTGACAGGTCCCCCTCTGTTTGGGGAGAACCCAAATAGCGGTACAACATGGTGACCACTTCCTGGCGAGTGATGCTTCGATTGGGGCTTGTACCGTCGGATACACCTTTCTCCACCGACCAGGCCACACCCTTTGAATACCAGGTATCGCCGCCGGTAGTATCCACACCGTCGTGGCGGGCCAGAATGGTGGCCAGGGTTCCTCGGGTGACGGTGCCAGCAGGGGTAAAACTGTTGTTGCCGGTGCCGTTCATGATACCCTCAGTGGTGGCATAACGCACCGCTCCAGCATACCAGGCGTTGTAGCTCACATCGTTGTAGTTGATGGTAATGCGACCATCACCATAGAGATTCTCATAGCCTGTCACCACAGGCAGGCCGTTTTTATCCTTGGAAAAGGACTGGATGTAGTTGGCCAGCACCATGTAATCCTCCATCACATAGTCCAGCACATTGGTGCTGCCCTGGTACATGGCAAAGCCATCCCCCAAGTCACGCAGGTTGTAGTTGTAACCGGCCAGGTTGTACTTGGCCTTTAGATCCAGGGGCACATAGGTCCTTGTCTCCTTGTCATAGATCACCACATCCTTTACCCGGTACTGGCCACTGGTGGGACCCCCGGTCCACACGCCCTTGTCATCTGACTGAACCGTGGGAGCAATGGTGGTGTCAATGGTGAATTTGATGCCGGACACCTGGAGGAAGCCCCCCATCTCCTCCCCGGTACCCACGCCACGAGCGCCCCACTCCAGAGCGTCCAGCAGCTGCTGGCCGGTGACGGTGATGAGACAGGCTACATTGCCAAAGGTGTGCATTTGCTTGAGTGTGAGGTAGGAGATGTCTCCTGTGAGCGCCTGATTGCGGATGCCGCCACCGTTCATCACAGCGACGTCCACATCCAAGCCCTGGTTGTCAAACAGATAGTACAGCGCGTCGGCGGCAAAGTCGCCGGAGTTTGTCTCCATGCTGCGCACCAAACGGGTGCCATCTGAGGCATAGTTGTCAAATACGGTCTTGGTAGTTCCGATAACCTGGCCCAGCCTTTGATTGATATCGGTCACCCAGGCATCCTCAATGGCCTTGACATCCTGATTCGGTGTAATGTCACCCATGTCCTTGGCTGTGACCAATTTGGTAGTAATGGTACCGTTGGCAGAGATGGTCATCTGACCCAGAGCGTCCAGATAGGAACCGGTCTGCGTGAGGACCACGGCGTCACCGTTCTTATCCTTGACCTCCTCCATGGGGATGGTAGAGTGGGAGTGACCGTCAATAAAAGCGTCCAGGCCAGTGGTGTTAGCAATGACCTCCTTGGAGGTCCAGGGAGCGGAGGCCGCGTCTACACCCAGATGGCCCAAGGCAATGATATAGTCCGGTTTCTCAGCGGCAGCCGCGTCAATGGCAGTCTGTACGGCACTGTACAGTTGGGCGCCGTTATTTCCACCGGCAATGCCATAGATATAGTTGCCCTGATCGTCCTGGAAATAGGCGGGTGTAGACTTGGTAAAGGACTCTGGCGTAGTGATGCCTACAAAGGCGATGGACTTATCCCCCACCTTTAAAATCTGATAGCTATCCAGCACATTCTCTCCCTTAACCCCATTCTTTTCATGATAGAAATTGCTGGAGACATAGGGAAACTTAGCCCACTGGATGGCATTCATGGCACCCTCCATGCCATAGTCAAACTCATGATTACCCAGGGTAGCCAAGTCATATCCCGCAGCGTTCATCAGGTTGATAATGGTCTTGCCCTTATCCATGGATCCATAGGCAGTGCCCTGGATATGGTCGCCGGCATCTACCAGCAATACGTTCTCACCCAGGCTGTCCCGGTATCCGGCCACCATAGAGTAGGTCAGATCCTTGTCAATATAGGTGTGTACATCATTGGTATAGAGCACGGTAACGCTGCCCTGAGTAGGCTGTCCATTTGCTGCAAAGACCGGTACCATCAGGCCCAGCACCATGGCCATGGCCAACAACAGAGCTGTGAGCTTACTTTTCAGTCCCATCTTCATCTCCACCTTTCCAATATTCAGCTGGCCAGCCGTTCCTCCTGGCCGCCAATGTTTTACATTTTTTATCATACAAAATTCCCCCCTCTTTTTCAAGTGTCTTTCCCCAAATTTCTCTCTTTTATTCCAAACTACATTTGTAAAAAATATGGCCCTGGAACAATCCGGGGCCATATTATCGCATTCTTTTATTTGGTTGCCCAGTTCCCGGTGGCTGCAGCGGTCAGATAAGCGTTGATAAAACCGTCCAAGTCGCCGTCCATTACACCGTTCACATTGGATGTCTCAAAGTCAGTGCGGTTATCCTTCACCAGCTGGTAGGGCATAAACACATAGGAACGGATCTGGCTGCCCCACTCGATCTTCAGCTGGATTCCCTTGATGTCGGAGATGCGCTCCAAATGCTCCTGCTCCTTGATCTGCATCAGCTTAGATCGGAGCATCTTCATGCAGGTCTCCCGGTTTTGCAGCTGGCTGCGCTCAGTCTGACACGCCACCACTAAACCAGTAGGTTTGTGGATAAGACGGACGGCGGAGGACGTCTTATTAATATGCTGTCCGCCCGCGCCTGAGGAACGGTACACCTGCATCTCAATATCCTCAGGGCGTATATCTACCTCCACGCTGTCGTCCAGCTCCGGGGTGATCTCCACCGCGGCAAAGGAAGTCTGCCTCCTGGCATTGGCGTCAAAGGGGGATACCCGCACCAACCGGTGAACGCCATGCTCACTTTTGAGATAGCCGTAGGCATTGTCCCCTTCAATGCGAATGGCAGCAGACTTAATCCCCGCCTCGTCACCATCCTGGTAATCCAGAATGGTGTAGGTAAATCCATGGCGTTCCGCCCAGCGGGTGTACATCCGATAGAGCATCTGGGCCCAGTCCTGAGCCTCGGTTCCGCCCGCCCCGGACTGAAGGGAAACAATGGCAGGGGAGTTGTCATACTCTCCTGACAGCAAAGTTTCCAATCGGGCTGTCTTCAACTCCTGGAGCAAATCGGTATAACCGCTCTCCACCTCTGGCACCAGGGAGGCATCCTCCTCCTCCGCGCCCATCTCGCACAGCACCAGCAGATCCTCCCAGGCAGACAGCCGCTTACACTGGGCGCTGATCTTACCTTCTAAATGGCTAATGCGCTGCTGAACCTTGCGGGCCTTATCCACATGATCCCAAAATCCATCGGCCGCAGACTCTGCCCGAAGCATGTCCAGCTCCCGCTCAGCTCCCTCTAAATCCAGCGCTTTACCCAACTCGTCTATGTCCGGCTTCAAATTGTTTAGTTTCACACGGTACTCATCAAATTGTACGATCATGGTCCACCCTCATTCGCTTCCATTTATAATGTCCTTCCTATTATATAGAAGCCCTTGGCCCTTGTAAAGAGAGAAAATGCCCCACACCCATCCAAAAACCCCGCAAGTCCCCAGCCACATGGGGTCTTGCGGGGTGGCTTAACGCTCACTGACACACCAATCCGCCTGATCCGTAAAAATCAGGTCATCCACGTCTTGATGGGGATCTCCGTGCCTCAATGTAAAATCATGCTCTGTCATGGTTCTCTCTCCTTTTTTCCTCTTTGTGTGCCCCAACCGATTCCAGGCCATATGGGTCATTATATGCACATGGACGTGCAAATGTGACTGGAATTTGTTTCCTTCACTCCCAACAGCGTAAAAGAACAGGCGATCCACCCCTGTGAACCGCCTGCGTTATGCCTCATAAGGCTGCGAACCGCCTTCGTTGTTCCATCTTTTCCTGTACAGCCGGCCAGCCAGCAAAATCAGTCCAGTGACAGCAACCACCAAATAACAGTTTATGGTGCGGCTCAAAAGCATGGCCGGCGCCACCAGCCCCTGACCATAGGCCAGGACAAATCCCCGGAGAAATACGTTTTCTGCTGCTCCTGCTGAACCGGGCAGCGGCAGATAGCCCACAGCGATCGCACACAGCGCCTGGAGCGCCAGCAGCTCCCAGAGAGAAACCCCGCTCAGGCCAAATGCCCGGTACACGATATAGGGTATGGCATAGGTGCAAGTCCTCTGGCAGAAACTCAGGGCCAGCACCTTTAACATCAACATAGGGGAACTGCGCACCAGCTCGGCACCCCGGCGATACTCTTCGAGGTAGCCCTCCGCCTTTTTCCCCAATCCCTCCTTGTCCAGTGAGGGCCGTATTCGAACGGCCATTTTGATCAGCCATTGGCACAGGCGCCGCGCGGGATTCGGCAAAAATAGGAACACCAGCATCAGCCCATCAATGGCGGTAAACACTGACAATCCTACTCCCAGCAGCAGACCCACCTGTCCCCCCAGCTGCTCCATTAAGTGGCCAGCCCCCAGCAGAGCGGCAAATCCGTAGCCCACCGTAGCGGTGTTGTAGCCCACTGTCACCAGCAGCATATCCAGTGTACCTACAGCCCCAGGTACGCCGTCCTTTCCCATCAGAAGCACCTGCGCCGGCTGTCCGCCGGTGGCGGAAGGCGTTACTGCACTGAAAAAGAACCCGGCACAGGAATAGTAACAGCAGCGGAGAAAGGACTGGGCACATCCCAACGCCTGAAGCACCCCATGGGTGAGCTTGGCCTCACAGCAGATGAACACAACCATAATCGCCACGCCTAACAACAGCAACCGCCAATCGGCGGCAGTTACCGCTTGGATCAACTGCTCCGGCGTTTGCTCTCGGAGGATGGCATAGCCCGTCCATGCCAGCAGCGCAGCCACTACCAGCAGAGGCAGAAAACTGCGCCACCGCTTCATATACACACCACTTTCTCCGTCAGTTCCTGCACGATGGCGGACACCGCAGTGCGCTGGAGTGTGGCTGCCATCTCGTCCATGGCATGCTCCATCCTGGCCAACGCCTGGTCATCGTACAGCAGCTCCCGGATCGCATTCAGGCAGGCGCCCTCCTCCTTGGCAACAATGCGGGCCATCCCCCGCTCCACCATGAAATTGGCATTCTCCTGTTCCTGCTTCAAAAAGGGCTCCCAGGCGAGCATAGGCAGCCGAGCGGCAATGGCCTCAAAGGAAGTGATCCCTCCCGTCTTGGACAGCATTAAGTCCGCCTTGGCCATATATTCGGGCACCCGGTCAGTGAAGGGAACCACCTCGATATTCTCATATTTATCCCAAAGCCGCTGGTACAACTTCTCATTGTGACCGGTCAGGATGACGGTATGGACGTTTGGCAGCTGGTTCAACGCCTGGTAAAAGGAGTCCCGCCGGGGCATCAAGCCCAGACCGCCGCCCATGATCAGCAGTTCCCGCTTCCCCTCCGTCCGGCGCATGGCAGGACGGAAGCGACCGCTGACCGGGATACCGGTGACTGCAATCCGCCACGGTTCCACTTTCTTATGGATCAACCCCTGCCGGACCTGCTCCTCCGCCACCAAATAGCAATCCGTCCCTGAATGGATCCAGCCGCTGTGACAGGACACATCAGTGACACAGGTAACCAAAGGGGTGGCGCTGTCCCACTCCTCTTTATACCGTGACATGGTGGCCGCGCACGTCCAATCAGTACAGATCACCAGTTCCGGGCGGCGGCTGTCCAACAGTTTGCTCAACGGCGCCATGAGCAAGCCGGCCAATCCGTTTCGTCCATCCCCGTTGGCGGTGAGACGATATCCCAGGTTATAGCACAGGCTATAGAGCAGCCCACCATAGGTTACCAGCATAGAAAATCCTCTGTACATGGTGGGGGCCAGCTCCGGCATAGCGTAGCTGAATAGGTCTACCGTCTCTACCTGATGCCCATCTTCCCCTAATTGCTCCTGTAAGGCTTTTGCGGCCGACCAGTGGCCCATGCCAAATTTTCCAGTTAAAATTAAAATATTCAACGCCAATCCTGCCCCCTTGCCTTGGTTCACTACAATGATACAAAATGATTTTTCAAATTCTTATGGGAGAGCTCTTATCTTTTTCCATAGAATTGATTAAGATTCCTTTAAGATTTCCTCCGGTGTCAACCAAATGACTTCTCGCGGCGGATCATCCTGACAGCACACCGCCCCCTGCCAACCGTCCCCGGCATAACTTCGGTGGGGGCACGGCGGAGGCGTGGCCACCGCCCTGGGCGGAACCAGGGGCAGATCCCATTGCTTACACCAGCTCTCCTTCAACGTCCATATGCGGAAAAAGTCCTCCCAGCTCCCATCAAAGGCCGCTAGCTCCTCCTCCCCCAGGACATAGGCCGGCAGCCCAGCCCGATGGGGACGCACCACCTCTATGTCCACTCCCACTGGCCAATCCGACAGGGCACATAGCGCGTATCCGCCGCTATGGCTCAGGGAAAACCACCGGTCAGTGTGTCCTGTAAATAGGGGCTTACCTCTTGGGGAGCGCTCCACACAGGGCAATACCTGATATCCCCATTGACGGCGGGCCGCCAACTGGAGCAGTGGCCACGCTAACTGCCGGCCTCCCTCTCCCCACACCCCAAACACCGCTGTCACAGCGCTCCCCCTCTCCATCCACCTGGGGCGTCTACTTTCTCCCCTATTGTACGACACTTATGGTCATGCTTCAAGCACATTTTTATTCCATCTTGCACCTCTTTTATTCGGGGGAATATTTTTATTTCCCCTGGACTATACAGCCAAATCTGGACATAGCTGTCAATTTGTATTATAATGCAACTCATCAAATCTTCCCCCATCTTATCAGGCCTATCCAACCTTAACGAGTGAAGGAGTGATCCCACATGACCCCATGCAAAAGTTTTGATTTAGAGCATCTGCATTATTTGAAAATGCTGTCCAAACAATATCCCACCGTTCAGTCCGCCAGTACAGAAATTATCAATCTTAGAGCCATTTTGAATCTACCCAAGGGCACTGAGCACTTCATTTCCGACGTCCACGGAGAGTACGAAGCCTTTCAACATATTCTAAACTCCGCCTCCGGAGTGGTGCGGGAAAAGATCGACGAGTTGTTTGCCAACAGCGTCCCCAAGGCGGAGCGGGACCAGTTGGCCACCTTGGTATACTACCCCCGGGAAAAACTGGAGGAAATTGAGCGGGACACCCCAGATATGCGGGAGTGGTTTCGCATTACCTTCCACCGGCTCATCGACCTGTGCTGTCTGGTCAGCGCCCAATATACCCGCTCGAAGGTACGCAAGGCAATGCCTCAAGAATACGGCTACATCATCGAGGAGCTCATCCACACCCACTATGAATACTCCGAAGCCAATAAGCGGGACTACTATGAAAACATCATCTCCTCCATGATTGATCTGGACCGGGCCCCCAATTTCCTCATCCAACTCTGCGCCCTGATCAAGCGTCTTTCCGTGGACCGCCTCCATCTGGTGGGAGATATCTTTGACCGCGGCCCCGGCGCAGACGTTATCATGGATGAACTGATGGACTACCACAGTGTGGACATACAGTGGGGCAACCACGACATTCTGTGGATGGGTGCCGCCTCCGGCTCTCGCACCCTAGTGGCCACCGTACTGGCCAACTCCCTGCGCTACAATAATCTGGACGTCATTGAGACGGGTTATGGCATTTCCCTGCGCCCGCTGTCCGTCTTTGCCGACGCCTTCTATCACGATTGTGATGTGAGCTGCTGGCATGTAAAACTCACCAAAGAAGAAGAGGAGCGTTACACCGAGCAAGATAAGCTGCGAGCTGCCCGGATGCATAAGGCGATCACCATCCTGCTGTTCAAACTGGAGGGGCAGAAAATCATGCGTAACCCCAGCTTCGGCATGGATGACCGGCTACTATTGGATAAAATCGACTATAAAAACCAATCCATTGTCATCAACGGATCCACCTACCACCTGGAAGATACGGATTTCCCCACTGTGGACGCTAAAAATCCCTATGCCCTCAGCCCAGAAGAAGATGTCCTCATCGACCAGCTCACCCGCTCCTTTCTCCACAGTGAAAAGCTCCAGCGGCACATTCGCTTTCTCTACTCCAGCGGCAGTCTCTATCTGGTGTATAACGGCAATCTGCTCTTTCACGGCTGTGTACCCATGACGGAGCAAGGGGAACTGATGTCCTTCTCCATCGGCTGCGATAAGCTGGCAGGCAGGGCCTTTTTAGACTATGCTGACGCCACGGCCCGCAAGGCGTACTACGATAAACCCGGCTCTCCCGAACGACAATTCGGTATGGATTTTCTGTGGTTTTTATGGGCTGGACGCAACAGCCCCATCTTTGGCCGGGACCGGATGACCACCTTTGAACGCAGGCTGATTCTGGATGAGTCTATCTGGACTGAGGCGAAAAATGCCTACTATAAGCTGTATCAGGACCCCGCAGTGTGCTGCCGTCTGCTCAAGGAATTCGATCTAGAAGGCCCTCATTGCCATATCATCAACGGCCATGTCCCAGTCAAGTCCAAGAAGGGAGAAAGCCCCATGAAGGCGGGGGGAAAACTGCTGGTCATTGACGGAGGATTTTGCAAAGCCTACCAAAAGACCACCGGTATCGCCGGCTATACCCTGATCTATACCGCCGATTGCCTGCGCCTGGTATCCCATGAGCCGTTTGTGGGCCGGGCCAACGCCATTCAGGAAAATCGGGATATCGCCTCCTCCTCCCAGGTGTTTGAGCGGCTGGACACCCAAGCCAAGATCGCCGACACTGATGTGGGCCGCCAGCTTACGGAGCAGATCGAGGACCTGATGGCCCTGCTGTGGGCCTACCGCACCGGTGCCATCGTGGAGCGCCACAAATGACGAACGCATCCATGGCATCCTAAAACGCCAAACGCCCTGAACCGGTTATACGGTTCAGGGCGTTTGGCTGTTATGGACATCTTATCTCGCACTTCATTCACTCCAGCTCACAGTATCTGGCACTGTCCAATGCCACCCCATCTCGTTGCGCTAACATTTGGGCCAAGGCCAAACCCTCCCGGTTCAGACCACCATCCTCGATGACCAGCATCCCCCGCCATAGACCGGAACCTCGTAACCATAAGAGGCCCTTCACCGTCTGCTCCAGGCCATCTCCCGATCCGCTGGCAGTGACCACCACACGAGTTGGACATATCACCGGCAGCAATAGCCGGCCCACTGCCAGCCAAATCAGACACACCAGTCCAAGGGCCGCCAGCAATGCAGTTAAAAGTTCCAAACAGGACGTCATTCCCGCCACCTCCTGGGGTATTTTATGGCGGAAGCCTCATTTTTGCCACTGTGAGCAGTCCTTTCCCTCTACAATAAACTGGTCACACCAAAGGTGAGAATGCTGACCACCATACCTGCCACCAGTACTCCGGCAATCACCGATGGAAGGGCCCGACGCAGCGGCATATCCAAAAATGCTGCCGCCAGCGCCCCTGTCCAGGCCCCGGTGCCGGGCAGTGGGATGGCTACAAAGATAGCCAGCCCCAGATATTCATACTTGCTCACCCGTCCCCCCTTAAGATGGGCCTTTTTCTCCAGCTTATCCACCATGGAGTTTAAGCGTGGCATCCGTCGGCGTATCCACTTGAAGATACGCCGTATGTATACGATGATAAATGGGATCGGAATCAAATTGCCAATGATGGCGGCCAAACAGGCGGCCCATACCGGCAGGCCGGCAGCCACGCCAGCGGGGATGCCTCCCCGCAGCTCCACCACCGGAATCATGGAGACCAGCATGGTGAGGGTAAACTCACCTAGCTTGGTCTCCATCAGCCATTGCAGCAGTTCCATAAGTTCCTCCTAATATCCCGGCCCTTGCAAGCCGACAGCAGTCATTATTTCAGCACCCTTTCCAGGTATCTGCCCGTAAAACTCTTTGGACACCGGGCCACCTCTTCGGGGGTCCCAGCGCACACCACGGTTCCTCCCTGGTCGCCCCCATCGGGCCCCAAGTCAATGATATGGTCCGCCGTCTTGATCACGTCTAAGTTGTGCTCAATGACCACCACGGTATTTCCATTATCCACAAACCGCTGCAGCACCTCCACCAGCTGGTGAACGTCGGCAGTGTGCAGTCCGGTGGTGGGCTCGTCCAGAATATAGATGGTGGATCCAGTGGAGCGCTTTGACAGCTCCGTAGCCAACTTTACCCGCTGGGCCTCCCCCCCGGACAGCGTAGTAGACGGCTGACCCAGCTTTACATAGCCCAGCCCCACCTCTTTCAGCGTCTTCACCTTATTCTTCAACCTGGGCAGCGCGTCAAAGAAGGACAGGGCCTCGTCTACCGTCATCTCCAGCACCTCATGGATATTCTTACCCTTATAGCGTACCTCCAGCGTCTCCCTGTTGTACCGTTTGCCCTTACATACTTCACAGGGAACATAGATATCCGGTAGAAAGTGCATCTCAATCTTGAGCATCCCATCCCCGGAGCATGCCTCACACCGTCCCCCCCGGACATTGAAGGAAAAGCGACCTGGGCCATAGCCCCGGCTTTTTGCGTCCTGGGTGGAGGCAAAAAGCTCCCGGATATCATTGAACAGCCCGGTGTAGGTGGCTGGGTTCGATCGGGGCGTGCGGCCAATGGGGGACTGGTCAATGGCGATCACCTTGTCCAAATGCTCTATTCCATCTATGCCATCGTGTTTTCCCGCCCTTGTCTTGGTACGGTTCAGCTCTGCCCCCAGCCGTTTGTACAAGATTTCATTCACCAAGGAGGACTTTCCCGACCCGGACACACCGGTGACAGCGATAAACGTGCCCAAAGGAAAGGTTACATCAATGTGCCTCAGATTATTTTCCGCAGCCCCGCGCACCACCAGCTGCATTCCATTTCCCGGCCTGCGCTGAGTGGGAACTGGTACCTTTTTCCGTCCCGCCAGATAGTCGCCGGTGATAGAGCCAGGCGTGTTTATCACCTCCTGCGCTGTGCCGCAAGCCACCACATTGCCCCCGTGAACCCCGGCTCCAGGGCCAATATCCACGATATAGTCCGCCGCCCACATGGTATCCTCATCGTGCTCCACCACAATGAGGGTGTTGCCCAAGTCCCGCAGATGCTTGAGAGTGGCCAGCAGCAGGTCATTGTCCCGCTGGTGCAGCCCGATGGAGGGCTCGTCCAGGATATACAGCACCCCCATGAGGGAAGAGCCGATCTGAGTGGCCAGCCGAATACGCTGGCTCTCTCCGCCGGACAGCGTACCTGCCTGACGGCTGAGGGTGAGGTATTGCAGCCCCACTGAGCGCAAAAAGCCCAGCCGCTCCCGGATCTCTTTTAAAATCTGGTCGGCAATCATGGCCTGAGTTGGGGTAAGGGAGATGGTATCCAAAAAGGCCAGCGCCTTGTCCACCGGCTTTTCACAGAATTCATAGATCGAGCTTCCCCCCACAGTGACCGCTAGGGCCTCTCGCTTTAACCGTTTCCCCTTGCAAACGGGGCATTGGCAGGCACTCATACACTCCTCAATTTCCCGCTTCATGGCATCAGACTGGGTCTCATTGTATCGCCGCTCCAGATTGTTAATAATCCCCTCAAAGGGCTGGTACAGACTTCCCTTCCCCCTAGGCTGGTCGTATTGAAGGGTGAGTTTCTCCCCCTTTGTGCCGTATAGGATGACATCCATCACCTGATCCGATAGCTTCTCCACCGGGTCGGTGAGCTTAAACCGGTACTTCTTGGCCAGCGCATCAAAATACATTCTGGAAATGCCGTCTGACTTGATGTGATTCCAGCCAGAGGCGGTGATCGCCCCCTCCAAAATGGAGAGAGACTTATTTGGGATAATCAGCTCAGGATCCACCTTGAGCTGGGATCCCAATCCAGTACAGGTGGGACAGGCACCGTACGGATTATTAAATGAGAACATCCGCGGAGTGAGCTCCTCAATGGACACACCGCAGTCCTCACAGGCATAGTTCTGGGAAAACAGGATATCCCGGTCATCCTCCACAATATTGATCACCACAGTGCCTCCGGACAGATTGGAAGCGCTCTCCACACTGTCAGTCAACCGGCGGGCAATACCCTCCCGGATGACCAAGCGGTCCACCACAATCTCAATGGAGTGCTTTTTGTTTTTGTCCAAGCTGATCTGTTCGGTGAGCTCATACAGGGAACCGTCCACCCGGCAGCGGACATACCCCGACTTCCGGGCGTCTTCAAATACCTTGGCATGTTCCCCCTTCTTCCCCCGAATGACGGGAGCCAATACCTGGATGCGGGCAGCCTCCGGCAGGGCTAGCACCTGGTCAATGATTTGATCCACTGTCTGCTGTTGGATAACCTTTCCACACTTAGGACAGTGGGGAATGCCCACCCGGGCCCACAGCAGGCGCAGGTAGTCGTAAATCTCCGTCACAGTACCCACCGTGGAGCGGGGGTTTTTGGAGGTGGTCTTTTGGTCGATGGAGATTGCGGGAGACAGTCCCTCAATATAATCCACGTCCGGCTTCTCCATCTGCCCCAAAAACATCCGGGCATAGGAGGAAAGGGACTCCACATACCGCCGCTGGCCCTCAGCATACAGCGTCTCAAACGCCAGGGAGGACTTCCCTGACCCGGACAGGCCGGTGAGCACCACCAACTTGTCCCGGGGTATGGTGACGTTGATGTTTTTCAGGTTATTCTCTCGGGCCCCTTTGATAACAATATGGCTTGCCATCGTATTCGCTCTCCTTACCCCTTTGGTTTGTTCCGCTTCTTAGGCAGAGGTGTAACCTCCTCTGCCAGTGCGGCGGCCCGGCGCAGGGTTTCTTGGTCATCCGGGTCCAGAATGTAGTGGTCTTTCGCCCCCTCATAAGGGGGCGCTACCGGATGGTCCTCCAACAGCTCGCTCAGGCAGGGCAGCATCTTCACCATTGCCTGATCGTCACAAATAATGATCACCGGCTTGTCGTTCAGATAGACCATATACTCTCCAAACATTTTCCGGCTGCGCACCGCCCCCAGTCCCTCTAGCTGCTCGCAAATATACGCCGCAAATTCCGGCCTGCTTGCCATGATGTCTCCTCCTATCTCGGTATAAAAGTCCAGCACTTATAATTCACATCCGCCCGGCGGGCCTGATTGTGCTGAAGACTCCGTGGAATATGATACATTCGACCATCCTTCACAAATTTTGCCCCAGTCTGTTTGAACAGGAAGGGCACTCCAGCTTTCACGCACTGGCTGCGAATGTCCAATATCCACTCATACCGGCAGGGTCGGGCGTCTATTCCCGACTCGCCCCCCACCACCACTTGGGTAATATCCGGTCCCAGCCAGGCGGATATATCCAGGGGACCTAACAGGGGTTCACACACGATGGATTTATAGCGGATGGGGACAGCCTTGAATATGGGCAGGCGGATATTTGCCCGATCCTGATTTTCTACTGTGGAGCCAATGGACACGTTCTCATATCCATTTCCCCAATCAGGTGGCAGACATTCTGTCAGGCGGTGGATGCGCTTAGTAATGAAGAAAAAATTCAAATCCTTCCGGGCCGCTATCATAGCCCAGGCCCAGGGCCGCCACTCGTCCGCCTCCTCCAACAGAAAATCCGAGGAAAAGCAGGTCCAAACCATCTCCCCCGGTGGAATTTTCCAGCATCCATCTCGTTTTTTCTTTAGGGGTAAATCATAGTCCCCGGTGCGGTACACCTGAGAGGCGTCCTTCCCCCTGCGCTCATCCCCCCGGTACACATAGCAGTTGGCACAGCCTGGGGATATTTTGGTACAGCCGTGCCATGGGTTCCATTTGGCCATGGCTCAGAAAGCAAGCAGTCCCGCGCACGGAACCCAGACAGGCAGGGCAGTGCCGTTCAGACCGGTCCAGCCCCCTTTGACATACTTCATCTCCCATCCTCCTTCACACTTCTTTCTCCGGATCGGCCGTTATCCTGCCCATGGATCAGCCTGGGTAGGCGGTTAGGTTCCCTCTCCCCGCAATTTGATGATCTGATCCCGCAAAGCGGCAGCGATCTCGAACTCCAGCATCTTGGCTGCCTCTTTCATCTCCTTTTCCAAGCGGGCGATGGCCTCCCGGCGCTGCTGCTTGGTGAGCTGTTCGCCGTCCGGCTCCATCTCCGCCTTCTCCTCCGGGTTGAGCACCATCAGTTCGCGCACCGATTTTTTCACCGTCTTTGGCACCACACCACGGGCCTTGTTGAAAGCGTCCTGTTTGGCCCGTCGGCGCTCTGTCTCCCCCATGGCCCGCTCCATAGACGGGGTGATGGAGTCGGCGTATAGAATGACCACTCCGTCAGCGTTGCGGGCAGCTCTGCCGATGGTCTGAATCAGGGAAGTCTCCGAGCGCAAAAAGCCCTCTTTATCCGCGTCTAAAATGGCTACCAAGCTCACCTCCGGCAGATCCAGCCCCTCCCGCAGCAGGTTGATACCCACCAGTACGTCAAATTTGCCAAGGCGCAGGTCCCGGACGATTTCCATACGCTCGATGGTGTCGATGTCATGGTGCATATACCGCACCCGGATGCCGGCAGTCTTGAGATAATCTGTCAAGCTCTCGGCCATCCTTTTGGTCAGGGTGGTAACCAACACCCGTTCATCCCGCTGGATGCGCTGGTTGATCTCCCCAATGAGATCATCGATCTGCCCGGTCACCGGGCGGACCTCCACCTTGGGGTCCAGCAGACCGGTGGGCCGAATGACCTGCTCCACCACCTGACCAGAGCGGGTGCGCTCATACTCCCCGGGGGTGGCGGAGACATACACCACCTGGTTGAGCCGCTGGGCAAACTCCTCAAATTTCAGCGGCCGGTTGTCAAACGCGCACGGCAGACGAAAACCATAGTCCACCAAGGTAGTTTTTCTGGCCCGGTCCCCATTATACATAGCCCGAACCTGGGGCAGCGTGGCATGACTCTCGTCAATAAATAGCACAAAATCCTTAGGAAAATAATCCAGCAGGGTATGGGGTGGAGAACCCACCGGTCTGCCCTCAATAACCCGTGAATAGTTCTCAATTCCTGAACAATAGCCCAGCTCCTGCATCATCTCCACATCGTACATCACCCTCTGTTTTATGCGCTGGGCCTCAATGAGCTTGTCCTCACGCTGAAATTTGGCCACCTGTGCCTCCATCTCCTGATAGATTTCCTGAATGGCGGCGTCCATCTTCTCCTTTGGGGTGACATAATGGGTAGCGGGCCAGATTGGAATATTATTTAAACGGCGGATGGGTGTGCCGGTGACCACGTTGATCTCTGACAGCCGGTCGATCTCATCCCCAAAGAACTCCACCCGGATAGCAGTGTCCTTCCAATAGGCAGGCCACACCTCCACGGTATCCCCCCGAACCCGGAACATATTGCGCTCAAAGGCAATGTCGTTGCGCTCATAGCGGATGGAGACCAGCCGTTTCAGCAGCTCCTCAATTTTGATCTCCATCCCTACGCGCAGGGCCACCATCATCTTGGCAAAGTCCTCCGGCTCTCCCAAGCCGTAAATGCAGGACACAGAGGCCACCACGATTACGTCCCTCCGCTCCAGCAAAGAGGCGGTGGCAGACAGCCGCAGCCGGTCAATCTCCTCATTGATAGACGAATCCTTTTCAATAAAAGTATCCGTGTGGGGAATGTAGGCCTCTGGCTGATAGTAATCGTAGTAGGATACAAAATACTCCACCGCGTTGTTTGGGAAAAACTCTCTGAACTCCGCACAAAGCTGGGCTGCCAGGGTCTTGTTGTGGGCCAGCACCAAGGCGGGCCGCTGCACAGTTTCAATGACCTTGGCCATGGTGAAAGTTTTACCTGAGCCTGTAACCCCCAGCAGGGTCTGCTCATCCAACCCATTTTCCAGCCCTGCCGCCAGTGCCGCAATGGCCTCCGGCTGGTCACCGGCTGGGGTATATTCAGAAACCACCTCAAACTTAGGCATGCCACACCTCCTGCGTCTAATATATCCACCGTCTATATTAGAACGCACGTTTTAATATGTCAAGAGGCAATCCGCCTCCCAGAACATCAGTACGCAATATTTGTCTATTTTATCATACCAAAGACGCCATCACAAGAGAGCGGACGATTTTTCGCCCTGGTTTTTATCCCCATCTTATAGAAAAGCGGGATGTGAAAATGTCCCCACATCCCGCTTTTCTACCTCCCATATTGGGTTTCCGGTCAGCCTGGCATATCGTCACCCAACAGCCTGGACTCTGCCATAGAAATCATGTCGTCATTGGCAAAAATCAGGTGGTCTACCAACTGGATGTTGGCCTCACGCAGCACGCTTTTCAGCTTTTCCGTGGTGGCCAGATCCGCCTCCGACCAAAAGGCCACACCCGAGACGTGATTATGGGCCAATACCACCCGGGTGGCGTTACAGGCCAGCGCTGTCTCCAGCACCTTGCGCACGGTGATATGTACCGCGTCAGCGATCCCTTCTCCCAGCTTTCTGCAGGCCATCACCTTATTTTTGCTGTCCATGCATACCAGATATGCCAGTTCATTTCTGGCCCCGAAAAACATGGGCAGCAACAGCTCTCTCAACTGCCAAATATGCATGATCTGTCCTTCAAAGCTGGCACTGGCCGCCAGATAGCGGGCCGCTGCGGCTGGAATCAGCTGGAGCAAAACCGCTGTATTAGGCCCTACTCCATTCACCTCCAGCAACTGCTCATAGGTAGCGTGGAATACCCCTGCCAACGAACCAAAATGGTCCACCAACCGATGGGCCAGTGGATTTACGTCTCCCTGGGGAATGGCGTAAAACAACAGCAGTTCCAGCACCCGATGATCCGGCCAACCGCTTAGCCCATGATCCAAAAACTCTTCCTTAACCCGGCTCCGGTGGCCTGTGTGAATAGAACCCTTCTCACGCTTGTCCACAGCCTCTCAACCCTTCGCCCCATACCAGTCCAGATAGTCCTCCATCCGTCCCCGCATCTCGTCGTCAATGTACACCTTGCCCTCCACCGGCTGATTGTGCAGATATTGGATAATCTCTCGGATGGTGACGATGGGGTACACTTGGATGCCATAGTCCTCCTGCAGTTCGCGCAAGGTGGTGCACTCCCGGCTCCCTCGCTCCATCCTGTCCACAGACACAAACAGCGCCTCCATCCTCACATCAGCCACCTGCTTGAACAGCTGGATGGATTCCTTCACCGCAGTTCCGGCAGTGACCACATCCTCGATGACGGCAATACGGTCTCCGTCCTGGGGGCGGTAGCCTACCATCATCCCCCCCTCTCCGTGATCTTTGACCTCTTTTCGGTTGAAGCAGTAGGGCAGATCCCGGCCATAGTTTCGGTATAGGGAGGACGCCGCCGATACCACCAGCGGAATCCCCTTATAGGCAGGCCCGAATAATGCCTCAATGCCATCAGGCACACGCTCCTGGATGCAGGCGGCATAATAATCCCCCAGCTGAGCGGCCTGCGCTCCCGTCTTATAGTTTCCCGTATTGACAAAATAGGGGGTCTTCCGGCCTGACTTAGTGACGAAGTCCCCGAAGGTCAACACCCCGGAGCGTACCATGAAGTGGATGAATTCCTCCCGATAGTTCATGTCCATTCTCCTCCCTGCCCTAGAGAGCATACATATATTTTGTCAAATAATATCACAATTTTATTCTTTGGGCAAGTGGACATATCTCGCGATGTTGCTGCAGCCATACATTTGAGCAGATGACTGGCCCTCAGCCCTCCTATCATAAAGACCCTCCACGCCAGTTTGCGGCGCAAAGGGTCTTTTTCCGCACTATTGAGAATCGCCCGAGCCGCATAAGCCACTCTGCCGGCCTCCTGGGGAGACCCGAACTATCTCCACTCCGGGGAGCCCGTCGGGCCGAAAGCGGGAATGGCTCGCGGTTGCAGCACAAAGTTCACCGCCCTGTCCAGAACATCCACCCCAGCAGGGTGATAGACCACGCCGTTGTGCTCCACCGCCAGGTGAAACCCTTCCCGATCCGACCGGAACAGCGGGATGCCCGGTCTGGGATGGCTCATCACCTCATAGCCCATCCGCTCCAGGGTCAACGTAAGGGCAGCCGGTCCTATGGCACAGGCCACACCCCGCTGCCGCCGGCCGGCCACCCGGTTGGCCGCCCAAGCCTGATCCGCTCCAGCCAGCAGATCCCACTGCCCCGTTGGCCGCTCCTCTCCAGCTGAGACGGCATCATCGACAGACAAGGATCTTCCCTGTTGATCCAGGACATACACCCGGGCCTTACCATCCTTCTGGCGCACAAACAGGGTGGCGGGCAATCCATAGTATTCTCCCAGCCACCGCCCGCAGGCGGCACAGGCGCCGTCGTGAAAGCGAACCTCACCGCCCGCCAGCGCCACCCCGCATCCTACCGTCCTGGCCAGCGCCTTGGCCAGCTCACCTCCGGCGCAGCCGATGGCCACCGTTCCTAGGTGGCCCAGACGGACGCCCAGTTGAAACAATTCCATCCCCTGATGTATCTTATTTGACAAAGCGCACCCCTCCTATTGATGAGAAGTGTACCCCTGCCTTGTCCAATTTATTCCTCCCGATACTGTGACAGCACCCTGCCCAACTTGGCTTTAAACTCGTCCACTGCCCAGCCTGGGGACAGCACCTCTACCCCATCTTCCAAACCGAATAACCACCCCCAGAAGGGAGGGCTCACTACCAGGTTCAGGCTGACGGTAAAATGTTCTTCTCCATCAGGGGCCAGCATCACATCCTGTCCAAACCGGTCAATGACCACCCCAGCCAAGTGGTTGGCACACCGCAGACTCAGCGTACATGGCCGGCCAGAGTGCATCCCAAAGTGCCGCCGGGTATACCCCTCCGGGTCCCACCCCTTCCTTGGGCGCCCTACCATGCCGGTGACGGCGATGTCGCTCATCTTGTCCACCCGGTAGTGACGCAGCTCATTTTGCCGCTCATCCCACCCCGCCAGGTAGTAATTTTCGCTGTCCCAAATCAGCCCATAGGGCGTCAGCCGGTACCGGCTTCCCCCCCGGCGAAATACCCGCTCCTTGGCCAGATTATACTCAAAGTAGCGAAATGTGATCACACGATTGGCGGCAATTGCCCCCTGAAGCTTATCCACGTTGTAAAAGATGCTCTCGTTCATGGTTTTAATCCGCCGGTCCACATATACCTGACGCTGCAGCTGCTTTGCCTGATATACGGAAGCCAGCCCCTCCAGTTTGCGGATCAGGGCATCGCTCTTACGGTTGGTGAGAAAGCGGCTGGACTGCACCGCATCCACCAACAGTTTCAGCTCCGCCAGTTCAAACTCCCGCTGGCCGATGAACCATCCCCCTCCCTTTCCCCGCCGGCTCTGCACATCCAACCCCAACTCCCGCATCTGCTCCATATCGTCATATATGCTCTTGCGCTCAGCAGACAGACCCCACCGCTCCAGCTCTATCTGCATCTCCTGACGGGACACAGGGTGCTCCTCATCGCTGCGCTCTAGCAGCAGCTTGGTCAAAACGGGCAGCTTCCGCTTGTAATTCACGCTTTTGGCCAACATGACCACCTCCTCCATATGCTTATCCTATCAGATTATTAGTCCAATAATACGGACTTATTCTATCATCCCACCCCCTCTGATGGCAAGAAAAATCACGCCCTGGCTGTTCAGGGCGTGATTTTTTAAACTCAGTCCTCCTAGTGAGGTTCCTCCACAGAATCACCGGCGCCAGCCAGAAGGTTGTCCCCATTGGTGCCTTCTGGCTTAACCATGGTCAGGGCAGACAGGTCAATCAGGCCGTCCATCACAGTCCAGCGGACAAAGCGGCTTACCCGCTCCTCGGTCAATGTCCGGCTGATACCAGTGAGGTCCAGGCGGTAGCCGATACCATCCTTCATAAAGCTCACCTGACGGCTGCTGATATCCACACCGCCCTGCTCATTGGCAGCAGAATCGTGACCGCTGGCGGTAACCGTCACTCCACCGATGTCCTGCTCCACGCTACTGGAATAGGTGATACAGGTGAGTGGGAACTGCCCTGTGGTGATGGCAAACTCAAAGTGCTCCTGGGCTCCAGCATCGCCCATGACACAGGCCCCCCAAAAGCTGCCGTTCTCGTACCACGCCGCCCAACCGGTCAGCTCATACTTATCCCAGTTCAGATGAGCAGACATCACCTCCTCCCCTCCAAGCAGTCGGGCGATATCGCTCCGGCTCAAGTCCTTTTTGATTATCCCCTCGGGGATATCCCAATCCGTGCGCAGACAGCTAGCACTCTCAGAAGACTCCATATTACCATAGTCGATGTAGGGCAGCATGTAGTAGGATGTCATACCGCCCGTGGCCACCTCATAGCCGCTCAAAGTCCACTTCTCCCGCTCCACCGCGTCACTTATCTGCTCCAAGGCAATGTCAGGCTGCCCGATTTCCATCTCCCCATCGCTGGTTTCCAAGCGTTTCTCTACCTGTCCGCCAGGCAGCCTGTCGGCCCCCCAGAACCCCAGGCCCGTGATCAGCAGCAGTACTGCCGCCGCTGTGCCGCACTTCCTCCATACCCTTTGGCGGGGCGGAATATGCAAATTGACCAGGCGCTCACGCAAAGTATCAGGCACGTTTACGCTGTCCATATATCGTTTATATTTTTTCATTTTAACCCTCCGTTTCGTCGTCCTCTAAGTACCGGCGCAGCGCCTCCCTGGCCCGGCTCAGGTGGGAGCGCACTGTCCCAGGCCGCTGACCCAGTATGCGGGCAATCTCCCCGGTGGAATACCCCTCATAATAAAATAAGTGAACCGCTGCCCGCTGGTTTGCGGGCAAATCCAGCACCGCCTCCATCAGCTCCCGGCTGTCCCGATCAGGAGCGGGATATACATCCAGCAGTTCCACCGCCGGGTGACGCTTCCTACTGCGCAAAACGCTTTTGCAGCTGTTGGCGGTCACCCGCAACAGCCACGCCTTTTCGTGCTGTCCTCCTCTTAGTTCCGGGCGCTTTTCCAAGTATCGCAGGAAGGTGTCCTGCACCGTGTCCTCCGCCTCCTGCACATTCCCAAGGATGGCCAGGGCTGCCCGGAACAGTGTATTTTTATATTGTGTCACCAATTCTTCCAACCTGTTGGAATATTCCACACTCTTCCCTCCCTTCACCTCATAAACGCCCCAACAGATGTAATTGTTGCAGCAAAACCCATAAATTTTTATTCTGGAAAAATCAGCCTACCTGTGATATACTGTTATACAATCACCCTGTCACCTTGTGAAAGGAGGGCCGCTCATGGCCAAAGAGCTTCGGCTAGCCGTCCTCATTGATGCCGACAATGCCCCCCGCACCGCCCTGCGGGAGGTGATGGCGGAAGTCGCCGTCTACGGCACCCCCACCGTCAAACGCATCTATGGGGACTGGACCGCCCCCAACATGAATAGCTGGAAGCCCCTACTGTTGGAACACGCCATCACCCCCTTCCAGCAGTACAGCTACACCAGCGGAAAAAATGCCACTGACTCGGCTATGATCATCGACGCCATGGATGTACTCTACTCGGGTAACTGCGATGGCTTTGTGTTGGTATCCAGCGACAGTGACTTCACCCGGCTGGCCACCCGGTTACGGGAGGCCGGGATGAAAGTGTACGGCATGGGAGAGAAAAAAACGCCAAAGCCCTTCATCGTGGCCTGTGACAAGTTTGTCTACATCGAATCCCTGCACGCCACCGAGCCCACCGTCCCGACGGAGAAATGCAAAAAGAAAACCGCCCCTCCCGCCGATCCCAATCCCCTGTCCGTCCGGGATCTGATCGCTCAGTCAGTGGAGGATCTGGCGGATGAAGACGGCTACGCCTATCTTGGTGACGTGGGCACCCTGCTCATCAAAAAGCAGCCCGATTTCGATCCCAGAAACTACGGTTTTTCAAAGCTATCCCGTTTCATCGCCTCACTGGGCTGTTTTGAAATTGACGAGCGGCACAACGCCAACTATCAGGGCACCCAAGTATTTCTGCGCAATCGAAAATGAGAAAGAACTCCTCTGGCAATCTGGCCGGAGGAGTTCTCCTGTTTTTCCGAAAACGCCCTGATATCTGGCTCATAATCCGGAACAACATTACGTTATGTTTCAGCTCCCTGCACACGATACGGTTCGAGCAAAACAGCGTTTTCACCTGTTCCCATTGAGCGCCCTTCCTATCCAGTTTCCAGCCAGAACAATGACCCCATAGACTATCCCATAAACCCAAGCCGAAGAGTTATAGTGAATGAAGATCGTCGGCATAAACAAAATAAGCGTCGCTATTGGCAGCATGATACAGAATCCGTTGCGTATTCCGTATGTCACAGCGGCAATCAAGGCGATAAAGGGTATAATACACAGCATAAGAAGCATCCCGGTTCCTGTATCTTGTGCTAAAAACGGAAGAAGATAGAAGTTGATGCACAATACAATGATGTAAGGCCACAGCTTTTTCTGCTTCTGGTTCATGGATTCTGCCTCCTCCCCTCCCATTTGTTTTTTATATTATACCGTTCTATAAAGCCTCTGACAAGACTCTTGTAGAAAAAGATACCACCTATCCCCCTCCTTGACGGCGGGAGAAGATGTTGGTATACTTGTAAAAACGCTGTTACAGTCGGCTATCCGCTCACAAGGCAGGACAGGCGGCCATTCCAGGGAGGTCTTGAACACCATGTTAGACCAATTTTCCAGAACCCGGCTATTACTCGGCCAGGCTGGCATGGATCAGCTGGCCGCCGCCCGGGTGGCGGTATTTGGCCTGGGCGGGGTGGGCGGTCATACCGCTGAGGCCTTGGCCCGCAGTGGTATCGGGGCACTGGACCTCATTGATAATGACGTGATCACCCTGACCAACCTAAACCGGCAGCTACTGGCCACCCACTCCACCCTGGGAATGCCCAAGGTAGAGGCGGCCCGGATACGCGTGTTGGATATCAACCCTGCCCTGGTTGTGGCCACCCATCAAACATTCTACGGCCCTGAAACGGCATCCCAGTTTGACTTCACCCAATATGACTACATTGTGGACGCCATCGATACCATGACTGGCAAGCTGGCCCTTGTCGAGCGGGCACAGCAGACAGGAACCCCTATCATCAGCGCCATGGGCGCCGGAAACAAGCTGAATCCTACCACCTTTGAAGTGGCAGATATCTATCAAACCACCATGTGTCCCCTGGCCCGCATCTTCCGCAAGGAATTGAGAAAGCGGGGAATACGAGGGCTTAAAGTGGTCTACTCCCAGGAGCCTCCTATGACGCCCGTTGGAAATGAGGAGCCACCTGCCCCCGGCTCCTCCCGGCATCAAACCCCAGGGAGTACCGCCTTTGTTCCGCCGGCAGCGGGTCTCATCCTGGCCGGCGAGGTGGTCAGAGCCTTGAGCGGTGTGGATCATCTGGCACAGTGACACAAAGGAGGAGACCACATGCACATTCCCAACGGAACTACCGGCCTGCTGGAGTTAATTCCCTTTGATCTGGCCCTGGCGGCAGCCCTGTGCCCCTCACAGGACTATGACGCCGCCCGATGGCTGTATGTTCCCAGCACCTATGGGGAGTACCGGTACATCTTAGGTACCCGGGGACAAAACCCGCTCATCTGCGTTGGGATAAACCCATCTACGGCTGCACCGGATTGCCTGGACAACACACTGAAATCGGTGGAACGGATCGCGCTCCACAACGGCTATGACAGCTTTCTCATGTTCAATGTCTATGCCCAACGCGCTACCGATCCTGACCACATGGAGCTGACCTGTAATTCGGCTCTCCACGCAGAAAATATGCGGGCCTTTGACTATGCCCTCTCCCTGAACAAGTCAGGTTCCCCAGCGGTGTGGGCCGCCTGGGGAACCCTCATCGAAAAGCGGGATTATCTCTCCCACTGCGTTCGGGAGATGATTGCCGTGGCCCGCGCACGGAACGCCCGATGGTACCGGGCTGGAACACTCACTCAGAGGGGCCATCCCCACCATCCGCTGTACCTTCGTAAGGACAGTCCGCTGGAGACCTTCGATGCCGCCCGCTATCTGGATACCCTTGCATCAGACAATTCCTCCATCCACACCACCAGGCACAAATAAAACCGACTATCCTCTTTGATCCCACCCCCAGTTTGGCTTTATATCTCTGACAAATCCCTGCGGCGCTGGCAATCTTCTGCCAGGACCACACAAACACATTACAAAACATCACAATGAATGATTGGCTGGACAGAAGAACCACATCTTCTGTCCAGCCATTTTCATATTTTCAAAAAAACTGTGCAAGCTATCTCATATCAGTCTTGCGTTCCATCATTCCCATCCAATGATCAGGAGGAAATACCATGAAAAAGAAATTTGCCCTGGCCCTTGCCATGGCTTTTATGCTGACCATCCTTACTGGCTGCCGCGGAGGTAATAACCCACCATCCACATCCGGCTCTGCGGAGAATCCCCCCAGTCAGGCCGTCAATTTGAAGGTAGGAGTCTTCTACTATGACTTTTCCGACGTATATATTTCCAAAGTCCGCTCCAGCATGGATCAGGCGCTGACCGAGCTGGTGGGCAAAGGAAATTTCACCAACTATGATGCCGCCGGCAGCCAGCCCACCCAAACGGACCAGGTGACCACCGCCCTCACCGCAGGGTGCAATCTGCTCATCGTTAATATCGTGGAGACCTCCTCTCCCGATGCCGCCATCGGCATCCGGGACGCCGCCGCTGACCGGGGCATCCCTGTGATCTTCTTTAATCGAGAGGTGTCCGATGATGTGGTTAATGGCTATGACAAGTGTGCCTTCGTGGGCACCAACGCACCCGATGCCGGGCATATGCAAGGCCAGATGATCGGTCAATTCCTGGTGGATCACTATGACGACGTGGATTTGAACGGAGATGGCACCATCTCCTACGTCATGTTTAAGGGCCAAGAAGCCAATGCCGAGGCAGAAGCCCGCACCCAGTTCAGCGTAGAGGACGCTAACGCGCTGCTTACCGAAGCCGGCAAGCCTCAGCTGGCCTACTATGATGCCAGTGCATCCACCAAGTACCTAGTGGATGTAAACGGCAAGTGGTCCGCCCAGGCCGCCAACGACTATATGAATGGCATTCTGTCCACCTATACCCAGAGCAATGGCAATATGGTGGAATTGGTTATCTGTAACAACGATGCCATGGCAGAAGGAGCTATCTCCGCCCTACAGCAGTCCGGCTATAACAACGGTCAGGGCACCACCGTTATCCCCGTGTTCGGTGTGGACGCCAGTGACAGCGCTAGGGCTCTCATCGCCGCCGGCAACATGGTCGGCTCCATCCGCCAGGATGCCCAGGGCATGGCGGATGCTATCGCCGCTCTAGTCTCCAACACCCAGTCCGGGACCGATCTGATGACTAATATCAATGCCGAACGCGGCTATACCGTCGACCTCAACGAGGATGGCACCATACGAGCGGCCAAAATCCGCATTCCCTATCACATCTACACCGGTGAGCAATAAGGGGGCTGCCATCCCATGTCACATCCCCGTCTCAGCCGTCCCTCCCCGACTGGCTGAGACGGTGGATTTACCCCGAAAAAGGAGATGAACCAGCCTATGAACCAGCCACCACTGCTGGAAATGCGGGGCATCAGCAAAACGTTCCCCGGTGTGAAAGCGTTGGACAACGTGTCGCTTACGGTACGGCCCGGTACCGTCCACGCCCTCATGGGGGAAAATGGCGCGGGCAAGTCCACCCTGATGAAATGCCTGTTTGGCATCTATAATAAGGACCGTGGCACCATCATCCTGGATGGCCGGGAGGTCAATTTCAAAAACTCCAAGGACTCCCTGGAACACGGAGTAGCCATGGTGCACCAGGAGCTGAATCAGGCACTTACCCGCAGTGTGCAGGATAACCTGTGGCTGGGGCGCTATCCCAAAGTGGGCGGCATTATGGTCAGCGAGCGGGCTATGGCCCAACGCACCCGGGAGATATTCCAGGAGTTGTCGGTAAACGTGGATCCCGGGGCCATCATGTCCACCTTGCCCGTATCCAAACGGCAAATGGTGGAGATTGCCAAGGCCGTGTCCTATCACGCCAAAATCATCGTCTTTGATGAGCCCACCTCTTCCCTCACTGAAACCGAGGTGGAGCACTTGTTTCGCATTATCGCCATGCTCAAGGACAAGGGCTGTGGCATCATCTATATCAGTCATAAGATGGAGGAGATTCTGCGCATCTCCGATGACGTGACCATTATGAGAGACGGCACCTGGGTGGCCACCCGTTCCGCCCAAGAGCTGACTATGGAAGAAATCATACAGCTCATGGTGGGCCGGGAGCTGACCCACCGTTTTCCGCCCAAGAACAACCGGCCCGGTCCGGTCATCCTAGAGGTTGAAAACCTGTCCGGCAAATACTCCCGACTGGAGCAGGTTTCCTTCCAGCTTCGGCAGGGAGAGATACTGGGCATCGCCGGACTGGACGGCTCCGGCCGCACCGAGGTGCTGGAAAACTTGTTCAGTTCCATGACCAAGGGCAGCGGCACCATCCGGCTCCACGGGCGAACAATCCAAAACAATACCCCTCGACAGTCCATTCGGAACGGCTTTGCTCTGCTCACCGAAGAGCGTCGGGCCACCGGTATCTTTGGCATCCGGGATATCCGGGAAAACACCGTCATCTCCAACCTGAGAGGCTATCTGATAGGCGGCATCTGCCTTAGCGATAAGAAAATGGCCCAAGATACTGACTGGGCCATCCAATCTATGCATATCAAGACCCCCAACCAAAGGGTTCAGATCCGTTCCCTGTCCGGCGGCAATCAACAGAAGGTCATCCTTGGCCGCTGGCTGCTCACCAAGCCGGAAGTGCTGCTGTTGGACGAGCCCACGCGAGGGGTGGATGTGGGCGCCAAATACGAAATTTACCAGCTCATCATCGACCTGGCCAAGGCGGGTAAAGGGGTCATCATGGTCTCCTCTGAGATGCCGGAGCTGTTAGGGGTGTGCGATCGCATCCTGGTCATGTCCGGCGGCAGACTGGCAGGCGAGGTGGACGCGCAGAATACCAGCCAAGAGGAGATTCTCACTATGGCCGCCAAGTATGTGTAAGAGGGGGAAGCATCCATGAGTCAAAATACTCAGTCCAAAGCGCTTCAACGAGAGCATTGGGACGCCAAACGGATAGGCAATCTACTGTTAAACAACGCTCTGCTTATCATTATGATTTTGGTGGCAATTTACATTGCCCTATCCGAACCCGTGTTCCTTTCACCCAGCTCTATTATCAATCTACTGTCCCAAACTGCCGCCTACCTGCCGGTGGCCCTGGGCATCGGCGGCTGTATTGTCCTCACCGGTACTGATCTTTCCGCTGGACGGTGTGTGGGCGTCACCGCCTGCGTCTCCGCTTCCCTGCTTCAGGCCGCCGACGCGGCCAACAAGATGTGGCCCGGTATTGACCCTTTGCCCATCCCGGTAGTCATCTTGATCTCGGTGGCCCTAGGCGCTCTCATCGGCGCCTTCAACGGCTTTTGGGTAGCCAAATTTAAGCTCCACCCATTCATTGTCACCCTGGCTACCCAGCTCATCCTGTACACCGCCCTGCTGCTCTATATCCAACAGGGCAACAACAATGGTCAGGCTATCTCCGGTCTGGCCTCCCAATACCGGGACTTTGTGGTAGGTCCTCTGGTCAAGATTCCCCTGGGCGGTGGCCAAACTGTATCCATCCCCAACTACGTCTGGTTCGCCATCCTGCTTACAGCGCTGATGTGGTTTATCTGGAACAAAACCATCTTTGGTAAAAATATGTTTGCCTTGGGTTCCAATGAGGAGGCGGCTCGGGTATCCGGCGTCAATGTGTTTCTCACCACCGTTCTGGTCTTTGCTCTAGCGGGCGCCATGTATGGCTGGGCTGGCTTTGTGGAGGGAGTCCGCATCGGCTCCAACACCGCGAACACCGGCTTCAACTATGAGCTGGATGCCATTGCCGCATGTGTCATTGGTGGAGTCAGCTTCGTGGGCGGCATCGGCAGAATCCGTGGGGTGGTCATCGGCGTGCTCATGCTCCGCCTGATCTTTGTTGGGCTTCCTATGATCGGCATGGATCAAAATCTACAATATGCCATCAAGGGTGGCATCATCCTCTTTGCCTGTGCCCTGGATATGCGAAAATATCTGGTGCGAAAATAACCACCTTGCTCAAATAAAGGGCGTACCTTCTATAAGAAGGTACGCCCTTTCCCCTATACTTTTACAGACTCAACTCCAGCTGTCCAGAAGCCCCAAAAGAATGACCAAAATCAAGGCTGCCACGCAGATGATAATAAACCGGTCTAAATACTTTAGGGGCACGTTCCGAAACCGCTCATAAAATCGCTCCACCGAGTTCAATTGGCGAAAGTCACCGGACTGCTCATCAGACTGCTGCGGCATATCCCGTCTCTCGTTGTCCATAGATACCCACTCACTTCTTAGCCAGATACTTGCGCAGATCCAGCGCCACGGCCACAATGATGACCAAGCCCTGGGCAATGTAAGTATAGGCAGGGTCAATACCCAGGAACTGGAGGCATATCTTCAACACCTCAAAAACCAACACACCCACCAGAATGCCGGACACCTTGCCTACGCCGCCGTTTGCCGACACACCGCCGATGGTACAGGCAGCAATGGCCTCCAGCTCATAGCCGAAACCGGTAGCGGTGGATGCACCACCCGCCTTAGCGCCCATCAGAAAACCGGCCAATGCATACATCACAGAGGCCAGGATGTAAATGCGAATCAAAGACGCCGCCACGTTGACTCCCGCCACCTGGGCAGCGCTCTCATTTCCCCCGATGGCATACATGTACTTGCCGTGGCGAGTTTTGTTATAGAGAAACCACATAAATATGCCTATGACTATCGCAAAGACAACCAGAATGGGGACAGGGCCAAGACTGTTTTTGGCCACATCACGGTAACTCTCCTTATATCCGCCCAAGGGCTGGTTCTTGGTGATAATCTGGCATAAACCATAGACAATGGTTTGCATACCCAGGGTGGCAATGAAGGGCGGAACCTTCAAAAATGCAATGACACAGCCATTGATGGCACCGAATACTGCCATGATGGCTATCACCATCACCAGGATCACAGGCCAGGGCAGATCCGGAAATCCAGGCCACATCCGAGCAGCATAGGTAATATCCTGAAGCATCATAGCGGATAGGCAGGCGGCCAAACCTGCCTGCCGTCCGGCGGACAGATCGGTTCCCTTAGTGATCAGGCACCCGGACACTCCACAGGCAAGAATGAATCTAGGTGCCACGTTGATCAGCAGGTTCCTCGCATTTTCAAATGTGAGAAAGGTCTCTGACTGACGTAATGCAGTAAAAATCATCAACAACAAAATCAACAGGATAATGGCATTGTTGGACAAGAAATTTTTTACGCTAAATGTTTTCTTCATGATGTTCTCTTCCCTTTACTCAAACTGGGTGGCCAGCTCCATAATGCTCTCCTGACTGGCCTTCTCTCCATCGATAAAGCCGGTGACCTGGCCATCACACATGACCATCACCCGATCAGACATACCAATTAACTCACTCATTTCAGAGGAGATCATGATGATGCTCTTGCCTTGTTTAGCCAAGTCGGCAATAATACAATATATCTCATATTTCGCGCCCACATCAATGCCTCTGGTGGGTTCATCCAGAATAAACACGTCTGGATTATTGGCCAGCCAGCGGCTGACCAGCACCTTTTGCTGGTTCCCGCCGGAGAGGGACTGGATCTGGGTCTTAGAGGACGGTGTCTTGATGGACAGCTTCTTCACGTTATCCTGAACCAGCCGTTCAATTTTCCGGTCGTCCAGCATCATGCCCCCTATTAAATATTGTTTCAGGGAGGCGATGGAGACGTTATCGGCAATGGACAGCACCCCCAGGATACCGGTGAGCCGGCGGTCCTCGGTCAGCATGGCAATGCCGCTGTCAATGGCGTCCTTGGGCTGGTTGATCTTCAGCTTCTTGCCCTGATAGGTAATGGTTCCCTTTGAATGGCACCTGAGTCCGAACAGCCCCTCCATCAACTCCGTGCGCTGAGCCCCCACCAAGCCGGAAACCCCCAATATCTCCCCTTTTCGCAGCTGGAAGGATACGTTTCGGAAGCTTCTGGGATTGATAGATGTGAAGTCCTTCACCTCAAACACAACCTCACCAGGGACGTTCTCCCGCTTTGGATATAGGTTGGAGAGCTCTCGCCCCACCATCTTGGTGATGATAAAGTCGGTGGTCAGCTCCTTGGCGGCCCATGTCCCAATGTACTTGCCATCTCGCATGATCGTGACCTCATCGCTGATGCGGAGGATTTCGTCCATCTTGTGGCTGATGTAGACAATAGATACGCCCCGCTGCCTCAGCTCATCCACAATGGCAAATAAGGCCTCCACCTCAGCTGCGGTAAGGGAGGAGGTGGGCTCATCCAGAATCAAAACCTTGCAATCAGCGGATACCGCCTTAGCGATTTCCACCAACTGCATTTGAGATACGCTCAGAGTGCCCAGCTTGGCTTTGGGATCAAAATTGAGGTGAACCTCCTGAAGCACCTTGGCCGCATCGGCATACATCTTCTCATGGTCGATGACCGTCACCGGGCCGAAATGCTTGGTCGGGTAGCGGCCCACATAGATATTCTCACCAATGCTCCGCTCCGGGATGGGCTGAAGTTCCTGGTGCACCATGGCAATGCCCTTGTGGAGGGCGTCCAATGGCCCCTTGATCTGCACCTTCTCCCCCTCGTAGATAATCTCTCCCTCATCCATATGGTAGATGCCAAACATACACTTCATCAGGGTGGACTTGCCCGCTCCATTTTCTCCCATTAGCGCATGAACGCTGCCCGGCCGTAGCTTGAGCTGGGCATTGTCCAAAGCCTTGACCCCGGGGAAAATCTTAACGACGTCCCGCATTTCTAAACGATACTCTGACACTTCAATGGCCTCCTTCTGGTTTTTTGCTGCGCGGAGAATGGTTGTGAGCAATCTGTACCATTCAAAAAATACAGAGCAGTCACAGCCACTCCCCACAAATTGGATGCCCGTTGCATAAAGGGGGTGCGTGCGCCTGCGCACACGCACCCCCTTTCTTATGATCTGATCAATTTACTTTTTCTCAGCTCATGAAGTCGGCCACATTGTCCGGAGTGACCTTCACATAGTCCACATACACACTCTGCTCACCGGAGGCATAGGTCTTTCCATCCTTCAGCAGGGCCTCCATGCACTCCACAGCCTTGGCTACCTGGGCATTAGCGTCGTTGAGCACAGTACCGGTCATGTTACCCTTCTGCACCTCATCCAGCGCGGCGTCCAGCGCGTCCACGCCCACCAGATAGATGTCTTCATTCACCTTGCGGCCGGCGGCCTGAATAGCCTGAAGCGCGCCAATGGCCATGTCATCGTTATTGCAGAAGATCACTTCGATCTGATCGCCAAACTTGGCCAGAGCGGTCTGAGCAATCTCCTGGCCGCGATTACGGTCCCAGTCGCCCCGCTGGATATCCAGCTGCTCCACCTCAACACCGGCATCGGCGAGGGCCTTGACGGAGTACTCGGTGCGCAGCTTGGCGTCAATGTTCTCAGGATCGCCCTGAATCATAATGTAAGAAACCTTGCCATCGCCGTTGATATCACCCTTGTTGGCGGTATCCAGAATCAGCTCGCCCTGGAAGGTGCCGGATTGAGCGGCGTCACAGCCCACATACACCAGCTTGTCATAAGCGGACATCTGATCGGCTGTGGGCTCACGGTTGATGAGCACAGTGGGGATATCGGCCCGCTTTACCAGATCAATAATGGCGTCTGCCGCAGAGGTCATGACAGGGTTGATAATCAGCGCATCCACCTTCTGAGTGATGAAGTTATTGATCTGCTCATTCTGTTTCGCCTGGTCGTTGTTGCTATCCACAACCAAGACCTGATAACCCTTCTCCTTCAGAGTTGCCTCCAGCACAGTACGGTAAGTGGTCATGAATGCATCGTCGAACTTGTAAATGCACACGCCGATGGTGCCGCCGACAGGAACAGAAGCGCTGACGGCCCCGGAAACTGCCTCGGACGGGTCGGGAGATCCGCTGTTTTCGCCCTCTTTGCTTGTGCAGGCGGTCAGCAGCCCGAACACCATACATACGGACATGAGCATTGCAAGAGTACGCTTTTTCATGGTTTCTTCTCCTTTTTACCTAAATTTTTGTGATGATTTTATCAATCTTTCCACACATTGCACATCACACCTTTACTATAGCACAGCTATTCCAGCTTTGCAACTGGTTTTTTACTTTCATATCTAATATGCTTGCACATAAAAAAACATCCCCGCCCCCAGTTAAGGGGGACGGAGATGTTCCTCATATCACGCCATAAACCATCCTTGGTCCGGCGCCTATTTCAATCTGGCGTACCATGCAATGGCCGCCATTGAAATAACCTTCCCGCATCCGGGAATTACTCCGCCAGCCTTGAGCCTAATTTAGGAAAGGTCAGCAGAGGGATCGGTCACGGTTCCGGTGATCTGGTCAGAGGGATCAGCGGAGGTCACAGTGTTGGAAACCTCATCAGAGGGATCGGCGGAAGCCACAGTGTTGGAAACCTCATCAGAGGGATCGGCGGAGGTCACAGTGTTGGAAACCTCATCAGAGGGGTCAGGGCTCACGCTCTCGGTGACTGCATCAGAAGGGGCGGGAGAGCTGCTGTTTTTGCTGTCCTTGTTGGAGCAAGCGGTGAGCAGACCAAACACCATGCATACGGACATGAGCATTGCAAGAGTACGTACTTTCATATTTCTTCTCCTTTTTGCACAAAAATTTCGCGGTGAATTGATCCACTTTGTTGTGTCCCATTCACCGTGCACATACTATAGCATAACCTTTCCAGTTTTGCAACTGATTTTTTATACATCTCAGTTTCTAAAGCATTTATTTCTACATATTATACAAACTTTATGCACATTTTTTCTGTCCTATAGGTTTTAATGCTGACAATTTCCTGCCCGGCCGCTTATCGCGAACCATCGGGAAAATTAGATGTCCCCATCCCGGAGGCAAAATGGGCCAGCAGGCTTTATTGATTGCTTTTTGATTGGGCATAGTATAGAATAAGAACAATCCAACCCATTCCAGCAATGGGAACCAAGGAGGAGTGTATAATGGGACAACATGGATTGGCCAGTTGCCTGAACACAGGCCAGCTTGACCCTGTTCTGGCAAAACTCTACGGCCCCTCTCGTCTGGAGACCAGCCGCCTTCGCCTGGAAACAGTGCTCTCCGGCTTTCAAAGCAGCTTTGGCCGGGAAGCCCAGGCCTTATTCAGCGCCCCGGGGCGCACCGAGTTGGGCGGCAACCACACCGATCACCAACACGGCCGCGTGTTGGCCGCCAGCATTGATTTGGATATCCTGGCCGCCGCCGTACCCAACCAAAGCGGCGTGGTCCGCTTTCAAAGTGAAGGCTACCCCCTCATTTCAGTGGATCTGACTCAGCTCTCTCCCCGGTCAGAAGAGGAAAACACCTCCGCTGCATTGATCCGGGGAATTGCCGCCCGCTTTTCCGCCTTGGGCTGTCCCATTCAGAAGGCCGGTCTGGATGTCTACGCCATATCCAACGTGCCAGGGGGAAGCGGACTGTCCTCCTCTGCCGCCTTTGAGGTCTTGGTGGCTACCATGTTCAACCAGTTGTTCTGGCAGGGTCAATGCTCTCCGGTGGAGCTGGCTCAAATCGGTCAGTACGCGGAAAATATCTACTTTGGCAAACCCTGCGGCCTAATGGATCAAACCGCCTCCTCAGTCGGCGGGGTAGTAACCATTGACTTTGCCGACCCCGCCTGCCCAACCGTTGACCAGATCCCCCTGAATTTGGCCGCTACCGGCTATGCCCTGTGCATTTTGGACTCCGGGGCAGGCCATGCTGATCTAACTGCAGAATATGCCTCCATTACCGATGATCTGGCTGCGGTATGCCGCTGCTTTGGCAGACAGGTGCTGCAAGAGGTGCCTGAGGACGAGTTTTTGAACGCTCTGCCCCAGGTGCGTCAAACAGCGGGGGACCGGGCAGTCCTCCGGGCTCTCCACTTCTACAGCGAAACCCGGCGGGCTCTTCAACAGGCTCAGGCCCTTCGGGCAGGGGAGTTTGAGACATTTCTTCGCCTGGTCCGTGATTCAGGCGCTTCCTCCGCTCTCTTCCTTCAAAACGTGGTTCCCACCGGGCAAACCTTCCACCAAGAACTCATGTTCACCATCGCACTGTGCCAGCGCCTGCTGGGTGACAGGGGAGCTGTCCGCGTTCATGGGGGTGGCTTTGGCGGCACCGCTCAGGCCTTTGTCCCTCTGGACCAGTTCACGACATTCAAATCACAGACTGAGGCGGTACTGGGTCCGGGAAGCTGCCACGTTGTATCCATCCGCCCCGTAGGCGGCATCCAGTTGGCTTGAGGGAGGGAATGTCATGATCAGCGTCTATTTAACCGCTCTGGTAGACTATGCTCTGGGCAAAGGGCTGATTCAGCCGGCAGACCGCACCTGCGCCATCAATCATCTTTTGCCTGTCCTGGGCTTAGACTCCTATGTCCAGCCAAGACCGGAGGATATCCCCCAGCTTCCCCTCCAGGACATCCTCCAGGCATTGACGGATTATGCCGTGGCACAGGGCGTCATCCAGGACACAATTACCCACCGGGACCTCTTTGACACGGAGCTGATGGGCTGTCTCACCCCTCGTCCCTCCCAGGTGATCCAGACCTTTCAAGAGAAATACGCCCGCTCACCCCAGAAGGCCACCGACTGGTACTACCGCTTCAGCCAGGACACCGATTATATCCGCCGCTACCGCATTGCAAAAGATTTGAAGTGGACTGCCTCCACACCATACGGCCAGTTGGACATCACCATCAATCTGTCCAAGCCGGAAAAGGATCCAAAGGCCATTGCCGCCGCCACAGAAGCGCCCCAAAAAGGCTATCCTAAATGCCAACTGTGCCGGGAAAACGAGGGATATACTGGCCGGGCAGATCATCCCGCCCGGCAAAACCATCGCATCATCCCCATCACCCTAGGGGGACAGCCCTGGTTCCTACAGTATTCTCCCTATGTATATTACAACGAGCACTGCATCGCGCTCAACAGTGCCCACACCCCTATGAAAATCGACCGGGCGGCTTTCAGCAAGCTGCTGGACTTTGTCAAGCTGTTTCCCCACTACTTTATAGGCTCCAACGCCGACCTGCCCATCGTAGGCGGCTCCATCCTCAGCCACGACCACTTTCAGGGAGGGCGGTACACCTTCGCCATGGAACGGGCCCCGGTGGAGCATTCCGTCTCCTTCGCCGGCTATCCAGAGGTGGAGGGGGGCATCGTCAAATGGCCTATGTCGGTGATCCGCTTGCGCAGTCCCGACGATGGGCAGCTGGTGGCTCTAGCAGATCAGATCCTCACCGCCTGGCGCGGCTACACCGATGCCAGCGCTTTCATTTTCGCCCATACCAACGGTCAACCCCACAACACCATTACGCCCATCGCCCGCATGCGGGAAGGCGCGTTTGAGCTGGATCTGGTGCTGCGCAATAACATCACCACCTCGGCCTATCCAATGGGTGTCTATCATCCCCATCCTGAGCTACACCACATTAAAAAGGAAAATATCGGCCTGATCGAGGTCATGGGGCTGGCGGTACTGCCCCCCCGGCTTAAGGGGGAGATGGCCTCCCTAGCCCACACTCTGGTAAATGGTGGCGATCTATGGGCTAACCCAGACCTGGCCAAGCATGCTCCTTGGGCAGAGCAGCTTCTAGAGCGGCACACCTTCACCCAACAGAACGTCATGGGTATTTTGGAGCAGGAAATCGGCATGGTCTTTGCCGCCGTGCTGGAACATGCCGGGGTGTATCCCTGTGATCCGGAGGGAAGGACCGCCTTTGTGCGATTCATTGACTATGTCAATCAGCAGAAATTTTAACCCGGTGTTAGAATACACAAAGGGAGAGCGACCATAGGTCGCCCTCCCTTTGCTTGGCGTTTTTGGGATACCATCCTTATTTTTTAACAATCGTTTTTGCTGCGCAAATGATCCTTTTCCTCTGGTACGACAAGCCGGTACCATTTATTGATCAAATTGTTGAATCCATTCACCACCCAATCCGATTGACAGATTATAATGGTTATTGAAATATAAAGCATAGCAACAGCATATCTGCTAAGGTCAGTACTCAATATATGATTAAGAAATCCCCCTGGAAATCTCAAAACACCGTGCTGTATATAGTTTGATAAGATATAGATTGGCAATGTTCTTTGACCGATTCGTATCAACCATCTGTTTTTTTCAAATACTTTACATACACTGATAAAAGCAATGCCAGCTACGAGAGCCAGGATATATGATGCTGCATTTGCGGCAAGTCCGATCACAGGATTATCTCCTACGCCAAATTCCAAATAGGAATAGTTATGTGATAAAATTTTTATGTGTAATTCCAACTTTACCGTAATAAAATATGACAAACCAAATATTGCAGACAAGATGATCAGACTCACAGCTATATTGATTCGCTTTATCTTTTCCAAAGTAGTGTGATCCACAAAATATCCCAGTAAGAAAAATGGCAAAAAGCCAACTATCCTTGGCAAAGCCATCACTGGCATTAAACTCACTGTTAGGCTGGATAGTACTGCCAGTACAAAGGAAACTGGCACAATATATCTGATCTTAATTAAATCCCTTAAGTAGTACTTCCAAACCGATAGCGCCAGGATATACCATAAAGCTGGCCCAGGTATCCACATATTGGCCAGCACGCTCCAACTACGAAACAAAATACCGCTAAGAACAGCCCACAAGATTTGAAGCAAAGCAAATATAATTAGCAGACGGAACCCCGATTCTCTGCTCTTTGCAATATTTTTTGAGCAATATCCGGATATAAAAACAAATACTGGCATATGGAAAATATCAATAAACACGGTGATCGTATTTAAGATATGTGATTCCCCAGCAGCGTCTGCCCCAAAATGCCCCACCAGCACCAGTATGATTAGTATTCCCTTCAATATATCAAGGTAGGTATCCCTTATTCTGTGCTCTGTGCTCTGTGCTCTGTGCTCTGTGCTCTGTGCTCTGTGCTCTGTGCTCTGTGCTCTGTGCTCTGTGCTCTGTG
>CAKNZJ010000248.1 GCA_932222125.1 uncultured Clostridia bacterium | reverse complement strand
TCTACGGTGACGCCGGGCCAGTTGCCCACATACTGGCTGGAGCCGGTGAGGGCGTTGAACAGCGTGGTCTTGCCGCAGTTGGGATTGCCCGCCAGGGCAATTTTGATGTCCATTTCGATTCTCTCCTCTCAAATGTTAGATAAGGCTAACTTATGGTCAAAAAAATTTAGTTGACCTCGATCATCTCCGCGTCGCCCTTGCGGACAGACAACTCGTAGCCCCGGACGTTCAGCTCCATGGGGTCGCCCAGGGGCGCCACCTTACGGACGAAAATCTCCACACCCTTGGTGATGCCCATATCCATGATCCGGCGCTTCACCGGGCCTTCGCCGTGGAGCTTCGCCACAGTCACGGTTTCGCCCACCTTCACATCCTTCAGCGTTTTCATCTTGCTCTCCTCCTTTTTGTTTCTTAAATCATAATACGGTTTGCCATGGTCTTGTCCAGCGCGATGCGGCTGTCCTTCACCTGCACGATCAGATTTCCTCCAATCTCGCTGACCACCGTCACATCGCTGTCCACCACAAATCCCAGCTCCGCCAGATGCTGGCGCACCTCGTCCTTGCCGGAGATTTTGCGGATAGTCGCGGTTTCTCCTGCCTTTGCCATTGTCAGCGGCATCATTGCCTCGCCTCCTCCGGGACATGGTTAGTAAATTCTAACCTTGAAATCGGCCTTAGTTTACTACCGCTAACTGCCAATGTCAAGACCCTTTTCAAAAAAACTTGCATTTTTGGTTAGAATGTGCTAACCTATGCACAGAGGTTTCCGTGGAAGGAGGATTTTTTGTGAATATCCACGAATCGGCTGAGGACTATTTAGAGGCGATCTTAAAACTCCGGGAAGATCATGGGATGGTGCGCTCCATTGATATTGTCCATGAATTGGGCTTTTCCAAGCCCAGCGTCAGCATCGCAATGCGAAATCTCCGGGAGAACGGATATATCCACATGGACGATGACGGCTATATTACGCTTTTGCCTCCCGGTGAAGAAATTGCCCAGCGTATCTATGACAGGCACAAGCTGCTGACGCAGGTTTTTATTCAGTTGGGCATTTCCCCGGAGACAGCGGCGGCGGACGCCTGCAAAGTAGAGCATGATCTGAGTGATGAGACTTTTGAAAAAATCAAAGCCCATGCCGCTGGTGGAAAAGACAACATTAGCTGTGAAAATTGTCCTTTGAAATCAATCTGACAGCATAGGGAAAACCGGCCCCAAGGCTTATGGGGCCGGTTTTCCCTATGCTGTTTCAACTTGGCTCCAGCAGATTCGTCATGCTCCGCAGGCTGACGCCTAACGTAGAGAGGTTATGCAGCATGGCGGAGGTAGCCGGAGGCAGGACGCCAAATGCTCCAAGGGCAATCAGGGAGCTGTTGAAACCAATAACAAAGCGGTAATTGGAGCGGATACGCACGGTTAGTTTGCCAGCGATCCGCCGCAGGCTGACCAGCTCATGGAGATCATCCGCCGCAATCGTGATGTCCGCAATCTCTCTGGCAATAGCCGCGCCGTCACTGATGGCAATGCCCACATTGGCCTTGGACAGCGCCGGGGAATCGTTGATGCCATCCCCGATCATGATAACAGTATGGCCCTTTGCCCGTTCCGTCTCCACAAAGCTGGCCTTATCCGCAGGCAGAATTTCCGCATGGTATTCGTCCACGCCCACCTCTGCGGCAATGGCGGCGGCGGTGCGCTCGCTGTCCCCGGTGAGCATGACGGCCCGCTGGATACCCAAGCCGCGAAGCTGCCGGATCACAGCTCCCGCCTCTGGCCGCAGGGGATCGGAGATACAGACCACAGCGGCCAGCACGCCGCCGATGGCCAGATACAGATGGGAATATTGATCCGGCAGGGAATCGTAACGCTCCTGTTCCCCCTCCGGAATGGCACATCGTTCGTCCTCAAAGACAAAGTGGGCGCTTCCGATGATCACACGCTGGCCGTTGACTTCGCTGACAATGCCGTGGGCCACAATATACTCCACCTCGGAGTGCATTTCCTCATGGGACAGCCCCCGCTCCCGTGCGGCCTGGACAACCGCGTTCGCCATGGAATGGGGGAAATGCTCCTCC
>CAKNZJ010000247.1 GCA_932222125.1 uncultured Clostridia bacterium | reverse complement strand
ATGGCGGAGATCGGCGATGTGCGGCGGTTCACCCATAAGGGCGCTCTGGTGGCTTTTGCAGGCATGGACGCGCCGCCTTTCCAGTCCGGTACCTTCGACTCCAAGTCCCGACGCATCTCCAAGCGCGGTTCCCCCAATCTGCGAAAAACCCTGTTTATGGTCGTCAGCACGATCCTCCAGCACTCTGACCCGGCCAATCCCATCTTTCAGTTCATGGACAAAAAGCGAGCCGAGGGCAAGCACTTTTACGTTTACATGGTGGCTGGCGCTGCCAAGTTCCTGCGTATCTACTACGCCAGGGTAAAAGCGCATCTGATGGCTCTGGAGGCTGATGCAAATACCGCTGCTTAACTGAAAACAACGATTGCTTTCAGCCGGTTCGCAAAAATTCCCCGCCGACCGGCTTGCTTTGCTATACCCATTTTTATGTCGCAAGAATTATGCTGATTTTTTTCATTTTGGGGCTTGACACCTATTTGCAGGTTTGCCAAGTAGCGCATCACCAACCAAGAAGCCAATTTGAACTTTTGATTTTCACAGTTTGAAAGATGTTCAAAATAATCGCATTGTATCCCAATATCAATGGTGCTATAATATCAGCAATCGACCACAGGAGGAATTTACCATGACACTGTACGAGAAATATAAGAAACTGGACATTGACTTTTCGCAGCTGGGCTTGGAACCTGGAGATACTCGCAGTGACTATTTTTGTACGCCCAAGGGGGCAGAGGTCATCGGCTGGGCGGGGGTGGACAGCATCCACTGCTGCTTCGTGAAGGGCTTTGGGGAAACGGTGTTCGCCGTCAACCCCTCCAACCTGCCGGGGGACTATGTCCACCCCCTGGCTCGGAGCTTTGAGGACTTTCTGCGCCTCATCCTGGCCTGCGGGCTGGACGCTGCGGAGCAGGCGTGGATGTGGAACCGGGAAGAGTTCGATGCCTTCCTGGAAACCTATCCGCCCAACCCAGAGCAGCGCGCCGCCTTAGACGGCCTGCGGGATGGCCTGGGTCTGACACCCACGGAGGATCCCTACGGGTACATCAAAGGGGTGCAGTCCGGCTTT
>CAKNZJ010000246.1 GCA_932222125.1 uncultured Clostridia bacterium | reverse complement strand
CCGGGATATCCACCCGAACCAGATAAGAAGACTTCCCCGGCAGCCTCTCCATGAACATCACATACTCCGCATCCGCCGTAATAAAAAGCCCAGATTTCAGCCTGTACCACCGCTTATCCGCACTGATGCCCGTCACCGTATAAATCCCCTCATACACCACCTGGTCCACATTGTCCCCCGTGCAGGGAGCGGTCCGCACATTCACCCCGTCCCTGCCCTTATAGAACACCTTCACAAACCCGGCCATAGGCTCCACCGGATTCCCCGGCACACCGCAACCGCTTCCGCCGCTCCCGGCCTCCCCGGTAATCTCCCTCAAAATCCCCAGGACCTTCTCCCCATACCCGGCTCCCGCAGCCCAGCCTTTCCCCTGGGGATTCTCCTGGACACCCAGCCACTCCACATAAGGCGCACACCCCCTTGCCACATACCTAAAGCGCGGGTCCACATTCCCATTCACCAAATCCTCCGTACAGGCATAGGCTTTCAAATGCTGCACCTGGCACCGGATACCAAGCAGCGCCGTATTAAAACACAGCCCCTTCACCCCGTTTTTCACCACGCCCATCCCGGCAAAATTATTCTGCTCCAAAGAGACCGCCGAACCCGAAAACGTAAAATTCCCCGTCTCCAGGCACGACTGGGCAAAAGCCACATCCCCTCTCACGCCCTCGGCCTCCCCTTCCGACAGATACAGCGGCACCATATCCAAAACCGACTGCGCCACCCCCGGATTCTTCCCCTTCACATACTCCCGCATCTGCTCCGCCGTCGCCACAGCCTTCCCCATAATCCTTGTAAGCCCGGAAACACCCGCGCCAGAACCGCCGTCCCCGCCGCTGTCATTCCCAGTCTCCGCACCGTCCATAGCCGCCCTGATATCCTTCCGAAACTGCCCCATAGACAGCCCAAACCGCTTCCAGATATGCTCCACGTCCCCGTGATTGCTTGCAATCCCCCTCCTATGCCCCTCGGAATGGGAAACCACAACCCCGTCCGCCAGAGGGTCCAGCCCAAACATCTGGCACAGATAAGCAAACAGCTCCACCGCATACCCATAAGCGGCAAGCACATGATCCCTCGTGCCTCTCCCGTCCCCGGTCTCCGTCCAGGCCGAACCGCCCGTATACCGGATCGTGGCAGGCTCCGTCATCTCCACCCCAATATGCGTCCCGTTCCCGTCGCCGCCGCAGTGCCATCCCCTATAATCCCAAGGCAGAAGCTGGTACACATCCCCTCCCGGTTCCACAATAGCATGGACACAAGCCCCCGCATCCGCCTTATCCCAATTCTTCATAAACACAGAAGCCTTCGGCTGTGGACACCCCACCGAATGGATCATCAGCCCCTTCACCGCAATCTTCCTCCCCGCCCGGCAACACCCGGACTCCGTTAAAAACTTCTGAATCAGCTTCATACAAAATCACTCTCCTTCTCCCGTTCCCTGCCCGGAACATTCT
>CAKNZJ010000245.1 GCA_932222125.1 uncultured Clostridia bacterium | reverse complement strand
GCATATAGCTGACATAAAGTACGCCAGCCAGCAGCGAATATACTGTAGCGATCACAAAGGCCAGCACCCGGTATTTCAGCAGCTTGATACCCATGGCCTGAGCTAAGGACTCAGAGCTGCTCATGGCTAACATCGCCCGGCCCATGGGACTGTTAATGATGTTCAGCGTGACCACCACAAGCAAAAACATAACGGCCAGCACTACAAAATACATGGTATCCCGGTTGGTTTTGAACAGCATGGCCAGCTCCGGGAAGGGCACCTTGGAAACCCCGGAGGGCCCACCGGTGAAATCGTTGGGCAGGGCATACATGGTGGACATCACCGTGGCCAGGGCCAGGGTGATGATGAGCAGGTGCATCCCCTTCACTCGCAGGGAAACGAAACCCACCAATACGCCCGCCACCACGCCTACCACCAACACGATCAGGAGAATGAGGGTGTAGGGCACCAGGTAAGACTTCAAGATGTAGGCGGCCAGATAGGTGCCCAAGCCGATGAAGGCGCCGGTGGCAAAGCTCATCAGGCCCGCCATGAACAGCAGCAGCCCCACGCCCATCCCCGCCACGATATAGATCATAGTCTGCATGATCGCCTGGGTCACATTCAGCGGGATCAAATCAGAGCCGGAGAGGAACACGATCTGAATCACCATTAAAATCAAGCTGACGACCACATAGCCAAACAGTGGATGGGTGGACATCTTCTTGAGGGGCTGCGGCGCATGGGCCTTTTGCAACTCGGTATAATCATCTTTCAGTGTTCTCATGGCGTCACACCCTCTTTTGGACGGATTTTCCAAACAGCCCCGCCGGTTTGATCAGGATCACCAGCATAACCACAATGTACAGCAGAGCACTTGCCCAAATGCCACTGATGAAGGCCATAAGAGAGTGGACAACAGGGATGATAGCCGCGCCCACCACAGGACCGTAGAACGACGTGAATCCGCCCAGCACAAAGGCCAGCAGGGAGTTTGCCTGGACACTGCCCAGCATGGTAAGGTTGATGACCTGAATCTGGGATGCCAGCAGGATCGCGGCCAAGGCGCCGCAGGCGCTGGAGATGCCCCAACTCAGAGAGGTCATCATATTCGTGTTTACGCCCATCATGGCCGCCACATAGACATTGGAGGAGGTGCCCCGGACTCCCAAGCCCCACTTAGTCAGGTTCAGCGCCGCGAAGATC
>CAKNZJ010000244.1 GCA_932222125.1 uncultured Clostridia bacterium | reverse complement strand
TTTTTTCAGCCCACACTGCCGCAAATCACGCCGCCCCTCAAGGTGCTTTGCTACTATACCAAATCTTACCCTACCTTGTCAACACTTAATTTATATTTTTCTACTTTTTTCTCCCCTCTTCTATTTTTGATTCTCGTCGTTGCCTTTCCCCGCCTTCTTATGTTATGCTGTGCTTACACAAGCAGATATCATAAAGTATATATATGTAGATGTATATTGTTCATCTTGTATACCATCATAAAGGGAGATATGTGCCTCATGCTTCTGATTCAAAATCTACAGCTTCCGGTAGGGTCCACTGCAGACGATCTGCGTCTCGCTGCCGCCAAAGCCTTAAACATTCCAGAGGATGATCTGTTTGACCTGTCTCTCCGCCGTCAGTCCATTGATGCCCGAAAGAAGCATGATGTCCACCTGGTCTGCACCATACAGGCTTCCGTCAGGCATGAGGCAGCCTTGCTCCGGCGCCCGCCCAAGGGGGTATCTCAGATAAAGGACACCCCCTATAACCTGCCCCCGGTTTGGCGCTCCTCTCCCCTGCCCCCGGTGGTAGTTGGCATGGGTCCGGCAGGACTGTTTGCCGCCCTAACCTTAGCCAGGGCCGGCCTGTGCCCAATCCTGTTGGAGCGAGGCAGTCCTGTGGAAGAACGGGCCATCCACATCGAGCAGTTTTGGTCCACGGGACAGCTCTCTCCACAATCCAATGTCCAGTTTGGCGAAGGCGGCGCAGGCACCTTCTCTGATGGCAAACTGACCACTGGGATAAACGATCCCCGCATCAGCCATATCTTTGATGTGCTGGTGTCTCATGGCGCCCCGGAGGATATACGCTGGTCCCATAAGCCCCACATTGGAACAGACCTTCTTCAGGGAGTGGTGCGCAGTCTGCGGCAGGAACTTTTGACGCTAGGCGCGGATATCCGTTTCAAGCACCAGCTCACCGGTCTGCTTCAGAATGGCAATCGGCTGTCCGCCATCACCATCACCGGGCCGGAGGGCGCTTATACCCTTCCTTGCGATGCCCTAGTACTAGCCCTCGGCCACTCTGCCCGGGACACCTTTCAAATGTTATATAAGGCAGGGGTGTCTATGGAACGCAAGCCCTTCGCCATCGGGGTACGCGTCGAGCACCGCCAGGACGATGTGAACCGCGCTCAGTTCGGATCCTTTTGGGACAAGCTGCCTGCCTCCGATTACAAGTTGGCCTGTCACCTCCCCTCCGGCAGATCAGCCTTTTCCTTTTGCGTCTGCCCAGGCGGCCTGGTGGTGGCCTCGGCCAGCGGCCCCAGCCAAATTGTGACCAACGGTATGTCTCTCCGGGCCAGGGATGGTGCCAATATCAACGGCGGTCTCCTAGTGGGAGTCACCCCTGATGACTTTGGCGGAAGCGATCCCCTGGCAGGCGTTCGCTTCCAAGCCCAGTGGGAGCAAGCCGCTTACAAACTGGGAGGCGGCAACTTCCACGCCCCTGCTCAACTAGTCCAGGACTTTCTTACAGGCCGTTCCTCAACAGGCCCCCGATCCATTCACCCCACCTATCGCCCCGGGGTGACCTGGGGAAGTCTGGACGGAGCGCTCCCCAGCTATGTGTTAAGTGCATTAAAGGAAGCGCTGCCCCTGCTTGGCCGAAAACTTCAGGGCTTTGACCACCCAGACGCCGTTCTCACCGGGGTGGAAACCCGTTCCTCTTCTCCAGTCCGTCTGCTGAGGGACGACACATTCCAGTCCCCAGCCCTGCGCGGCCTCTATCCCTGTGGAGAAGGGGCAGGCTATGCCGGCGGCATCACCTCTGCCGCTGTGGACGGGATCAAGGTGGCGGAAACTGTTCTACAAGGCTGATACAGACGGCGGCCTTCGTCTGAAACTCCCCCCTTTGCCCTTGACTTACCCACGGGCATCTGTTATTATCTAATTACAAAAATCATATGAGGGGTTTTTGCTTATGAGTTTCAAAATTATCGTTGATAGTTGCTGCGACTTGAGCTGGGAACAGATCCACGCCGGACCATTTCTCAGCGTACCACTGTCAATCCTTGTAGGCGAGACAGAATACCGGGATGATGAGGGACTTGATCCCAAAATAGTGGTAGAGGCCATGGCTGCCTCTCAGGACGCCTCTCACACCGCTTGTCCCTCTCCCGCTGATTATCTCTCTGCCTATGAATCCGTGGAGGGAGATGTCTACGTGGTTACCCTGTCGGCCATGCTGTCCGGCTCTCATAACAGCGCGTGGCAGGCGGCCCAGATGTTTCGAGAGGCTCATCCAGAGCGAAACCTCCACGTCTTTAACTCCTGCTCCGCCTCAGCCGGTCAAACCAAAATCGCCCTTCAGTTAGCCCAGCTGGCCCAATCAGGAATCAGCTTTGCTCAAGTGGTGCAGGAGATAGACCGCCGCATCACTCAGATGAACACCCTGTTTGTATTGGAAAACCTGGATGTTCTGCGCAAAGCCGGGCGGCTTACCCGAGTACAGTCCCTGGTCACCGGAGCACTCCGGGTAAAACTGGTGATGGGTTCCACACCAGAGGGAGAAATCAAGCGGCATAGTCAGGCTCTCTCTATCAAGCAAGCCCTAAACAAACTGGTCACCATCATGGCTAATGACCCCAGACACCAAGGTGAGCTGCTGTGTATCTCCCACTGCCTGTGCCGGGATCGGGCCGAGTATCTAAAAGGATTGGCCTTAAAGCTTTGCAGCTTCAAAGATATTCTCATCAATGAAACCAGAGGAATCAGCTCCTTCTACGCCAACTCAGGAGGGGTCGTGGCTGCCTATTAGTTTTCTTTAAAAAAACTGCCTGGAGCAATCGGCGCTCCAGGCAGTTTTGATTGACGCACCGGACTCCCCAATAACAGCGGATATGGGGAGGAGGATCAGGATTGTTCCTCCCGCTCCTCCCAAAGCAAAAAGATCTCCTCCGCATCACGCTGAGCAGTTTTCAGCCTCTGCTTGGCGGCGGCTATATCCTTCATTTCTACCATATTGATCGCGTCGGTTATGGCATTAAACAGAACGGCATACATCTCCTGATAGGGGCCGTTGAATTGCAGCTCTGTGACGATACCCATGGGCAATCCCTCCAAAATTCCGGTTCAAACCTGTGGATTTAATCTGCGATCCCTTTGTTTTCGCCGCGTCATGCCCTGACATGAACGCTCCCTTCCCCATGATACGAGTTCCGGTTCATTTTGTCAATTCCAACCCTCTTGACTTCTTTCTGCTTCGGTGATACACTACCCCTGTTCAAATGGCATCGACGAAGAAGAAACCGCAAATGCGGCGCACAGAGAGGGGCGCGCTTGGTGAAAGCGTCCTGCGCACAGCAGCGGCCGTACCACTTCTGAGCCGCCCGGGAGGACCGGGACGGGCCCTTCCCGTTACAGAAGGAAGCACCAGGCTGGCGCAGCCCTCACCGTACCAGCCTGGTCTGATAAGCGGCGTTCCCCAGGGAGCGCAAGCAGGGTGGAACCGTGGAGCGCATTATGGCGCCTCACCCCTGACCGATCAGGGGCGAGGCGTTTTTTCTCGCCCTCCCATCAATATAAGGAGGAATCATTGTGAGCATAGATAATCAGCAGTATACCTTCGAAAATGAGCAGTACCGTCAGACCTATTGGCACACCTGTTCCCATGTGCTGGCCCAAGCCATGAAGCGGCTCCACCCTGAGGTGAAGTTGGCCATTGGCCCCAGCATTGACAACGGGTTCTACTACGACTTTGACACGCCTGAACCTTTTTCCGAGAGCCAGTTGGGCGAACTGGAGGCAGAGATGCGCAAAATCTGCAAGGAAAAGCTGAAGCTGGAGCGCTTTGAGCTGCCCCGGGAAGAGGCCGTGAAACTCATGAAGGAGAAAGACGAACCATACAAAGTGGAACTCATCCATGACCTTCCTGAGGACGTTGTCATCTCCTTTTACAAGCAGGGCGAGTTCACCGACCTGTGCGCCGGACCCCACCTGGATTCTACCGGCCGCATTAAGGGTAACGGCATCAAACTGACCACATGCAATGCGGCTTACTGGCGGGGGGACTCCAATCGCCAAACCCTTCAGCGCATCTATGGCGTAGCCTTTCCCAAAAAGGAAGAGCTTGACCAGTATCTAGAGCGGCTGGAGGAGGCTAAGCGGCGGGATCACCGGCGGCTGGGCAAGGAACTGGGTCTCTATCTGCTGATGGATGAGGGCCCGGGCTTCCCCTTCTTCCTGCCCCGGGGCATCGCCCTGCGCAACAGTCTGATCGACTACTGGCGGCAGGTCCACAAAAAATATGGCTATGTAGAAATCTCCACCCCCATGATGCTCAACCGGCAGCTGTGGGAGCGCTCCGGCCATTGGGGACACTACAAGAACAACATGTACACCACTGTCATCGATGACAATGACTTTGCCATCAAGCCCATGAACTGCCCCGGTGGTATGCTAGTATACGCCAGCCAGCCCCACTCCTACCGCGATCTGCCCTTGCGAATCGGTGAATTGGGCCTCGTCCACCGGCACGAGCTGTCCGGCGCCCTCCACGGTTTGTTCCGGGTGCGCTGCTTCACCCAGGATGACGCCCACATCTTCATGACCTGGGACCAGATGAAAGATGAGATCAAAAACGTGGTGCGCCTGTTTGACGAGGTCTACTCTGTCTTTGGCCTGAATTACCAGATCGAGGTGTCCACTATGCCAGAGGACCACATGGGTGATGAGAAGGATTGGGACTTTGCCACTGAGACGCTGAAGGCTGCAGTGGAGGAACTGGGCAAAACCTATGTAATCAACGAGGGCGATGGGGCATTTTACGGTCCCAAGCTGGACTTTCATCTGTCCGATTCCCTGGGCCGCACCTGGCAATGCGGCACCATACAGTTGGATATGCAGCTGCCCGAGCGATTTGAACTGGAATATGTGGGGGAGGATGGACAAACTCATCGTCCCGTGATGATCCATCGGGTAGTGCTCGGTTCCATCGAGCGGTTCATTGGTGTGATCACCGAGCACTTTGCAGGAGCTTTTCCCCTTTGGCTGGCCCCCGTACAGGTAAAGGTACTGCCTGTCACTGATCGGGCCGCTGAATATGCTGACCAAGTGGCGGGTAAGCTAGATCAAGTCGGCTACCGGGTGGAAGTAGACCACCGCAACGAGAAGATTGGAAAGAAAATTCGAGACGCTCAATTGGAAAAAATCCCATATATGTTGGTGGTGGGTGACCGGGATATGGAAAGCAATACCGTCTCTCCCCGGCATCGTTCCAGCGGCGATCTTGGCTCCATGTCCTTCGATGACTTCGCAGCTCTGCTGCACAAGGAACTAGAGGAAAAGACCATCCGGTAAACATTCTGCCAGCCTCATCAAACATTTATAATAAAAGCGTTCTCCCGGAAACGAGGAGAACGCTTTTACTTGTCCTTTGATATCCCTTGTCAGCTCAGCCCCGGCAAACATATGGCAGCTCCAATACCTGCTGATCCTTTCTATTTTTTCCAACAAAACCAAAACCTTCGGCGCATAGAAAGAGCAAAAAGTTCACATCCTGGATGCAAGAAATTGTGTGGAAAAGAGGTCCCCGCCATGAAACGAATCCTTGCGCTTGTTTTGGCGCTTTTCTGTCTGCTGCCCGCCCAAACCGCCCATGCATCCCCTATGCAGCTCACCGTCCCATCCGCTGTCCTAATGGAGAAATCTACCGGTTCCATCCTCTATGAACAGGATGCCCACACCCAGTATGAACCAGCCTCCGTAACCAAGGTGATGACCCTGTTGCTGGTGATGGAAGCTATCTCCGCTGGCTCCCTCAAGTGGGATGATATGGTGACCGCCTCCCCCTACGCGTGCTCGATGGGCGGCTCCCAGATTTGGCTAAAAGAAAATGAGCAGCTGTCTGTCCGTGACATGGTAAAGGCGGTGGCAGTGGTCTCTGCCAACGACTGCGCCGTAGCTTTGGCAGAACATGTAGCTGGCAGCGAGGCCGCCTTTGTGGAGCGCATGAACCAGCGGGCGGCGGAACTAGGCATGGAAAACACCACCTTCCTAAACTGCACTGGCCTGCCCGCCCAAGGGCATCTCACCTGTGCCTATGACATCGCCCTGATGAGCCGGGAGCTCGTCCTCAACCACCCCGACATCAGAGAATTTACCACCATCTGGATGGATACCCTTCGAGATGGCACCTTCCAGCTGTCCAACACCAACCGGCTCATCTTCTATTACGAGGGAGCCACCGGCCTTAAAACAGGCTACACCGACACCGCTCTATACTGTCTGTCCGCAACTGCCGAGCGGGATGGCATGGAGCTGATCTCAGTTGTCATGCACGGCACCACCTCCAACGACCGGTTTGAGAGCGCCAAAAGTCTGCTCAACTATGGCTTTGCCACCTATTCCCTCACCCCGGTATACCCTGACCAAGCCCTGGCCCCAGTGGAGGTGCTGCTGGGTGAGCAAAGCAGCGTTCAGCCCATTACTGCCCGGGAGTGTACCATCCTGCTGGAGAAAAGCAAAGCAGGTTCCGTCACCACCCAACTGACTCTGGCAGACAGCGTGGAAGCCCCGGTAGAAGCGGGACAAAAACTGGGTGAACTCCAAGTCTATGTGGACGGCGAGCTCACCGATACCATCGATCTAGTAGCAGCGCAGGAAGTTCCCCGCCTGTCTGTTGGCGGCATCTTCAAACGCTTTCTGTCTACCCTGTTTCTCCAGCAAGGGTAGTGTGGAGCGCACCCACATTGGGGAACCCCTGGAGCAGTTCGCAGTTCATGAAAACTTCACAAAAGATTCTTAAATTGTCCAACATTCTTCCCCACAGTCCTGCTATGATACAAATGTCAGGAACATTAGACGAAAGTCTATCCTCCCTCTCTCTTTTCTCAAAAACAAGGGACCCCCGGCCATGGCCGGGGGTCCCTTGTTTTTTCATTACTTCCACGGTCAGGTCAAAATTCTGTCCAGATGGGCGGCCTTCAGCGCCTTGTACAGCGCCACGCTCAGGATCGGAGCAATGATGACCGCTACCACACCGTTGAACACTGAGGATGGCGCCTTTTGCAACATGGCAACCCAGGAAGCAGAAGCAGATAACTCATGGAGCAGCATCCCGTTATAGAAAAAGTTTTTCGCCAGATAGAGTATGATATAGGTTGCCGCCGCAGCCCCGGTAGAGACCACCTCGGATACGTAATTGCTTTTACGCCGAAATACCTTAAAAAATATTGCCCCGGCCACCACGCCATACAGCCCCTTGGTCACGAAGGTAATGGGAGTCTCCGCAATATACATCGGGTCAGTCAAATCAAAAATGATGGAGCCCAAGCCGGACGCCAGTCCGCCCCACCACGGCCCCAGCAGAATACCGGACAGCGCGCACATGGTGTTCCCCAGATGAAACCTGGAAACCCCCACAACGGCAGGCACCTGTATCTGCAGTTTAGAACTCAGCGCCACCAGCGCCGCCATCACTGCCACTACACATATTCTTACAATCAACGTTCTGTTTTTTGATTCATTCATCCAACAAAACTCCTTCCCAGCCCGTTCCCTTGACGGATATTTGTCCTGGTGTTATTATACTCACATCTGACATCATTTCTATACTCAGTTTCCATATTTTTTATATGGTCAGTTTGGAGGGAGCCAGTATGTCCACAGCCCTTTTCCTCCCCATCTTTGAGGATGGGGCGCCACTGTACCAACAGCTCTATCACCACATCGCCTCCGCCATTCAAACCGGTCAGCTGGAGCCGGGAACCAAGCTCCCCTCTAAGCGGCGGCTGTGCGCCCTAACAGGAGTCAGTATGAGCACGGTGGAGAGCGCCTATTCCCTGCTGGCGGCGGAGGGCTATGTTCTAACCAAACCCCGCAGCGGCTATATCATCGCCGATCTGCTCCCCCTGGTCCCGCCGTCCGCTCCTGACATTCCACAACCCCCGGCAGAACCGACACCTTGGGCATATGATTGCTCCACCTCGGCAGTGGACACCTCGGTCTTTCCCTTCTCCTCCTGGGCCCGCATCACCAAGGAGGCCGTTTATGAAAACCCCGGCCTGCTTCAACGGGGCCATCAGCAGGGGGATCTGCCCATGCGGGGCGCGCTGGCCGGTCTATTAGGTCAGTACCGGGGGGTGTGCTGCTCCCCGGAGCAAATTGTGGTGGGGGCCGGAGCAGATCTCCTTCTTTCTCTGCTGCTCCAGCTTCTGCCCAACCATCAGGTAGTGGCCCTTGAGGATCCCGGCTACCCTGCCGCCTATGCCACGGTCACCCGCCACGGGCGCACCCCAGCTCCCATTCCGGTGGATGAGCAGGGCGTCAGTCCGGAGGCCCTTGCCGCCTCAGGAGCGGGGTTAGCCTATGTCACCCCATCCCACCAGTTTCCCTTAGGCGTAACCATGCCGGCTGGGCGGCGAAGCCGCCTGCTCCACTGGGCCGCCGCCGCCCCAGACCGCTGGCTAATTGAGGATGACTACGACAGCGAATTCCGCTATTCCTCCCGGCCCATTCCCTCCATGCAGGGCCTGGATCTGGGCGGGCGCGTGGTATACATGGGCACCTTCTCCCGATCTATTGCCCCGGCCATCCGGGTGGCCTATATGATCTTGCCTCCCGCCCTGCTGGAACGGTATCATAGCACCTTTCCCCATGGCGCCTGCACCGTCTCACGGTTTGAGCAGGAGAGTCTGCGGCGCTTTCTAATTCAAGGATTGTACGGTCGCCACCTACGTCGCACAGGCAATTTGTACCGGCGCAAGTGCGCTCTGTTTAGTCAAGCGCTGTCTCAGATACCCGATGTCACACTCACCGGTCAGGAGGCCGGACTGCACTTTTTGCTCACCCTTCCAAGGATGTCTGAGCAGGAACTGGTGGAGCGGGCCGCGGCTCAATCGGTGCGCGTATATCCCCTCAGCCAGTTCTGCCACACTGCCCCACCCTTGCCCTCCACAGTGGTATTGGGTTTTGCGGGCCTGACCGAGCAGGAGCTGACCCAGACAGCAGCTCGTTTGGCCAAGGCATGGACATAAAAAGTCCTCCTGACATCGGCCGTCCAGGGGATAGTAATGGTTTCTTCTAAAAATGGCGGCAATATAACACTGTAATGTCATGTTGCCGCCCGAAGTTCCTCCTCATAGCCCACCTTATTTGGATATGAAAAAAGGCGCGATGGAAAGGCGGTAGCCCATAAGGAAATATTGCAAAACTTATGACTTGCGCCAGGTAAACAGAAAAATAGAGAATGCTATGCAATCAGTAAACCTTTTGCATAGCATTCTCTATTTTTCAAGATATTAGGTTTCAATTTTTCAGCGTTCCAACGGAACGCGCAACCATCACCGCAGGTGATGATCTCAGGGGGGTTGGGACATGTCACCAACAAGCATTGCAATCTTATAGAAGATTGCAATGCTTGCCAGTAGTATCAGGAATTCAGGATAAGCTAACTTTTGTTATACTATAATAAATGCCAAAAATTATTACTCTGTTTCCCACTCTCTCTTCAACTGGCTCAAAAATTCATTGGAAGCCCTTGAAAAGACCTGATACTTTTTCCAGACAATACACAATTCTGCTTCCATGCCCGGATATAACGGTCTGAAACAAAGTTCGCTGTCGCCGGTGGTATTGATGAGCTTATCTAATGAAATCGCATAACCGAGTCCCTTCCTTACAAAATGAGAAGCATTATAAATTAGGTCATAGGTCATAACAACATTGAGCTTGCTGACGTCTTTTTTCAGCCACGAAATCATTTCGCTACTGATAGATGCCTGATGGGATAAGATCAAAGGCTTATCCCACAAATCTTCCGCGCAGATAGATTCCTTTTTGGCCAGCGGGCTGTCTTTTTGCATCAATACGCCCCATGTGTCGCTCATAGGAAGCCTCATGTAATCGTATTTTGTCACATCAAAGGGACCGATCAACAATCCGAAGTCAATCAACCCTTTATCTATTTTTTCTGTTACGATACCGGCGTCGCCGCTGTAAATGTGGTAATGAATCAGGGGATGTGCTTTCTGTAATGTTGTGGCTGCCTGTGCAAAAAAGGAAATCGCATCGGTTTCGCCGCCTCCGATATAAATTTCCCCGTTGATATTTTCGTTAGAGCTGCTAAGTTCCGCTTTTGTTTTTTCCATAAGGTCAACCATTTCTTCTGCCCGTTTACGCAGTAGCATCCCGTCCTCGGTTAATGTGACCTTTTTGCTCCCCCGGATGAGCAGTTGTTTTCCAACTTCTTCTTCTAAATCTTTCAGTTGTCTAGAAAGCGGCGGCTGCGTCATTTGCAGAGCCTCCGCAGCTTTTGTAATACTTTCTTCCCGCGCTACGGCGAGAAAATATTGCAATACCCGAATATCCAAATTTGCGACCTCCTTTTGGATTGATGTCTTCTATTATATCAAAAATCATAATACCTTTCAAGTATGCAGATACATTCTTTATACGTATTTGATATTTAACTGCGGCAGTTTTATAATGAGTCCAGAAGGAGGCAAGAGAGATGGCAGAAGCAAACGATGTGTATGGAAGCATTTATCAAAACTTAATTGATGCTGGCTGCGATACGAAAACAACCGAGCAGTGTATGGCGGTTGTGGAGGATGGCCGTTACTGCGATACGCTCCCCATTCTTACTCAATATAGAAAAACATTACTGGGTTCGGTGCGTACCGGACAGAAGCAGATTGATTGCCTTGACTTCCTGATCTACAAATTAAAAAACTATAACTTTGTAAAGGAGAACTGACGATGGATACTAGAACATTTGAAATCTACCCAAACATTGAAATGAAAAAGGTTCGCTTTCAGAACCGCTATGGGATTGAACTGGCGGGAGATCTTTACCTGCCGGAAAATTATGCAGCACAGAAAAATCCTGCGATTATTGTGTCAGGCCCCTTTGGAGCGGTAAAAGAACAAGCTTCCGGTCTGTATGCACAGCAGATGGCTGCTTATGGATTTGTAGCATTGGCGTTTGATCCTTCTTTTGGCGGAGAAAGCGGCGGCTCTGTTCGCAATACTGCTTCTCCCGATATTTTTACCGAGGATTACAACGCCGCCGTTGATTACATTGGACTGCTGGACTTTGTAGACAGAAACCGTATCGGTGTGATCGGAATCTGCGGTCTGTCCGGCATGGCGATCACCGCTGCGGGAACAGATACCCGCATAAAGGCCGTGGCAACGATGTCCATGTACGATATGTCCCGCGATATGAGCCGTGGCCACATGGATTATTATACCGAGGAGCAGCGTAACAAAATAAAAGAATATCTCAGTAATCAGCGTTGGAAAGATGCTGACAACGGCGCTTTTGCACTTGGCAATCACGAAATCGGCTTTGACGAGACGGGCCAACCGCTGACGGGCGCTATGGAAGTCCCGGCTGAATTGCCGGAGGAAGCTGATCCCGCTTGCTAAGAGCGGCCAGATTAAAAAGATTGGCGTTTCCAACCATAATCTCTCTGAGATAAAACGGGTAAATGAGATTCTTGCGGCAGAAGGATTAAAAATCTCTGCGGTGCAGAACCATTTTAGTCTGCTACATCGTTCCTCGGAGCGGGCTGGCATCCTCGACTATTGTAAGGAAAACGGCATTGCCTTTTTTGCCTATATGGTCTTAGAGCAGGGGGCGCTTACCGGACGATATAATGAAACACATCCTTTCCCGGCAGGAACCGGACGCGGCGATGCTTACAATCCACATTTGAAGGAACTATCTGCACTGATTGAGGAGTTGTCCGTGATTGGCACACGCTTTAACGCAAGCCCCGCGCAGGTCGCAACAGCATGGGCCATTTCCAAAGGGGCGCTCCCGATTATCGGCGTGACGAAGGTAAAGCAGGTCGGGGAGGCAGCGCAAGCGGCGCAGATCACATTGACCGCAGAAGAAATTCGCCGTCTGGAAAAGCTGGGCGATGAAACCGGCGTACACACCCTGCGGGAATGGGAGAAGGAAATGCTTTAACCTGCGGGAAAGGAGACAAAAAAGTTTTGACAGTGGAGGAAATCATCAAAGGATTTGGTACGCAGTTAGAAAAGCATCCGGCGTATGCCGCACACGCAAATACGCTTTTTCAGGAGGCAATCCAGATCGGGATGGAAATCAACAACCGTTACCATACTCCGGCAGAATTGCGGGAGCTTATGGAACAGCTCACAGGAAAAAAGATTGACGATACGTTCCGCTTGTTTCCGCCGTTTTACACCGACTTCGGAAAAAATATTTCGATTGGAAAAGATGTGTTTATCAATTCCGGCTGCCATTTTCAGGATCAGGGCGGCATTATCATTGGGGACGGCGCTTTCATTGGACACAATGTAGTACTTGCAACCATTAACCATGACCTTGATCCGGCAAATAACCGTAAAAATCATTATGCGCCGATCACCATCGGAAACCATGTCTGGATTGGCTCAAACGCCACAATCCTGCCCGGTGTAACGATTGGAGAATGGTCTGTGGTGGCGGCAGGAGCCGTAGTGATAAAAGACGTTGCACCTTATACTGTGGTGGGGGGCGTGCCTGCGAAGGTACTTAAAACTATAAGAAACGATGCGGTTGAGGAGGATGTAAATGAAGAAAATAGTTAGCCTTGCGCTTCTTCTGACGCTGGTATTTTCTATGACAGCCTGTGGTCAGATCATGCAGACGGAAACGGACGCAGACGGAAATATAGAAACATCTACGGCGGCGGAAGGCGCACAGGAAGGCGAAGAAGCGGCAGCCCAGGAGAGTGCTGCAACAGATACAGAGGAGGAAACTACTATGAAAGCAGAATTTGATTTTGAAACAAAGACAGTCATACTGAACAGCGGCTATGAGATGCCGATCAATGGGCTGGGAACCTACAGCTTTCACGGGGATGAATGTATCAATGCTTTAAAATCTGCGCTGTCCAGTGGCGCGCGTCTTATTGACACCGCCTCTGCATACGGCAACGAGGAGGAAATCGGTCAGGCAATCCGGGAGGCAATCGACGAGGGCATCATCCGGCGGGAGGACATTTTCGTTATCACAAAAATCTATCCGGGCAGCGAAATGAAAAACCCGGAGCAGTCTATTCAGGCGTGTCTGGATCGTCTGAATATCGGCTATGTGGATATGATGCTCCTGCACCACCCGGATGACAACGATGTGAAGGCATACAAAGCGATGGAGCAGTTTGTGGCAGATGGAAAGATCCGTTCCATTGGCCTGTCTAACTGGTATGTGGAGGAACTGACCGAATTTCTGCCGCAGGTGGATACGGTTCCCGCACTCGTGCAGAACGAGATTCATCCCTACTACCAGGAAAATGATGTCATCCCATTTATTCAGGATTTGGGGATTGTAGTGCAGGGCTGGTATCCGCTGGGCGGACGGGGACATACGGCAGAGCTGCTTGGCAATCCGGTGATTTCGGCAATTGCTGAAGCGCACGATGTGTCTTCCGCACAGGTCATTTTGCGGTGGAACTTGCAAAAAGGCGTGGTAGTAATTCCCGGTTCCAGTAATCCCGACCACATCAGGGAGAACACGGAACTGTATCATTTCTCTTTGACTGAGGAGGAAATGGAGCGGATCAATGATCTTGACCGTGGCGAGAAGCATGACTGGTATTAAGGATACATAGATGGATGAAATAGACATGAAGGTTTTAGCGATTAACAGCAGCGCGAGAAAAGATGGAAATACGGCGCTACTTATCAATACCGTATTTGAGGAGCTGAATAAAGAAGACATTGAAACAGAGATGATTCAGCTTTCCGGCAAAAAAATGGAACCGTGTAAGGCTTGCTGGGCCTGCGGCGGAAGGAAAAACTGCGTTCACAAAAAGGATCTGTTTCAGGAAATCTTTGAAAAAATGACACAGGCTGACGGAATCATTCTCGGTTCCCCGGTTTATACGGCAAATATGTCTGCGAATATGCAGGCGCTTTTGGAACGGGCGTCCGTGGTGACGGATATGAACCGGAGTGAAAATCTGTTCGCACATAAAGCCGGCGCAGCTGTTACGGCAGCACGCAGAGGCGGCGCACTTTCCGCACTGGATTCCATGAACCACTTCTTTATGCTGCAAAATATGTTTGTAGTCGGTTCTTCCTATTGGTCGATGGCTTACGGCCAGATGCCGGGGGATGTTCAGTCGGATGACGAAGGTCTGGAAACCATGAGAAGTCTTGGGCGAAATATGGCTTATCTTTTGAAAGCACTGGATGAAAGGAGGCGGTAACGATGAAAAAATCAATTTGTGTACTGTTTTTCTTTATACTGCTTTTTGTCATGGCTGGCTGTAGGAATATCGCGGCAAAGGGCGGACAGGAAAGCATTTCGGGACAGTCGGAAGTACAGACGGAACAATCCATAGATTATAACAAAGAAAGCTCTGAAACGGAAACTCAGGAACCGTCCGAGTCTGTTTCAGGGTTGGAAAAGGAAACAAATATGGAGCAGAAAACTTTGGTGGTGTATTTTTCCGCTACCGGAACAACGGAGCCGTTAGCGGAATATGCGGCGGAAATTTTAGATGCTGATATTTATGAAATTGTGCCGGAAGTCCCTTATACGAAGGCGGATTTGGCTTATTATACGAATGGACGGGCGGATCAGGAGCAAAATGATCCTTCTGCACGTCCTCCAATCGTTGATAGTGTAGAAAATATGGAAGAATACGATACGATTATTCTCGGCTATCCGATCTGGCATGGTCAAGCACCGAGAATTATCAGCACCTTTTTGGAACGCTATGATTTTTCAGGAAAGACAATAATCCCCTTCTGCACTTCCCATAGCAGCGGGATTGGCTCCAGTACCGATAATCTGCATGGGTTGTTTTCGGACTCTGTGAACTGGTTGGAAGGAAAGCGTTTTGAAGCTGGGACTACGAAAGAAACGATGGAAACCTGGCTTGAGAATGTGATTGTAAAATAGCCAATATGAGCAAAGAAAAATTTATTTTTAACATCCGGGAAGTCACGCTTTATAAGCGGGTGCTGGAATGCGTTCAAGGGACGCTGACCTATGTGCGTTTGTTCCGGGATGATTTTACATAGGAAATGCTGGCACAGGACGAAATCAGCCGGAAAGCGGAACTGATACAGAAACGGAAAGTCCTATCAGGGGCGCAGAAACGTATGGAGGATTTGGATAAGATCATCCAACGGCTTTATGAGGATTCCGTTCTTGGCAAACTGAGTGACCTTCGTTTTCAAAAGCTCTCGGCACAGTATGAAATGAAGCAGGAAGAAATTCAGAGACTTGCCGTTTCACTAGAACAGGAAATTGAAAATGAAGCCGGACAAATCGCCGATGTGGGGCGTTTCCTTCAGCTTGCCGAGAGGTATTCCGACTTGATAGGAACTTAATGCTGCTACAGTAAACGAACTAATTGAAAAAACCGTAATCCACAGCCCGGAGAAAATCGGCGGGAAAAAGCATGTCACGATTGAAGTTCACTTTACTTATGTGGGGAAAATAAGGATTTCGCTTGTGAAACCAGAACTGCCGGCAGAGATAGAAAAACCGGCGTGACTTTCGCCACGCCGGTTTCACCGAAAATCTCATTTACTTCCTTATGGGACTCTGCCTAACCATCGCGCCTTTTTTCATACAATGCCCCAAACGGCAAACAACAAGTATACTCTTTCACCCTATGCCGGCTGGATCTGCCCCGGCTGACGCAGGAACGGCTGAAAAAACTTGATCCGGGGCAAGGCAGTCAGCAACAGACTGCCCAACACATAGCAGGCAATCAATTCCCCCACTCCCACCGTGAACGCATTCAGAGCATAAGCGGGCCAGAATGCCATTCCCTCAGGAAAAAAGTAGGCAATTTCAGCGCCTACGATCAGCGCATTGCAGATTACCGGGGGCAAAGGGACCAGCCAACGGTTTTTCATTCGGGATGTCCATAGAGCGGCTAACAAGGTGGCCAGAGTGCCAAATATCCAGTCCACCACCATGTGGGAGCCCAGCAGATTGGCCAGGAAACAGCCAACGGTCAGTCCAGGGACAGCTGCCGGAAATAAAAATGGCAGTACCGTGAGCGCTTCCGCTACCCTCAACTGTATGCCACCATATTGCGGAATAGGCAAAACAAGGGTGAGTGTTGCGTAAACGGCGGCAATGGACGCGGCAAGGGTCATGTCTCTCAGAGAAAACTTGCGCATAAAAAAACCTCCAGATTATATTTAGAGTGCCGGCGCGTGGCACAGCGGCGGACGTTCCTTCCGGGCAGCCTCACGCCTATGGCTACCCGCGGCATTCTGTCCGCCGTTTGGACCGAAGTGGAGATCGGTCAGTAAGCATTGTATCACCCTTCCCTCCGTTTGTAAACAGTAGACTTTTATAGTCCCTTTTCAAGATAAGTGTTACTGGTTAAAACTCCGGCGATTTCATGAAAAAAAGTTGGCAAAAAGCATGTACCATGCTATCATCAGAGCGATAAACTGGAATTTGAATACTACGATTTTATGAGCGGTTATCGCTCACCGTAGATTTTCAATAAAATCCTCCAAAAACCTTGAAAACAAAAGATTTTTTACAGTGTGTTCGCCTTATCCCTTTATTCGGTTTCACACAAGTTTACCCTTACCCTGGCTGCTCATAAGGGCAAAAGCAAGGGCAAGAAAATCCCGCAACAGGATATAACAGCGTGTGGCAATCGGAGAACTGTGACGTATGTGCAAATATATTATAGCGGAGGATTTCAACATGAACAAGTACATTTTTAATGAGAACAACGGTCTTTGGTATGAACTGATTGGCGACTACTATTTCCCCTGTCTGACCGTACCCGCTGAAGAAGAACAGTTGGTCGGCGTGTGGGGGCAGCGGCACAAGCGGTATCTCAAAGAATACCGCCCAGTTCTGTATAACGCCTTGCTGTTGAGCGGCAAGCTGAACGGCTACCTCGCCGATATTGACCAGCAGGCCCGAGAACAGTTTGATACCATCATCCAGCAGATGGCAGAGGCCCAAGGAATCACTGAGATGCTGAAAACATCTGATCCAATGAAATGGGTGGGGCTGATGAATTGCTGTAAAGCCCAAGTGGAGGAAATCATTTTTTCTGATCTGATATATGTTTAGCTTCCATATCAAATGCGCCCTGGTCATACTGGGGCGCATTTTTACCTCAATTTTACAATACTTGCCTTTTGATTTTTACACGACAGCAGTATTCTTTTCTCGTACCCCAAAATCGAAAGGAGAAATTTGAACATGAAAAAATCAGCAAGTCTTGTGCTGGCCGCTGTGCTGGCCCTGTCGGTTATGGCGGGATGTTCACAGAAAACGTCCGGCACCGTCACCACTGATGGCTCTACCTCTATGGAGAAGGTGAT
>CAKNZJ010000243.1 GCA_932222125.1 uncultured Clostridia bacterium | reverse complement strand
GCCTCCCTGCTGGCTGCGGTGGGCAGCGTGATCGCAGTAATCTTCATTCCTCTTGGCTTCGGGAACTGGCAGGCCGCTGTGGCGACCATCACCGGCCTGATCGCCAAGGAGGAAGTGGTCAGCACCATGCAGGTGTTCTACCCCGGTGACCTGATTGCCAACATTGCCATGGCCTTTACCGCCGCCTCCGCCTACTCCTTTATGGTGTTCAACCTGCTGTGCGCCCCCTGCTTCGCCGCTATGGGCGCCATCAAGCGGGAAATGAACAACGCCAAGTGGACCTGGGCCGCTATCGGATATATGTGCGGTTTTGCCTATGTAGCCTCTCTGATCGTCTACCAGTTGGGTGGCCTGTTCACCGGAGCTGTGACCTTCGGTGTGTGGACGGTGGTTGCTCTGGCCGCTCTGGCCGCGATCATCTATCTGCTGGTCCGCAAGGGCTATCAGGGGGAGGACCGCTCCCGCCAGTTAAGCTCTGTGGCCGCTGCCGCAAGATAACCAACGGGGAAAGGAGCGACTGGTTATGCCTACTATCTTGGGAAATATCATCGTGATCGCCGTACTGATTGCCGTTGTGGTTTTGGCTGTCCGGTCCCTGCGGAAGTCCCACAAGTCCGGTGAAGGCTGCAACGGCGACTGCGGCAACTGCCACGGCTGTCACTAAAACTTCAAATCTTGCAAGACATGGTGAGGAGGCATGGGCAGTAGAATCTGCTCATGCCTTCTCTCATTGGGGAGGAACAATTCTATGGCAGAACTACGGGAAGCCCATCTTCGCTATTTGCTGGCAATCTATGAATTGGGCAAAAGCAATCCAGATGTGGGGACGCAGGCCGTGGCAAAGGCTTTGAACTGCTCGAAAGCCTCCGTCACGAAGATGATGGCAATTCTGATGGATATGAATCTTCTGGTGCGGGAGAAATACGGGAAAATCTACCTGACTGACACCGGCTTCCTGCTGGCAAAGGATATGCTCCGGTGTGTCGAGCTGATTCATGAGCGCCTCCCGGCGATGGGGTTTGATCTGACCGAGGAGGAAGCACGGGACTTTGTGCGCACAATGGTGGTGAATCTGCCGGAGCATTGCCGGAAGCGGCTGGCTGGCAGGATGTGACAGCGAGATAAAGGAGAAACAAT
>CAKNZJ010000242.1 GCA_932222125.1 uncultured Clostridia bacterium | reverse complement strand
TAAAAGCCATTTTCGGGGAAAGCCCTTACCCCGCCCCGCGCCGGGGCTTGGAGCGCCCCAGGAAGCCGTATTCATGGGAGTTTGGGGGCTGTGCCGCAAGCCTAAATGTCCACGCCCGCCGGTTGTGCGGTGGGCGGAATGGATGTAAAGCGGTGATTGTTTTCGTCAGGGAGATGTGCTATACTTAAAGTCTAAAAGTACATCACCGCCCTTGTGCTGGCGGGGGCCTATGTCCTGCTGCTGTGTGGTGTGTTTTGGTGAAAAAAGCAAAGAGAGGTTCGCAGGTATGGCGAGACAGAAAAGGCAATTACGAAAGAGGGCCGCGCTTACCCTGTCGCTTTTGCTCCTGCTCGGTTCGCTGGCAGGCTGTGGGGGCAAGCCGCAGGAGGATGCGTCCGGCGCGGACGGGCCGACAAATACATACACGCCCCCGGTAAATGAGGACGGTCAAATCGTCATTACTATGCCTAAGACACTATTGGGAGGAAAGACCGCCGAGGAACTGGAAGCGGAAGATAAAAAGCAGCGTCCAACAGTGGCCAATCAGGCGGTTTACAATGCGCTGCTGGCAAATGAGGATGGCACTTTCAGCTACTATCTCACAACGGAACAGTACCCAAAGCTGAAAGCGGCGTATTATTGGCTGGGCTGTTTGCGTGACCCTGTTACCGCTGAAATTTCGCAGGAATTTGTAACGGCGGCGGATTATACAGATTTGGACGAAAACGGAGTCCCTTGGGGGCTTACAGTTTCGGTGGACGCCGAGACTTATCACTCTGTGGAAATATGGTACTCTGCTGTGGTCACGGTTGCACCGGCGGTTATGCTGGGGCGGTATCAAGTATTATGCGGGGTTTCCGGTGATGAATGGGCCGTCCATGTGACCGTGAAAGATGCTGACAGCGGCGAGGTGATTTCAGAACACGACTTCCCCACCCGTGGCGAGTGAGCCAAAAACATGGGAGCATTTCTTTCGATAGGGGAGATCGGTTATGAAGAAATTTCGCAAATGGATACCGCTGTTTTTATTTCTGGGGCTGCTCCCGGCCCTGCTGACCGGCTGCAATCCGGAGTCGGGCACATCTTACGAGATCATCTACCCCTCCGGCCTGTCCCGCGGGCCGTGTGACTGGGAAGACGTTGTGCCGGTGGAAGGTGCGCCCTATCAGTTGACGAGCGGGAAATCAGAGAATTTTGAAAAAAACCGCTCCTATGATTTATGGGTTCTGGATGAAAATGGCGAAGTGTTGTATGAGTACCCGGAGTTGGGCCATAGCGTGGTCCGCGGTGAGTCAGGTGATCAGGAAAATACCGTTTGGGTGAGCTGTGAACTGTGGAACACACCCCATCACTCTGGATACCTCAATGGCTGTCTGGAGGAGAGTACGTTGTTGCTGCTGGATATGGAAACCGGAGATATTCTGTTCCAGGCTGAGGTAGGGGAAAACGAATGTTACATCACTTCAAGGAAAACACGGGGCTATTTTTACAAGCCGGGTGAGCCGGAGAGCGAAAAACTGTTTGGTCTGCTGAAAACGCCTGCCAAAAGCGCGGAACTCTACTACCGGGACACCGGGGACTGGGCAGAGCCGCATACCGTCTACACTTTTGACTATGTGGACGAACCCAAT
>CAKNZJ010000241.1 GCA_932222125.1 uncultured Clostridia bacterium | reverse complement strand
TTTTTTCAGCCCACACTGCCGCAAATCACGCCGCCCCTCAAGGTGCTTTGCTACTATACCAAATCTTACCCTACCTTGTCAACTATCCTTTTGCTCTTTTTTAGAACTTTTATCACTCTGTTTTTCTAACACAAGATGTTCTGTTCTCCCCTCATCCGAATCACAATTTCTTCCACCTGGCGCTAACGCCATCGTCAAAATCACCAAAATTAGGCTGCCAATAGGCAGGAGCAATCCTGGTAAATCACTTCCAATCGTTAGAAAGGCCAGTGCCAATGCCAGTCCAACTGCCAAGGCTGGCCATCGCCGCTCCCCCCACACCCGGGACAGCAGCCCTGCCAGTGTCAGATCCGGCAGCAGCCACAAAGCGGAGATTAATCCCTCCAGCCGAGCGCTTCCTCCCAGCATCCCGGCCATCACATAAAATGGGTCGTCCATCTTTTTGGTCACACCGGGGCTTAAAATGCCAACTGTCAACCCTGCTAGCGCCGCAGCCAGCAGCCCCAGCACTGCCAACCAGTTCAAACAGCGCCAGTTCCCTTGCTCCCTGTCTTCCACCTTATATATATGAGGCAGGACAAACAGGCCGGTTGCCAACACCCCCACTCCTGCCAGAAGGGACTCCCACCAACTATCCACCGGTAACCACACATATCTCCACTCCACCTGGAGCACCCCCAGCGCCAGCACCGCTACCAGCATCACCAGCACTGCCAACCAAAAGATCTCCACTGCTCGAAAAAAGGCCGTAGTCTTGCCCCAACCCATCCATAGTAAAGGCAATGCCAACAGGATCAACAGCCATCCACTCATTCCCTCATTCCCCGAAGTGAGCTGAAGCCGCCGGGCTGCCCGGCAGAGCACATCCGCCATCAGCACCACCGCCCAGCCCCCATAAAGAATAGCCAATATCCTGCCGCCTATCCCTGTATACAATGGCGTGATCCCTACACGGAACAGTAGTAACCAGGCAACCATCATCCCTACGGGAATGGCCACCAGTATCCACCGCCAGTCCGCAGTTCCAGCAATGGCCGATGCGGTGGACAGACCGCCCACCAACACCGCCACCGAAAGCTGACGGCTGGACAGTTTTTCCCTCCTCATGCCACTCTCCTCCATTCCTGCTCCCCCAGCAGTTCCGGCCCGTTCTCCCCAATCCCCAGCAGGGGCAACGTCACCTGACCATCTGTGCGCAGCGCCGCCAGGGTTTTGGCCGCCGTGGGCGCGTCCGTCCCCTGCCTGACCAGCAAGGACAACCCCGAGGCAGGATCCTCACAGCTGCTCAACAATTGCTCCACACTGCCGTCTGCCAGCCAAACCGTGGATGCGGCACCCAATTCCTGACTGCGGAGCACCTCCTCCAGCACCTTCTCCAGCTCTATATCCCTCCCCACCAATAGGTAGGACACACTGGTGAGGGACAGCTCTTCTTTTCTTTTCTCTCCCGCCCAAGGCAGATCCTTCAGCGCCTGGGCAAAATCCTCCCTAACACAGCCCCCACGGCTCACGTCTCCCTGATCATGGCCACCACACACCGCAGTTAGTACCACCGGGCTGACGCCGTCCACCCCCAGTACTCGTACCAGGGCCAGCTCGTCCGGCTCCCGGGAAGCAGAACTACCCAACAGTAAGACCACCGCTACCGCCGTGGCCAGTACGATTCGTCTCACCCTTGGTTCCTCCTGTTCCTTGTGTTCAGGTAATTGGGACGAGTCTTCACCTTGGGCAGCGGCTCCCGCAGCACCACATGCCCCTCTTTCTGTTTTCCCGCATTGGATGCAAAGGGGGTCAAATAGGCTACGTGGAAGGTCTCCAACTCCGCCAGCCGGTACACCATAGCCATTCCCCCTAAAATCAATCCCACCAGCCCTAGCACGCCGCCGGCCACTGCCAGGCCAAACCGCCAAATCCGCAAAGCGCCAGCAAAATCCTGACTGGGAGCGGTGTATCCCGCAATGCCGGCAATTGCCACCACCACCAACACCGCTGGGCTAACCAGCTTGGCCTCCACCGCCGCGGAGCCCACCACCAGTCCACCCAAGATGGACACCGTCTGTCCAATGGAGGAGGGCAGCCGCAACCCCGCCTCCTGGAGCACCTCAAACGCCAGCAGCATCACCACCACTTCCGTCAAAGTGGAAAAGGGTACATTAGCCTTAGCAGCGATGATGGACAGAGTGAGTTTCACCGGGATCAGTTCCAGGTGAAACAGTACCGCCGCAGCATACAATCCCGGCAAAAACAGGGTGATGAGCATACAGATATAACGTAGGACGGACAACGCTCCGGCTACCGCCCAACTGGTACTTCTGTCCTGACCGGTGCGGAAAAAGCTGTCCAAAGTAGCTGGAAACAGCCACCCCATGGGGATGCCGTCTACCAGCACTCCTACCCGGCCCTCTGCCAGCCCGGTACAAAAACGGTCCGGCCGCTCGGTATAGGCGGTCAGGGGGAAGGCTGTGTGACTCTCATTTACCACATACTGCTCTAAGCTTCCCGTCATCAGAAGTGCATCAATGTCAATGTCCTGCAGGCGGTCACTGAGCTGCGCCACTAGCTCCGAGTCGGCAATGCCATCCACATAGAGCAGGTCCACCGGCGTCACCGACTGCCGCCCTACAATCTGTTCCTCAATCTTAAGCTCCGGGGCGCGAAACCGCCGCCGCACCAGGGAGGTGTTGGTGCGCAGACTCTCCACAAAGGAATCTCTGGCCCCCTTGACATCAGGTTCGTTCTCCGGATTAGATACAGAACGCTTTTCCTCCGTACCCGCCGACAGGGTGAGCACCTGTTCCCTTCCTTGAAAAAACAGCGCAACTGAGCCGTCTATCATGTCAAAAATAACCTGGTCAGCATTGTCCCGAACCTGTACCACTAAGGAGTACAGCCCGCCCTTGGCCATCAGGTCAAAGGCAGCGTCCATGTCCGGCGCCGTTCGCAGCGCCTCATTTTGAGTCAGCGGCCGCAGCACATAGTCGCAGGCCCGCTCGTTTCGCACCTGTCCGGCAATAAAGAGCATCTCCACCTGCCGGGTGGGGTCGTTATTGAGATACAGTGTTCTCCGGTTGAAGTCGGCACACCGGTCAAATACCGCCGCAATATTGTCCGCTGTCAGCGGGCAGTCATACCGCGGCTCCTTGCGTGGATGGGGCGGCGGCGGCTGTTTTTTTGCTCCAAAAATGCCCATAGCGGACCTCCTTTTCCTCCAGTATTCCATCCGCCCAAAGAAAATATGCAGACGGTCTGGATATCTGCATGATTTTGGCCAAATCTCCTATGAAAACAAATTGACGCAGCGGCCCAGTCCGTGGTAGAATGAAGCACTGCACAAATCTGTTGATACAGCAGCTATTCAGTTGCTTCAGTCGCTGTGTTGTTTAGAATATTGTGATAAAGAAGGGAAGTTATGTATCAAATTGTAAAAAAGAGGGTACTCAACCCCACCGTCACCCTCATTGAGGTAGAGGCGCCCATGGTGGCACGCAAAGCTGAGCCCGGGCAGTTCATCGTCCTCCGAGTGGATGAGGATGGGGAACGCATCCCCCTGACCATCGCCGCTTATGACCGGGAGGCGGGTACCATCACCGTGATTTTTCAGGTCGTTGGAGCCACCACCGAAAAGTTGAATCATAAGGAGGAGGGGGACTTTCTCCAAGACTTCGTAGGTCCCCTGGGACGGGCCACTGAAACAGAGGGTCTAAAGCGCGTAGCCGTGGTAGGGGGCGGCGTTGGCACCGCCATTGCCTATCCCGTGGCAAAAAAACTCCATGATGTGGGCTGCCACGTGGACTTGATCGTAGGCTTTCGAACCAAGGATCTGGTTATTCTGGAAGAGGAGTTCCGGGCGGCCAGCACCAACCTGATCATCGGCACTGACGACGGCTCCTACGGCAAAAAGGCCCTTGTCACCGACCTGCTCCGGGAGCAGATCGAGCTGGGCGCCCAATATGACAAGGTTATCGCCATCGGCCCCGTCCCCATGATGAAATTTGTCAGCCTGCTCACCAAAGAGTACGGCATCAAAACTGTGGTGAGCATGAACCCCATCATCATTGATGGCACTGGAATGTGCGGTGGCTGTCGCCTGACAGTGGGGGGAGAAACCAAGTTTGCCTGTGTGGATGGTCCTGAATTTAACGGCCATCTGGTAGACTTTGACGAAGCAATGGCCCGAGGCGCTATGTACCGCGATTTTGAGCGGCACGCCTATGACGAGGCCTGCAATCTGTTCAATCGAAAGGTAGAGTAACATGCCTAACATGCGTCCCGATAAAAATCCAATGCCCCATCAGGACCCTAAAATCCGGTCGGGCAATTTTGACGAGGTGGCCCTTGGCTACACTCCGGAGCTGGCCATGGACGAGGCTAAGCGCTGTCTTGACTGCAAGCACAGCCCCTGCATCACTAAGTGCCCAGTACAAATTCAGATCCCCGCATTTATCCAGAAGGTGGCCGAGGGCGATTTTGAATCCGCCTACCAAATCATCTCTCAGGACAGCTCTCTGCCCGCCGTATGCGGTCGGGTCTGCCCTCAAGAAACCCAATGCGAGTCGGTATGCGTCCGTGGCATCAAGGGGGAGCCCGTTGGAATTGGCCGGCTGGAGCGGTTCGTGGCCGACTGGCACAACGCCCACGCTGATGAAGCGGTGGTCCCCCCGACATCCAACGGCCACAAGGTGGCGGTGATAGGTTCCGGCCCCGCCGGACTTGCCTGCGCGGGCGACTTGGCTAAAAAGGGCTATGAGGTCACAGTATTTGAAGCCCTTCACCTGGCAGGCGGAGTGCTGGTCTACGGCATCCCTGAATTCCGCTTACCCAAGTCCATTGTGCAAAAGGAAGTGGATACCCTAAAGGCGCTTGGGGTCAAGATCGAAACCAATATGGTCATCGGTCGGGCCATCACCATTGATGAGTTAAAAGACGAGTTTGGCTTTGAGGCCGTGTTTATCGGCTCCGGCGCAGGCCTCCCCAAATTTATGAACATTCCCGGGGAGAACCTCAAGGGGGTCTACTCAGCTAACGAGTTTCTCACCCGCATTAACTTGATGCAAGCCTACCGCCCCAGCGCGGATACCCCCATTCAGCACGGGAAGCGGGTGGCTGTGGTAGGGGGCGGCAACGTGGCCATGGATGCCGCCCGGAGCGCCAGGAGGCTGGGCGCTGAGGTCTACATTGTCTATCGCCGCTCCGAGGCGGAGCTGCCCGCCCGGGCGGAGGAAGTAGAACACGCCAAGGACGAAGGCATTATCTTCAAAACCCTCACCAATCCAATCTCTGTCCTTGGCTATCACAATCCCGATAATAGCCGGGACCCTCGCAACGGCTCTGTGCAGGGTATCCGCTGCGTAGAGATGGAGCTGGGCGAGCCTGACGAGTCCGGCCGGCGGCGCCCCATCGTCAAACAAAACAGCCAGTTTGACATTGAGCTGGACTGTGTGATTATGGCCCTAGGGACCAGCCCTAACCCCCTTATCAAATCCACCACCCAAGGTTTGGACACCGAGAAGTGGGGAGGCATCATCGCCAATGAGGACGGCCTCACCAGCCGGGACGGCGTGTATGCCGGTGGAGATGCAGTCACCGGTGCGGCTACCGTCATTTTGGCCATGGGTGCCGGAAAAAATGCCGCCCAGGCCATTGATAAGGCCCTTGCTGAAAAAGACTGACTATGATACAATATCTGCCAGAATTGTGTTCTGGCAGATATTGTTTTTATTTATCCTGGAGGTGACTCTATTGCTATACGCTGTCCTCACTGCTGTCCTGGTCCTTTTAGACCAGATTACCAAATACTTCACCCGAGCTAATCTGGAGCTAGGTCAGTCCACTCCCTTCCTCCCCGGCTTCTTGGATTTTACCTATGCTCAGAACACCGGCGCGGCCTTTTCCATTCTCCAAGAGCATACCTGGATACTGATTATATCGTCCCTCCTGGTAATCGCCGTCCTGTTCTACGTGATGATCCGGGGATATATACGCCACAATCTTGGCCGACTGGCCTGCGCTATCACCCTGGCAGGAGGACTGGGCAACCTCATCGACCGGGTGGTATTTGGCTATGTCACCGATATGATCCGTACCCTGTTTGTGGACTTTCCCGTGTTCAATGTGGCGGACTGCTGCGTTACCATAGGGGGAGTGTTGCTGGTGGTCTATTTGATCTTCTACAGCCCTCAGGATACAAAAAAGGAGGATGGCAAGTGATCACACCTGTCAGCTTTCCACTGACAATTCCTGAACCTGGAGGACGGGCAGATGTAGTTTTATCGGCCTCCCTGGATGGCCTTACCCGCTCCGCAGCTCAGCGATGGCTGGAAGAGGGCCGGGTCACTCAAAACGGTCTGGCATTAAAAAAGAATGCCAGGCTCCAGCCCGGCGACCGCTTGCTCATCTCTCCCCCACAGCCAGAAGCCGTCGACCTTACCCCCCAAAATATCCCCCTGGACATTATATATGAAGATGGCGATGTCATCGTGGTTAACAAACCGGTGGGCATGGTGGTCCATCCTGCCCCTGGCCATCCAGACGGCACCCTTGTCAACGCTTTGTTATATCATTGTGATAAATCGCTATCCGGTATCAACGGTCAGCTCCGTCCCGGTATCGTCCACCGCATTGATCGGGACACCTCCGGTCTACTTATCGCCGCCAAACATGACAGGGCCCACCTAGCTTTGGCAGCCCAGCTGGCCGACCACACTCTCTACCGTCTCTATCACGGCGTGGTCATGGGAGGCTTTCGGGAAAATTCCGGCACCATTCACGCCCCTATCGCGCGCCATCCCACTGACCGTAAACGGATGGCAGTCTGTCCCCTCGGTCAAGGCCGGGAGGCGGTTACCCATTGGCAGGTGGTGGACAGCAGAAATGCCCATTCCCACGTCACCTGCCGCCTGGAGACGGGGCGAACCCATCAAATCCGGGTTCACATGGCCCATATCGGCCACCCTTTACTGGGGGACACTGTCTATGGTGGGAAAAAACCGGTCCCCGGATTGGCGGGGCAATGTCTCCACGCTGCCCAGCTCACCTTTACCCATCCCAGCACAGGACAACCTATGACAGTACAAGCCCCCCTTCCCCCCTGGTTTCTGTCTACGCTGAGCCGGTTGGGCTTGCACTAACCCCCCCTGCCTCACATCTGTGGGCAGGGGGACCTTTTTTGTTTAAAATACATAGATTGGGACAGCAAAACGGAAGGGAGCGACCTTCATGAAACTGTCCCAACTATTATCCGCCATCGGACTGGAGTGTCCCTGGGAGACAGATATCTCCAGTCTCACTTGTGACTCCCGGGCCGTTATCCCAGGCACACTGTTTGTAGCCCTTACCGGAGCCCGGGACGACGGCCGGCACTATATCCCTCAAGCACTTCGCCAGGGCGCTGCCGCCGTACTCTGCCAGCCCCCAATTCCTGAAGGGGCCCCCGCCCTTGCGGTGGATAATCCCCGCCTATCCCTAGCCCTGCTGGCCGCACAATTCTATGGGCACCCGGCCAAGTCCATGACCACCATAGCCATCACCGGTACCAAGGGAAAGACCACCGCAGCCCACATGCTCCGGGACATCTTTACCGCTGCGGGACACAAGTGTGGTATGATCGGTACCCTGGGCGCTTTTATCGGACAAAAGCAGATTGCACAAGGGGTCAACACCACACCGGAGCCCGTCGCGCTCCACGCGCTGCTGCGTCAAATGTCCCAAGCCGGCTGCTCCCATGTGGTGATGGAGGTATCCTCCCAGGCTATGAAGCTCCAGCGGGTGGCTGGGATCACCTTTGACGTAGGGTTGTTCCTCAACCTCTCTCCAGATCATATCGGCGGCGCGGAACACGCTGACTTCTCCGAGTACCGGGCCTGCAAAGCGGCACTGTTCCGCCAATGCCGTCTGGCTGTTGGCAATGCCGACGACCCAAACTGGCCTGCCATGGCCGCCCAACTGCCCCAAGACTGTCCTGCTGTTACCTTTGGCTTTGGCGAAGGGGCGAATGTGCAGGGCTGCTCCGTCACTCCTGACGGCGGCGCCAGACCCCTGTCTACCCGCTTCACCGTAGCTGGGGCCACAGCCCCTTACCTCATTCCCATGCCAGGCGCCTTCAACGCCAACGACGCCCTGGCCTGTCTGGCCCTATGCCAAGCCATGGAAGTACCTGACCACGCCATCCGCACCGGGCTGTCTCACTTAGCCGTACCTGGCCGCACTCAGATCTATCCCGCACCCACGGATTTTACCGTGCTCATCGACTATGCACACAACGGGGAAAGCTTCCGCGCTCTGCTGTCCGCCTTGGCGGGCTATGAACATCGCCGAATTATCGTGGTCTTTGGCGCCGGCGGCGACCGTCCTCACATCCGCCGACGGGACATGGCTCGAGCTGCCGCACAAGGCGCCGACTTTGCCATCATCACCGAGGACAATCCTCGCTCTGAGCCGGTGGGGCGCATCTGCGCGCAAATTGCCTCTGAAATCGGTCACACCATTCCCTGGTTCATTCTGACAAACCGACGCCGGGCTATCTTTGCCGCCCTGGATATGGCTCAGCCCGGGGATATTGTCGCCCTACTTGGCAAAGGACATGAAACCTACATCGAGACCAATGGCACCCGCCGGTATTTTTCTGAATGGGATACCCTGGATGAATACTTCTCCCAACCTGTCCCTCGGGAAAAATCTCTGTTTGTTCACCTATAATGTCCAACCTTCCCTCAGGCGCATCCCCCACTATAGGAGGGATGAATTATGCAGTAAACCAATCATTATCAACTCAACCTGATCCAACCCAACGACGACTTTTTACCTGACCCGCTCAACGAGAACGCCCAAAAATTGGATACAGTTCTGTCTCAATTCCAGGGTGAGACACAATCTACCCTGTCCAGTCTAATTGCCGGACTGGGCTCCGGCGGCCAAAACTGCCGCATCGCCTACGGCACCTATACTGGCGTTCCCGAGCAACTCGCTCCCACCTCTGATCTGGGCTTTTATCCCATCTGCGCCTTCATGTCAGTCATAGTTGGCATCCCATACTACACGCAAAACCCCGCTTTTTTCGTTCGTGGTCACAATGGGCCTGTCTCCCAATTGATTCTTTCAAACGTGACCGTCAATGTAGATTGGACCGACACCGGCTTTTCCCTCTCTGGCGATATCAGAGGTTCCTTCCGTGATAAGGGGGAAAAGTACGCCTATGTGGTCCTTGGCTTTTCCAAGCCGTCGGAGCAAGGCCAATGACCCCCCGGCTACAGGGCGTGGTCGACAAAGAACTATACCTAATCAGATAAAAATTAGGCAATTGCTGAGAAACCATGCCAGTATGACACAAGTTGACGCCATAAAAAGAGCGCGATTGTCCAATCGCGCTCTTTTTATGCTCAGAAGGATCATTTGGAAGTTTTTTCAAAGCCTTTCATCTATTTTTCTCAAATTTTTATAAGCACTGGTTCTTTGAGTGCTAGCAATTCAATTATAGTGTCAACAGAATCAAATAAAATGTAATTTTTAACTTCATTTATAGGCCGTGTGCCCAACACTTGTCCTTCAAAATATTTCACATAATCTGAGTTTTGAATCAAAAGCACACCACGCTTCTTTCTCTATCCCCTTCTCCTTCAACAGCGTATTTTAATGCTTGTCTTTGTGCTAGGATGATATATTTCTACAGTTGGTGTACTATTGAGCGTGGCAGAGAGATTCGTATCTATAGTCCTTACATCTGGGCAAATCACCAACAACCGTACCTTTAGGATACGTTCTAACATCTATAGCTTTCACAGCCTCACAATCTGCTCTTGCTCCAGCTTCACCTGAAACTTCCGACACATGGCTATCAATTTTCCCCGTTCGATTTGTTAACATTTTATCGGATAATATATCCGATGTCCGAGTGTGTCGACTAACAGCCCCCACTATTAGCCCCGCCTCAAGAATATTCATTGAAGCAAATACTATTATTAGCGGTGCCCCCATATAAATGTTAGGATAAATAAATCTAATGTGATCTGAATAGACATCCCATCCAAGTTCAGAGAATAGCCCCGGAAGAATTAAACTCTTAGTTGTTTCTGCATCTATTTGAGTATAGACAGTAGCAAGATATTCTCAATTTTTAAGCCCATTTGGCGTTCTTTCTATTTTGCAATCTAAGTATACCACTGATATGTAGCAGTATTTGCCGATATCTTTATCATACAATCTACATCATAAGAACCTGCTTGAGTAACCATAGCACCTTGTATAATCACTGTCCTATAGCCACAGTAAAGGTCAGAAACTTCAACGCAAAAGTGATTTGATTTCAAAAATTCGATGAATTCTTCATCATAATACTCAACAACTTCTATGCTTGTATATTTTTTTCTTCTCACCTCTGCAAGTAAATCTGCCTCTTGTAGACCAGAAAAAGTAAGTATACATTTGCGATAATTCTTGTGGTCATCATAATATTTTTGGGCTTCTAGTGAGCATGGCTTATTGAAACGTAAATCTTCAAAGTGCAATGAAAGCGTTCCGCTTGAAAAGTTGACGTGTGTAATTTGCTGATCATGCATTGGGTCTAGGACAAACACTTCACATAAGTCAAAAAGTTTTTCCACAATAACCCTTCTCCTCTAATTTATTTATTTTAAATTTAAACACCATCCATGCTTATGTAACCAATCAAGAATCTCATTTGTCAACTTTGGCACTCCATTCTTCGCATCATGGACTTTTCCGCTTTGCGTGATAGAAGTTCCATCCTCAAAATGTACGTGCGGTTCAGAAAATTGGGGATCAGGATTATCTACCCTTTTTACGCCACGAGGAGCTTGCCCCCTTTTAATTTGCTGGTTGAGTTGATTAGCCGAGGCAGGTTTTTTCGACTAGCTGCCAGTTCCGTTTTTTGACATTGCCATGAACTGTCCTGACAAAGCCGCCCTTATGGTGACACCAGATACAGTTCTACCAGCATTAATTATTGTCTGCCCGGATATTGTTAGGCCATCAATTAAGACTGCTCCACCGCTAGACATTCCAAGCAAGGGCTGAGCTAATTGCTTTAATTGCAACAGGGGCTGCCGTAAACGCCGCCCCGGCCATAGCGCCAAATAAAGCGCCACCCGCGACGCCAAAAGCAGCATCTTCCAAACTGCGCACGTTTCCCGATTGGTAATCGCTCACCGCAATTGCAGTGGTGGCGACACCAGCTCCCACTGCGGCGCCTATAAGCGCACCGGTTAATATGACACTTGTTCCCGCTGTCAAAACCGCAGCTGCTACAAACAAAGCAGTAACAGCAATTCCGAGCGCAAGATTAGCAACCCATCCCATAAAGTTAAATGTGCTTGGCACATCATCAAATGGAGGGTAAGTTTTAAACTCTGTTCCGCATAGGATGCCGTGTTCTCCAAGCGCATCAAACTGAAACTGCATCGTCATAACCGTATCCCCACCGCCTGTGGGGGGATTTCCGCCACCTGTGCCCTTAGGAATGATCAGTCCGACTTTGGCCTCAGCCTGAATCACCGATCGGCTGGTCTGAATTGCCTGTGGAGAACTGAGTGAGACTATAGGTGCAGAGATATCTATATTCCATTTGGCCACTAGCTGAATGGCCCTTGTGCTTTCTATCAGCATATAATTTAATTGATTTAGTTGGATTTGTAAAGTCTCATCTGCCGCTCCACCAGAGAACAGAATAGTCTTCGGATATAAGCACATCTTTTTCCCATGCTCCGTTGTGAAAGCACGCATCTGAGGATCAATCATATTTCCACAATTGTCCCCATTGGTCCGCGGACTGGCAATGGCAACTGCTTCACCAGTATCATAGCTTGGCAAATAAAGAGCGGCCCGTGTACCAAGTTTCGGCATGCAATACATGAGATTCCCGCTTTCAGGTTGCCATGAGAACGGATAGACCCCTGCATCACGTCCTACATCAATATCCAACTTCAAATTCACAATCTCTCGATCTGTTCCAGTGACACTTCCCTCCAGACTGAGCCCAATCAATTTAGGATTTATAATCTCTCGTTGCCCAAGCAGACCAGGATGTCCAACTTTATATGAATACGACAGTTCTCCGTCCACTAAGGCCCCAAAGTGTTCGCATATAATCAGGGCTTGGTCCCGGAAGCTCACAGATGCACCTAATCCGTAATACTGCGTACTTGGTACATTGTAGCAAATGAAATCAGCTTTATATATTCCGGCCTCAGAACTTCCCAATGCATAGAAGCGATTATCGAATACTGTTGTGTACTCATCGGCTTCCATAATAGCTGTATCTTGTGACGTGACACCAAAGCTAAAGTGTGGCAAATCAGACATATAGGTTGGAAGCAGCTGTACTCCAAGCATACTGGCAAGCCGTTTGATAAAAGCCCAATCTGTCTCTTGATATTGGATGGTTGGCTTGTTGATTGGCTGATTTGCAACGTCAGAAAAATCAATGGGTTCCCGGATGAATCTCTGGGCGAATCGTTAACTAAATGTAAAATTGGAGTGGTGGGGGGACAGGGGGAGCGGCAAACTCCAAACCAGGAAATATTTTTTCCGCCTGTGTTTCACAATTGCATTCGTGGACGAGCGGGCACTCCTGCACATAGACCCCATGATCTCGAAGCAGGTTTAGTTTCCTTGCATGGGAGCCGAACCGGCAATGCAACAGCGCCCCCCGTACCAAATAGTGTGGATTCTTGTCCCCAGTGTGTTCCAATAAGTACTGTCGGATGGCCTCTTCGTTTTCAAATTCATGTTCATCCTGAAAAGTTTCCTGTTTCCTGTCCGCACGACCCTTTTGCCAGTTCCAGCTCAGATAATCAGGCACAGATGATATAACATCTATCAGCCCACCAATGCCGTTCACTGCCTTATCCGCCAACGACAGCTCTTCAGCAAGGACACTTGTCAACTTATCGATCATTTCCTGACGCTGCTCATCAGGAATACAACTGTTTACATATGTGCTAAAATCCTGAACCAACGATGTAACCCTCGACGGCTCTCCCTCAGGCAGAAAATTTCCGTTTTTGTCAAGCACCATGTTTGGTTTATGATAATGCCCAAACTTGAATATGCCAGGGTCCTTGGTCTGTATAAATTTGCATGTTCCAGCTATGGTGTAAAGCAAAGGATTGACAAAGTCCTTCTCCGCTGAAATCAACGTGATTTTGTCCCGGTTCGCCCCAATTTGGTCGGTATACTTGCGGATAAATTCCTCAGAAAATCCTTGCCCGTCAATCGCCACGCATCGCCCCACCCGATCCGACTGGATGGCGGTATACATGGACAGATTGCCGCCTTTTGAATGTCCGCTTACCGTCACCAGGCCGTCAAAAGGCAGTGCGTCGATATACTTTAGTGCCTTCTCCTGATAGATTGTATCTGAAGAATAGCCCCCGCCCCATTATCAGTCCATTCTGACAAATCCTCGTTGGTCCCCCGAAAGATCACGTTAACATCTGATTTGTCCGGGCTGACAAAAGTAGCCGCACAAAAATTGTATGTATCGCTTTCTGTGTTGGAATCCTTCTCATAATTCTGTATCGTATACGAACCCAGGGTTTTATCTTTTTCGATTGCATTCAGTATCTGTTCCCATTCTTTCCGTTTCATCATGGCCGGATAGCCTTTCCCACCATAGTTATCTAAGACGGTTTTTGACTCTTCCACAATTAATTCGATGCTTCTTCCTTTATATAACTTAATTTTACCCTCTGGCGCATTGCTAACGTAGTATATCAGGTTATCCAGTAAAGTCAGCTGCTCATCTGATAATGCGCTCATTTATTCCACCTCACCTATAAAATCCCCCATTAACATAGTCACCCTGATCAACATGAAACTCCGAATGCTGGTTCCAAAAGTCCACAATATCTTCTTTACTGTTGGAAAAAAGTCTGAAACCCTCTTCATCCAGCACAACAAAACCAAGTATATCTGTATATGGTGTTTCTGCAAGGAGTTCCGCCCCAAATGCCTTATAATCCTCATCGCTTGGCACGTAGTCTTTCAAACATATCTCTATTCTGAAAATCTCGCCGCCTGCTTCCAGCCACTCTGTGAGGGAGCAGGTTTTATCCACACCCTTGGGCCAAGGTAAAATGCCCCAGACTGGCTGCACAATACAGTCCACACCAAAAAAACTCTGGGCGCGGTCCGTCACTGCTGTGACCACTTCATCCTGAAATAGTACCGAATAGTAGTCGTCCGACCAATACCAGCGTTTCCAGTCATCCTGGCGATAATATACTGCAAACGTATCATCAGGAAATTCACTGGATTGCACGGTTACCTCCCAGTGATACGAAGGACGGAGTCTAGGAATCGGCCCAGTACCATTTGGTACACGGCGAATCTTTAAAATTGAAAAGTCAGCGCTGTATTGACTGGCCAGGTACTTTTGGGCCCGCTTCTGAATGGTTGCCTCATTCATGCTTCCACCACATCCCTGTAGTATAGTAAATAGCAGCATAATCCCTACCGATATCCCAATCATACGGGATATTCTACCCTTTGATTGTTTCATGGATCCCTTTTACCTCCGTTAACCCCACACCTGTTGCCCCACGCCGCAAAAAGCTTTCTACTATATCCAGCCGCGCGATTGTATACAGATTACCAACAGACGCAATATAGGCAATGCTGTGCTCGCACATTTTGGACGCATCAATCTCTGCCTCTATGATTGTACTACGGTCCTTTGTAAGTATGCTCCCAGCTGCTAAGCAGTCTACGTATTCCATAATAGGCAAATGATATGTACATACTTTGGAATATTTTTGAGCCAACAAAATGATCTCTTTGAACAGCATTCTCGGCTCATACATCCGAATGACATCTCTCAATCTCTCTGTAACCATAAAGGCGGGAAAGGACAGAACGTCCGGGAATACTGTAATTGGATTGCTTTCAATAAAAAATAGCTGGCGATTTTCGATATGATAAGATTTTCCCATACAAATATTCCGGCTGTCCATTTTCTGAAACCACCCATTGATTATCGGAGAAGTATCGAACTGTGGATCAGTCTTTAAAAGGAAGTACTTCATCATCTTTGCTCTCTTTTCCAAGTATCTAGTTTGATAAAGCGATCCATGTAACCGCCATATGTAAAAAACACTTCATCTGCCAGAGATAAACTTTCCATTTCCCCATCGATTGCTGCATTTTTCAAGTGTTCAGCAAAAAATAGGGCTGCTAAACCATTGTAAAATTCAAAAATATATGATCTCCAGATTGCGTCTAATTCATATTGGTGTAGACGAATCACCTTTGATCTGACCGAATTGAGGAGTATCTCCCAATCGGACTCTACTGTTGCAAAGAGCCATTTAGGCGTCCAATACACACAGCTTTCTACTGAATCCAAAAAATATTGGTCATCTAAAAGGGATAGCTGAAATTCAAACGTACCTGTAATAGAACTGCTAAGCAAATAGGATGCCGCAACATATTGAACCGGCCTTTTCCTTAATTTTTCCTGTTTGTCCTGGGTGAGTATAATCAGGCGCCGAACGTTTTGATAAAAGTCAGATAATACCGCATCTTTATGCTTATTATAGCTATCATATAGTTTCTGATCGTCCTCCCGAGCTTGCTTTGACAACACTTAGCGAGCAATTTCAAAAACTTCTTCTTGCCGATTCATAGTCATTACCTGTCAGTCCAATCGTACTTGCGCCCCCTTGAATAGCAATTTGTCTTGCATATCCATTTGGGTTCCAGCTTGTGTGAATGTCAGCCGTTTTGGCGCGGTAACGCTCAATGTGGAACTGGTACTGGTAATATCTACCGAAGAATCCGATTGAATTTTGATGGCCTTATCGCTGATAATTTTTATCCCCTCTTGATCAGACAGTTCTATTGACATCCCGGCATTGTTTGTCAAAATCAGTGTCTCAGGTGTAAAGAGTATCTCCTTACGCTGCTTATTCATAATAGACTTAAAGTCCGGATTACCCCGCTCAGGGCCAGAACTAAGCGGCAAGTGAACTGCGCTGGCTATATAAACCTGCTCGTCATGCTCATTAGGCGCATATAGCCGGATAGAGTCACCCACCTCAGGCATACAATACCAGCCAGTTCCGTCCGGTGTCGAGTACACAGTGGCATAGGGCAGCCATCGTCCCCCAGCCTCCTTATTTTCATCCTTGTCAATTGACACCTGCACGACAGCCTTCTGCGTTGCGGTAATCTTTCCGGAAAGCGAGTTCCCGATCATCTCTAGATTATACTGCTTAGGAACCTGCAGCCCCGCCTTGGGAGCCAGCGTATAGGTATGGTATAACTCAGCCCCCTCAAGCTCTGTGTCAATTGCACTGATGTAAAGGGACTGGTGATTGAAGCTAACACATTCGCCTAATACATGTACCTCCCTAGATTTATAGAGGTAATAGGTCATATCCATTTCAGACTGACCCTTGACACCATTGCGTTGGTTATACAAATAGGTGCCAACGTTCTTTGAAATAGCATATGTTTTACTCTTAATCTGTACCCCAGGAGCATGATTGCACAGACCAAAATCATAGAAGGGTCGGCCCGACAGATTATTCGCAACAAGCACCGTGTTGAAGCGGCTGGCCATACGCTTTGCAAAGTCCCAATCCGTCTCATTGTACTGCAGAATGACACCGGGTATTTTTTCCTCTTTCCCCACATTCATCGTCACAGAGGCGCCTTGATATCCCTCGTTCAGGACATTGAGCACTTTGCCATAAGTAAGTGATGGATCCTGGAAGGAACGGATATGGGGATTCAGATCCATCAAATAACTGTCAGAGCGAACTGTGGCGCTTAGCAGCCGCAGCTGGTTCTCTGCCTTGATGCTCATTTCAGTCAGCACCCCGGCGAAAATCAACAACTGCTCTCCGTTTTCACCTGTCTTGAATGACGGGGTTCTCCTGCTGAACGATAGCAATGCAATTCTGCTCTTGATCCTGATCAATGTGGCCGGAAAAAGAGATATACCCATGCTCATTGATCTGCTGATGCCCCTTGACAGAAAGAATATCCAACAGTTGGAATGGGCTGACATGAATCAAATTGTCCCTCATACTTGCTCCTCCTCTTTAGCTTCAATCGACAGAATGGCCTGCCGGGCCGCTTCTTTCCACTCGTTTACATCGCTGTATTTACAATTGAATGTTCCATGAATCAGCTGCTTGTCCTTCCATGGCAGCACAAACATCATGTAATAGACCTGCTCGTCAATAGCAAAGCCTTTATAATCAAACCAGCAGATGGGTATCTGACTGGTGGTTTGTTCCTCTTTCATATCATAAAAGGTGCTTGCCGGATTCATGCGCTGGATGACAGCCTTAAGTTGGGAAGCAAGGGAGCGTAGCTGCTCCGGCTGCACCTGCTGAGGCACCTGGCTGAAGGTAAAGTTTACGCTGGTATCCAGGCTAGTCTTGATAATCTGCGGCCGGTTCTCCGACTGGTACTTTACCCGCACCATGGATTGTGGCATGGTCACAAAGGTTGTTGGCAGCATGATGGAAAGATCCATCGGTTCCAGCAACTCCCGCTCAAATTCCAGCAGTTCGTCACGGATGTAAAAGCCGGTTTCCAGGCCCTGGTACTTTTCTTTTTTCTGCTGACGCTTGAGCTCCAAAACCTGTTCATCTAAGTAGTCCATAACGAACCTCCTGAAAAATAACTTGTCAACTAAAGGCAGGGCAGACCCCATCGCTGGGGCCTGCCCTGTTATGCAGCTGTTACCGCCGTTTTTTCGACAGTATCACGCCCCATATCACGAAATAAACCAGTATGTACGCCGCCGACAGCGCCAGGGCAAGCACATACTTCTGCCGAAGCCCGGCGGTGTAGCTTTGGGCGGTCTGATCCGGCTCCACGGTGATGTAGGTGCGTTCGCTGAGGATGCTGAGCACCCGGCGGGTGACGGGCACGCCTTTCTTCACGGTCTCCTGTCCTAGTTCTCGGGTAATAGCCCGGTCAGACCACTCGTAGCCACTGCCGTCTGTGGCCCGGTAGTAGACCATGTAGACGGTCTTGGTGGGGTTCATGCGGCGGTCGCGGCTGTAGGCGGAGGTGTTTTGAACCTGGACAGGGAGGACTTGGTAGGGCTCAAAGGTGTGGGTGCCGTTGTCCTGGTAGCTGTCTGCGTCTGGGATTGTAAACAGTCCTTTTGCGGACAGGTAAATCATCACCGCCGACAAAATCAAAAGCATAAGACCAGCGACAAAGCCGATGGATTTAACCTTCTCCATACTTGTGTCCTCTTTTCTCCGTTTTAGATTACACTTTGAATTATGCCGCCGACAGCACCAAGGCAAGCACCTATAATAATCTCAGGTATATTAGTTTCCTTAAAAGCATAAGCTTACCTTATTTCATTCCAATTCCATTCTTTCATAATCTATCATAGAATCAATAACATGCTTTAGCCATGTCCAAATATCTTGGTATGTCTCTCTTTCCTCATGGCCAGCACTTGCAAAATCATGAATGATAAACACCTTTTCACTTTCTGTTCCAAGACATGCAATATCATCATTGTCGCTTCGACGGGCAAATGGAACTAATACTCTATCGGGATACCGTTTTCTTAGCCCTTCTAATCGTTTCAGCCCATTTTGCTTATCAAACAGATACCAGATATCAAAGTTAACTAAATTTAATTCAATAATCTTTTGTAGAGCACTAGGGTAACTAAAATTTTCTGGTAACACATTCTTGTCTAATAATTCGATGTCCATCAATTTCCACTCCATCCTGTGTATTGAGAGCCATATGGGTGAGTACTTCTAAACCCCTTGTTTTGATTATTTATTCTTCCAATTACAGCATCTCCCCAAGTAGTTGGTGTACCCCCTCTTGGTGTCGTAAATCTTTCCACCATATCACTCGGTAATGCTTCGTCAAACTTATGGATAACTGCATCTACCTCTATTCCGGCATGTCTTGCGGCAACTACCCGAGTATTGTCAACTGTTGTTAGTCTACCATCTGGCATCGTTACCACATCTATAGCTGCTCCTTTCCATCCACTGGCTCTCATGCTATCAATGATTTCTTTTGCCCCATTCACACTACTTTGGCTAAACCTTATTTCGTTCGGATCTACTTTATGCACCAAAGGTGTAAGGTCATCATCTCTCCGGCTTGTGCCGCCGCTCGCTCCCGTGCTAATTTCCGGTGAAGCTTGAGGTTTAGACGGTTGATTGAGCCGGTCTTGTCTCTGTTCAAGTACAGCTCGTTCGCGTGGCGACAAATCAGGATCATCTAATTTCCGTTGTGCATGTTCTGCATAGGCACGCCTATAAGCATCTTCTTTGGACATGCCCTCAGACATATAGCGTGCTGCTGCATCTTTTACACAATTTGGCTGGTGCCCTGACGGATCAACATAAAATACTGGATTGTTTTCACAGTAGGCATACAGATTCAGTCCATCGCCGCGATACGTATCTTCCTGCGTAAACCGTGCAACAACCGGATTATAGAACCTGGCCCGCAGATAGTACTGCTGGGTAACCGGATCAAACTGTTGCCCTGTGAACTTGAACCGATTGGGAACGGCCTCCTCCTGAGCCGTGATGTTGCCCCATGCGTCATACTCATAGCGGTTTTGTACCGCACCGGCTTCATCCACAATATGGGTGGTTGACCCCATCTCGTCGGAAGCATAGTGGTAGTACGTCCGGGCGCTGTCAGCCCCGGAGTTTGCGGCAATCAGTTCCGTGGCACGGATCAAGCGGTTCAGGCCGCTGGTATCCTCCTCAGACACGACCTCCCGATCCTGGTTGAAGATAAACCGCACCAGATTGCCGTTCTCCTCCATCTCATACCGCAATCCCTCGGCGTCGTAGCTGTTGATCTGGATATGGCCGTCAAAGGTCTCCGCCTTCTCCGTGCGGTTGAAGGCGTCGTAGCTGTAGCGGGCCTTATCGTCCGCCAGCAGGTTGCCGGCCTGGTCGTACTGGAACATGGTGGTGACGCCGCCCTTGGTGTAGGCGGTCAGCCGGTTGCGGGGGTCGTACTGGTACAGCTCCTCCACGCCGCTGGCCAGTCTGCGCGTGCGGTTGCCCGCCTTGTCGTAGAACAGCTCCTCGGTGTAGGAGGGATACTCCGCCTTCTTCAGTTGGTTCTGCGGGTCATAGTGATAGAGGGTATCACCTCCAAGCTGACGCTTCAGTGTCCGGTTGCCGTTGCCGTCATAGAGATACTGGTTCTTCGCCAGCAGCTCCCCGCCGGACTGGACAAGCAGGCCGGTGAGATTCTTGTCCAGGTCGTACTGGAACTGCCGTTGGACCGGGCCATGGGACTCCGCGCGGATGGTGCCGTCGGCGTTGTACTCATACGCCGCCAACTTGTGCCCATCATCCCACACCTCGCTCAGCAAATCAAGGGGAGAATAGACGAACTCCGTCACTTTTCCGGCCACGTCAGTCTGGCGGACCTTGTTCCCGTTGCCGTCGTAGGATAGGGCCAGCAGCGTCCGGCCGCTGGCGGACTTGCGGATCATCCGATCCAGCGCGTCATACTCATAGGCGTACCGCATCCCAGCGGAGATGGCGCACTTTAGTAAGCCCTCCGGGGTGTACTCGTAAAAATCACCCAGAGCGCCGTCTTTCACTTTTTTGTACAGGGGAGCGCCGTAGAGGTTGTAGCCAAACTCCACCGTCACGCCGTTGCGGTCGGTCTTGCGGACCAGGCGGCCCTCGGCGTCGTAGCCGTACAGCTCCCGCTCGCCGGTGGGGTCCTGGATGGCGGTGATTTTACCCGCCCGGCCATACTCATACCGGGTGGTGTAGCCCTCGCCGTCGGTGGAGCTGACCATGTTCCCGGCGCAGTCATAGGAATAGAACTCGGTGGAGCCGTCGGCCTTGACAATGCCAATGATCCGGCCCCAGCGGTCCAATTGATAGGTTGTGCGGTTCTGGTTCCCGTCCACCACGCCCACAATGTTGCCCCGGGCATCGTACTCCAGCTCTTGTGTGGCGCCGCCGCTGGTCTTAATCTTGACCCGATTGCCCGCAAGATCGTAGGTAAACTCCGCGCCGCTCTGGAGCCCGTCCAGCTGCTGGAGCAGGCGGCCATCCGCGTCATAGGTGTTGGTTTGCAGCACATGGCCGTCTGGGCCGATCACCGTCAGCACCTGGCCCCTGTGGTCGTAGGTGTACTGGTAGCCCGCGCCGTCGTCGGCCTGGGCGTTGTACTGGTTGGGCCGCACCACCTTGGCCAGCCGCCCGTTACCGTCATAGAAGCTGCGGGTCACGCTGCCGTCCTTTTCAATGCGGCGAGTTTCCCGGTTGAGCAGGTCGTACTCAATAACCGTCCGGCGGCCCTGGTTGTCGGTGATCTCCACCAGGTTCCCGGCGCAGTCATAGGAGAACAGGGTGCGGTTGTGGATGCCGCTGGCCTTCTCCCGATGGGTTTCGGAAACGAGCCGGTCGGCAGCGTCATACTCACGCAAGATCTCGCCGCCGGTGGGCAGCTGGATACGGGTGATGTTGCCGCTCTTGTCATGGCTGTATGCGGTGGTAGCAAAGGCTTGACTGCCGTCCTCCCGGTCGATGGAGCTGGACTGCTTTACCATCCGCCCTGCGGCATCATATTCCCAGAGAAATATCTGATACAGCCCATCGCTCAGGCGGCGCTTTTCCTTTGTCCGCTGGTTGAGGCTGTCATAGCCATATTCAACCGCCGCGCCGGTGGAGTCGCTGACCCGCACAAGCCGGTCGTCCTTGTCATAGGCGAAGAAGATACTGAGAACTGGGCCTGCAGCGCTCTCCGCTGTCTGGCAATCCTGATACCGCCGCTCCTCCACCATGTTGCCGGAGACGTCATAGCGGTACTCCGTCAGACGATATCGCACAGTGCCGCGTTCGGCCTTTTGGACAGGCTCTCGCTTCTCCATCAGCCAGCCCGCCTGGTTGTAGAGATAGAGTGCGCCAATGCGTGTTTCATCGCTGTCTCCGGCCAAATAGCCGGCGGCGTCCATCAGCTTGACAATATTGCCCCGCAGGTCGTAGACATACCGCTTCTCCACCGTGCCATTGGGCGCGGTAATCTGGACAAGGCGGTTGACCTCGTCATATTCGTAGGTATACCCAGGGCCGTCGTCTGTAGCCGGGTTGTAGTCCATGGGCTGAACCTTCTTGATGATGTTCCCGGCAGGGTCATAGAAGATACGCTCCACGCCGCCGTCCGGATAGATGATCCGAATTTTCCGATCATCAGCATCATACTCGTTTCGAATACCCTCACCGTCGCCAGTTTCGGGGGTGTAGGCGTTGGGGTTGATTTCCTTGACCACATTCTCCGCAGCATCACGCAGGGTGGCAAGCACATTGCCTAGTGGGTCGATACGCTGAACCTGTTCATCCATTTCATCGTACACGAAACGGGTGCCCTCCCCATCACCCAACTGCGGGTTGTACTGGTTGGGGCGCACAATTTTGGTCAGGTTGCAGAGCATATCGAAGGTGTACTTGGTGATGTTTCCAAGGGCGTCTGTAACCTGTGTGCGGTAGTCCAGATGATTATATGAGAAATGAATCTCGCCCCGGTCATTGAGCATGGACATGCGACGGCCTGCGCCGTCATAGGTATAGCGGAACACAGCTCCCTCCGCAGTATTGAAGGAGACTGGCTCAGATTGGTTATCTGCATAGGAGTAGACCAGCTTCCCGCCGTTAGGGGTGATGATAGCCGTCATGCGGCCCAGCGCATCATATTCAAAACGCAGGATGCGCCGGTGCGTAGCGTCAATGGCAACACTGACCTCCACCGGATCGCCGCCAGCGTTATAGATAAACGTCTGGTCACGCCCGGCATTGTCCCACTGATGGATCAGATTGTCGTTATCATCATAAGCGAACCAAGTAATCAGGCCATTGGGCAGGCGTTCCTCCACCAGCAGACTTTTGTCATTATAAAGTCGGTGCAGCTCATGGCAACGCCGGTCACGAACACAGATTTTATTCTGGCGTTCATCATAGGCGAATGCCTCATAGGAGCCGTCACTATATTCAATTTTTGTGGTCAGCTTGTCCTGATTATAGTGATAGACTGTGCGGTATCCGGTGAGAGGATCGAGGCACGTATTGCAGCGGTTGCTGTCATCATAGAGCAGGATAAATTCCTGCCCGCTGGATAGCAACTGGCGGGTGACACGGCCTTCGTTGTCGTATTCGTCGTGAAGGTAGTGATGCCCGTTTTGATCGGTAATGTCTGCGATATACCCCTCAGCGGTGTAGTTGTAGTGGATAACTCCGCCATTTGGATACTCCACCTCAGTCAGGAAGTCCCGATCATAGCGGTAGTTGACGGTGCGGCCGATTACATCCTGAATGCTGGCAAGCTTCCCCGCCGCATAGGTAAAACTTAGAACCTGCCCGCTGGTAAACTCCATGCGGGTCAACGTATTATTGACATAGCGAAGCCATGTGCAGTTGCCGTTCCGATCCGTGATGGCGGTCAACCTGCCCTGGGTATCATAGCTATAGGTTTTCCCTTCCTTGATCAGCTTGAGGGTAAACCCTGTCTCACCCTGCTTCAGTTGCAGAGATTTGTCGCCACCGCGGATGTTGGCCCAATGGCCATCCTCACAAACAAACTTTTCAATGTGCATGTCAGGCATCATGATAGACGCTTCCTGATCCTGCACCTTGATCCAACTGCCGATATTCAGGAACCACCGGCTGCCCAAGAGTCCATTTTCATTGCTGTGGATAGATTCATAAGTGCGTACAAGTATAAATGTTCCCGCAATGTCCCGGATCAAAAGGTCAGTCTGTGTAATTTTCTGGCTACCCGTTACAGCATCAATGGGATCACCGCAGCCGTTAACGTTTTTTGGATCCACATTGCTCCCGTTTTGTTGCTGTGCTCCAGTATTTTGTTCTGTGGACTCGCTAGTGGATTCATTGTTTGATTCATTGGTAGACGAATTTGTATTGGCATCAGGATTGTTCTGGGTCCGCATATCCTTATAGGTATCACATGCATTTTTAGCGGAGCTCCCAGCCGTATAAAAGGACTGCACAGTCGAGGTAATCATGGAGAGATGGTCAGGGTTGGTCATATCAAACTCCCCAGAGGAAATCAGCATGCCCAAATCATAAAGCTGCTGGCCACCCTGAATTGCTGCGTTTAGTGCAATGGCGCCAGCCTTTAGGACTTGAAGAACGGTAACAGCCTTTTTGATCGTTTTGTTGGCGTCGCTCATCATCCCAATGCCGCGGGTAATCAGGCCGCCGCCCGGGCAGCACATCCCCATCACACCGGACAAGGCCCCATAGTAATCCCCCCGCAGCAGAGAGATGCCCGCATTGAGTGCGCCGCAGACCACATTGCACGCCGGAATACAACCCACGATGTCCAACCCAAGCTGCACTGCGTCCATGATGGAATCCATAAACGTCTGCTGAGACTCCGATACCTGCCCATAGGCATCCTTGGTGGACCCAAACCAGCGGAACTTTGGCGCATCGATCTGGATGCCTTCTTCCGTGAAGAGCACAGATGGGCCGCTCTCAAGCGCCAACTCACAGGTCTTCAGACCTGTAAGGAAAATTTGGTGCTCGTTGATGGCGTCAAACTGGAGTGGAGCTGGCCCTGGCGGCGCGGCGGGAGGGCTGGACAGGTTCTTAATGGTCCCCACCAGTTGGAACGGCGCGGCAACATCGTCGACAAAGCCATCGATCAGGTTGCTGGAGAGAGTTTTCACCAAATCCCAGCCAGCATTGTAACTATGATTGCCACCATCCGTGACATATCGCTGCTCACCAGCTGCTTGCTCGCTGTCAAACTGTTTCATCGCCGCTTCCCGGCTATTTTCAAACCACTCCAGAAGTTGCTCCTGAACTTCTTCCAAATCGTTTGCCTGAAGGACGATGTTTTTATCCGCCCGGATCGTGATTCCCTTTGCGGCAGAAATCTCGATCCCAGTTTTATCGGAAAGGACAATTTTGACCTGCTCACTTTCCAGCCCGTCCGTATTACGGCGGTTTGCAGAGATGTCAATGCCCTCCCGCTTGAACTTGATCATGCGGTTATTCCCCGTCATGACCTTTTCCTCAGGATTTGCGAAATCTGTACGCGTGGCATTGATGTGCTTGCTGCCCAAGCAAGCAACGCTGCCCTCATTCTCATAGTAGCAGAACACCGTATCACCAACGTCCGGCATACAGTAGAAATCGTTATTGAGGAAACTGCAGTAGGGAATCCAGCGCACGCCTGCTCCAGGCCCGTCAACGTTGAAAAGAACCTGAATATCATTTCCCGATACGTCCAGAACTTCACCTACCACCATGCTGGGGCCGGTGGGACGGTTCGATGGCTGCATAGGAACTGCAGGCGGCAGGGATGCAACGCCCAGACCAGCTGGGATATTGGAAAGCGTGGAAACCGGCGGATAGGCGCCGTCTATGTATGTCAGCAGAATCCGATTAATCAGGAGCCCCTGAATAGCGGTGATTTGGCTCTGGGTAACAACCAAGGCCCGGCCAGACGCTGTGACAGCATGACCAGCACCGACAGTCAGTTCTGCGACATTAAACCCTTTTTTCAAAAATTCATATGCAGACGCCTGGGCGGCAATATTCTGCTTGACCTTCCAGTAATTCGCAATATCTTTTTCAACCCAGCTGAGATCCGCATTGCCAGGCAGGCCCTTCTGTGAAAACGGCACAACGCCGATGCTGATGCTGATGTCTAGAGATTTGCTGTCAGTGAAAACAAGCATCCCGAATTGATTGGCAATCCTGCGTACAAAGCACCAGTCCGTTTCATTCTGCTGAGAGAGCATCTGTGGAATCTGTATATCCCGCTGAAGCTGCAAGTCGACCCCATACGGAGCTAGAACCTCCCCAAATACATGGCTGAGCATTTTACCGGGGTCTTGGAATGTCCGGCTATGGTTCTCAATATCGGTCTTAATGGAGGCGGACGCCGCTTCCAACGTTACTTCCTGATATTGATTCAAGCGGTGAACCTGAATGGAGCTGGTAACTCCGGAAAACACAATGCCACCCTCATCGGTCAGGATGCGGATAGGCGCATCAGACAGGCGGACTACATCATCCTCTGAAACAGACTGTCTGGATACAATGCGCATAGAAAGCCTGCCATGCTCGTTGGCGTCTTCCTCTATATACAGCTCTTTTATCACCTGAATGTCCAGTGGGTAATCCAAAATAATTCGTCCAAGCTCCAGATATTCCTGCTCATTCATGATCCTGTCCTCCCTTTCGCCGCGGGTTGGTTGGCTATTTTACCAAAGAAGCCGATTTCATTCGCTGGGCATTTCAGCAAAGCAGATTGGCTTCAGCGTGAAGCCAGTCATTTTCCTCCGAATCATGCTTTCAGCTATTGAGAGGGAAATAACCACTTTGTTTTCCAGTATGCTGTCTACCCGGAATATGTCCTCGCCATGCAAAGCGTTTCTGTCCAATATAAAATGTTCCAGCATTCCAGTAGGATATTTGGTGGCTTGACTGCTTAGGCACTCGATGAGAGGAATATAGGGCCACCAATATAAGGGGGACTCATTATCTTCCAAATCATTTGCATAAACCCGGATGCCCTTAAAGGGCATCTCAGGGACATATAGGGCGAAAAGACGCTTTAAGTTATCCGAAATTAGAAGAGCAGGCTGGCCTAAAAGGTCATAGATTTCAGTTTGTGGGGAATTATCGAAATAACCTACGGTCATTTTAGGCGCAGCATCAAATTCTTCATATGTCACATCATTTTTATATACAGAATGATCCACATGCTGAATCTGGATAGGATTTGAAATGGATGGGTCAACCATCAATTCAAAATACTCCATTCTTAAAATCCCCCTTATCCTTGCGTGAGAAGCAGTTCTAGGCCGCTGGACAGTTCGCTGGCATCTGCTGTAAGATGTTTGGCTTGGCAACCCTGGAATTGGCTGGCTGAATAGTCACTTTTCGTGATAGATACGTTTTCAAAAAAGCAATTTATAAAATCTGTTGTAGTAAATCCGCCCAGAATAGTATTGGGGTCTGCAATCATGCAGTTAGTCTTGATTTCGCACATTTCTACATTCAGCAACTTTGAGCCACTAAACCTGGCTCCGTCTAAGCGCACTTGCTCAAATCGGCAGTTTTCAAAATCACAGCCCTCAAATTTTGCGTCTCGTAACTTTGAGTTTTTGAAAGAGCAGTTTCTAAAAATACAAGATTCAAATTGAGCATCGTCCAGTTGAAGATTGTCAAAGCTCTTGCTCTCATACACTGCCGAGGAAAACAGGCGGAATGTAAGTGCTTCGTGCTCGTCGCAGTTAAATATGTCGATGGGTGGAAGTTGAGCATAGATTAGACGCTGCCAATCCATGTATTCACCAAAGGTGACACGAAACACCGCTGCTTTCCGCATTGCCTTGAATGATGAAAGCTGTTCAACATCTACCATTTTGGCTTTGACAAAGGTAGAGGCGAAATGCAGCATATACCGAGCAACATCCCACATGCTGCTTTTTATATATGGAGGACGAACAACTGTGCTTAATCCCAGCTTTTGGGTGCGGGCAAACAGATCCTCATAGAATTCATTCCAATCCAGAAAAATCCATGTGGCGGAAAAGATTTCCTGCACCAATTTGGGGGCAAAAAAAGGAAAGTCGGGATAGACTTCAAACATCATACAGGGATCGCCGCATAAAAGAGAGGAATAGGGAAACGAGATCGCCACAGAATGAACAGCGTCCATCAACTTGCGTTCCTGTAAACGGGCAATGCATCTGAAAAATGCGTCGAACTGTCCAATAACCGTTTTGTGGATTTGTTCCGCATGGTCTGTGTATGAAATCATGAAGCGCTTCATCGCTGCAGTGGCTGCCGGGAGATAGCACTCGGCCTGAAACTGGGCGATATAGTCCTCTCTCTGCATACAAGCAACTCCTTATGTGACAATAATTTTCTTTGCGCTGGCGATGATCCCTTCGTTTCGGATATCCAGATAGGACGATGCAGTACCGACAATCACCTCATTTTTCGCAACAATTTTGACCTCTTCCCCACCCTGGATATTTACCTTTGTTCCAGAGGTGATGTTGATGTCCATATCGGAGATGATTTCAATGCCCTTCTCATCCGTCAGATTGATAAATATTTTCCCGTCTTTACAGATGATGATAAGCCCTTCCTCGGTCATGAGAATCTGTTTTCCATTGACTCCGCGCCAACACTTATCTGTGATATTGGGGCGTACATGCTTGGCCACAGAGCTTGCGGCAAATGCCTCGCCCTCGTTATCAGATGGGAAGAATACCCGCACCTGATCGCCTACCGCCGGCATAGAGTACCAGCCGCTTCCGTCCTGGGAGGAATATGCCGTGGAGTAGGGAAACCACCAGTCCCCCCCACTGTCATAAGAAGCGTCAATGGTATTCAAAAATACCTGCACACGGTCCGCTTCCACGTTTTGAACGATACCGGTCATCATGCGGCCCGATGCCATTTTGTTAGTGACCGCGGGCGCCGCGAAGCCGGACTTTAACGCGAAGTAGTAGGTACATTCCAGAATCCCATCCACAAGTTGTGCATTGATGGCCTTTACGCGCAAGGCTTTGCCGTTGAAGGTGACGGTATCTCCGAGGTAAACATAGTCATAGGAGCGGACGACCTCCGTGGCGAAGTCCTCCCGCATGGAAGACGCCGCGGACGGCGTATTAGAGGTAAGGGACTGGAAGGCAGTTTCGCTCCTCCCATAATCATACTGCACGGTTTGGATGGTTTTGGCCTGGCTAGAGGGTGGCAGCCCCACATAGACCTGGGGTGTCTTTGCAATGATGTTTTCAAAGGCCAACGCACCAAGCTGCGCGGCCATTCGGATGATAAACTCCCAGTCTGTCTCGGTGTACTGCATAATGAGGGCGCCAATAGGCTTGTCCGTCACCATAATCTGCACTGAACCTTTGGAACGCTGTACGGTATCAAGACTGTTGAGTATTTGGCTATATGTTTTCGTTGTACTCTGGAAAGTCCGGTTTTCCTTTTGCGCGTCCAGCTTACTGCTGACAGTCTCCAGATCAATTGTCAGCAGACTGTAATCGGTCAGACGCTCCAGATTGGTGCTAGCAACTGTGCCATAGAATAGTCGTTGTGGCTGTCCTTCAGCAGAGGTTGTAATACTGATGCCAAAGGTTTCATCTACCCGCTGGACAAAATCATCAGCTTGCTCATGAGGAATCTCTCCCACAATTTTTGCCCGGCCATGTACGTTGGGGGCGTGGGAGATAAAAAGGTCAATGATTTTGCTATAAGGGACACCCTCAACAGTAATATTGTTGTGATTGATAGTACTCATTTATCTTGTCCCTCCTGTGCATTATTCAGATGGAACGATTTCGCAATTTCTACAGCCAGAGGGCGCAGGCGGTCTGCATCCTTCTGATTGAACGTGATAGAACCAATCAGCAGTCGCCCCTCCACAGACGCGAAGAACATAACATTCATATTGACTGAGTCCAACGTCTGTGCCAAAAACTGCAGGATGGCCAGATTGCAGTCCGGTCGGTGCAGCTTTTCGGTATTTAATATCCTGCACTGGGGGCCTGTCCGTTCAATGGCCCTGCTGGCAAACTGGGTAAAGTCGTGGATATTGTCATTGGAGATCATGTTTTTTGTCCAGTTAAACGCAATCATAAAACCCAAATAGCCATTGGAGTAAACATACTGCGGCTTTGACCCCAACGCATACACGCTGGCAATCTCCTCGTCCGTCCGGTCAACGAAGTCACCTGGCATCCGAATCTTGGCACGGTTTCCAATGATATCCCATTCCTTAAAAACAACGGGCACTTCAAAAATTGTTACCACATCCTCGTAAATGGACTGCCGGAGCTCCTGCTGAACAACTTCATGAGAGTGGCTCTCTTTTTGTGCCTCCTCCATTTTCCGGCGGGCTTTGATGATTAACTCATCACTGAATTCTGATGTTGGCATTTTGCTTCCCCTCCATGGACTATGGTTAATGGTGATAACTACTATGAAGCTGTAAGTGTATCTATCATCACAAGAAAAATTTGCATCCATTCTGCCTGGTTTGCCAGAGGCGCTGTAAAATCCCCCGAAAAACACTTTCCGTTCACTGAAAACATAAATGGAATCGTATATTTATCTCCGTCAATCGCGCTGGATTTATAATCCATACACGCAATCAAAATACCATTGGATATCTTACTTCCCGTTCCCAACCGTTGAAAATTGGGCATTATGCGATCCATATACTTTGTTGTTCGTTGGAAGACTTCTTCGATTGTTTCTCCCGCCAAATCAACATCCATATAATTGATCTGCAAATACATATCACGGTGCTCATTGCGTGAGAACCAAAAATTTTCTGCCATATTCTGAGGAACAATAGATTCTATTTGATCTCTGGATAACGCTTGAAGAAAGTCAGGGATTGATAACTGAAATGACTCAAATATTTTGGTTGAATTCAATGTAAAAGATTGAAATTCTTTTCGCATACCAGCTTGATTCATATTCATCTCCTATTCATCTCTTGTAGGAAAATCATTTTCGGAAATTGTGCTCCCGGATTTAGAATCCCTGATAGAAATATGAACAGCCCACTTGTCACCAGGCACTCCTGAAAGAACCTGATACATACCGATATAAGTAGCGGGAGCCACTGTAACATAAAGGGAGTTCATTAGTTCGGAACTCAGATAAACATCTTCGTCTACGTCAACAACCAATGCCCATGGAACTCCATTTTCATCTATCTCCGCATATTCCGCGCCTTTTATAAACTCAGCAGGATATGTGTTAGAAGCCGAATCAATTAGTTTTCCTGATAAGTAGGCGGTTTCTTTAGTCCTCTGATATTGCTCAGGCAAAAAATAGTAATCCACAGATCCATCCGCATTTGCAATTAACTTCGTCCATGCCAATTGTGCGATTTCGTCTTCGCTCATACTCGCTGTCAGTGCTTTGTGCTGTGTTTGCAAGTCTATAGCTTCATTACCACCTAAAAGCGTAATTGGCATTGTGATAACAATATATCCTTCTTCATTAACTGGTGGAATATAGGCGTCAGCCAACTGATTACTGTTAGATGGGCTTTCGTTACCTGGAACGCTATTACTTGAATCGTTCTGTCTGCCTAATTCATTTTTTGAACACCCCGACAAAATAGTAGCAAAATACACAATCGCCAAAAGCATTCCAATCATTCGATGCATCAAATGGTTTCCTTGCTTCATAGTTTTCGAAATTCCTCTATAATAATTATGAATTGCCTAGCACATTAACAACTTAGACTTTTGATATTGAGCATTACATTCTTCCAAAGAGCCCATTTAAGACAACTAATTCACAATTACATCTATGCTAACAGCAATAGTCCTGAAGCTAATCCTGGCGCTGTAGCAATAAGGGCTATTCCTCCCACTACTATTGCGCCACAAATTAAGTTTCTTGCGCCCGTTGCAACCGCCTCCTGGCCACCATTATTCCATCAGGCACCTACATCATCGCACACACCAGAAATAAATTTACCAGCAGCATTTGTAGCGTTTTGAATCCCAGTTGTAACGTCATTATATATACCATTAGCAACTTCGCCTGCATCTTTCAGCAAAGCACTTGCTCCATTAGCAACATCATTCGCAGTATCACAAACCCAGTTCCATCCTTTTTCCACCCAAGGTGTAGCAGATGGAATAAGAACAGCGGCTGCTTCAACTGCCGGAATAGTGGCCATGGCCAACTCGGGCACCAATTTGGGTTTGTTGTCAATAGGTTTCTTGGCATTTAAAATGCTTGATACTGTAAATACAGGGGGATCCGTATCCAGGCCAACTTTCTGTCGAAAAAGAAAATTGACCAAACGCATTTGCTGCTATGCCAAAAGATGTTGTGAGGGTTATGGATGTTCCGTCAGGCAGTGTGATCGAGTATTCGTGTGAAGTGCTGCTTTTTACACCAACAATATCTCCTGCGCTTTGGAGGACTTTTTGAATATCGGCCTCCAAATTAGGAAACATTTCCGATATTTCATCCCATCCTTCAGGATTTATGTTTGGCTTATCATCTGGGCCATCATTCCCAACATCTATGCTCCCCTCGCCACTAGGATCAATCATCTCAATGACACCCCCATACCGGCAGATAAGGGTGCTACATACCATTAATGCGGGAGCGCCCTCCACAATACTATCCTCATTGACAAATTCCCACGGATTTGGGGTATTGGGCATACATTTGATCAACCTTCTCCCAAGCATCCGCTGCACTTTGCCCAGCCCCCGACACATTTGTCTCTCCTCTCCCAAATGTGTAAAGTTTGGCTCATCCCTAAACTTTTTATGGATAAATGCTTCTTATTAATCAGCACTTCAATTCCGATTTAACCCATAAAGTGTTAATCATTAGTAAAAAAATTTGTGTGCATTCTTTTTGGATTGTGAGCGGTACTGTGAAGTTCCCTAGATAACAATTCTTTTTTGTCAAGAACAGGAACATAATAGTATAATTGTCTCCGTCCAAAGAATTTGATTTATAGTCCATACAAGCTACTGTTACACCGTTAATTGATTTTGTACCGCTTCCAAACATCTGAAAACCAGGCGTAATATGTCCAATTTGAGTACCCATACGTTTAAACAGTGGTTTGATATCTAAGTTTGATTCCACATCGTTTAAAAGGGAAATTTGTAAACTGATATCTCTTTTCTCGTTGCAGAGAAAACTTGTACTACCTATCATTGGCGGTGGAAGGAAAGCTGTTAAATCCTCCAAGGAAAGTTCGTCCAGAAACTCTGGCACGGAAAGAGAAAAAGTATCAAAAAATGAGTGCGATATCAATTTAAAGGACGAGAATTCTTCTCTAGTGCTTCCTCGGTTTTCCATATCTTGCCCTCTCAATCCTCTCTTGTTGGGAAATTTGTTTCCTCAAGGGTATCACCACTGGCTGCATCTATTACCACAATATGCACAGACCATTCATCGTCTGGGATACCACATAAAATTTGATAACGTCCCAACATAATTGCTGGGGAAACTGTAACTAATGCAGAATTCCATAATTCGTTTGAAAGATAGACATCCTTTGTAACTGACACAATAAGCCCCCACGGTATTCCATCCGCATCAATGTCAGTATATTCTGCATCTTCCACAAAGGAATACAATAATCTGGCACTTTGGGCATCCCTTAGACGGCCTAAGTTATAATAGCCATCTTTCGACTCTTGATACTGTTCTGGAGTAAAATAGTAACTAATTGTACCGTCCTCATTTGCAACCACTGCGCTCCATGCAAAATTGCTTAGCTCCTCCTCATCAAGATTTTCGCGTGAGGCCTTGTCTTTTGCTTCTAATTCCTCAGCTGTGTAACTGCCTAAAAGCGTTTTAGGAATTTTGATGACCACAAATCCATCTTGGTTAACAGGTGGAATGTACTCAGTACTGTCTTGCTTAGGCTCTATCCGTTTTACACACCCGCCTAATAAGACTAATATTAGAAAAAGTGAAAGTACCGGTTTAAAAAGTTCTCGTCCTTTCTTCATTTACTTCGCCCCCTATATCTTGTTTCCAACCTTAAGGACCATTTGAAGCATTATGGAACTGGTACGAGATTTCTTGGCGGGAAAACTATTCTGGAACCTTCCGAAATCACAAAATATGTAGCTACAGCCACGGTAGCAGCAACTCCAGTAAGCCCTATCGCCTCTGCGTTATCAGAAGCCCAGTCCCAGGTACTATCGGCTGTCTCACAGACCCAATCCCACCTTGTTTCATACCAAGCCTTCGCATCAGGGACCTCTATGATTACAGGTTCTTCAACTGGGATTGTCTCGGGTTCAAATTGTGGCTGTTGTTTATTATCAATGGGTTTCTCCAATCTAATCGATGTTTCTGCCTCAAAATTGGGGGTGTCGGTATCTGCTCCTGTTTCAAGCGCCATTGCCAATCGTAGATTATCAACTAACACAGAAAATATTGGTGCATGTAGAGTTGTATCGTCATTTATCTTTGTATCTTGTCCGAGTTTTACTCCTACCTCTAAATTTTCTGGGTTATAGTTTAGTATTGCATTACCTCCAAGTTCTACATTCCCATCGCTATCTATGCTCCAGCCATGTCCCTCTAACGCAACAGCCTGGTCAGTCAGAGCAGCTTTTATAGCCAACCAATCCGTGTTACCACTCTTTAAGGCAATTTCTAATTCGTAAGTCATTTTTGTCCCATCTGGAAGACTAATAGAAATCTCTTTGCTAACTTCCGTTCCTAAATCGGGCCAGCAATCCATAAATTTTTTTATTTCCTGCTCTAATATTGGGAATTGCTCTTCCAATGCATCCAATACAGGGTTATTTGAGTCCTCCGTAGCATCATCTTCGGTATCACTATCAACATCTATGCTCCCCTCGCCACTAGGATCAATAATCTCAATGACACCCCCATACCGGCAGGTAAGAGTGCTGCATACCATTAATGCGGGAGCGCCCTCCACAATACTATCCTCATTGACAAATTCCCACGGATTTGGGGTGTTAGGTTTGCATTTGCAGCCCATAATTCCAACGTCTTCAAGCGCGTCGGCAATAACCCCACCAAGGAACCCGCCAACCAGTGCCTTGCGAAACATACGCTCAGGATTCTGGTCCGACTCACAGCACCCAAAGTGAATGACATGCCTACCCGATACATGATCATTAGCATTCATAAGCGGCTGCATATCTGCGCCAACTACGATTCCATGGTCAATATCAACGTTGAGATAGTTCTCCATGGTTCCTTTGGAACAACGTGCCCGCATCAATCGTGTAACATATTTTTGATCGTCCATTGCTGTTGCCTCCATTTAGAAAGGGATGAAGCCGTTCGCGCTTTAGTCCACCAGTATTTTGGATCTCCTGCGTTCTTTGCTTTTAGAAACTATATCCTGTCCACATTTGGCAGCGGCCAGGATTTGATTGAGGCCACCATAGAGCGCTTCGTTTGTGGAAAAATCATCCATATTTCCGCCCAGCCGGGATGCCAGGTAGAAGGCAATGGTGTCGGCTGCCACTGGCCGGCTGGGGTCCATTGTTCGGAGACAGAATGTAACATCCAAATTATCCTTTGGATTTGTCCCAGACAGTTCTTTCCCATAATCATATGTGATTTCAGGCGATAAAGTACTGCGCCCCTTGGACGAATAGGGAACCTGCAGCGTATTCAGTGTATCGTACTCTGTGCTCCGATCCTCGAAGTCAACATATTTGTACCGGAGCCGGGCTCCAGGCTGGAGCTTAAAGCGGCAGAGTTCAATTTGCCCCTCACGGACAGCGGCCGCTTTGTCAAGCACAACCTCCGCATCATATGTGACAAACCGCACAGACCGGTTTTCCCCAAGAAAATTCATCTTCAAGATAGTAGTGGCGTTTGTGGGGGAATACGCCACGTAGATAGGGTCCTTTATCAGAAAATTCCTTCCGCCGTACCGTATGATACCCGGATTCACAACGATGGTATCCTTAGTGGTGGTCAACCGGCAACCGCTGAGAATACCGTCAGAGTAACCATCATAGAGAATGTCCCCAAACAGATAGGCATAGCTGGCAAGCTCCGCCATCATATCCGCGCGCAGAATGGCACCCTTATCAAAAAGAGGGAATGCCCGCACAATCATTTTCCTGCCTCCTTCACCTATTTGGTCCCATCAAAGAAGTTGGTTACCCAGCCTTCTGTCTCAAAGCGGAAGAACTGATCTGGCCCGAGCTGAAGCTGACCACGTTCACGCAGTACTGGCACCACAGTGAAACCCCATCGGTTTTCATCTGCCAGCACGAAGAACTTAAGTTCCCGATCTACGATATCGTCCAAATCATCCTGCCGAATTTGCTTTGCATACCTTTCCACAATATCTTCTGGCTGCTGGTTGGTAAACTTCTCTGGATCGCAGGAACAGTTGTAGACATACCGCTGCCGCCCCTTCAGGTCCTTCAGGTAGAGTTTTAATGTCAAATCCGCCATATTACGGGAGATGAAGCCCCTGATATTCTTTCGGTCCAGACTGTGAATCAGCGTCTTCTCCTCATTTGTATGGGTGAACGCCGTAATCACATAGGGGAACGCTGCCTGATCATGGGTAATCTGCACATCCGCATAGCCAAACTTGCAGTCCTTGAGATATTTGATGGCGCCATTCAAACAAATTAGTTTCAGTTCATGTAGCTGGTCCCCAGCACCTTGCCGGCGGGAGGATTCAATAATTTTTCCAGGGATAAATTCTTTGAGTGCCTCACGGAAAATATCAATCCTACAAGACTGGCCCGTGAGCCGGAGGATGGCATACTCCTGAAGCTCATCCTTTTCATATGGACCCTCGATAAACTGCCGGACAATGCCATAGATGTCCGCACGCAGTAGAAGATTCAACTCATAGCTATTGAAATAGGCCGTTGGAATATCCTTCAATGTCTGCAACTGTCCATCCTGTCGGCAGGAGAGCTTCCAGCGGTCTACCAGAAGGCACTCCGTCACAGTCTCCTTAAGTGGGAGACTGGAAACTGCCATACGCAGGATATTGGTGTGGCTATAAAACGCCTTTTTGACCCGCTCAGCAATTTCAAATAGGAAATAGAAATTGTTTTTGACTGCATAATAGTCTGCACGGCTGCTGTGTTCATAATCCCGAAACCGAGTAGGCAAAATCAGCTCTGCCTGCCTATAGGCATTGTCCAGGGCAGCATATACCGCATCCACCCCGCCCCGGTCCACATTCCGAAACACATCCACATCGAAAGAGCGGATTAGTTCTGTCGGGTCGGGAAGGTCCTCTCCCCCCAACTGGCGGGCAAGGGTGAGTTTAAGCAGCTGCATCACCCGGTAGGTCAGGTTGTTGCCCCCAAAGTCAGTATTGCCGTTCTCATACGCAGTGGCAATATCGATCTTATAGGCTACCCGGCGGTCGGTGATGCGAAAGCGGCAGGAGGATAGGTCAGTAGTGCCGCCGCCGCAGTCGATAATGAGTGCCTGGTAGAGTTGACCATCCTGATACCGCTTGTCCTCGATCATCTCGGAGATCGTGTTGTAGAGAACCGCCACGCCCTCATCCAGCATATTGTCGCTTTCCAACTGGTAATTGGGTAAAATCTCTTGGAATAGCTGGATGAAGAGTGGCTTTTGCTTTACCGGTGCGGAGATATGCAGACTGCTGAAGTTGCATTTGAACCGCTGCCGGGCGCAGCCAATCACATATTCCAGATACGCCTTAATAATATCCTTTCGCGGGGTAAACACCCGGTGCCCCTGGCGGTCTACCAACTCTTCTACCCGGTCTGCATCGCCGACCCACCGTTTCAGGTCGTAGAATACGCAGAAGCCCTCGTCAATGTAGCTCAGATGAAACAACCGGTTGGCCTCGTGTCCGAAGGCATAGCGGATCTCGCCGCTGTCGATACTGATGACTGCCGCCACAGTAGGCAAAATCAAAGTCTCCGCATCATCCCGCTCCAAATCCAGATATGGAACATAATTGATCTGATCTCGTTTCAAAATCTGTGTGATGGGATCCCCGTTTAACCCCTCAAAATAGGTATTGTCCAAATAGATGCCCGCTGTGGTATTTGAGGAGCCAAAATCAATGGCCAACGGCATCCGGCTTTCCAGTAGGCGCCTTACCTCAAAGTTGAGGACAGGAACCGCATGGAAGTGCAGGTGCTCCGGCACAATGGCGGAGTCCTCCATATAGAGTCGGTAGAGAAGATCGGACTGTACCCTGTCCATGCAGTAGAGGGTATAGTTTCTGACTCTGGACTCCTTGCAGTCCAGCCCTGCCGCCTTGGTAATAAACAGACTGTCAGGATTGCTGCCATATGCCCGGAGATTGAAGATGGCGCACAGCTCGCCGCCACTGACCAGAAAAGCATTGGTATCTGCCAGTTCAGGGAGATAACCGATGGTGAAGTGGTCGAAGTATTCAATGGAGATCCCGTTATAGGCAGTGATCTTAGCGCAGCCCCGGATGGAATTGGTGTTACGCAGATTCAACCGCGCTGAGGAAAGCAGTTCCTCCAACCGCTCCCAGCCGCCGTCCACCGGCTTTGTGATAAACAGCCGGTCCTCACGGCCCCGGAACCGCATGATCTGCCGGATCAGCACATCCTTATCCAACAGGGCGTGGATACCGTTGATCAACCGCTCCTGATGGCAGATCTCCCGGAGCTGGTAGGTAGTCATCAGCTCCAATTCCTCACGGCTGTAGTAGTGCAGTGTTTCTTTGGGGATGGCACCACGGTTGAGTGTATAGCTATACCGGCTCAAATGGATCGCCGCCTTTCTCTGCTAGTAGATTTCGATGTTGTCAGTGTACATGGTGGCGTCAATGCCAATCACTCCGAAGTGATGCTCCCAAAATACGCGCAGCCGGTGGCTAATGGGAAGGAACAACTCCTCAAGCAGCTGAGTATGGTGTTCAAGCTGCTCATTCTTTTTATCTGCGATAAAGAGCAGCAGCTGCTTCGGGTCATAACGCTCTTGATAGAGCAGTGCATCCGGGAACAGCAGTACCACCGCCTTACGGAACAGCAGCAGGGACGCCCCAATTTGCAGCTGTGTCAAAGCCAGGGAGGATAGCCGCTCCCGCTTATCCTGATCAATCGCCTGAAGATGTACGGCGATTGATGGGCCAAATCCACCATGCTCCATCTCCCGCATCAAGCAACGCACATAGAACGACCGCTTTGTCAGTCCATGGTGGAGGTCTACCTGAACCAGAACATGTGATACTGCATCGAAAAGGTAGTCCTGAAACGTGGGAGAGTCAGTAAAATCCTCCCGCAACAGATCATGGAACATAGCATCAAACCGATATAGGGGATTATATTCAATCTCTGGCCCCTCCGCCGTGGTCTCATTCAAGATAGAAAAGGACTGTTCATACCACGGGCTGCGGTCTTTCGCCGGGCGGAAAAAGAGCTCCGACTCGTTGGTTCCGTGCCGCTTGGCATTTAGCACAATATCCCAAGTAAAGTTCATAGGCTCCCCCTATATCAGCTTCCCCTGGCAGATGTATTCCGGGAAGAGGCTCTGCACCTGGGAAACCAGAAAACTCATGATGTCTAAGGTGAGGAAGTGGTCCGGCTGCCTAGAGGAGAAGGTGAGGGTCATTGCCATACCCGCCTTTTCGGTCCGCAACTCATCCCAAATAAAGTCATCCATAGGATAGGTCTGGCAGTGCATATCGGTAGAAGGTTCCAAAGCCACGTTTTGGAACACAACATAATCCTCATAGCTGTATGCGGCCAGGATCCGGGAAATTTCCGCTTTGGTCTTAATCCCGCGCCGGTATCGGTCGGACAGGTTTCCGGCGAAGCTCTCCCGACTGAGGTTGGACAGAACCGGATATGATGTATGGGACTGCTTGCTGGGACGATCTACCCGATAGAGCATCCACTGACGCGGATTTTCTTCTGGGCAGGTGATGAACAGATCGCCTTCCAGGCGCCGGACGTTTGTAATTTCCATATCTGTATTGGCCACTAGGTATTGACGGTCCTGCGCCAGCCGATGAGCAAAGATACGGTGGTCATAGTTTATTCTGTCCATGCAGGGTTCTGGATAGGTACTGGTCTTTTCAGAAACCGGCGCCAGATTCCAAAGCGGGAAATAGTCATAGCGGACAGATGATGCGTAACCTTCAAAGTCCACACGGATTTCCTGTATGGTCTCCTTGGGGTCGATATCCTCCACAGCAATCAAATCTACCCGGAAGAATTTGTGGAGATAGCCGGCACACACAGTAGACCAGGGCAAATAATTGGATGTGAAGATATGATACAAATGCTCGACCTGCTTCATATAAGCAGTATCCAGCTGTACGGTACACTTCGCCCTGTACTGGCCATGTTCCGTAAAGACGGTACCGTGATAGATATGCCCGAGGACAGAAAATTCTTGAATGGTCTGATAGTCGCTCTCAAGAAAAACTGAGTAAAGGGGGTAGGCCTTATTAGTATGTAGGCTCTCTTGCAGTTCTTCAACAGAGTGGATACGCTTATCCATATCCGAGAGTATAATGGGGTGCAGGAAGGGATCAGTGGCATCATAGTGCGCCCGATCCGTCAGGCCAATATAGATGGCATAATCGCTTCGCGCAGATTGGAGCTCACCAAACACCCGCGTCTCTAGTGCAGCATATTCTTCCTTCGTATAGTGGTAGAGTTCAATCAGCATCTTCTCCACTACATCCTTAAACAACTTCCGCTCACGCAGATCCGGAATCTCTAAGGCGCGTTTTGCCAGATATTCCTCCATATTCATGCCAGCCCCAAATACACTTTCCCCCATAACCCCTCCAAACGTCTCATAGTATGGAACAGCAGCCTCTTATTGAAGCTCTTTATCTATACTGAGACAGCCGCTTTCCCGGCAAACGGCAGCCGAATTTTACAGTCCGACAGACGGCAGGAATGATTGCGCTGTTTGTGTCAGAGTCAAAGGTGTCAAGCATCACGGAGCGCCAATCTTAGCCCACGGCTTCCGTCAAATCTGTTTTTGGGGATTCCTGCCCATTTTTTGCGGCCTCTTCCTGTTCCCGGCGCTCCTGTTCCAGCCGATCCCGCTCCTCCTCAGCCTTTCGGTCCGCCTCCTCCTCGGCGCTAATGCCTATTTCCACCAACTCCATCTTGCGGGATACCTCGGCAACCTTATCATTGTTCTGCATATTGGAATAAACATCCTTTGCCAGCAGATAGTATTTCTTGGCCTGGACATAGTTCTTCCTCCCATAGGCGGCTTCGGCTAATGACATATATTTCTCGGCTTCTGCAGCCAGTTCCTGTTGAGCCGCCAACTTTTCTTCTGTTGCGGCAATCTTGATCCGCAAAGCAGCCGCCTGCGCCTCATCCTCCAGTTCTGTGTACTTTTGGAGCGAGGTAGTGTAGTAGGTAAGGGCAGAGGTGTAATCCCCCTTGGCAAAAGCGGCATCTCCCTCAGACAATACACCCGCCGCTGCCACCTGTGCCTCAGATTCCTGCTGCGCAGCCGTTTCGTTATCCGCCTGGTCCTGCTTCATGGACTCGTACAGGCGCTCCAACGCGGCAATGGCGCTGTCCCGTCCCTCAGTAAAGTAGATGCTCCCTGCCAGAAGCTGTGCGGCTGAATACTGCTCTTCCGCCTTATCATACTGGAGATTCGTGACCAATGTGTCGCCAAGTGCAATCAGGTCATGGACAGTGATATACTGGCCTGTCTGCTCCAAGCGGCCCTGAATATAGTCCAAGCCAAGATTGTCGGCATGGCGGGAGCGGTTTTGCGCGTTGAGGTAGTTGCGCTGCGCATCCCGATACTCCCCATCATGGAGGTCAGTGTCGCCGGCCATGACACTCTCAATCAGCTTCATGTAGTTAGAAGCGTCGTTCTGGACCTCTTTGTTTTTCAGCTTATTGGCAAGATCTAGTGCATTCTGGCACTCTGTCTTGGCCCGGGGATAGTTATCAGCCTGAATATACTCTATTGCGTCATAGAAGCTCTGCTCCATGGCTGCAATGTCCTTTTTCCGATTATTGTGTCGGATCAGCAATATAACGGTCAAAATGGCCAGCACCAGTAAAATTGGAATCACAATCATCAGGATTTTTCGAATCTTCCGCTTCCGGTTGGGATCAGAAAAAATTTTGTTAAAGAAAATAGTGGCGAATGTGTACTTCTCCAGTCCCTCCGGTTGGCGGGAGAGGAGCATATCCTCCACCGAATCCACGATGGGCTGCGGTTCGTCTGTAGCCTCTGTAAATACATCTTTCAGCTCGCCCTCGTCTACATTTTCCCATATGCCCCGGGTATAAAGAGCGGCAGCATCAGAGTTAGAGAGCTTGAATTTTTTGGATATGTAGGGGGAGAATCCCTTCTCCTGTCCCAAATAGCAGAAAAGATTATGGCGCTCCTCATGCTGGGCCAGCTTATCCTGATCCAGCCTTTCCTCCCGGACCATATCCATGCTCAGGGAACTATCCTGGCTCTGTATTCGCAGAAAGCCGTCACGGTAGAGCCGGAACCGAGTGTTACCCGCCTGCCCATAGCGCAGCTTCACATAGTTCGTAACCAGCACCGTCACGGAAGCTTTCAGCTTCATCTTACTGCGGGCAGTGAGCAGAGCTCGATTGGCAGCCCGTAAATACCGGCCCACAGCCCACTTACTCATAGATGGGGATTCCATAAATGCCGAAACGACAGTATCCACTGCCAGTTTGGCGCTGATCGCGTCAACGTTGTCATCAATGCCGTCCGCTATGACGTAGCAGGCAAATTTATCAAGCTCCACAAAGCCAAAAAAATCGGTATTTTTGATTTTCCGGCTTGCCTCTGAGGTAAAGACGGTTAGGAATTCCGAGTTTTGCCTTCTCATTGTCCGCCTCCGTTCCAGCGTACCAGGATTACGCTGGCATTGTCCTTATGTTCGGCAACAGTGGTGTTGACCCGCTCAGTAATCTCAAGGGCCATACGTTGACAGTCCTGCCCATGAGCAAGAATATCCTCAATATCGCGCCAGGGGAGAAGGTCATATACGCCATCGCTCATCAGCACGATAATATCGCCCTTGCGCAGGGCCACTGGCCGGTCAATGTACTCTACGTCCTTAAATCCGTCTTGCCCAACATAGTTGTATAAACGGTGCGTCTCCAGCAGGACTAGGGCGTCCTCGCGGGAGAGATGCCCAATGCGGAATTTTTCCTCTGCCAAAACGTCCAGCGTGTGTCCCGCAGACATGGGAACTAGATCCCCATTGCGATAGACACAAATTTTCACGTTCCCCACCACAGCATAGTACAGCCAGCCATCCCGCACCATGGCTGCGCCCACACTGGCGGAACCCCGACGCTCGTTGTTCAAAATCCGCAGGATCGCCCGATTGGCGGCGGTAAACGCTTTTCGAAAATAGTACTGAGGATTGTCAAAAGCGTTGTAGTCCTTAAAAAGGTCCAGGAAGGTTTCAACAGCCGCACGACTAGCAATTCGGCCACCATATTCTTTCCCCATACCGTCAGCCAGAACTGTCAGCAGGCCAGATGGAGTGTAGAGCGTCCCCACCTGGTCTTCCTGTACTTCACGGCCTCCAATTGTCATGGAGGAACCCACATCTGGCCCACCGGATATCCGGGGTACTTTCAGGATAATGAACTGAACCAGCAGCAGTATGACTGCTAATCCGCCCAGGCCCCATAAAATTGTTTCCGGAGTCACGCGGTTCTCCCCCTTCTATTTTGGTATCACTCCGTCTTTTGCCCCCACATGAAATGGTCGCCGCAGAAGGGAACAAACAGAAATTTGGACTGGCCCAGCTCAATCTCGTCATAAGGATTGAGCGGCGTGGGTGCATAGAGCGCGTTGCCATTGAGATAGACAATGCCGTTGGCATCGCCTGGCAGCAGGACAGTTTCCCGCTTCTTCGGGTCAAACACAATCACAGCGTGGTTCCGGCGGGAAATTTCGTTGTCACCCAGGATCTGAATATCCATGTCATCTGACCGGCCTACAAAGTTTTTGCCCTGGACGACCTGATAATCCTTACCCTGGCGGGGACCGTCAATGCAGACAATCCAGCCGCACACCGGCTTCACATCCTCCCGGAACAGATCCTCCTCGATCTCAACCTCTGAGCGCTGGGTCTCCTTCTTCTCTTTGGTGGCAGTCTCAATATTGCAGTAGGGGCACACAGTCCCATACCGCCGTTTGCTGAACATATGTCCATTCTGACAACGGATTAAGTTAGATTCCGCCATAATCCTATCTCCCTTTTTATTTATTTATTTTTCTTGCTTTTTACCGAATCAGCAGCCGCGCCAGTCCAATATAGATAATATCACCGGCATCTATCTTACAGGGCTGATCAGAAGCCAATTTATACTTTCGCCCATCCTTGCCGGATTGGACACTCACACCGTTTTTAGACGCCAAATCCTCCACATACCACGATCCACTGGCGTAGTTTAACACTGCGTGTACTACATCGACCATACTGGCATAGGTGGAAGAAAGGAGATTAATGTCAACTTGGTTTTCTCCTACATCCCGACCAATAATCATACTGACCTTTCCATACAAGGGCCAGGTAGCAAGCGCTTGGTCTTCTTCATTTAGCAGAAGGACTTCGGTAACTTTGCTATCTGGCGGCATATTGAGGATTGGAGCACCAGCTTGCAGCGGAACCCGGTGTTTCTCCCTAATCGCCGAAACCAGGAATATAAGAATCATCCCACAGCCCACCGCAATGAGCCACCAGCGAATGGCTCCCTCCAAATAGAAGTAGCTAATTAAAGCGATGGCTCCGCCGATCAAGATCAGAAGCAAATCCACCAGCCGTCTTTCCTTCACTACACAGTTCCTCCTTCTTTTTATAGTTTGGTTCTGCTCAGTACATTGTTTCGTTTTGAAGGACAATGTGTATTCCCTTATTTATCATCTTTTGCTTTTCAACACCCATCCAGGATGATAAACAGCAACATGGCCTCTTTGAACGGTGTGATGAAATAAAGTGAGAGAGAATCCAGCACTGCGTTCTTCTCTAAAATCATCTATTTAAACCCCATAAATTTCTCAAACATATCAGACATATCCACCGGGCTCTTTTTCCGCCCCTGACCAGACACCTTAGATTCATCTGTGATGTTTCCAGTTTCCGGGTCAAATCCAAAGAACTGGGAAAACCCGCCGGCCATCTGAGAGAAGTCTATTGGCCCACCGCTTGGCGTACGAGGTGCGCTCCTTGCTGCCCCCTTCCTCTTGCCAGTCTGTCCCCGCCGATCCGACTGCTGAGCTATATCATAGGATTTTCGTTTATCTGGATCGCTCAGGGTCTCATAGGCTTCATTGACCTCTTTGAACTTGGCTTCCGCCTGTGGATCATCCGGATGCAGGTCTGGGTGCAGCTGCTTGGCCAGCTTCCGGTACGCCTTTTTAAGTTCGGCCGCAGTGGCGGTCGGTGCCACGTCTAGCCGCTTATATAACTCGTTCACTTCCTTATCCCTCCATTATATGGCCCTCACGCAAAGACCACTGAAATAGTAGCGGCCCTTGCGCGGAGGTCACAAAAAGCGGGTGTTCTCCCAGAAAAGGGCGCGCCCAACTAAAAGTCGGACGCGCCCTCTGCCTTACGCGAATTGCCGCGCCGCACAATGATTGATTAAATGGAGGATCACTCCGCTTACGCGGCGGGATAGCCACCCTCGATAGCGATATTAGCCAGCTTGTCCTTCTTCTGCTTCACATTCAGATGGAAGGTGCCCACGCCCTCGGTATTGCCGAAGTCCTCAGTGTAATTGACCACAAACGCATTTGGGAAGGTGTACTTCCGCTCCACAATACCGGCCTGGATGATCTCCACTGTCACCTTACGGTAGCAGTTGGAGGTCTCAGCAGGAACCATGGACCACAGGCCCATCTGGCGGGTGGAGTCCTCGGGATCGCCGTCCACGGCAGTCAGGATCTTGCCGGAAATATCCAGGGTACAGCCCACACCCTTGGTGCGGGCATTGGAGTCCAGAGGAATGTCGGTCTTATAGACGACCTTTTCCACGCACTCCTTGGCAACTTCAAAGCTGCCCTGGCCTTCAATCGTAACTCTCAAAGACATCGTTCATTCGCTCCTTTCTTTTATTCGCCGCTGAACCCGCCCTCAATGGCGGTGTCCGTCGTCTTGTCCTTCTTCTGCTTCACATGCAGATAGAACTCGCCCACGCCAGTCTTATCGTCCAGGCTCTCGGAGTACTCCATAACGAAGGCGTTTGGCAGGGTGATCTGCCGAACCACCTGGGAGGCGGAGATCACGTCTACCTTCACCTTCCGATAACTGTCCGCAGACTCGCTGGGTACCACACTCCACTTAGCCAGGTTGAGTGTAGAGTCCTGCTCCTCCCCGCCCAGGGAGAAGAGCATTTTGCCCCAGATTTTCAGCGAAGCACCGTTGTCGGTGGCACGAGCGTTGGAGTCCTCGGGAATCTCGCTGCGGAACTCCACGTTCTTAATGCATCTTTCGCTCAGTTTGACGGGGCCGGATCCATCAATTTCCAGTCTGAATCCCATAATCACATTACCTCCTGATCAATTATGATTTTTTAGAAGAAAGGCGGTTAATCTCGACTTCCAGATTGCGTGCATTGCCATCAAAATAAATAGTCAGGTCGCACAGGCCAGTCGATTCATCAATCGAGTAGCCAAGATCATCACCTTCATCTAACACAGCATTGATGCAGTTCTGCTTGGCCACCCACTGGCTCTTCTGACTGGCCGGATTATTCGAGAAGAACATCTTAATCCGGTCTTCTTTGAAATCTCCAGTGGCGTGGCGCAGGATCCGCTCAATATAGGTCGTCACCTGCGTCTTATAAGCAGGCTCATAGGTCGCCCGCTCTGGGTCATATAGCAGATTGCGGGCCTTGTAGATGGTGATTTCCGTAGTATTGCGTCCATCCAGGACGGCGTTCTCTGATGCAAAGACCCATCCAAAGTTCCGGCGGTTGATCTGATCCTTGATCGTATTGGTAAATCCAGTAATCTCCTTGGGCATGGTGGTGCGGGTCCACAGAGCATGGTCCCCGGACTCCACATCATAGCGTACGCCAGGCAGCTCGGAGTCCGCCTTCTTACGGCGATAGTGGTCGTGTAGGTAGTCGGGACACTGGCAAGCGGCACGGAAGCCGGCGGCGACATAGGATGCGCCGATATAGACGCCCTCGATCCAAAGCCGCATGATATCCTCCTTGGCGTCAGAAAGCTGTGCCACATTATCATCGTTGATGGTCATCAGCTTATCCAGCGTCACACCTGACTTGTTCTTGGGAATCACCGTGAAGTTTGGGACGCAGGGAATCGCATACTCACTGTAGGGCCGCCCCACCAGAGGCTCACAGCGATCAATGTACTTCTGGATGCCCTCGGCAGCCACGTTATCAAAGGTGGTATCGTCCCGTCCCTCAAAGGAGAAGAAGGTTTCCACCTTGTAGTCTTTCAGAACATCCAGCAGCGTGGCCAGCGTCTCCATGCTGTTCACATCATCATTCTGCTTATGGATGTTTCCGGCAAACCGCTCACGGCGCAGCTTTGCGCCCTCCTTGGGATTGATAGATACGTTTGGAAAAATAGCATACCAGACGGTATCAGAGAAATTGTTCTTTCCGTTGGTGCTGTTCAGATAGGCGTGCAGAGCGGGGATATTGGTGCTCTTTGCCAGCATCTCCGGGCGCATATTGGCTACCAGCAGTGTGGGTATCATGCCCTTCACCCGGCACTTGTACTGGTCAAAGAACATCTTTACCCCCAGCATCTTCTCTACCAAGGGCTTTACCACCTTGATAAAGCCATCCTTGGCTTCCTTGTAAAACTGGAGATAAGCGTTATAATTGGCAACCTCCTGCTCCACATTGATCTGTGTCTGAATGGTGGAGGGCAGCGGGCAGAAGGTACGCACCACCAGATCCTTCACATAATCAGTGGGGCACTCGTTGACCTGCTGATAGTCCTCTTCCAGCGCGGCCACCAGGCCAGTGTTGATATGGTCGTCGATCGCGGCTAGGGCAGTGGTCTCCTGCTTAGGGGCCTCCAGAACCTTCAACTCACCATTGTCGCCCATGGTCAGCATACCAAGGGCAATCTGATTGGGATTGACGCCCTGATCGCCGGTGCCCAGCAGTAGCCGAGTCTTGATGTCTTCAATGGCCAGGGGCAACATTGCCAGAACGTTGTTGTAGTTGTCACTGGCCTCCTCGAATAGGACGTTCAGCTTGTCACCCACATCCAGGCGGGTAGGGTCACCCTCCTCTAGCGCGGCATATTTCCCATAATTGTACCGGATCTCCTTACGAACCTGCCGGATGTCCTCCATCACCTTCTTGGGGGAGATCATGTCCAGCAGATGCTCAAACCCGAAGTCCACATTAAGGACACCCTGAGACTTCTTGGACTCAATCAAAGAAAACAGCATCTTCAGGAAGTCGTTCTGCTGATTGAGCGGAATTACGGTAAGCATATTTTCCGGAATACTCTCCGGCTTCTTGAGCGTGTAGCGGACAGTCTGTGTGTTGGCATCATAGAAGCTGTAGATACAGGGGGCGAATTTCTCCTGGAACTCCTCGTAACTCCGGCACAGCAGAGCCTCGTTGATCTCTTTGATTTTGTCATCACTGAGGCTGTCGATCCCCCTCACATCGCCAATCATAGTGAGCAAGTCCAGCTTTTCCGGATTGAACTCCTCCAGAAGAAGGGTGCGGTTTGTTTGGCTGATGATCTTCAAGTAATCACATCCCTTTGGTTTAATTTAATATGTCGACCATGGTGGGTGAAACCTTAATGAGGTTCTCCCACCAGAAGTCTCATGCCACTAGGCTTTACATCCCGGTATTGGAGCGCAATTTCACTGCGTTCATCCTCAAAGGTAATGTCTACTTTTGAATTGAGGTTGATTTGGTAGCTGCGGCCCTTCATCAGAATTTCACGGTTCTGCATTAATGTGCAGTCGGATTTATTGGTCAGCAACAGGCAATGTCCAGCTGCGGGCTGAAAGAAAATCTTATCTGCACCTTCAAATGGCTCGTCTACTTCACAGCTGTCCAAAATTTCCTGCAAAGAAAGCTTTTTCCCTCCTGGAATACGGAACAGATTATAGGTGAGGGGCGGGAAATCATGGCCGGAGAGCGTGTTGGTAATGTATATATTTAGACGCCCCACATAGCCGTACCGGCTGGTCTCCTCCACCCGAGCCGCCAGTGCGGAGGCTCCGACAGCTTCCGCTGGCCGGATCACCACCTGCGCTTTCTCTCTCCGGGACGCAAGCCAGATAATTAGTGTTGAGATAAGTGCCAGCAGAATCAAGGAGCCAATAATGATCTGCGGGCGTAAATCCTCCAGCCAGGGTCTTGGCAGTGCAGGCGGCCCCTCTAAATCTAAGAAAACCGGCCAATCCACAATCAGATTGGTATTCAGCTTGGCCAGGTCAAACTGAATCGGTATCTTCGCATCCGCTGTGACAACATACCGGAAGGTGATACTCCCATCCTTCAAGTAACAGGAAATAGCATCGCCGTCGACCATTACCGGAACCAACAAACCCTGAAAAACAGGATCCGTCAGCATCCTCCTGTCAGAGCGTCCTGCGTCATAAAAGACAGCGGAGATGCTTGCTGTCCTGTTGTGATACGCTGACTGCCCTTGCCCCGGCTCCGAATCGGTGTAGGAAACGCTGAATTGAGCCGTCAGCACATACTCTGAGATGACATCGACCTTTACCTGCCCGCCGGCCTGGCCCTGGAACGTGATATGTACCGCAGTATCCGTTGGATGGTCCAATTCCAGCAGCGTATATCGGGAGCCGCTGTACTGCCAGCCATTTGCCGCATTGAAATCCGCTTTCACATTTTGGATTGGATTTCCGCTGGTCAGCAAAATGCGTGTCCTACTGGTGTTAATCGAGGGTATGTCTACAGTGATATCTTCTGTCCCGCCGTCCGTATCAATAATAGCGGCCCGGTTTTTCTTAACCTTCAGCTGCTCCAGCAGGATGGAATCAATCACACTCTGGATATCCGTGGATTGCGGCGCATGGTAATTGATACCGTCAGTCTGAGCCGAAGCAGAGAAAATAGTATTACCGTCGTCTGCCATTCATGCTGTTGCTTGCATCCAACAGAAACACGACAGCTTTCGATGCGCTTGGAGGCAGGCTGGCTGCTGCGGCCCGCGCCTGAATGCAGGTCATCAGCATGAAACAGGCTAAGATGAAAGAATATAGACGTGAACATTTTCTCTTCACTGCGATATCCTCCCTGGAACTGTTCAAGTAGTGGTATGTGGTCACATGCCTTGGGGCTGTCAATAGCCGAATCTCTCTTGCTTGGGGCGATTCCCGCCCTTGTCTATGCAACGGCAGCTTTGAACAGTTCTACCCCCTTCACAACAATGCCGCTAAGTTATTCATTCTGGACAGACGGGCTGAGATTTTGGCCTCTACCGTGATTGGGAATTTCATAAAGAGCTGCATTTTCCTGGATACTTCCACCAGTGCCGTCTGCATATAGGAACACAAAATGCTATGAACTGACAAAAGGACAATGGGAACCCATAAAGGTACCGCTACCAGTGGAAAAATAGAGAAATGGGGAAGCACTGTAAAAGGGTGATGGGACCATGTTGAATGGGATACTTCGGATTGTGTGGAGCAGTGCCCAATGATGGGAACTACCAAAGTAAAACAAGACCTATCTATAAAAACTTTTCATTAAAAATAATTATTATTTTTAATGAAAATATCACATGGTGATTTTTTTGTCAACTATATAATAATTTTTTATAATATGGTCGAAAAATGTATAACCCTGTCAGTTTTTGTATGCCAGCGTTAAGCTCTCAACCATTGTTGCAAGCAGTGCAAATGTGCCCATATTTACCATCTTAACGTCGAAAACATCGCGAAAAATACACACAGCTATCCTTCTATGCCAGTTTCTCAATCAAATCCTTGTCCCTCCCACAGACTAATCCATGGACTACTGTGTTCAGCAAATTGATATATCTGTGCAATCGATCATCTCTCACCAGGGTTTACCAAATATCGCAAAAAGACAGCCGCATGATACCAAGGTATCATGCGGCTGTTCTTTCGCTGAAGAAAACTTCTTTGTCAATCACCCCAAAGGACTGGGGGATATCCTACCCAGCGTTTTCTGCTGAGTTAGGGAAGAGTGCTGTCATTGCCGGTGTTGGCAGGAAGGGCATAGTAGAGAGCCACAACCTCGTTAGCAGTGTTGTAGAGCACATACACGTTATACTTGGTCAGGTCGCCCTGGTCGCCCACAGTAGCCTGGTCAGTCACCACATCCACGGAGTCGGCGTTGCCGCAAAGGATCACGGTGCTGTCGTTGACTGTGAAGGTATTGGTGGTGTTACCAGTCTCGGCCAGCACACCGCCGTTCAGAGTCAGGATGTTGTCGGTGCCTGTGCTACCCGCTCTGCCGTAGCCGTTCAGGTTCTCATAGGTGCCAACGATGCCATACACGGTCTTCAGTGCACCGGCAAAGGCGGCGGGGAGGATCTGGTACGGACTGTCAGTGGTGGCATCATTGGTAGCAGGAGCAACCGTCTTAATCACGCCGTCCGCCATCTCCACAGCGAACATGGTGTACTTGCCGCTGGCCAAGGCCTCAGCAGTCTCCTGCTTATCAACCTCGATCTCACTGTTCAGTACGCCGTTCACATAGCCCTCGACATAGTAGTGCTGCAGCTGGTCAGTGCCATTTTTGATGGTCACATCGTTGCTGGTGATCCACACCAGAGCGCGGCTGGTTGTGACAGCAGCAGTGGTGCCGATGATATAGACGTACTCGGCCACACCGTTGTTGTCCGCATCCACATAGTCCACCACAGCGTTGTCGTACTTGTTCAGCTGGCCGATGCCGGTGAAGCTGGTGTAAGTGGCAGTGGCGCCGTTACCGCTCCTCACCATGAAGCTGGTGCTGTTGTTCACAGTGATGTTGGTGCCGTTAGCGGTGAAGACCACCTTGTTGGCGCTGTTGCTGGCGCTATCCAGCTGGTTGTTGCTGTAGGTGGTGGTGGTGGTACCGCCGGTGGTGGTGGTGGTGAGCTTGTTCACGTGCTCTAGCTCAACGACGCCGTTCTCCAACTTGTTCACCTCATACAGGTGACGGCCGGTGAAGCCCACATTGGCAGCATCGCCAGTGGCAGTGCTATCCCAGTAGTTATTGGCCAAGGTCTGAGACACGCCGCCATGGGCATAGTCGCTGACGCCGTTGTTCTTGTCGTTTTCGGTCAGAACAGCCGGATCACCCCTTCTGTGATCATTGATGGACTTCACAGTGGCGAACTCGGTGGTGCCGTCCATGTAGCGGAGCAGCGCCCAGGCGTAGCCATCGCTGTTCAGCTCCGCAGAGAAGACAGGATTCCACTGGATACGCTCGATGGTGGCATAAGCCTTGGTGGTGTTGATGCGGGTGGAGCCGATCATGTTGCCGTAGTTGTCCAGATACCAAGTAAAGGTGCGGGTGAGACGCTGAGCCTCATCCAGATGATACTGCTCGTTGTCGTTGTAGGCAGTGCCCCCAACGGTGTGACGCTTGGCATTGGTGTTGATGACGGTCTGAGCGCCGCTCACAGTGGGAGCCAGACCCTGAATCTCACCATTGTTGCTGTAGGTACCGTTGGTGGTGGCAATGGCCTTGTTGATCACAGGCACGCCGGTACCAGTGGTGACACCATTGTTGGTGGGCACGCTCACCAGCACCATGTCGTTCTGAGCATAGGTGTAGTTGGTGGAGCCATTGGTCAGGGTGACCTTGGTGTAACCAGCAGCATTGCCTGCATCGTTGGTGGTGGTATCGAAGACCCTCAGGGTGATGGAGGAAGGAGTGATCAGGTGTCCGTTCTTATCCATAGTGGCATTGCGGACAGACTCCACCTGAGCCAGGAAGGTGTCGATGTGCACGATGACGGGACGAGCGTTGGCATCGTTGGCATGCTTGATGTTGTAGTTGTAGACCTCCAGCAGAACGCCCTGGCCGCCCAGCTTGTTCACAGTGTCCTTGGGCTGCACCTTATAGCCAATCTTGCCGGTGTTGTTAACGCTGTTAAAGCCATTCACATACACATTGAAGTCCTTATCGGTCTCCAGGTCAATGGCCTTAGCGATGTCGCACTCAGTGGTGCCCACGGTGAAGGTGGCATCGGGCTTCAGGTTGATGGTGGCCACAGCAGTGCTGTTAGCAGGCTTACCGGTAACAGTCACGGGAGTGGGGATGGCGCCCTCGCTGGTGTAACCATTGGCGGGCACGTTGTGCTTATACTGATACCAGTAGTAGCCGGGACGGCCCCACATGTCGATCCCAGTGGACTGACCCACCTGAGTGCTGTGCAGGTTGAAGGTCTTAATGCCCAGGTTGGGGTTCTTGGCGTTGCCAGAGATGGAGCTGTTCTGGCTGTAGCCCAGGGCGGGGGTGTAGGTCACAGTGGGGGTCTTGGTCAGTGCCCGGAACAGCAGCTCAGCCACAACCTCACGGCTGACAGCCTTGCCCAGGGTGACAGTGGACTCCACAGTGTCGGTGATGTGCAGCTCCTTAGCCAGAGTGGCCACGCGGACCTGCCAGCCAGCGCCCTCGAACTCAGCATTCTTGCCGTAGCCGATGGCACGCAGCATGATGGCCAGCACCTCATAGCCGGTCACGTTGCTGAAGGGGTAGAAACGGCCCTGGCCGTCGCCCAGGATGTACTGACCGTTGGCAGCATAGTTCACATAGCCAGCGTACCAAGTGTTGCTGCGCACATCGCTGAACTTGTTGTAGTCGGCATAGATGCCATTCTGCTTATCATTGGTGTCGCCGGAGATAATCCGGTACACCAGTGCAGACACCTCAGCCCTGGTGATATTCGCCTTGGGGTTAAAGGTGTTTGCGGTTGCGTCGGTTCCCCAGTACACGCCCAGGCCGGTCAGAACTTCGACGGCTTCATCATACTTACCATCGATCTGATCAGCATCGCTGTACTTGGAAGCGGCGTTGGCGGTGACCATCATGGAGAGGGTCATCATCAATGCCAGAACCAGCGCGAGAATCTTCTTCAGATTTCTCATAGGTTTATGTCCTCCTTTAAAATTTTATCCGATGCTATGAACCTCTGCAAGTTCAAGTCCCTCATCGAACTGTGGCCATTATAGCGCCGCCCCTCTGGGAAAGTCAATGGGTCAAGCTCAAGTGTAACACAACTGTAACAATGCCATACGATGCCAAAAAAACCTTTCTTGATGGGCAAAACAACCATTTTTTAATTAAAATAATTGAAATAGAAAAGAGTCCTCCACTCATGGCGGAGGACTCTCTGCGTTGCAGTTAGACCAATTGAACAATAGCCATTTCCGCAGCATCGCCGCGGCGGGGCCCCAGCTTGAGCACCCGAGTATAGCCGCCGTTGCGGTCAGCGTATTTTGGTCCGATCTCATCAAAGAGTTTTTTGCCCACACTTTCTTTGGTGAGGTAAGACAAGGCCTGACGGTAAGCAGCCAAGTTGTTTTTCTTAGCTAAAGTGACCATCTTTTCTGCAATGGGAGCGACCTCCTTGGCGCGGGCATAGGTTGTCTTAATCTGGCCGTTCTCCAGCAAATAGGTGGTCATGGCGCGCAGCATGGCGCGGCGCTGGTCGCTGGGTCTGCCCAGCTTGCGGTTGTGTGCCATAATGGTTGTCTCCTTCTGCCCCGCAGCGCGAGGCGCTCAATTCGTTCTGGCACCCTTGCGGGACCTCACGGTGTCCGGAGCGGAACGTTACATACCTCCGAACTGCCTTTAATTCTCCTCACTGGCCAAATACAGACCCATCATAGCCAGCTTATTGATCACTTCCTCTAGAGACTTGCGGCCCAGGTTTCGCACCTTCATCATCTCGTCCTCCGTCTTGGAGATTAGGTCCTCAACGGTGTTGATGTTGGCCCTCTTGAGGCAGTTGAAGGAACGGACGGACAAGTCCAGTTCCTCAATGGTAAGCTCCAGCACCTTGTCGCGCTGGGATTCAGCCTTTTCCACCACGGTAGCCTTGGACCCCATGGTCTCGGACAGGTCGGTGAATAGAGTGAAGTGGTCCACCAGGATGCGGGCGCCCAAAGAGACGGCGTCTCGGGCGGAGATCGTACCGTTGGTCCACACCTCCAGGGTGAGCTTGTCGTAGTCGGTGGCATCACCCACCCGGGTATTTTCCACAAAGTAGTTGACCTTGCGCACCGGAGTATATACCGAATCAATTGGGATGATCCCAATGATTGTTTGAGCAGGCTTATTGCGGTCAGCAGTGATATACCCTCTTCCCTGAGACAGGGTGAGCTCCATATTTAGGGTGGTATTCGGTCCCAGGGTGGCGATGTGGTGCTGGGGATTGAGAATCTCCACATCGCTGTCCGCTTTGATGTCACCGGCGGTGACGCTGCCCTCGCCGCTGGCTTCAATATATACCGTCTTAGCTCCTTCGCTGTATAGCTTGGCGACGATCCCCTTGATGTTCAGCACGATCTCTGTCACATCCTCCTTCACTCCAGGGATGGTTGAGAACTCATGCTGAACACCAGCGATTTTCACCGCGGTCACTGCGGTGCCGGGTAGAGAGGACAGCAGGATGCGGCGCAGGGAGTTCCCAATCGTAGTGCCATAGCCCCGCTCCAGAGGCTCGACCACGTATTTACCGTAGGATTCGTCGTCCACGTTCTCAATACATTCGATGCGCGGCTTCTGGATTTCTACCATATCGTGTGTTTACCCTCCTTATACTGTGGCGTGTTGTTGCCAAAAATGTTGCGGCAGGGTGCTGCATTATCTCACGCGTGCCGGGCCGCCCCCTGGCCAACATGGCGGGCTGAGCCGCAAAAACGCGCGGTTATAATGCCTGGAACTCCATAGAGATGAGCAAGCCATCTCCATAGAGGGAAAATTTCCACGGGAATAAACCGGTATAGGCTTGTTCCTCCAGTATTACTTAGAATACAGCTCCACGATGAGGTTGACAGCTACGTCAAAGTCAATGTCCTCCCTGGCGGGCATGGCAATCACCTTGCCCTCCAGCGGGGCATTTTTGCTCTTCTCCAACCACTTGGGCGCGGGCTGGAAGCGGTCATTCTCCACCAGCTTCTTGAACTTTGCGGAGGAGCGGCTTTTGTCACACACAGCGATAACATCGTTTTGACGCACCAAGTAAGAGGGGATATTCACCCGCTTGCCGTTAACGGTAAAGTGACCGTGATTCACCAGTTGGCGGGCCTCCCGGCGGGTGCTGGCCAATCCCAGCCGGAAGACCACATTGTCCAAGCGGCGCTCCAGCATTGTCATCAACTCATCGCCGGTGTTGCCTTTCATCCGAGCGGCCTTCTCATAATAAGCCCGGAACTGCTTTTCCAGCACACCGTAGACGAACTTTACCTTCTGCTTCTCCGTCAGCTGAAGGGCATATTCGCTCTTCTTCATCCTGCGCTGGGGACCGGGGTTCCGGTTGGATGACTTATTTACGCCCATGACGGCAGGAGAAATGCCCAGCGTCCTGCAACGCTTCAAATAGGGCTGCATATTCTTAGCCATTTTGCTTTTCCTCCTTCCAGGTTACACGCGGCGGCGCTTGGGGGGGCGGCAGCCATTGTGGGGGACGGGGGTCACATCCTTGATGAGGGTGACTTCCAAGCCCACCGCCTGCAATGCCCGGATCGCGGCCTCACGACCTTGTCCAGGCCCCTTGACATACACCTCCACGCTCTTGAGCCCACACTGGTCAATGGCGGCGTTGGCCGCCGTTTCAGCAGCGGTCTGGGCCGCATATGGGGTGGATTTCCGAGAGCCCCGGAAGCCCATCTCACCAGAGGAAGCCCAGGATAGAGCGTTTCCCTGCATGTCGGTCACGGTGATCATGGTATTATTAAACGAGGAGCGGATGTGCACTTGACCCTTCTCCACATTTTTGCGCTCACGACGGCGTTTCACAGTTTTCTTTCCACTAGCCATGTTGCATATCCCTCCTTACTTCTTCTTGTTGGCGACAGTGCGCTTCGGTCCTTTGCGGGTGCGGGCGTTGGTCTTTGAGCGTTGCCCGCGGACGGGGAGGCCCTTGCGATGGCGGACGCCGCGATAACAGCCAATCTCAGTCAGCCGCTTGATATCCATCGCCACATTGCGGCGCAGGTCACCCTCTACGGTGTAATCGTGGCCAATGATCTCACGCAGCTTGGCCTCCTCAGCATCGCTGAGGTCCTTCACCCGAGTGTCAGGACTGATGCCCGCTTCCTTCAGAATCTTGTTGGCGCTGGTGCGGCCAATCCCATAAATATAGGTGAGCCCGATCTCGACTCGCTTTTCCTTCGGCAGATCAATGCCTGCAATACGTGCCATACTCTTTTGCCCCTCCTTTAACCTTGTCTTTGCTTATGCTTGGGGTTTTCGCAAATGACCATAACTTTGCCCTTGCGCTTGATGATCTTGCACTTCTCGCACATGGGCTTGACAGACGGTCTGACTTTCATATCATTTAACCTCCTGTTAATGCCTTGATGGCCCCTCATCGTCCCAGGCCATGTTATGCACGTTCAGCCGGAGCCAAACGCCTATCTATTTCCCGCTCCCTCTATGCAAACCGGACTGCACCTGGTCGGGCTCCGGTCTTATCGCTCGCTGCCCTTGCCTTCGAGAGAGCTCTCTCTCGGAGGCAAGGCCCCGGAGAGATGACAGCCTGTGATGATTCGGTCGTTGATACTTACTTTATTTTGTGCGCCAGGTGATACGGCCCCTAGTCAAATCATAGGGCGACATTTGAACTGTAACCTTGTCACCGGGCAGAATACGAATGAAGTTCATCCTCAGTTTTCCGGAAATATGGGCCAAGATGATGTGCCCATTTCCGATATCCACATTAAACGTAGTGTTGGGCAAGGCCTCGGTGACCACGCCCTCCAGTTCGATCATATCGTCTTTAGCCAAGGGTGTTCTCCTCCTTGAAGGCGGCCAGCGCCCGTCTCAATTCCCGGTCGGTGACCGGCTCTCCTTGTCTCAGCTTCTGGATGGTGGGATGGTCAAATAGGGTCCGGCTTAAAAGCCGCACATGTCCTTGCTGCTTCTGCTTAGGCCTCGCTATCCGGCGCCGCTTTCCGTCCGCCAGCAGCAGACGAAGCGTCTTGTGATCTGTGCCAACCACGCAAAATAGACCTTCCCTATCCCTTCCAGCAGTTGCCCGGACGATTTGGCCCATGTAGTCACACATAAGCTCCGTCCTCTGTAACCGTAAGGATTTCCGGCTCACCATCGGTGATGAGCAGGGTATTTTCATAGTGTGCTGCCAGAGAGCCATCCACTGTCACGGTGGTCCAGCCATCCTTCAGCACCCGCACATGCCAGTCCCCGGCGCACACCATCGGTTCTACCGCAATAGTCATTCCGGACTGGAACCTGGCTCCATGACCAGCCGAACCAAAGTTTGGAACCTCCGGCGCCTCATGAAGCCTGGCACCGATACCATGGCCCACAAAGTCCCGAACCACGGAGTAACCGTGACCCTCTACATAGGCCTGCACGCCGTGGGAGACATCGGACACCCGCTGTCCTGCCTTGGCCAGCTTGATTCCCTCCCAAAAGCTCTGCTGCGTCACCTCAATGAGCCGCTGGGCCTCTGGAGATATCCCTCCGCAGGGATAGGTGGCCGCACAGTCACCGTGAAAGCCATCAATACAGGCCCCTACGTCCACGCTGACGATGTCTCCCTCCTGGAGCACAATCTTTTGGGAAGGGACTCCATGGATGACCACCTGATTCACCGAAATACATGCCGATCCAGTGAAACCGCCGTAGTTTAAGAAGGAGGGAATCGCTCCCTGGCCCTCAATAAATCCACGCACCGCCTTGTCGATCTCCAGAGTTGTGACCCCCGGCCTGACCATCTGGCCCGCCAGTGCCCGGGCCTGAGCAGCAATCCGGCCCGCCCGGCGCATACACTCCTGTTCTCTGGGGGATTTTAGCGTAATCAGTTCCATATCTACAATCCTAACGCCCGGAGGATAACCTGGGTGGTCTCCTCAATGGTGGGCTGATTATCCACTGTCCTCAGAATCCCCTGCTTGGCATAAAAATCCTTTAATGGTTCCGTTTCTGTGTGGTAAACCTCCAGGCGCTTTCTCACCGTCTCCAGCCTGTCGTCATCTCGAAGGACAAGCTGGCCCCCGCAAACATCGCACACACCCTCCACCTTCGGGGGGGCGGCCTCCACATGGTAGGTCATGCCGCAACTTGAACAGCTGCGCCGCCCGGTCATGCGCTTCTCGATGTCCTCATCGGAGATCTCAATGGATACAACATGGTCAAATGCCACGCCGGATTGCTCCAACGCCTTGGCCTGCGCCATGGTGCGGGGCACCCCATCCAGGATGTAGCCGTTTGCGCAGTCCTCCTCAGCCAGCCGTTCAGCCACGATGCCAATGATAACCTGGTCGGGCACCAGCTTGCCTTCGTCCATGTATCGCTTGGCCTGGAGCCCCACGGGGGTGCCGTTTTTCACGGCAGCCCGCAGGATGTTTCCGGTGGAAATGGCAGGGATGGACAGTCGCTTACTAAGAACGGCCGCCTGAGTCCCCTTCCCGGCGCCGGGGGCGCCCAGCATGATCAGCCTTGTCTCGCTCATCTTAGCCCCTCATTCCAGGAAGCCCTTGTAGTGACGCATCATCATTTGGGCTTCCAGTGCCTTGGCCGTCTCTAGCGCAACACCTACTACGATAATGATAGAGGTACCTCCGATGGCCAGACTCTCCCCAGCGCTGCTGCCCAAAGCGGACATGATGTTGCCTGTGATAGCTGGCAGCAGGGCGACGATGCCCAAGTAGATGGCGCCGAACAGTGTGAGACGGGAGATCACTTTGGAGAGGAACTCAGTGGTAGGCCTGCCTGGACGGAAGCCTGGGACAAACCCACCGTTCTTCTTTAGATTGTTCGAAATCTCCACAGGATTGAACTGAACCGTGTTGTAGAAATAACTGAACAGGATAATCAGCAGGAAATACACCACACTGTATACCAATCCGTTGCTGTCCATAATGCTCAAAAAGTTATACCAACCGGAACCCTCCACCTGAGCCGAGGGCACGAAAGCCCCAATGGTGGCGGGGAGGGAGGCGATTGCCTGGGCGAAGATGATGGGCAGCACACCGGACATGTTTACCTTGATTGGAATATGGCTGGACTGGCCACCGTACATCTTTCGGCCTACCACCCGCTTGGCATACTGCACAGGTACCCGCCGTTCCGAGTCGGTGATGAACACCACCAGCGCCATCAGCAGCAGAGTGCCCACCACAATGAGGGCTGTGAAAGCGGGGTGGAGGGTACTGTATTCCGCTGGGTCAAACCCATTGATCCAGTTGGTGATGCTGCTGATGATGGTAGACACAGTGGCAGGTCCCCGAGAGATAATGCCGGCGAACAGAATAATGGAAATTCCATTGCCCACGCCAAATTCGGTAATCTGCTCACCCAGCCACATGACAAAGGTGGAGCCCGCCACAAAAGCGGCGATAATCACGATGGCAGGCCAGACCCCGTCGCTTACCAAACTGCTTCCAAAACCGTATCTAAGCAGGGAATAGTAGCCAAATCCAAGCAGCAGCGCGAAAGCCACCGTAGCATACCGGGTGATGGCCTCGATCTTCCGCTTCCCATCCTCCCCCTGTTCCTTGGCCATCCGCTCCAGAGCAGGGATGGCGATGGTCAACAGTTGGATGATAATAGACGCATTGATATACGGCTGAATACCCAACGCAAAAACTGTGGCTTGGGCGAATGCGTCGCCGCTCATCACATTCATCAGCCCAAAGATGCTGGCCGACTGTTGGCTGAGATACTCACCTAACATACTGGTATCGATAAAGGGGACCGGAATGACTGCCCCCACCCGAAAGATGAGCAGCGCAAAGATGGTAAACAACATCTTGCCCCTCAGCTCAGGCACCTTCCAGGCATTGCGGATGGTCTGAATCATATCAGATCACCTCCGCCGTACCGCCCGCCTTTTCGATCTTCTCTTTGGCTGAGGCGGAGAAAGCGGACGCCCGCACGGTGAGCTTCTTGGTAATCTGTCCATTGCCCAACACCTTGACACCATGTTCACACTTGGAAAGAATACCCTTTTCCAGTAGATCGCAGACATTCACAGTGGCCCCATCTTCAAATTTATTTAAAGCGGACACATTGACAGCCTCTAAGCGCTTGGCAAAAATATTGGTAAATCCCCGCTTAGGCAGCCGGCGGGCCAAGGGCATCTGGCCGCCCTCAAATCCGATACGGACACCGCCGCCGGAGCGGGCCCACTGACCCTTGTGGCCACGACCGGCAGTCTTGCCGTTTCCGCTACCAGGGCCGCGCCCCTTGCGCTTGGCCACCTGGGTGGAACCGGGGGCGGGAGACAGTTCATGCAGATTCATGTTGGCAACCTCCTTAGGCGTTCTCGGTCACCTGCAGCAGGTAACCGATGTGGGCGATTTTACCTCGGGTGGCCTGGTTATCGGGCTGCACGGTCACATCGCCGATGCGGCGCAGGCCCAGGGCCTCAGCAGTCGCCTTGTGCTTGGCCAAACGGCCATTCAGGCTCTTG
>CAKNZJ010000240.1 GCA_932222125.1 uncultured Clostridia bacterium | reverse complement strand
TCTGTTTGTGCTTCTGGTGTGGCAGCTGGTGACAGATGTGTTTCATCTGGTAAGCCCTGTGATGCTTCCCAGCCCCACAAAGATTTTGGGAACCTTCTGGTATAAGCTTACCGGCGGAACCGTGCCGGATGGGTCCACACTTCTGGAAAATATCTGGTCCAGCTTAAAGATCGCCCTGGGAGGCTACGGTGTGGGAGTTCTCATCGGCGTTCCGCTGGGAGTGGGCATGGCGTGGAGCAGAAAATTTGAATTGTTCGCGAAGCCGCTGTTTGACATTATCCGTCCGGTGCCGGCCCTGGCCTGGATTCCCCTGATGATTCTGTGGCTTGGAATCGGCTATGCCTCCAAAGTGGGAATCATTTTCTTCGCGGCATTTATCAGCGCCACGGTGAATTCCTACACCGGAATCCGCCGTACAAGCAAGGTTCACCTGTGGGTTGGAAAAACTTTTGGGGCCACCAACCGTCAGTTATTGTTTAAAGTAGCTATCCCCACGGCTCTTCCCATGATTTTTACGGGCCTGCGCCTGGCTCTGGGCTCCGCGTGGGTGGCTCTGGTGGCCGCGGAGATGCTGGCAGCTACCAGCGGCCTGGGATACATGATCCAGATGGCCCGCATGCTGGGGCGTCCCGATGTGATCATTGTTGGAATGCTCACCATCGGATTTGTTGGGCTTATGCTCAACACCGGTTTGGAGAAACTGCAGAAAAAATATGTGAGGAGGGGAAAGCAGCATGATTGATTCTACCAAAGACAGCCGTTTTTCCGATAAGCAGCTGATCGTGATCTACACCATTATATCTCTGCTGTCACTGCTGGCGGTGTGGGAACTGGCAGCCAGGTTTACCAAGGCCTCCATGTTTCTTCCGCCTGCCAGCCAGGTGTTGGCGGCGTTTTTCAGAAGCTTTGTGGACCCCATCGGCAAGCGGACCATGCTGGCCCATATCGGTGTAAGTCTGTACAGGGTAGCGGTAGCGTTTTTCTTTGCCACCATCGCCGGAATCGCTCTGGGCGTGGGCATGGGTTACTCCCGCTTGGCGGAAGCCATTTTAAAGCCCATTTTCGAGTTTATCCGTCCCATTCCGCCCCTGGCCTGGATCCCCCTTTCCATATTGTGGTTCGGGCTGGGAGATACTGGAAAATTTTTTATCATCTTTTTGGGGTGCTTTTGCTTTATTACCGTAAATACTTATGACGGCGCCAAAAATGTGGACCCGGAACTCATCGGGGCTGCCCGCATGCTGGGTGCCAATGAGCGCCAGGTATTTTTTGAGATCGTGCTCCCCTCCTCGGTTCCCTATATTTTCGCGGGACTGCAGATCGCTGTGACAGCGGGATGGAGCGCGGTGGTGGGAGCTGAGATGATCCAGTCCAACGAGGGTGTGGGCTGGATGATCGTGAGAGGCATGAACACCGGCAACACGGTGCAGATCATGGTCGGCATTGTGGCCATAGGCGTTGTGGGCTTTATACTGGCCAATCTGACAAGCGCCCTGGAAAGGAGGCTGTGCGCATGGAACGAGCAAAAGGGAATGTAGGATCCCAGGCAGCGGTGCTGGAGTGCCGGAATGTAGGCCGCGCCTT
>CAKNZJ010000239.1 GCA_932222125.1 uncultured Clostridia bacterium | reverse complement strand
GCCTCCGCCCCCGCTGCCTCGGCAGCGGCCAGCAGGTCGGCCTCGTCCACCATGTTCAAAAAGTAGGTTTCATACTGCTCGCCTTCCTCGTCCACGGGCTTGTCATAGTCGATGACGAGATAAAAGGTAGTCCCGCCCCTGGCCTGGACGGTAATAAACTGCTTATTGGTGTGCTCGTCATAAAGGAGATCACGGGTCACAAGGTTTCCCTCCTCGGAAAACCCCTCGCCCGGCGTGACCGTGGGCTCGGCAGGCTCCTCCGTGACGGCGGGCTCCTCCGGGTCAAGCCCCTCCCATTCCTCGCCGCCCCCGGCATAGGCCGTTGTGCTCAATCCGCATAAAAGAACAGCGGCGCAAAACGCCGCTGTCAAAACTTGAACTCGTTTCATAGATTAGTTTTCCTCCTTTTTCTCGGGCTCCGACTTCGGGACACTTTGTCCCAAAGCGCCGCCTTTCAGCTTTTCAAACAGGAGCGGGAGCTGGTCAAGGGGGATGCTCATGCCCCGCACGATGTCCACGATCTCGCTGTTTTCCGCTTCCAGTTTCTTTTGTTCCAGCTCCTTGAGCCGGGCCTGCTGTTCACTGATTTTGGCCTTGACCTTATCAATCTCGGCCTGGATTTTCATGCTTTTCGCTGTTGCCATAAATACCTCCAATCATGGTAAACGCCCGTAGGCGTAGAAATGAGACTGCCAGTAGCTTGTATTCAAATTTGCGTAGCCGATGGGATCTCCACAGTGGAGCATCCGCCCGTCCCCCACATAAATCCCCACATGGCTCACGCCCGGGGTATTGTAGGTGCCCTTAAAAAATACAAGGTCGCCGGGCCTGGGGGAGCCCACCGGGGTACAGATGTTGTAAAGCCCCTGTGCCCCCAGACGGCCCACATTCCAGCCCGAATGGTTGATAACCCAGGACACAAAGCCGGAGCAGTCAAAGGAAGTGGCCGGGCTGGAGCCGCCCCACACATAAGGGTAGCCAATGTATTTCTCGGCCTCGGTCAGTATGGCGGCAAAGGTTTCATCGTCCAGATATTCCGGGGGCACCTCATAGCCGCCACCGGGCTGGCCCGTGATGTATCTGTTTACATAGGGCGAGTCGGGGAACAGGTCGGGGCGGTTGCCAAGGGTAGACATATAGATGGCGTACCGGGATAGCTGATCCTCGCCCATAAGGGAAACGGGCAGATGGGATAAATCCGCATTTTCCAGCGTGACATAGCAGATGTAATAATTGTAGGGAACCTCCACATCGTAATCGTTGCCTTCTCTGTCGGTGCGGGTTTCCGTCCGGTAGCGCACCTCCACCACCACTTCCTCGGTGAGAATGTACTGGCGGTCAAAGAGCGTTTGCAGAGTGCCCTCCACCTGGGGGAGCGTCCACTGGCCCTCATGGAGCGAACACAAAATAGAAAGCAGTACATAGGGATCATGCTCAATCCCGTCCAGATCAAAGTGATACTCGTCATAGTCATGGGTGCTTTCGTAGGTATCGAGATAGTTTTTAAGTTCTGCCTCCAGCCCTGTATAGGCGGCCTCGGC
>CAKNZJ010000238.1 GCA_932222125.1 uncultured Clostridia bacterium | reverse complement strand
GGACACGCTCCAGCCGGGACTTCTCGGAGGAAAACTCTTTGGAGAGGGCGGAGAAGTCGCTGTCATTGAGCAGGCCCTTGTCCTTATCCATATATAAATCCTGCAGACCCTTGGTGTACTCGGCAATTCGTTTCACATAGGCGGCGAGGGTGTCCAGAAGCTTCTTTTTCTGCCCTTGCAGATTTTCGCAAAACTCAATATTCCGCTCCAGCTCGTCCTTGTCCAGATATGCCGCCGCCAGTCGGTTCAGCTCGTCGATCACCATCCGCTCCAACTTTTCCACCGAAATGAAGGAGCCGATGCAGGCGTCCTTTGCCACATGGCGGTTAGAGCATTGGAGATAGTGCCGCCCATGATTTTTAGAAGAACGCATGGTGTAGCCACAGTTGGCGCACCGGGCTTTCCGGGCGAATAGCCCCACAGTACCGCAATCGAAAGGCTTGGCCCGTTCCGCAACCATGGACTGAACCCGGTTCCAGAGGGGGCGGTCGATGATGGCCTCATGGGTTCCCTCTACACGATACCACTCACTTTGGGGGCGGGGCTTGTTTTGCTTGGTCTTGTAGGACACGCTGCCATATTTGCCTTGCACCATGTTGCCAATATAAATCTCGTTGGTGAGCATATCGGAGATAGCAAAATACTTCCAGAGAGTGCTGTTTTTCCGCTTGGGCTGCTGGTAGCGCAGGCCGTGGAGTCGCTTGTACTCGGTGGGATTGGGGATGCCACGGTCGTTGAGCATCCGGGCGATGGCTGTCTTACCGTAGCCCTGAGAAAAGAGGGTAAACACCTCCCGGACAACGGCGGCGGCTTCCTCATCAATGAGCAGATGGCCTTTCTGGTCGGGGTCTTTTTTGTAGCCGTAAAGGGCAAAGGCCCCAATGTGAAAACCATTTTGCCGCCGGTTGGTAAGGACGCTGCGGATGTTCTCCGACATATCCTCCAGATACCACTCGTTCACCAGCCCGTTGATCTGCCGGGACTTCTTATTGCCCTTGTTGGCGGTGTCGGCGTTGTCCACGATGCTGACAAAGCGGATGCCCCAAATAGGGAAGAGGCCGTGGATGTACTTTTCTACCAGCTCCAGCTCACGGGTAAAGCGGGATTGGGTCTTACAGAGAACAATGTCAAAGCGGTGAGCCTTAGCGTCCTCCAGCAAGCGGTTAAATTCGGGCCGTCTGCGGTCTGAACCTGTGTAATCATCATCACTGTAAAGGTTATAAACTTC
>CAKNZJ010000237.1 GCA_932222125.1 uncultured Clostridia bacterium | reverse complement strand
TTTGAGGCGCCCATTGACGCCCTCTCCCATGCCACGCTGCAGGAGTTAGAAGGCTGGAAATGGGACGGCTACCGGCTGTCCCTGGGCGGCACTTCCCATGTGGCGCTGATTGCATTTTTGAAACGCCACCCGGAAATCCGGCGCGTCAGCCTCTACATGGACAATGACCTTGGCGGCCTTAAAAATGCCAGGAGGATCAAGGCAATGCTCCATGAAGATCAGCGGTTCAGACATATCCGGGTGGGAATCAACCCACCCCGCACAGGGAAGGACTACAACGAAATGCTGCTCCATGTTGCAGAACAGATGAAAGGCCATCAACAACAATGCCGCCAGAAACAGGCGGCTATTTCAATTTGACAGGAGGTTTTTAGAAATGATGAACACAGAGAACACGGCTTTACAGATGATTGCCGAAGCTGCCCGGTGCCCGGATTATGGCCCCGACATGGTTAAGGTCCTGATGAAAAAGCTGGGTATGAACGAGAAAGGCTTTGCGCTCCTGATGAACGTCGCCCCTTCCACGGTCCGGCTCTGGACCAGCGGCGCCGCGCAGCCAAGCGGAACGGCCAGGCGGCTCATGCAGATTTACGAGACCGGGCCGGAGATTGTCGGCAAGATTGCAGGAGGGCAGCCGCCGGCAGATGGGGGGAATCTTTAAATGGCACAGGTCACAATGAAAGATGATGCGCTTCCACAGATTCACTTAGTCCGCGATACGGATTTAGGCGTATTTGCCTATGAGCTCCATATCCTGGCCGGGGATTTCCTGCGGGAAAGTGAATTCAACCTGCACACATTGGCAGCCAACACCGGGCCAGATTCTATCGCTGTCATGGGGAAAAAACATATGTGGCTCTCGGATGCGCTGCTTGCCTACTGCCCTTCGGCGGAGCTTTACCGGATGGCTGCCATGACAGAATACCCCGCCGCAAGAGCCTTCCTGTTCCACACGGAACGAAGGGAGGACGGGCGCCCGTATGGGGATGTCCTGATGATGGACCTTGACACGCTGCGGCAGGACATAGAAAGAAATACCCTCTACCCTTACGGCGTCAGCAT
>CAKNZJ010000236.1 GCA_932222125.1 uncultured Clostridia bacterium | reverse complement strand
GTCGCCTCCAGCTTTTCCCGCTGCGCCGTGTCCAGCGGCTCAATGGCCCGGCACAGTTTGTTGAGGTCGTCGAGGCCATCCCGGGCGGCGCTGACCACAGCGGACACCTGCGTGGGCAGCTCATCCAGGATGATTTTCATTTGGAACCCCTGGGGGCCGATTCCAGCCCGAGCCAGCGTCCGCTGGATCTGCTTGTCCGGACAGGGCAGGTAGAGGTAGCCGGTGGCTTCACCCTTCGGCCCGGACTTGATCTCAACTGTCATCAAACTGTCTTGATAATAGTATTCCGGGAAGTGCCGCCCATCGTAGACCTGCTCCAATTTCATCCCGTTGTCATACACTACGCCGTAGGGGGTCACCATCCCGGCACCGCTCTGGATCAGATCCAGGGCCACCGCCCGGCCATCCACCTTGTCGTACTCATCGGAGGGCATTGAACCGCCGTTGACCGTCAGGCTGTGTGCTTTGCCCACTCTCTCCAGCTTGGAAAAGTCGGTGATCACCGTGGCCTGCTGACAGCAGGAGGTAAGGTTGATGAAGTCCTTGATGTCCGACAGGCCCAGCTTGCTGGCCATGGCCGCAAATTGGACATCCTCTCCCTGGCAGAAACTGGCCACGCGCTTGGCCAGATGATCCAGTTCATCCACATTGACGCTTTGGGTCACCAGCCGGTTGAGGATGGGATGCTTGCTGTCCAGCCCATCCACCCGGCAGTCCTGGGCGGTGGGGGAGCCGATACCCATCCCCTCCAGCAGTCCGATGGTGTGGTCGTACTCGCTGTCCGGGATAGGGAAGGGGATGGTGGCCTGCCCGTATTCCGGGTGGGCCTTGTTGCTGATGGCTGTTTTCATGATCATATCAGGGCTTCCTCCTCGTTGGATTTGGTATGGAACGCGCCCCGTTCCATCAATGGACCAGGGCGCACTCTGTGCTGCGTTGGATGGGCACGAATCTTTTCTGTCTGTGCCTTATCCGCCGTCTGCTTCGTTGAGCTGGCCTCTGAGCCGCTTTTCGGACTGAGAGACACGTTCCAGCTCCCGCTGTAAATTTGAGCTGGGTGTTATCTGTCTTGCCGAGGGTACGATATTTCCAAAATACAGGTCCCTTAACAATTCACGCATTTTCGTCACCTCCCTTGTAGCGCCACACCATACCACACCTTGGCGGGAATAGCCATGGGCACAGCGCCAAGTTATCAGTTTGTTATCATTTGGAAACCTTGGGTGCAGACGTTTTGTTGAAAGGCTCCTCCTGCCCAAGCCTGAGCAACAAAAAAAGGCCGTTGTCTTTCGTGTGAAAGACAACGGCCTTTGGTCCATGCTATGCGATTATACTGTCAGAAAACTGCGGTCGATTGCCGCTCTTTTCCTCGGGGCAAAAAAACAAGAACCTATGCACTTTTTAAATACATAAGTCCCTGTTTTTTGGTGGAGATAAGCGGGATCGAACCGCTGACCTCTTGAATGCCATTCAAGCGCTCTCCC
>CAKNZJ010000235.1 GCA_932222125.1 uncultured Clostridia bacterium | reverse complement strand
ATCCAATGAAAAAGACCGTTGAAACCATCACCGCCCGCCAGCGCCGGGCCAAGCGCCGCTACTTCACCGCCGTTCTGACCCTGGCCCTCTGCGCCGCCATGACCTGTCCGGCCTTCGCCGCTGGCGGCGACCCGCTGACCATCGTGAATAATCTTTCTGATTTTATCTTCTCCATCATTAAGGCCGTGGGCGTGATCGTGCTGGGCTGGGGCATCGTCCAGGTAGGTATGTCCATCCAGTCCCATGACGCCAGCCAGCGCACACAGGGCTTCCTGTGCCTGTTCGGTGGCCTTATGATAGCCTTTGCAAAGGAGATTTTGACCACCATCGGTGCGCTGTAAGCCGCCCAGGGGGGCGGGCCCCAGCGCCCGCCCCTACCTTATAATATAATAAATATATTGTCGAAATGCGTCTCAATTTGAGCCGCATTTTGGGAGGTGAATTTCTTTTGAGCGACAACTGGATCGTTGGAAACCTGCAATCGGCTTTCAACACCTGGAATGGAAAGCTGACGGAGATATGGTCCCTCATTACCACTACGCCGGAAGGGTTCCGAGGCGGTACGGTATGGGGGACCATCGTTACCATCAACGACGCGATGAAGGCCGTGGGCTATGGCCTGCTGGTGCTGTTCTTTGCCATGAGCATTTTCCAGACCGCCGCCAGTTTCCGGGACTTTCAGCGCCCGGAATTTGTACTGCGGCATTTCATCCGCTTTGTGCTGGCAAAGCTGGCCGTCGGCTCCGCTATGGAAATTATGACCGGCATTTTCTCCGTCTGCGGCGGTATCGTGCAGACCGTCATGGGCGGTATCGGCGGTATGGCCGCCGCCAGCATCGCCGTCCCCCAGGAGATCGTGGACGCCATCGAGGGCGTGGGCTTTCTCGCCAGCATCCCCTTGTGGCTGGTGTCCCTGCTGGGCAGCCTGTTTATCACTGTCATGTCCTTTATCCTGATACTCACCGTATATGGCCGCTTTTTCCGGCTGTACTTCTACACCGCCCTGGCCCCGCTGCCCCTGGCGTCCTTCGCTGGGGAGGGGACCAGCTTTGCCGGGAGCGCTTTCCTGAAAAGCTATGTGGGCGTGTGTCTGGAGGGGGCCATTATCGTACTGGCCTGCCTGATCTTTTCCGCCTTTATGTCCAGCGGCACTCCCGTAGTGGACACCTCTCTGTCCGCTGTCACCATGAGCTGGCAGTACATCGGGGAGACCATTTTTAATATGCTGGTGCTGGTTGGGCTGGTGAAGGGTGCGGAGCGGATCGTCAAGGAGATGTTCGGGCTATAAAAACAGTTGGACTGCAAACAAAAACTCATCGCAAATCAATGTTATTTTCGTGAAATATTTTGGTTAAGACCAGCTCTATAGCGTACGATATATGGGATGCAGCAAAAGATTAAGTCTAGTATACGGCTTGCTCAAGTAGTTTAGCAAACTATTTGTTTGAGCACTATTAGAACTTATGATAATATGGCATAGCGTATATTTCCAGGGATATAGGGTGTGGTATGACCACGAAAGGAGGTGCCCCAGCTTCTTTGAAATATGGATAAGGTATTATCGGTTAGTAAAACCACTATCACCGGGATACAGAAGCCCCCCATGGAAGGGGGCAGTCAATATAGAAAACTGGATTTCATTAGCGAAAGAACTTCCTGCATCTGTGTTGATATGTATAATAGTTCTTTTGGTTCTATACAAAATCATCAAAGAGGTCTTGGGGTTCCTTGTTGCCTGGAAGGGAACAGATAAGGGATACAATCAAGTCAAATTCGGTAAAACCAGACTTTCAAAGGATTCCGTATTATCTGACAAAACAAAAACGGCCGAAGACCAACCGGCGGAAGTTAAAGGAAAAATTATATCTTTTCCTAGCGGAAAATCCAACAAGCAAAATATTAAGGGGGGCAAATAATTTGACGTATCCCTGCGAGGAGTATATCTATATTGCTCCTGTACAAGGAGACCACATATGTGGTCTCCTTGCTCTTTTCTTCCAATAATTTTCAAACATTTGGAGGTATATATGGAAATCAAAATTCCCAAGGAAGTACGCCAGCATAAGGAGACCATTTTCTTCGGCCTGTCTGTCCGGCAGTTTGTTTGCGCGGTGCTGGCCGTCGGTGTGGCCGTGGGCGTGTACTTCCTTCTGAAAACCATCGCCGGCCCGGAGACCGCGAGCTGGGCCTGCATTGTAGCGGCGGCTCCCGTGGCCGTCACCGGCTTTTTCCAGTACAATGGCATGACCTTTGAGCAATTCCTATGGGCCTTTTTGAAATCTCAATTCCTCTGCGCCGGGCCCAGGGTGTTCCAGTCGGAAAACCTCTACGGCACAGCTCTGACGAAAAAGGGGGTACAAGACTATGATTAAAACCCTGGCCGCCGCCAACAAGAGCGAACGGGAACCGTTCAAAATTCCCCGCAGTGTGCAGCAGTCCATCCCCATCCAGCGGGTATTCCGGGACGGCATCTGGCAGACTGGCCGCAATCGGTACAGCCGGACGTGGCGGTTTGCGGACATCAACTACTCCGTGGCGTCCCATGAGGACCAGCAGGAAATGTTTCTGGCCTACTGCGGCGTTCTCAACAGCCTGCCCACCGGGGCCACCGCCAAAATCACCATCAACAACCGCCGTCTCAATGGCACTGACTTCCAGCACAGCGTCCTCATGCGGCTGAAAGGGGACGAGCTGGACCGCTACCGCCAGGAGTACAACGGCATCCTCACCGAAAAGGCGCTGGAAAGCAACAATCTCATTCAGGACAAATACATCACCATTTCCGTGGCGCGAAAGAGCATTGACGAGGCCCGCACCTTTTTCAAGCGGGTGGACATTGACCTGTCCAAGAGCTTTGGCAAGCTGGACAGCGGGGCCAAGCCCATGGACAACCACGAGCGTCTGCGGATCTTCCATGACTTTTTCCGGCCCAGCGAGGAACGGGATTTTCAATTCGACCT
>CAKNZJ010000234.1 GCA_932222125.1 uncultured Clostridia bacterium | reverse complement strand
TTGTCCCGGTCCTCAATCCGGGCTGTCAGGAAGAGGATGGGACAGGATACACGGTCCCTGATTAACTCGCAGACCTCCAGGCCGTCCATGTCCGGCATATTGATGTCAAGCAAAATAATGTCCGGGTTTTGCTCAACTCGCCTGAGCGATTCCATACCGCTATGGGCTGTCAGGGCCTGATAGCCATTTCCTGTGAAGAAACTGGCCAGCATGGAGACAATATCAGGTTCATCGTCCACAATCAATATTTTATAGTCCATTGCGGCACCCCCTTTAGATCAGTTTAGCATACAAGTTTCAACATTTTATCAACACACCGAAATATTTACTGCAACATAGCGGACAAATCAACTAAGCGGCACCAGTGCGTCCCCTGGTGCCGCTTATGAGGCTCAACTATTTCATCGTACCGGTTTGCCGGAGTTTCAGTCCAGGATATAGGACACATCAAAGTTAACGCTGACAGAAGAGGGATTCCCCACATAAATGGAATAGGTGCCAGTTTTGTTGATGCTGAAGGTTGCAGAACCGGAACCGCCAGTAACCGTGGTATAGTAAACCGTACCATTGGAGTCCTTCAAACCAATCTGCATATTGGACGAGGTGGGCGTGTAGTCTACGCTAATCGTAATCTTCTGGCCTTTACTCATAGACTGCGCATCATAGCTCCAGGATTTTCCAGCAGCCAACTCGCCGCTTGACTCCGGGTCAATGCCATCTCCATGGCTTTCAGTGCCGGGGACATAATCGGTCTGTTCAACGTCCCCGTCCGCCTGCAATGCGTTAGAGGTCGCCACATCACTAAAGTGGGAAAATTCAGGAGCGACCACAACAGCACCGGCCTGCTTCTCCAATACATTGACCATCTGCGCCTCGTTGCTTTCAATGGTGGAGAATAGGGCCGCAGTATCCACCTCGATCACGGCGGGCTCCGTCTGGGTGTCCCTGTTGGCGGCAAATGCGGAGGTACACAGCAGGGAGCAGACCAGCAGGGATACAAGGGCCAGGGGCATAAACTGTTTCTTCATTGCAAATAACCTTCTTTCAATTAGATTTATTTCAGCCGACTCGTCAGCCGTTTGAAACCGAATACGGTATTCTTCTATGATAGAAGTGGGAAAAGGAAGGCTATAGGTTACACTGTTTCATTCTTTTTTAGAAAGTTTTGTATGGCTCTCCTACCCCTGAAATGACAGGACACCGTCTACCAGCCGTGCGATCCGCTTGCTGTGCTGCGCCACGCTCAGGTCATGGGTGATCATGATAATGGTGTTTCCCATCTCATTGAGCCGCTGGAACAGGGCAAGGATCTCTTTGCCGGTCTGGGAGTCCAGTGCGCCCGTGGGTTCGTCCGCCAGAAGCAGGGTCGGTGCCGTCACCAGCGCCCGGGCAATCGCCACACGCTGCTGCTGGCCGCCGGAGAGCTCGTTTGGCTTATGGGA
>CAKNZJ010000233.1 GCA_932222125.1 uncultured Clostridia bacterium | reverse complement strand
GTTGGTGCTGGGGCTGTCCATGACATACCCTGCCGGGGCTTTTGTTTCAGTCAGTACATAGGCCCCCGGAGCGAGGTTGGTAACGCGGATTTCGCCGTTGCTGTCGGTCACAAAGAGGCCGTTCTGCGTCAATGTGGACGTGCCGATCACACCGTCCAGACCAACCTCACAGCCTGCGGCGGTAGCCACCCGGAACTCCGCGCCGGGGAGGGGCTGGCCGGTCTGACTGTCCCGCTTCTGGATAATCATGGAGCCTTTCGGCTGATTCTTAAAAGCAAGGGTGACAGTACGGCCCTCCTTGATCTGTACGGTCTGGCTCTGGGTGTCGATGATAAAACCGGCAGGGGCGCGGGTTTCCGTAACTACCACGCTCTTGCCGGGTTTCAGGCCGGGGATGCGGATTTCGCCGTTTTCATCGGTGCGGTAAATGCCGTTGCTGTCCCCGATCAGACTACCGTCCGCGTACATGATTTTGAACTCGGCATCCTGGAGTGTAATGCTGGGGTTGACGGAGCATACCTTTCTGACAAGCAAAATCCCGTCCGGGGCGTTGTCAAAGCGGACGGTAATGACACTCTGCTCCCCGCTGTCGGCCAGAAACACCGTCTCGGAGGCATTGATGATGGAATACCCGTCAGCCGGGTCTACCTCCTCCACCACATAGGTTCCACTTTGCAGCCCCGTCCAGATGGCGGTGCCGTTCTTCCCGGTCACTTTCTGCCCGATGACAGTGCCGCCCGTGCCGGAAGTGCCGCCCAGATAGCGGAGCTGGAAGGTGCATCCCGGCAGAGTTTCGTGGGTCACGCTGTCGTACTTTTCCACAATAATTCCATTCAGCGGCTCATTCTGGAAGGTCAGGGTCTTACTCTCGCCGCCGTGGATAATGACCTTTTGCGTGGTGGGTTCCTTCATCTGAAAGCCGGGGGCGGGGGCCACCTCGGTCACGGTGTACTCGCCGGGGTACATCTTCTTCCCCTGTTCATGCACCTTGATTTCGCCCCTGGCATCGGTGAAAATATACCCGTAGTCGATGGAGCCGGGGGCCTCCGCCGCCTCGCCGTTGCTGGTGTAGGTGACGTGGAACTTGGCCCCCTCAATAGGAGCGCCCGCCACGCTGTCCTCCTTAAAAATGGTCAGCTCCGGGGCCTTGTGGTTGCGGAAAACCAGCGTCTTTTCATCGCCTGGGTGCAAGGAAATTGTCTGCACACGGTCTTTATCCTTATCCGGCAGATAATAGGGCGCGGGTACAGATTTCTCCGTCACCTCATATGTGCCGGGGGCAACCCGCAGGGTAGCCTTGCCGTCCTCGCCGGTAGTCCAATCGTCCTGATAGTCCCCGTTGATAGCTTTTACGGTGAACACAGTGCCGGGGACAGGCTTACCACTGTCAGCGTCAACCTTGGAGATCGTCAGCTCCGGCTTTTTAAGATTCTCAAAAATGACTTCCTTCTCATCGCCGCCATTCAAGCTGATGGTCTGGGTTGGCTTATCACTGATACAGTACGGCTCCGGGACAGACTTCTCCGTTACGCGATAACTGCCGGGAGCAACCCGCAGCTCCACGGAGCCGCTGGCCTCGGTGGTAACTTCGTGGCGGTAATCGCCGTCAATGGCTTCCAGCAGAAACACCGTACCGGGGATGGGATTGCCCGTACCCTTTTCAATTTTGGTAATTTTCAAAAGAGGCTGTTTGAAATTATCAAAAATCAGCTCCTTATTGTCACCAGCCTCCAGCCAAATGGTCTGCGTGGGTTCATCCCCCACCACATAGGGGGCGGGAACGGACTTCTCAACCACTTCATAGCTGTCCACGGGGATATTGGAGAGGACGGCCCTGCCGTCTGCGCCGGTAGTCACATCGTTGTGGTAGCCGTAGTGGATGCCCTTGATCTCAAAATGGGTATTGGGGATCACATCTCCAGTCTGCGCGTCCCGTTTCAGAATCGTCAGGTTGGGGAGCCGCTTGTCGGAGGCTGTCACGGTGACGGTGCCGCCGCCGTTGATAGTGGCCTGATCCACATGGGCGATGACCGGCTCTGTGAGGGTGGCGTAGGGAGCCGGGGCACTCACCTCCACAAAAGCGTACATTCCCTCGGTCACATCGGTGACGGTAATGGAGCCGTCCGCTTTGGTGGCCTCCGTGCCGACAATCTGGCCGTCCTTGATGATGTTGAACACCGCGCCGGGGAGGGGATTGTCGCTGTCATCCAGTTTGATAAGTTTTACCTTTACCTTGGCGTCATTTTCAAACACCAGGGCAATGTCGCTCTTGCCGTCCCAGCGGAAGGACTGCTTAGTCTTATTCACATCGGGGCTTTTGGTGTAGCCCTCCGGGGGTGTCACTTCCTCGGCGGTGTAGCTGCCAATGGGCATATCCTTCCAGGGAACGTCGGTCAGATAGCCGCCCTCGCCGGTGATGAAGGTTCCAGTAAAATCATTGTCCACGCCCTCAATTTTAATGACCGCCCCGGCGAGGCCCTTGGTGGGGTCATCCGCGTCCACCTTGCGGATACTGCCCTCGCCGGTGATTTCGGGGCTGTCGGCAAAGGTGACGGTTACGGTGTTATTGCCATTGCTGGGCAGGACCACATACTGCGGGCCAGCGTTGTCGATCTCATAGCCCTCCGGGGCCTCCAATTCAGTCACGGCGTAAGTGCCCGCTTCCAGGGCGGACAAGGTATAGGTTCCGCCGCTACCCGTTACGATCTCCTTGGAGTAGGTGCCGTTTTCAGAAGTCACCTTAAATCTCGCTCCGGGCAGGCCCTTGTTGGGATTGGTGCTGTCTACCTTCTTGACAGTGAGATCATACTTCTCACGGGTGATATTCAGTTCCCCAATCATAATGCCCTGTACGTCGCTGGCCGGATGATAGTTAGAGCCGGGGCCAGTGTAAGCGTACTCATAGACGGCGCAATCGCCCCATACGCCCTGCGCCCCCAGGTCGAGGATATACTGGGCGCGGTCACGGAACGATCTGCCGTCCATCGTATCGTCAATGCTGGTATAGCTGGTATGCTCCAGATTGTTATAGACGTACAGCAGTTCCTCGGCGCAAGCGGTCACGGGGTCTGCCAGCAGACCGGCCTTGTAGCGCCAGACAATCGCCTGCACCCAGGCGTTCATCGTCCATGTGTAGTCGCTGTCCCACACATCATCCACGTTCAGGGCGTGGGCTTGATCGGTAAATACGCCGGTAGAGTGGGCGTAGAAAAAGGCCATCATGGTCTTGACGGTGGGATCGGAAATGGACTGGGGATTACCCCACGTGTGGCCCTCCAGGGACCAGCCCATGCCCTTGCCTTTCTCGGCGCAGAAGCCCATGGTACTCTTTCCATTAAGCCCAAAGTGCATCTGGTGGAGATGGCAGGTGCCCAGAGCCGGGGATTCATATTTGACCCCGTTATGAGTACAGTCGTCCATCTTGATGGAGCTGGGGCTTGCCGCCAGCGCCGTGGCAGGCAGCAAGCCCAAGATACACACCAGCACCAACAGCATAGCCGTTATGCGGGTGAGGGAGAACCGGATTTTTTTCATATGTAAAAAAACTCCTTTCCATTTTGCGGTATAAGAAAAGGCCCTTCAGCATGGGGCTGAAAGACCTTTCCATATCCGTATTCAGTTATTCGTAGGGATTGTGGGTGTTCGGTCTGCCAACGATCATATAACAGTAGGTTGCGCCGCCGCTTTCAGTCACACCCACGCCAATACCGTCACAGTCTGGCTTTATCATGGTTTCAAAGTGTCCTGAAGAATTAAGCCAGTTTTCGTGGGCGTGTTGGGCTGCATCCTCTGCGGCAACACCAGTGAATACCGTCAGGTTTATGCCAAAACCGTAAGGATAGCCGCTGTCAATCACAGCTTCGCATTCCTCCTGGGTGTGGTGCCAGGAATACCGCTGATCCGAGAGGGCTTGTGCGGCGTTCATCAGGGCCTCGTTGACTGGCAGCTCCGCCACGCCGTTGGCCTTGCGGGTCTGATTGATAAGCTGAATCAATTCCTGGCGAATCTCCATGTTGTCCGCCAGGGCGGAGCTGGTTTCACCGGCAGGAGAGGATGGACCGTCCGCTTCCACGGTAATTGTCACGCTCCCTGTCCGCCCGTCCGGGGCGGTCACGGTGATGGTGGCCTTACCAGGAGCCTGCGTCTTGGCCGTCCAGTAGCCCAGCACATTTTCTACACGCACAATGGCGGGGTCGCTGGAGACTGCGGTACAGCCCGGTTCCGAAACGATCAGGCCGCTCCCTTCCCCCGCTTTCAAGGTGGTCCCCTTGTAGCTGCTCACCCGAATGGAATCCGTCTGTGCCGGGGCTGTGCCGGTGTATGGCGCGTCGCTGTCAATCTGAACGCCGTCCTGCCAGTATACGTTGAAGCCCACCGCCTGTCCAATGTCCCGCAGCTTCACATAATTGTTGCCGCCAATGCTGTATGCGGTCATCTGAACCTGCTGGCCGTCCACGTAGATGGGCTGGACAGATAATTCCGCTATGACCCCTGCGGCATAGGCGGTCCCACCGCCGAACAGCACCGCTCCAACCAGCATACCCATTACGAAAGTGAAATACCTGTTTTTCATTTTGACGCCTCCATTTCTGTCTATCCGGGAGTTAGCTGCATCTAACCAAGTATATCATAGCAGAAATGGAAATATTTGTCAAGCGGTTTTGCGAAAGTTTTTCCTTAACTTTCGATGCCTTTCACGCACCAGCGGTATTCCCGCTCATTCCTCACACAAGTATAGAGGGTGATCTGGTTGTCGCTGGTGGAGGCGGTGCCGCTGTTGTCCGTCTCGCTGACCTTCTCCACGCTGGTGACAGAGTAGGTGCGGGTCCCCTCCTTGGTGGTGAGGGTGATGCTGTCCCCGATGCTCAGCGTATGGATTTTCCCGAAATAGGAGTTGGTGCCCCGGTTGTGAGCGGCCAGACAGACGTTGCCATTCCAAATGCTGGTGTCGGTGAAATGGCCCACGCCCTTGGTCAACGCCGCGCTGTCCGTTCCCTGGACGATCTTGGCGGTAAGGCCAATAGCGGGAATATGCAGACTGCCCAAGGTTCCGTCCGTATAGTAGCTGTCCTGGGTCACATCCGTATAGCCAACGCCGCCGCTCCCCGTCCAGGTGCTGGTGGAAAAGCTGTGATCGGGGAGGTTGGGCAGAGCGGAGCCGTCCACGCTGGGCAGGGTGGTGTAGTCCACATTCCCCAAGCTGTTGACCAGCCCGCCGTCCATGCCGCCGGGGGCAAGGTTGGGGGTCAGGTACTCGCCGGAGTTGGGGAGATAGCTGGTGGGCGTTCCGAAACCGGGCGGCATCCGGGCGGCGGTCTTGCTCCGGTTCGTGTTCTGAGCTTCTTCCTCCCGGTGAATGACCTCCTGGGAGGTGGGCTTGCCGAACAGATAATCGTCCGCTCCATCAAAGTCGTACTCCAGGGCGCTGGCCGGGGAGACGAACAATGTCACCAGCAGAGACGAAATAAGCAGGGCCTTCAAATAGGTTCGCAGCTTCAAGTGTCTGATCTCCTTTCTCTCATTTTCATCACGCTCCACCCGCCAGCGGCCAAAAGTGCGGCAATGCCGCCTGCACAGCCGAGTACGGAGAGCATTGTAGAGGGTGCGGGGCCGCTCTGGGGCGCAGGGGGCATCTCCTGAGACGTATCCGCCCCGGTCAGGCCGCTGTCCTGGGGCGCGTTGGTTTTCGTATCGTGATAGGGCACATCCGTACAGCCGAAGATGGCGGTATAGGTCACGATCTCGCAGTTGGTTTTGGCAACCTCGCCGGTGTAGTCCGCTGTGACGGTGTAGCCGGTGGCATAGCGGCTGGTGACGGAGCCGGTATAGCTGGCGGTGGCGGTATAGCGCACCACCACATCCTCACCCTCCATATTCGTGGAATCGGACCACTTCACATCCGCCAGCGTCAGCGTCCTGCCGCCCTCTGTCACCGTCTTGGGAACCAGGGACAGGTCCGCGTCGGACAGGTTGGGATAGGTCCGGCTGGCGGAGAGGTTCCGGGTGGAGGTCTTGTAGCCCTTGACCTCCGCCTGGACGCTGTTGTAGTCCAGCTTCAGCATTCCGGCATAGCCGTCCTCCGTCTCCGCCTCGATCTCCGGGGCAAGCTGCTTCAAAATCTCCCCCAGATCGCCGGTGGCGCTGTCCGTGGTGACGGTCTTGGTCAGGGGCTGGGTCTCCACGCCGATCTCATCCTTCCGGGTCATTTCCATCAGGTGGAAGGTCCTGCCGTATTCCTCAAAATCCTCTGTGGGAATACCGGCGGGATCGTCTGAACGGGAAAGCTGGTAGACCTTGCGGATGCGGGGCTGGTCAAAGTCCCCGGCGGTGTAGGATTCTACCTCCACCGGGTAGTAGCAGGCAGCGGAGCGGTCCGCAGCCAGGGCGGGGGGCGAGGCCGCGCACAGAAGCAGTGCGGCAGTACACAGCAGCGTGACGATTCGCTGTATTTTCATAACGATCAGTCTCCTTTCTGAATTTTGTGTGATTGCAGTTTGAGCCGATATGTACTAAGGCGGGACCCGCAGGCGGCGGAGCAGGTTGCGGTGGGTCAATCCTTATCGCCTCCCTCCGGGCCGGACGTGGCGAAATAGGCTTCAAATTCCTGCCGCTGGGCGGGGGTCAGGGAGGTGAAGTGTTCCCCCTCAAAGCCGCACAGCAGGAAGGTCCCGGCGATGAAGTCCCCGCTGTCCATGGGATTCTCCCGGTTGGGCATGAGCTTCATGTGCTTGCCCTCGCTGTTGCAAATCAGCATGACCCGCTGGGGCAGGTAGCACCCGGCCTCGATAGGCCCGCCCACAATCTGCTGAAAGGCTTCCAGCGTGTCCTCCACCTGGGCGGGGTGGGGAGCCACGCCGGGTTCTACCACCAGAATGTCGATTTTGTTTGCCATACAGAAATCCTCCTTCGTCTGTCCGGTTTATATTCCAGCCGCTTCCTGGGCCAGATCGTGGCTGACCAGGGATGCGTAATACTGGCTGATGGTCGTGGGCGCGTTGTAGAGCGCCGCCAGGGTGTACGCCTTGATGTTCTTCACCAGCGTGGTGTTCTGGCTCAGGCTGTCCAGAACG
>CAKNZJ010000232.1 GCA_932222125.1 uncultured Clostridia bacterium | reverse complement strand
TAAGTTTGGCGTCCTCCAGCTCGTTGTGGTGGATACCGTTCACTTCAAAAACGCCTTGGGTCAGAGTGCCGGTCTTATCAAAGCCCACAACCTTGGTTTGGGCCAGGATTTCCAGATAGTTGGAGCCTTTGACCAGGACGCCCTCCTGACTAGCCCCGCCGATCCCAGCGAAGAAGCTCAGAGGGATGCTGATGACCAAAGCGCAGGGACAGCTAATAACCAGGAAGGTCAGCGCCCGGTACACCCAGGTTCCCCAATCAGCAGTCAGGCCCATACCCAGCATACGGACAAGAGGCGGCAGGATGGCCAAGGCCAGGGCGCTGTAACAGACGGCGGGGGTGTAGATTTTCGCAAACTTAGAGATAAAGTCCTCGGATTTGGATTTGCGGGAGCTGGCATTCTCCACCAAATCCAGGATTTTGGAAACTGTGGATTCTCCAAACTCTTTGGTGGTCTGAATTTTCAGCACACCCGTCATGTTGATACATCCGCTGATGATCTCATCCCCCACCTTGGCCTCGCGGGGCAGGCTCTCGCCGGTCAGGGCGCTGGTGTTCAGACTGGAGCTGCCCTCCACAATGATACCGTCAATGGGGACTTTCTCACCGGGCTGCACCACGATCACGCTGCCGATACCCACTTCATCCGGGTCAACCTGTTCCAGCCTGCCGCCTCGTTCCACATTGGCATAGTCGGGACGAATGTCCATCAGATCGCTGATATTGCGGCGGCTCCGGCCTACAGCATAGCCTTGGAACCATTCGCCTACTTGATAGAACAGCATGACGGCGATAGCTTCCAGATAGTCTCCATTCTCATAAACGGCCAGGGCCATAGCGCCTACAGTGGCAACAGCCATCAGGAAATTCTCATCAAAGACCTGCCTGTTCAAAATGCCCTTGAGGGCCTTACGCAGGATGTCATAGCCAATGATGAAGTAATCCACCAAATACAGGCCAAATCGCACCCAGCGTCCTGCGGACGGGAACAGGTAACCGTCAATTTGCGCGAATGTTTCCGCCGGAAGGAACTGAAGGCCCAGCAGCATGGCGGCGGCGATCAGAATGCGGGTCAGCATAGTTTTCTGCTTCTTCGTCATGCCGCTGTCGGCCCGTGTCCCGATGAAGAAGCGCAAGATTACTGCGGTCAGAATGACAACGGTCAAAAGCC
>CAKNZJ010000231.1 GCA_932222125.1 uncultured Clostridia bacterium | reverse complement strand
GCTCCCGTCCGGGAGGCCGCTGTCCCGGAGCCGCCTGCTCCCGAGCCCGCCGCCCCGCCCCGTCCCATTGACGAGGGAAAGCTGGTTTATTTGAAACTTTCCGATCTCCATGCGTTCCATACTTTCCGGGATCACCCGTTCCAGGTAAAGGACGATGAAAAAATGGCCGAGCTGGTGGGGACGATCAAGGAGCATGGCGTTATGACCCCCGCCACCGTCCGCCCGGAAAAGGACGGCAACGGTTATGAGATTGTGGCGGGCCACCGCCGCCACCGTGGAAGTGAGCTGGCCGGGCTGGAGGAGCTCCCCTGTATCGTCCGCAGCATGACGGACATCGAGGCTGTCCGGGAAATGAAAAACAGCAACAAACAGCGTGGGGAGCCCCTGCCCAGCGAGCTTGCAAAACTTTTGGATCTGGAAGTGGAGGCCATCAAGCACCAGGGAGGCCGTCTGGACGGCGTGGCCGAGGGGGACATCGGAAAACGCTCCGTTGAGATTGTCGGGGAAAACAACGGCATGAACTATAAAAAAGTCATGCGCTATATCCGGCTGAACTCCCTTGTCCCGGAGCTCTTGAACAAGGTGGACGAGAAAGGGCTTGGCTTTATGCCCGCCGTGGAGCTGTCCTACATTAAACCGAAAAATCAAAGGCTTGTTGCCGTTTCCATTGACGGCGAGCAGTCCTCCCCCTCGGTAGCCCAGGCAAAACGGCTCCGGGAGCTGGATAAGGAGGGAAAGCTCAACGGGGATGTGATTGACGGCATCTTATCAGAAAAGAAAAAGGAGGATAAAGGCGTGATTATTTCAACCGCTGAACTGGAAAAGTATTTCGGCAAGGAGGTTACTCCCGCCAAAATGAAGGAGCAGATCATGGGCCTGCTGGACGAGTGGAAACAGAAACAGCCGCCCCAGCTTACGAAAGCTCCGAAAAAGATGGAAAAAGACAAGTAATCACTTCGAGACATTTTGTCCCGAGGGGCTTTGCCCCTTGCGATGGCTCTGGTGGTATATATCCCCCGTCGCCGTCTGTTGTTTAGCACAGCCGGGAGCGGGCCGTCAAGGGGGCCAACGGCCCCGCCGCCTGCGGCGGCCTGCCCTTGACGGTCTGCCCCGGCTGTGCTATTTCCCCGGCAGGCGGCGGGGGTATATCCTCCAGAGCCGCCCCCTTTCCCAAGATTGGGAAAGGGCGGGGGGTTAGGGTTGAACAATTTCACGATAGAATGGAGGTTTTTACTTATGAAACGACCCCTTGCTTACATTACCGCCGCATGGTTTGGCGGCGACAGCGAAAATGCGGAACTGGCCGTCCAGTATTGCCGGGCAGTCTATGAGGCGGGCTTCTCCCCGATCTGTCCTACCCTCTATCTGCCGCTGTTCCTCAATGACGCAGTACCCGAGGAGCATAAAAGCGGTATCGACATAGGCCGTGACCTCTTGCGCCGCTCCCATGTGCTGGTGGTCTGCGGACACACCATGACCGAGGCTATGAAAAACGATATTGCCGTGGCCCAGCGGCTGGGGATCACCGCCACCACCCTTGAGGGCACTTTGACCGTCAAGGAACAGGGGCACCGCTGATGCCGTCCCTGTTTGAAGCCTACATCACCAACCTTGGGAAATACAACGAGGGGGAACTGGTGGGGGAAACGCTGAAATTCCCCACCAGCCCCCAGGAGGTGCAGGCCCTGTTAAAACATATCGGGGTGGACGGCATACGGTACGAGGAATTTTTCATTACCAGCTTTGACGGCGATGTGCTGGGGCTCTATGACTACCTTGGCGAGTATGAAAATCTGGACGAATTAAACCACCT
>CAKNZJ010000230.1 GCA_932222125.1 uncultured Clostridia bacterium | reverse complement strand
GCGTTTGGTATGACACTGGGCGAGTTTTTTGCGGAGGGGGAGCTTGTGCCACTGACCAAGGAACAGCAGGTACTGCTGGATAAGTGGGCGCTGCTGACCGCTGAACAGAAGCAACTTGTTTTGAATATGATTGACAATATGAAATAAAGTGTTTGCCAGTAAGAAATGCGTCTCACCATGAGACACATTTCGTCAGATTCCTTGTTTTTGGCGCGGCCCTGTGGTATTATGAACATACCGGCTATCAGGGGGGGCTACTATGAGCATCCGCACGTTAGCCAGCGGTGCGTCCGCATGGCGGGGATATGAATACTACGAGGGGAAAAAGGTGCTTTCCTTTTCCCAAACAGGCGAGGACGAGTACACGGGACAGGTGGCCGGGAGCGGCTCCGCCCCCTATCAGGTGAAAATCAATACCGCCCATCCCCGGCAGTCCAAATGCAACTGTCCCCATGCGGACGGGCGGCGGGTGATCTGCAAGCACATGGTCGCCCTGTTCTTCTCGGCGTTCCCGGAGGAAGCGGAGGACTACATAGAGGAAGTAGAGGAATACGAACGGGAGGAAGAACAGCGCATGGAAGATCACTATGAGGCGCTGCGTTCCTATGTGAAAAGCCTGTCCAAAAAGGAATTGCAGGATCAGCTCTTTGAGGCCCTTGCGGAACTGAGTGACCGGGGCCGCAGGTATTACCGTTAGCCGTTCAGCAAAAAAATACGTCTCACGGTGAGACGCATTTCCCAACAGGAAACGCGCCGCGCCGTGAGACGTTCCTTTATTCAGAGTAATACAACGGTCTGCCTATGGTGGCAAAGCCCTCCTGCTTTGTAACAACTACATTGTTATAGCCGCTGGCGCAGTGGATAATCAGGATATTGCCGCTCTCGTCCCAGCCGCCCACGATGCCAACGTGGGTGTCCTCCGGGTAGAAAACCAAATCGCCCGGCTGCGCTTCAGCCCAGGTAATTGCTGTGCAGTAAGTATGCTGTGCGCGAGCGCCCCCGCCGTGGCCTATGGTGTAGGCCCCATCGGAGATATTGTAAAATACCCAATCCACAAAACCGGAGCAGTCGAGGCCGTAGGGCCGGTAGGTTCCGGTTGTGCTGCTGCCGTCCGCCCATACCTTTTGAATGGT
>CAKNZJ010000229.1 GCA_932222125.1 uncultured Clostridia bacterium | reverse complement strand
GCGGCCAGGTTCCGGGGATGGGAGTAGACTTCACTCAATGTCTCATTGAGCTCCTGGAAGTTCTGCCAGCTGATGATGCCCTCGCCGCGCACCTCTACCGGTTCGGTACAGGGGATGGTCAGCGGCACATTACCCATGACCCGGACAGTATGGGTGACATCCTCGCCCTTGAGACCGTCGCCGCGGGTGATGGCCTGCACCAGCTTACCCTTATCATAGCGCAGCACCAGGGTGAGGCCATCCAGTTTCCAGCTAATGACCACTTTCTGCCCGCCGATGAACTTGAAAATCTCACTGGTGGACTTGGTCTTATCGGCCGAAAGCATGGGTTTGGTATGAGCCACTGCAGTCAGACTCTCCAGAACCTCACCGGACACTCGCTGGGTGGGCGAAGACGCCAGTATAATGCCGGTCTCCTGTTCCAACTGCTCCAGCTCACTGTAGAGCCGGTCATACTCCAGGTCGGTCATGATGGGATCGTCCTCGCCGTAATAGGCCGCATTGGCCTTCAGCAGCTGGGCAATCAGGGTTTTCATTCTGTTAAGCATAGGGTCCTCCTTCAGAAAATATGCTTGTGGGCTTGCTCTGCCAGTTTCAGAAGCTGCTCGCCGCGCTCCAGTGCCTTCGCTGACTCCTCCTTTAAGTTGTCGAAGTCAAGAAGTTCAACATGAATCTCCGGCAAATCAGGGCTGGCGTACACATTCTGCACCAAACCGCCGCTGACCTCGATAGTCACAGTGGCGGCAGGAAGAATGATGCGCTCCTCGTAATCCACACAGTGGTGCTCCTGAATCGTAACCGAAGTTTCTTTCGCGCAACCGCCGTCTTTCCAGTGGATGCAGTCTGGTGTGTCGCATTCGACGTGTTGGGGTATGTCCAAATTGCTCACCTCCTTGTTCGTGAAATGAAAAAAGGGACGCTTTCCAGCGTCCCAAACTTTGCCCCAAAGGGGCCATATATATAAAAAAGCGCCCAAAGACCACAGGGTCTTCGGACGCTTTGAAACACAGTGACTATGATTACAAATGTAATCTTCAGATACTTTATGACCGTATTATACTCGCTCCCAGCTGCATTTGCAAGAGCAATTT
>CAKNZJ010000228.1 GCA_932222125.1 uncultured Clostridia bacterium | reverse complement strand
TCCGCCCTGCATCCCCGCAAACATCTCCTGCAGGCCGGAAACCATCTGCCGCACAGCCTCCATGGAAGCCCCCTGCGCCTGGATCGCCTGCATATCCGCCAGCTTCGGGCTGACCACCATATCACCGGCCACGCCCTCCACAGCCTTCCTCACCAGCCCCCGGCTCTTCTCAATCCCTCTCGCCAGACCGCCCATAAAATCCGGCATCCAGCTCTCATAATCCGTCAGAGGCCCCACGTCCGGCACAGAGAAATGCAGGTAAGACCGGATGGCATCCGCCACATCGGAAACCGCGCTCACCACGTTCCCGATGGCCCTGCGGACACCCTCCGCAATCCCATTGATAAAATCCATCCCCCACTGCAAAGCCCTCCCCGGCAGGGACGTGATAAAACTGATGGCAGACTGGAACCCGTCCTGCACCACGCTCCCCAGAGAAGCCAGTGCCGAACCGATCCCCGACACCATCGCCCGGAAAGCCTCCACCGCCGACTGCTTCAAATTCGACGCCGTGGACACCACCAGATTTTTCAGCCCGCTCCAGGCCGAAGCAGCCGCAGAGGACACCGCAGACCACAGGTTCCCCATGAAATCCCGCAGCCCCGTCAGCAGGATAGAAACATGGTCCACCAGCCCCTGCACCAGAGAACCCACAATCTGCTGAATGCCGGACCAGATCGTGGAAGCTGCCTGCTGAATGTTCGTCCAGATATGCAGCGCGTCCTCTTTCAGCTTCGTAAAATTCCCCGTCACCAAGTCAATCAGCAACAGAACCGGCCCCAGAATCACGTTTTTAATCAGCTCCCAGGCACCCGAAGCAGCCGTCTGAATCCCCTGCCAGATACCCTGCAAAGCAGCAGAAAGATTCTCCCAAATAGACCGTATCATATCCACAATCCCGGACAGCACCGGATTCTCCATCATGCCCGTCCAGACATTGTTAAAAAAGTCACCCACCGACTGCCACAGCCCCGACCACCACGCCGGAATCCCTTGAAAAAACGAAACCAAGGACTCCCACGCCGCCGGTATCGTCTCCGTAAAAAACGAACAGATAACCTCCCAGGCAGAGACAAAAAAGTCCCTCACCTGCGCCCAGACCGCATTCACCGCATCCCGGAACCACTCACACTTATTATAAAGCAGCACAACAACCCCGATCACCGCGGCAATAGCAATGGGAACCCATCCGATAGCCGCCACCACCGCCGAAAGCGCCGGGATCACCGTCCCCGACACAAACCCGACCACGCCGGAAACCGCCCCCGCAATCTTCGGAACCACTGTCAGGATCGTCCCCACGGCGCCTACCACCTTACCGACCACAATCAGCACCGGCCCCAGAGCCGCAGCCACCAGAGCCACCGTGACAATGACCTTCTTCGTCCCCTCGTCCAGCCCGTTCAGCCAGTCCACAAGCCCCTGAATCCACCACACAATCTGCCGGATGGACGGCATCAGAATCTCCCCAATAGAGATAGCCAGTTCCTCCAGCTGGCTCTTCAAAATCGTAAGCTGCCCCGCCAGATTGTCCTGCATGGTCTCGGCCATCTTCTCCGCCGTGCCGTCACAGTTGTTAATGGCGCTGTTCAGCTTCTCAATATCCCCCGGAGCCGCATTCATCACCGCAAGGAACCCGCTCATGGCGTTCTTCCCCACCAATGCCTCCGCATTGGCCGCCCGCTCCGACTCCGACATCTGCGCGAACGCCGCCCGGCAGTCCGTCAGGATATCCCCCAGGCTCCGCATACTCCCGTCAGCATTGGTAGTCTGCACCGTCAGCTCCCCGAACGCATCCCCAACGAAAGTCACTTCCCCCGTCAGGCTGGTCAGCATGGTCCTCATGGCCGT
>CAKNZJ010000227.1 GCA_932222125.1 uncultured Clostridia bacterium | reverse complement strand
GCCAGAAAGACCTGATCCGTGACTATATGGCGCGCCACCCGGAACTGCGGGAGTGCGGCATGAAAGAGAACATCCCAAAGTTTGTGTAAAGCTCCTGTGTGGTGTAGAATAGAAGCACCACACAGGAGGAATTACAAATGACCAGAAAGAACCGTACCCCGGAAGAAAATGTTCGTCGAGAAAAAATCCGTGAGCTGCTGCAGATGGCAAACATCGGCAGCATGGATGACATCCAGACCCTGTTCAAGGAGGCCATTGCCGAGTTCATGGAAAAAGGCCTGGAGGCGGAACTGGATGAGGAGCTGGGCTACAGCAAATACGACTACAAGAACAAGGACACAGATAACAGCCGAAACGGGCACAGCAGCAAGAGACTGCGTACCAGTTTCGGCGACGTGAACGTGTCGGTTCCCCGAGACCGCAAAGGTGAATTTGAACCTCAGGTACTGAAGAAGAACCAAACCAGCATTAGCCAAGACATTGAAGAGAAAATCCTGTCCATGTACGCCAAGGGGATGACAACAGGAGACATTGAAACACACATTCAGGAGATTTACGGCATTTCCGTCTCGGACAGCACGGTCAGCCGGATCACGGACAAGATCCTGCCTGTGGCTTGTGAATGGCAGCAGCGCCCCCTGGAATCCATTTACGCTGTGGTATTTTTGGATGCCATCCACTACCATGTCCGCAGCGAAGGGCAGATCGTGAAGAAAGCAGTGTATATCGCGATTGGAGTCAACCTGGACGGAAGGAAAGATGTCCTGGGCATGTGGGTTGGTGAAAATGAGAGCGCTAAATTCTGGGCGACTGTACTCAACAGCTTAAAAAACCGGGGCATAGAGGATATTTTCATTGCCTGCACAGACAATTTGACAGGATTTGATGCAGCCATCCACGCCACCTTTCCTCAAACCGAAATCCAGAACTGCATCATCCACCAGCTGCGTAATTCCAGCAAGTATGTGTCCTACAAGGACCTGAAGGCCCTTATGGCCGATTTGAAGGCGGTCTATGCAGCCGTAGATGAGCAGGCCGCCTTGGATGCCCTGGACGCTTTTGAGGAGCGCTGGGACAAGAAATACCCGAAAATCTCCCAATCCTGGCGGGCCAACTGGGCCAATCTCAGCACCTACTTCAAGTATCCTCAGGAGGTGCGCAGGCTGATCTACACCACCAATGCCATTGAGGGCTTTAACCGCCAGCTGCGCAAGGTGGCCAAGGCTAAATCGGTGTTTCCTACCGATGACTGCCTGCTGAAAATGCTGTATTTGGCCATGATGGATATTACAAAAAAGTGGACTGGACGGCGGCAGGACTGGAGCCTGATCCATGCCCAAATGGCCATCTACTTTGCTGAGCGTATGCCCGAGTAACACCGCCGTGGCCGGATGTCAAGGGCAAGATGAACTGCTCCTCTACCCACTTGACATCCGACCCCACCCGCGTTATGTTGTTAACATGGCAGCAGCCGGATTCCACGGCTACCGCCCTGAATATATTTTGCTCTATTTGCACCCCATATGGAGTTTACACAGAATTTGGGATTGACCCGACGGCTCTGAGGATACACCGCACGGATGGCTTCCATCATCCCGCACAGGCCGTCCGTGCAGAACAGATATACATCCAGAACTCCCCTGCTTTT
>CAKNZJ010000226.1 GCA_932222125.1 uncultured Clostridia bacterium | reverse complement strand
CCAGCATCCGCACGCAGTCAATCTGTTCCGGGGAAATCCCGGGCAGGGGCATGGGGCCGATGGTATTTTCAAACAGATGGTAGTAAAGAGTATTGCCCTTACGGGCGATGCGGCCGCTGTCCGGCTTTTCCATGCCAGCCTTGCCGCAGCCATAGATGCTCTCGCTGTTCTTGCCCATCCACGCGCCAATGTCCCGGAGGATTCCCATAGATTCCGGCGGAATGTTCCCTTTGGCGTCCGGGCCTACATTCAAAAGCAGGTTGCCGCCCTTGGAGACGCACTCTACCAGCTTCTTGATGAGCATGGGGGCAGGCTTAAAGAAGCGGTCGTTAGCGCAGTAGCCCCAGTTGTTGTTCATGGTGACGCAGGCTTCCCACACCATATCCCGGCCGTTTTTGTCCTGGATGCCGTTTGGAGGGATAATCTGCTCGGGGCTGACAAAATCCCCATGGAAGGGGGCCGGCTCTCCTGTCCACAAAGACCCAAAGCCCTCGCCGCTTACCTCCAGGCGGTTGTCGATAATCACCTCGGGCTGGAGCGTGCGCACCATGTTCACAAGCTCTGTGGCGCGCCACTTTTCCCCCCGCATGACGTTATGCTTGTCCTCATAGGAGAAATCAAACCACAGGATGTCCAGCTTCCCATAGTTTGTACACAGCTCCCGCACCTGGTTGTGCATGTAGGTGAGGTAGTTGTCAAAATTGCGGCCCTCGTTGGGATACTCCGGGTTAAAGCGCATGGGATGGTTTCGGTCGCCAAAATGGGGGTAGTCATCGTGATACCAGTCTAAAAGGGAGAAATACAGCCCCACCTTCAGGCCCTCGGCCCGGCCAGCCTCCAGAAATTCCCGCACCAGATCCCTGCCGCATTTGGTGTTGGTAGACTTGAAGTCCGTATACTGGCTGTCGAACAGGCAGAAACCGTCATGGTGCTTGGAGGTGAGCACCATATACTTCATCCCCGCCTCCTTTGCGGCCCTGGCCCACTTCTGGGGTTCATAGTCTACGGGATCGAACTCCTCGAAATACCGCATGTAGTCCTCTTTTTTGATTTCCTCCACGCTGCGCACCCACTCGCCCCTGGCAGGGATGGCATAAAGCCCCCAGTGGATAAACATGCCAAACCTGGCTTCCGTATACCAGGCCATGCGCTTTTCATATTCCTCGCGGTTAAACTGATACATACGCGTGCCTCCTTTTTGCTTTTTTGTCATGGCGCCCACCCTGCTGGTTTG
>CAKNZJ010000225.1 GCA_932222125.1 uncultured Clostridia bacterium | reverse complement strand
CGCAAGAACGGTGTCGGTGATCAGCTTGACTTCCTCATCGCTGCAATCCGCTACCAGCTCCCCCAGCCAGCTGTCCCGCACAGGCCGGGCCTGCTCCACGTCCATGCACAGCAGCTCGTCCATAGAACAGCCCAGTGCGTTGACAATATCCACCGTGACCTGAAGGCTGGGGATACTGTTGCCGGTCTCAATGTGGCTGATATGTGTGACCCCTACCCCAGCGGCCTCCGCCAGCTTTTCCTGCGTCAGTTTTTTCTCCAGGCGTACCGCACGAATGCGCAGCCCAACCGTTTTATAGTCAATCATACCGCAAGTATCCCCCGAATTTTTAGATACTTGTATTGTAAGTGCAACTTGGCTATGTTATAATAACCCGTAAGTGCAACAGACTTTATAAGCATAGTTGCGGAGAAAAATCTGACAAGGATATGGAGAAAAATGAGTACCTGCTTTTTCATTGGTCACCGGGATGCTCCAGACAGCATACTCCCCTCCCTGTCCGCCGCGATAGAGACACGCATCGTGGAGGATGGCGTGGATCAGTTTGTGGTTGGCAATTATGGTAGGTTTGACTTGCTGGCGGCACAGGCCGTCCGGAAGGCGAAGAAGCAGCACCCGGATATCCTGTTGTTCTATCTGCGGCCCTACCATCCAGCGGAGCGGTCCTTTACTCCCGCCGGTTTCGACGGCTCCTTTTATCCGCCAGGGATGGAGACAGTCCCGCGGAAGCTGGCAATCGTCCGGGCCAACCGATACATGGTGGACAACAGTCAGTTCCTCATCGCCTACGCCCGATACACGGTCAGCAATGCGTGGGAGCTGACCGAGTACGCCTGGAAAAGAGAGAAAAAGGGCCTGATTCATGTAGAAAATCTGGCGCAAGTATGAACTTCCCGCCACATTTTGCGTCTGATACAATAGACGTAAATAGCAGTTGAAATTTTTTTGAAAAATTGCTGTAAGGTTTTCTGGTTCTTTGCTGTCTTATAAGATGAAGGGACCTTCAAAAGGACAGAGAGGTGGGATCGCATGGAAGATCGCCAAATTGTAGAGCTGTACTGGCAGAAGAACGCGGACGCCATATCCGAGACATCCAGCAAATACGGGGCCTACTGCTTCACCATAGCGGATCACATTCTG
>CAKNZJ010000224.1 GCA_932222125.1 uncultured Clostridia bacterium | reverse complement strand
CTGCGGAGGGCGATGTAATCAGCGCCATTGCCGCTACCTCTGGAAGCCAGGAAACTGTCCACTGCGGCCAGTGGTACTCCTCCGGCATCAAGTCCTACTCCGAGACTTATGAGGTTGAGCTGGACTATGTGGTTCCCGACGTGGGTGTTCCATATGCCATCACCGGCTGCGGCATCATTAAGGGTGCGAAGAATCCCATCACAGCGGCCCTGTTCCTGGACTGGTACGGCGGCACTGAGTTCCAGACCACTTGGGCGCAGGCGTGGGATACCGCTCCGGCCAACAAGGAGGCTTGGGAGGCCGGTGCCAGCGAGGATGCCAAAACCTATACTGCACTGCCCCAGCAGCAGATCGACTGGGCGTGGGCTCAGCAGCACATGGGCGAGTGGGTGGAGTATATCACGCTTCAATTCATGAAGTGATCGGGAAAGGAGAATGGCGCGATGCTGAAAGTCGAAAAACTGAACGTCCACTTCGGCGACTTCCATGCGCTGAAGGACGTGTCCCTGGAGATTCCGGACGGCGAGTTCTTTACTCTGCTGGGGCCGTCCGGCTGCGGAAAAACCACCACCCTGCGGGCAATTACGGGCTTCATCAAGCCCTCCAGCGGGAAAATCACTATCAACGGTAAAGACATTACCGATATTCCCGTGGAAAAGCGGAACATCGGCATGGTTTTCCAGTCCTATGCCCTCTTCCCCACCATGACCGTCTACCAGAATATTGCCTTCTCCCTTCAGGTGCAGAAAAAGAACAAGGTTGAGATTGATGACATCGTACACGAATGCGCCCGAAAGGTGGATTTGACCGATGTGGAGCTGGTGAAAAACGTCTCCGAACTGTCCGGCGGCCAGCAGCAGCGTGTGGCCATTGCCCGGGCACTGGCCAGCAACCCGCCCATTCTCTGCCTGGACGAGCCTCTTTCCAACCTGGACGCCAAGCTGCGCGTCCAGCTGCGTGGGGAGTTGAAGGAGCTGCAGAAGAAGCTGGGTATCACCATGGTCTACGTCACCCACGATCAAGAGGAGGCGCTTACCCTCTCCGACCACATCTGCGTGTTCAAAAAGGGTGTGGTGGATCAGATCGGCACACCAAATGAAATCTACAACAAATCCCGCACGGAGTACACCAACAACTTCATCGGTGACGTGAACAAGCTGACTCCCGAATTGGTGGACGCCATCAATCGGAGCGGAATCGGGGGTGTGAAGTTGGATTCCCAGAAACACCACTATATCCGCTTGGAAAAGGTTCACATGGGCAGGATGGGACAGGAATATTTTACGGCGGAAGCCACCGTCAAAAGCATTGAATACTACGGTATGTATATCAAATATTACCTGGCCGTAGGTGGAAGCGTCATCAAGGAGATTGAGAAGAACGACGCCGTAGAGGTTCATAACGTGGGCGATAAAGTCACCCTCAGCATAAGGCCCCAGGATATCCAATCCTTTACCCCCGAGCCGGAGGAGACGGAGCCGTCCGCTCCAAAGAACAGAGGTAAGGCTGCTGTGGCACGGAAATAATCATTTACTAATTTTGGAAAGGGGGAACAGCAATGGCAGGACCCAACGTGGGCGGGGCGACCTTACAGCAGAAGGAACCGTTTAGCATCAAGCGCTTTTTTATCAAAAAGAGCAATATTTTTCTGCTGATTGAGGGCATTTTCTTCGCGTGGTTCATTTTTGCATTTCTCATCTACCCCAACCTAAATCTGTTTGCTGACGTACTGTTCAGCGGCAGCCTTGGCGAAAACATCCAGAAAATTCTGGAGTCGGAGCGGGCTATGCAGGCCATCAAAAACTCCTTCATCCTGGCCATTTCCATGTGTGTTACCGTTAACGTGGTGGGGACGCTGGTGGTGTTCATCACGGAATTCTTTGACATCAAGGGCGCAAAAATCCTGCGGATCGGCTATATGTCCACCATGATCTACGGAGGCATGATTTTGGTCTCCGGCTTCAAGTTCCTCTACGGCGAGGTTGGCATGTTTACCAAGATTCTGCAGACGATATTCCCCAATGTGGCCCACAACTGGTTTGAGGGATATGGGGCCGTCCTGTTCATCATGACCTTCGCCTGCACCACCAACCATGTCGTGTTTCTGCGCAACGCCCTCCAGCAAATTGACTACCAAACGATTGAGGCGGCCAGAAATATGGGAGCCAGCACATCGCGTATCCTGTTCAAAGTGGTATTTCCCACACTGGCTCCTTCCTATCTCTCCATCACCATTCTGACCTTCATCAAGGGCCTTTGCGCTATGGCCGCTCCTTTGATCGTGGTCGGAACCCAGTTCCAAACCATTAACCCCGTGGTCATTACGTT
>CAKNZJ010000223.1 GCA_932222125.1 uncultured Clostridia bacterium | reverse complement strand
CGTCAAATTCATCGTCGGGGCATCCGTCCTCTGTACGGTTATTTCCATTCTGGCGACCATTCCACTGGTGGGCATCTTCACCCGGCCGGACATTCCGGTGCATGAGCTGGCGGTGACGGGCAATCGTCTGTGCTCCATCGCTCTGCTGTTCGTGGGGCTGAATGTCTTTGCCAGCGGTATGTTTACCGCTCTGTCCAATGGGGTGGTATCCGCCGTGCTGGCCTTTTCCCGGTCCTTCCTGTTCACCGTTGCCAGCATTCAGATCATGCCTGTCCTGCTGGGGGGCGTCACCGGCGTGTGGCTGGCGACGCCTGTGGCCGAGCTGCTGGGGACGGTCATGGCGGCAGCATTGCTGCTGAAATACCGGAAGCGGTACGGGTATTGAGCAAATTTTTGGGGTCAAGAGCATTTCATGACACATCCGCGACATTTCATGACATCGGGGGTTGTATCCCTGGTCCTCTTTTGCTAATCTGATAGATTGATAGAAAAACGTGGTGGTGAACATGATAAAAATTGCGATCTGCGACGATGAACCCATGATGGCCCAGGAGCTTGCCGGCCATCTTGCGGAGTATATGAAAGAAAAATCAATCACCGCTTACGACCTCAGCAGTTTTCCCGATGGCCGCGCCCTGCTGGATGCGGTTGATCGCTTTGATGTGATTTTTCTGGACATCCAGATGGAGCATCTGGACGGGATGGAGACGGCCAAGCTGCTGCGCCAGCGGGGAGATCACAGCCTGCTGGTCTTTGTGACGGTGCTGAAAGAGCTCGTTTTCGACGCTTTCCAGGTAGAGGCATACGACTATCTGCTCAAGCCCCTGGACAGCGCCCGCTTCAAACAGACAATGAATCGGGTGCTCCGCTCCCTGGAACAGAGGACAGCCGAGGACATCGTAATCCAGCGGGGAACCGGCTGCGAGGTGGTTCTTCTCTCGGACATTGTGTACTGCGAGGTATTGGGCCGGAAAATCTACCTCCACAAAAGTGACGGGACAGTGAGCGACTACTATGACAAGCTGGAGGATCTGGAGCGGCGGGTGGACGGGCGCTTTTTCAAGTG
>CAKNZJ010000222.1 GCA_932222125.1 uncultured Clostridia bacterium | reverse complement strand
TGTAGATTATTTATACCGAATGGATCTGGGGCGGGACGGCAGCATCTCATGGGACAGCCTTCTGAAGTTCTGCGGCGCATACGATACGGAACATCAATCGCTGTACTTGATGGAGGACTCGCTCAACTGCCTTGCTCACGGCCCGGCTCCGTTTGTGGTTACGACCGGCCAGTCCATGACAGAGGAACTCTGCGGCAGAATCAATCGGCATGTGGAGAAGATCATCGCCAATGACCGGAGCAATCTTTCTTGCCAGAAGATCACCGATCCATGTGAAGTGCGCAATCTACAATATTACCAGGAGTACAAGGCCAGGGAGGAAGCTATTGAGATGATTTTTAATGGCAGGACACCGGACGGTCAATTCCACAGTACCTATACCATGGAAGAACTGCCGGAGACTACTTTCATGGCCTGGCTCCAGGACCCGGAGAACTTCATTCAGACAGAGGCGGAGGTGTATAGCAAGAGGAATCAGGAGAAATTTCTCCTGCAATTCTTGAAAAATGACGCTCTATGGGAGGAATATCAGGCGATAGCGCAAGATCCCGACAACCCTCTCCACCGGGTCAAGGCAATATTTGATGCCATCAAAACAAGCGGCGCCAAGACAGTGACTGTTACTGTCCAGAAAAATGGAGAGGAACTGTCCTTCCGGACAGGGACCACTCCGCTGATGGGACATCACAACTCCTACAACACCAGCCATATTGCCGCCGCTGACCGGCGGGAGTTCGAGCGGCTGTTTGGCCGCCACGCCAGCTATACGGCAGAGGATATCACCAGGATCACCTATGGGAAAAAGGCCCTTTACGAGGCCGCGCCCATACAGGCTGAGGATATGACGGAGAGTATAGAATGGGGAGGTATGAGCTTATGAGGAACAAACTGATATGGAGGGAATGACTGGATATCCTGCGGGAGCAGATTCCGCAGGGCAGCCGGGAGGTAAATCGCTATTCTGACCAGACTCGAGAACATGCGGGAGTAAAATTTCTGCGAAAAGTTTCCTGAAAAAATCACAGCGCCGTTTTCAATGACTGCCGTAGGCC
>CAKNZJ010000221.1 GCA_932222125.1 uncultured Clostridia bacterium | reverse complement strand
CTGTCAAGACTTAACTGATCTTTAACCGGAACTTCTGCGCGGCCTTGTCGGAATCCACTTTCTGGATCATGGCTCCCAGGCCTTTGAGCTTCTCCTCAAAATGCTCATAGCCCCTCTGGATATAGCCGATCTCATCCACCACCGTGCAGCCCTCAGCGGCAAGGCCGGCGATCACCAGGGCCGCCCCTGCCCGAAGGTCCGGAGCGTTGACGGAAGCGCCTGTAAAGCCTCTTACCCCGTCAATGATGGCCACATTGCCCTCCACCTTGATATTGCTGCCCATGCGGGCGAGTTCGTCTACATATTTGAACCGGTTCTCAAAAATGCCCTCGGTCACAATGCTGGTGCCGTTGGCCAGAGCCAGGGTCACTGCCATCTGAGGCTGCATGTCCGTAGGGAATCCGGGGTATGGCAGAGTGTTGATGTTGGTGTGTCTCTGGCGGGTCTTGCCCACCACCCGCACAGCGTCGTCAAACTCCACCACCTCACAGCCAATCTCCAGCAGCTTCGCGGAGATGGCCTCCAGGTGTTTGGGGATCACGTTTCTCACGGTCACATCTCCCCTGGTCACCGCCGCCGCGCACATAAAGGTGCCCGCCTCGATCTGATCCGGGATAATAGAATACTCGGTTCCGTGAAGCCTTCTCACCCCCCGGATCCTGATGATGTCCGTGCCCGCGCCCTTGATGTTGGCTCCCATGCTGTTGAGGAAGTTGGCCACATCCACCACATGGGGCTCCTTGGCCACATTTTCAATAATGGTCTGCCCCTCTGCCAGGGATGCCGCCATCATAATGTTGATGGTAGCCCCCACGGACACCTTGTCCAGGTACACATGGCTTCCTACCAGGTCAATAGCGTGGGCCACCACAGCCCCTCTCTCGATCTCCACCCTGGCACCCAAGGCCCGGAATCCTTTTAAGTGCAGGTCAATGGGCCTGCTGCCGATGTTGCAGCCCCCGGGAAGGGGAACCTGAGCGCTTTTATATTTTCCAAGAAGCGCCCCGATAAAATAGTAGGACGCCCGTATCCTTCGTATATACTCATCATCCACCTCAACCTCGTGGATATTTTTCGCGTTGATCTTCACAGTATGTCTGTCAATTCTGTCAACCGCCGCGCCGATTTCCTGGATGGCTTCCAAAAGCACATTGATATCCCTGACATCCGGAAGGTTCTCAATGAGAACATCCTCGTCTGTCATGATCGCGGCAGCCAAAATACCCAGCGCAGCGTTCTTCGCCCCACTGATCATAACCTCGCCCGCCAGTGGATTGCCGCCTTTCATAATATACTGTTCCATCCCCTACACCTCTATATATAATATTACAAACTATTTACATTTTTCTTTCGTTTAGGTAGATTATACCTTATGAAGGGGTGTGAGTCAACCCATCATTTCCCTCATAAGGTATTTCCAGAAAGGT
>CAKNZJ010000220.1 GCA_932222125.1 uncultured Clostridia bacterium | reverse complement strand
TCATTGTCAAATACGCCCCGAAAAACCTGAGCGAACAAATTCCGGCGTTTTTTAAAGCGGAATTTTATGTTCTCCAGATGTGTGAACACGAGATCGTCCTGCTCCCCTTCAACCGCGCATGGCACTACCTGCGCAAAGACGTATCCTTGGTCCTTCCCCATGGGGATATCCAGTCGGTGGAGCTGGAAGATGTTAAGTTCAACACCGTTATCACCATCCGCACCAGGTCGGACACCATCCGCCTGACCGCCCAGCAAGCAGCGTTGAGCGGCCTGCGGTGTTCCGGCCGCTACGCCGTCTTGTATGCCGGCAGCTTCAGAAACTGGCACAAGGAAAATCTGGATGGCACGCTGGCGGCACTGAGAGAGCTGGGAAGCCACTGACCCAGATTCCGACCCAGAATGGGAAAATAGCGGATGGAAACAATGGAGGGAGCAGTGCTGGGAAGCCTCCTTTTCTGGAGCGAATATGCCCCGAAAGTGCAAAAAAGCCGCCGCCAGCACTGCCGGCCGCAGCTCATAACCCGGAGGTCGTCGGTTCAAATCCGGCCCCCGCAACCATAAAGCCTTGAATCCAAATGGGGTCAAGGCTTTTTCATTGCCCAATTGCAATTTGTGATTTGATTGCTCAAGGCATTTATGTGCTAACTCATGCCACATCGAAAAAAGAAATCGTTTTCTGGTTGTGCTGAACAGATAAATGAAAACAATGGCTTCAATACAAACAAGAACTCCAAATATAGCAAAGATAACATCCCTTGACAAGGGCATACAGCCCATAGTCAAATGCGATGGATCATTGAAAGTCAGATTTTCCACTCAATAGCGACACATTCACCCGTGGCGCGGATTTGAGAAATAAGGCTGTCGGCCACCTGCCACCTGTCGTCAAAGGCAATCTCTTCCCAGCGGTTTAGGTACACCGACAACCGCTCGATCTGTTCCGGCGACATGGTTTCCGCAGACAGGGCCGCGATTTCCTTTGACAGCGTTTGCCGCTGTGCCTCCAATTCCTCAATCTTGGCGTTGGCGTAGGAGATTAAAACCGCGCTTGCCCCGGTCAGGGTATTCAACAGCTTTTCGATTTCATCCTCCACATGGGCCAGCTCCACATTTAAGGCGGTGAGCTTGGGATTGACCTTTTCCCGCTTGCCCGTCAGGGTTTGGAATTGCGCCAGCTTTTTCTGACAGCGGAGCCACACATCCGCCGATACCAGCCCCTCGCTGGGGGCCGCCACGAGGATTTGGTCTTTCAGGTGCTTGTTTTTTGTTCCTGCACGTCCCGGCCCATTGGCGTGGAGGTATCAAACTTTTCCGTGGAGGACACAAACTCCGCGTTGTACGCCTGAAAGGGTTCCATCCTGGCGGCGCGCCTTTTGCCGCTATCACGCAGGTTTTGTATCTGGAATACTGTGTATTCAGTTGTCAGCGGGGAGGGGCTTGTCCCTCCTCACCTATCAGGCGGAAAAGAGGGGGAAAGTCCTCTCTCTTAAATGGAATTTTCTAAAATATTTTTCAGGTTCAGCAAGCCCCAGTCAATGGAGCCGCTGATCTGGCTGATACCCACGCCCCCGGCCCGCACAAGGTCGGCCCTGCTGATACCGAGTATGTAGTGGGCATAGACGCGCCAGGCCTGGACGGGCGGAAGCCGGCCAATGGCCGCATAGAGGGCGGCCTGGTTCTCCCTGTTTTCCATATGGCGCAAGGCCACGCGGACAGGTACGGCGTTACCCTCCTTAAACGGTTGCCGTATCTTTCAAATGGAAAGGCCGATAACCGCATTTTTAGTCTGCGTATTATCGGCTCTGCGTCTGTGCGTCTGGCTCTTTGATGACATGTTGTTCTGTTCGGTAAACTGGAATTTATTTCTCTTTTTTGCTCATAAGAGAACAACTGATAGCTACAAATAAACCAATTAAAATCCACGGAAATGCTGCTCCTAAAAAATCACTAACCATACTTCATTCCTCCTT
>CAKNZJ010000219.1 GCA_932222125.1 uncultured Clostridia bacterium | reverse complement strand
TGGTTCTGGGACTGCTGCCAGGGACGGCGATGGCGGCGGAAGGAGAAGACGCTATTCTCATCTCTACAGCGGAAGAACTGGCGGCTTTTCGGGACAGGGTCAACAGCGGCGAAAACACACTGGATGTCGTATTGACCGCCGATATTGAACTGAGCGGTGATTGGACTCCATTCAATCCCAATGACGGATATGTAGCCAGCGCCTACGCCGGCACTTTTGACGGTAACGGCCACACTATCAGTGGACTGTCGGTCAACGCTACTGCCGCTAATCAAGGCCTGTTTGGTGTAATAAATGGCGCAACCATCAAAAACTTGAAAATCGAAGGCCATGTGACCTCTTCCAACAACTATGTTGGAGGAATCGTTGGTAAAATACAGCAGGGCACTATTGAGAACTGTAGTTTTTCTGGCGGCGTCACAACGACAAAATCCGGCAGCTATGCTGGTGGTATTGCAGGGTACGCTGGAAACACCGCCTCACAAACCGCGGTAATTACTGGCTGTGTCAACATGAGCAATGTGACAGGCGAGGCCAGAGGAGTGGTCGGTGGCATTGTCGGTTACGCCAAGTACACTACTATTGAAAACTGCTACAACACCGGTTTAATTAACGGCGCTTCCCGCTCTGGCGGCATTGCGGGACAATTGCAAAATAACTGCACCGCAACAAATTGTTATAATCGTGGCGACCTTCAAGGCAGCGGAACAGCATCTGACATCGCAGATTTCCTCTACAGTTCTTCTCAATTATCCAACTGCTATTATATCACCCGAGCCAGCGGTGCTGGAACTGGAATAGCCGAAAACTGTGAACAGATCACCTCTGCCGATGGTCTTGCCAGCAAGCTGGGCAGTGCTTTCACAACGGATGCCAACAACATCAACGGTGGCTGGCCTATCCTCGCATGGCAGGCCGGGGCAGCCCTGGTCCCCAAGGACCCAAAAATCACAATTACCGGCGGCAGTGCGCTGTACATGACCAACAGCGGCGTGCAGCCCACCGGCACGCTGACCGTCAATTATCAGGATACGGAGCCCATACCGGTCACTTGGAACATCACCGACGGCGGCGATATCATTGAACTGAGCGACCCGAATAATGTTGACGCAAACAAAAGCACACAGACGGTCAGCATTCTAAAAGCCGGCAAAGCCACTGTAACGGCCACGGCAGGAGGGTATTCTGATGAGATCGAAATCACCGTCTGGCCCTTCATCACCACTGTGGAGATTAGCGGAAATGTGGCCGTGGACGAAACGGTCAAAGCGAAGATCAATGTCCTGGGCGGCGGTGAACTGGACTATGATGTTTTCCCGGTAATGGTACAATGGAGATGTAAAGATACCACCGCGGACACGACCTGGAAGAATATCCAAACCGGCCAAGAGCTTGTCATTCCGGCGGATATGGAGGGGAAGCATCTCTCCTTCACGTTCCGCTATCAGAATGAGGACAAGTTTCCCAGCAGTCCTTCCCTTGTGAGACCTGCCGGGACAGTAACCCCCGACCCTCAGCCTCCTGTAACCGACAAGACGCTGGAAGATGCTTTGAAATGGTACACCATGTCCCCTGTTTCCGGGCGGGATACCAACGTAAACAAAGTGCTGGAGCAGTATTTGGCGAGTCAGAAGCTGGAGGGCTTCATCGCATCCGTCAAAAAGGTAGAAGAGGTCTACGGCGGCGCGGGCATCGCTGATAACGGCGATATCACTTATTTCTACGTTAATCCCAACACCACGCCTGCCATCAGATCTGGCAGTTATAAGGTGACCTTTACCTTGGTCAAAGACGGCCAGACACAGGAAGCGACGGTGCCGGTTACCGTCTATTGGGACGTAGATAAGGTCACTGACGTCATGCGGGAGGAAATTTCCAGCAAGGTCGTCCTTGACACGACCGCTCCTGTGACAGAGGATCTGTCCCTGCCCAAGGTAATTGACGATAAAAGGTGGACGCTGATCTCCTGGCAGTCCTCCGACGAGAATGTTATCTCCATCAGCGGCAAAAACCAGTCTACTGCTGATACGCTATTCGACCCCTATGTGGGGGTGGTCAAGCGGGGACAGGCAGATCAGCAAG
>CAKNZJ010000218.1 GCA_932222125.1 uncultured Clostridia bacterium | reverse complement strand
GTGCCAAACATACTGCCAGAACCGCCCACCATACTGGTGCCGCCGATGACCACAGCCGCAATGACCATGAACTCGATTCCGTCGCCCATGGAGGCGTAATAGCTCCCCAGCCGGGACATGGTCAAATAGCCCGCCGCACCACTGATTACGCCCATCATGATGTATGCACTGCATATGATCATTTTATCGTTGATGCCTGAGACCCGGGCCGCATTCAGGTTGCCGCCCACTGCAATTAGCTTTCGCCCATAGACGGTTTTGTGCAGGATCAAGTATCCCGCCAGGAACAGCAGGACAATCACCCAGATCTGGACGGGGATGTTCAGCAGCTTCGTTTTGCCGAAAAAGGTGAAGCTGGGTCCAAGGTTCCGGTAGGACGCGCCCCCGGTCAGCACCAGGGACATCCCCCGGCACATACACTGAGTGGCTAAGGTCGCCAGGAAAGCAGGCATTCCCAGATAGGCCACAGATACGCCGTTGACAATGCCCACCAGCAATGCTGCCAGGAACATGGCCAGGATGGACACGCTATCCGGCATTCCAGACTGGGACAATACTGTGTATACACTGCCGCAGCACACCATGATGCCTCCAATGGAAACATCGATTCCCCCTGTCATGATAACAAAGGTCATGCCGATTCCCAGTACCGCGTAAGTCGTCACCTGCAGCAAAACGTTGGAGGCGTTTGCCATAGTGCGAAAGCTGGGATTCGTAATCGACAGAACGACAATAATAAACAGAAACAGCAAATAGATGCCATATTTCAAACCAATCTGCAAAACCCAATGTCCAAAGGCTCCACTCCGTTCGCTCTTGTCCATATCAATCTCCCCCCATTGCGGCCGTCAGCAGGGCTGCCGCCTGTAGATGACCGTCATTTTCCAATTCGCAGACCTGCTGTCCGTTTTTCAGCACGACTACTTTATCGCACACGCCCAAAACCTCCGGCACTTCGGAGGAGACCATCACCACCGCAACGCCCTGCTTCAGCATCCTCTCCACAATGCTGTAAATCTCCTGTTTTGCTCCAATATCAATGCCCCGGGTGGGTTCATCCAGCAGCAAGAGCTTTGGATTGACATTCAGCCACTTTGCCAGCACCACCTTCTGCTGATTGCCGCCGGAAAGATATTTCACCGCCCCGTTAATGG
>CAKNZJ010000217.1 GCA_932222125.1 uncultured Clostridia bacterium | reverse complement strand
TTCCCCGTATCCCGGTAAATCCGGCTTCCATAGGAAAAGGTCCAGCCCTTCCCGAACACCGAGACGTCGCTGCTGGTGGAGCGATAGGTCCTCTCCAATTTTAAGGCGGAGGGAAGGCTTGCCAGGATTACGTCTGTGGTCTGAAGAACATACGCCCCGGAGACCGCATCCACCGGGTCGTGGATCGCCATGGCCACGATGTTAGCCCAACCATTCCTCTGCAGGCTCTCCCAAAAATCAAACTCTTTTCCTGTCAATCCGCTGATGGCCCCGTCCGCCAGGGTATCGAAAAGGGTATCCACTGCCAATTCCGCTGCTTTGGCAGCCAAAGGGCTGGTTCCCAGGAAATTCACATTTGTCAGCAGTGACTGGGTAGCCTGATTTGCCACATAGCCCTGGGCTAATGCAGCTCCCATATTAATTATGAGATCCTTATACTGAATTTTCCCCTTATAAGCCAGACCTGCAATAATACCCGTTCCTAAATTGACTCCCATATGGACTGCTGTAGCGAACTGTTTGGCTTTCGCACTGTTACAGGCAATCCCGCCAAACGCTTCCTCCGCATAAACGCCCGCCGCTTCCCCCAGCGCTTTCCCGCTGACAACGCCAAAAATCACTTCGGTTGTAAATTTATTAAAATTGTATACTTTTTGTTTGTTTTCTCCATAAATGGGAGCAAGCACACTGTCCCGAATCAGGTTATAGGATTCACTGGTGTCCCCTGTCTTCGCCTTTGCCATATCCTGGATCCCCTCATACCCTCCGCATGCAGCATAAGAGAGAACGGATGCTGCTGTCATTACAAGTACGGCGGGCAGGGCCAAAGTCCCTCCTGAAAGAACTGCAATTGCCCCTACCTGGCACACTACATTGGTGGTGTTTATCATGGCATTGGCAACCTTTTCCTTCCCCTCCACATATTTCTCCACCGCCGGCTGCATGACTGCCAGGTTGGCATTGTCCCTGGCCTCTTTGTCCCCCGCGGTCAGTTCGCTGGCAATGGTCTCTTTTGAGGGGGAGACCGGGGCAAATACGGAAGCGTTTAAAAACACTTCGTCTGCAATCACCTTCACCTCATCCGTAATCACGATTTGGGTTCCGTCCCCTTCCCCCACCTGCACCGTGATTTCCGCTCCCT
>CAKNZJ010000216.1 GCA_932222125.1 uncultured Clostridia bacterium | reverse complement strand
TTCCCTTGCACTTATTATACCATATTTCCGTCCCTTTCGCTTGAATCCCTTGCGGTTTGTGGTTGCGGAGTACTCCCTAATTAGGGGTTGTTCGTTTTGCCTGCTCCATAACGCCCAGATAAACCACACTGGTCAAAATACGCCGGACGGCAACAGAGGACCACAGTGCTTTGGAATGGATCTTATAGCCGCAGCCATATTTGACGCCGTTGGCCTGCTTATATTCCATCGGGGAGAGGATACCCAAGTGATTGAGTTTGTTAGCAATGCCTTGGTTACTCATGCCGCAGATCTTCCATGCGAAAATATCCCGCACCACAGCCGCTGCTTCTTCGTCAATGAGCAGATGGTTTTTATCCTCCGGGTCCTTAAAATAGCCGTAGGCCGCAAAGGAGCCGATAAACTTTCCGTTGCGGCGCCGAACATCCAGATGGCTGCGGATTTTGATGGACGCATCCCGGCAATAGTTATCGTTCATTAAATTTTTGAACGAAACGAGCATATGAGAAGAAGCGTCCTGGCGGGCGCTGTCATAGCCATCTGTGATGGCGATAAACCGGATGCCCAGAGCGGGAAACAGTCTCAGAATATATTTTCCAGCGTCCAAGTGTTCCCGGCCGAACCTGGAAAGATCCTTTACGATGATGCAGTTCACTTTTCCCGCCTCCACCGCCTGGATCATCTCCTGAAAATGCGGACGGTCAAAGTTGGTCCCGGTATAATTGTCGTCATAGCCCTCCATACAGAGCGTCAGATCCGGGTGCCGGTCAATATACTCGTGAATCAGATCCCGCTGATTCTTAATGCTGTTGCTTTCGTCATTCTCCCTCCGCGCCTTTTCCGCATCCTTTTTGGAAAGACGGCCATAGGCGTAACAGAGGTATGTCCCTGTTTCGGGGCACGAAAAAAACTCCATGAAAACAAGCCTCCTAACCTGATATTGCGGCAAAAAGCCGCTCCGGTCAGAAAGTGCTTTCACAGAGCTGTCTGATTTAATCCACCGCCAGTATAACAGAATCTCGGTGGATTGTCCAGCCTGATTTTTCAGATCCGGCGCGGCTATTTTTCAGATCCGGCGCGGCTATATCCATTGCGCTTTTGGTTACAATGTCTCCAGGCAGTTCTCCAGAAGAGTTTGCAGCCGGGCCTCTCCGCGAAAAGAGGTCTTGACGATCAGGCTCCCGCTGCGGAAAAAGTAGGGATTCCCGTTCATCTGCTGGAGGACGCTGGCCATCCGCTGCTCCGGCGGCAGCGATGTATCCACCCGAATATCCGCAATATCCGGGAGCGTGTCAGGGTCGATCTCCCGTACATCCATTTCCCGCATGAGTTCCAGATCCTTTTCCATCATGCCACATTCCCCCTTTTGGACAAGAGTATGAAAAAAGCGGCCTGTCTATGACAGCCGCTAAGAAAGCCGGCAGAGGACTATTCCTCTGCCGGCTTGCGATGGATGCGGACCGTCTGCTGCCGGTCCGCACTTTTTTACAATAGCAATTATAGCAGGTTTGGGTTTTACTTACAACCCCCTGTATACAGACTTTTTCCCGCTACATTTCCTGCAAAAAACTTTTTCCTTTTATGGAAACCGGGAAAGGGTCCTTATGTCTCACTGAAAGGATAAGGAAGGTCCGCTTTCCGCTTGTTTGCAGCGTTTCCCGCCTTTGCCGGCTGCATCCTCCCATACACATAAGGGATTGGAGGGGCGTCACGATCTTTCTTCATAGCGTATTGGGCAGTAGACGATGAAAAGGCTCATCTGGCATGAGCCGCGAGGCGGCTCTTTCAAATCGCAGTCAATATAAAAGTCCCCCAGACCGAAGCCTGTGACACACTGCTCGAATATATGGATCTCTTTTGTGGCAAGGCTGATAACCCCAACGCCGAAGCACTGCTCTATATCCTGCGGAAGAATCTCGTTCAAACATTCCGCACATAGAAACGTGACCGCTTTATCTATGTCAAGCGTTTTGTCGTCGTGAAACTCCATAGAGCCGGTGGCATAGCCCCTGTCATAGTCCAGCAGTACCGTTGCGGAGAAGCCGCCGTCTTTACTTGCGCCCCCTCCGAGAGATACCGCTCCTATCGCTTCCTCAATCATTTGGCCGTCTATATCATAGCGGTTGATCTCTATCGGTTTCATCTCAAATGTGTTCAAGCTGATAAGCGCAATATTTTCTTGTCCCCAATAAAACGGAATTGAATCCTCCGACATCCCATTCCCACATAAGAAGCAGTCCTCAGATAATACTTCGGAGCTGTATACAATTTTTTCGGAGGCTGTGCCAGCGCTAACGTTCCAGACCGCGCCATATCCAAGAAGGCAAAGCGCCAAGACAATCAGGGCGATGGCTGCAATTCTTTTCATACGCCGCCTCCTTCATGAGTCACAGCTCGGGTAAGCGGGTCAATTATGATGATCTCCCGTCCCATCTTTCTGGCGTAATTTACCGTTGCGCCTGTACCGCTGCGCCGCACTCCATTATAGACCGCCAGCAGCAGACCGGCGGACTCTACCAGCCGGTGATTCCGGTCGATCATACAGCCGTCATAATATTTTTGGCTTACATATGTTACTGAATCGGCCCGCTGTAAAATGGAGTAATACCGCTTCTGTGCGGTGGCGTCCCACTTCTCCGCCTGCTCCTTGCAGGGAAGGACACAGTGTAGCTTCAATGCGGGATTTTTTTTGCGCAGGGACAGGACTACTTCCGCCGCATAGCAATCGGTCCCATCCGCACCGCCGCTGTAGTAGTCCGTCACTCCAGCGGCAGTCAGCGCCGCGATCTGCTCTGCCAGCGTCGATTTCAACGCTGTGCATCGTGGGTCTGTTTCATGATCCTTCCATGGGAACTTGTGCGGTCGGTGCCCGGTAAACGAGCAGGCTGTCGCTATGAATCTCATTTGAATCACTCTCCAACTTATTGGTTATCTTCCTCCGCCGCTTATGTGTCCATATATAACGGTATTCTTGTTATATATTATAATAAATATAAGTGGTTATAGTCAACACCATCATTAGTTAAACTAACAAAAAGAGGTGGTGGCACCATGAAGGAGAAGAAGCCGATCAACATTGAGATTGGACTGAATGTAAAGCAGGTTCGGGAAAGCGCTGGATTAACGCAGGAAAGTTTCGCAGAGTTAATCGGGCTGGGTGTGAAGCACATTTCCGCGATTGAGTGTGGAGCGGCTGGCGTTTCTCTGGCTACGCTCAAGAAAATCTGCTCTTTGCTGTCAGTCTCCGCAGATACAATTTTGTTTGGAACGGCAGATACTGGTAGCCAGAAGGATCGGGACGCTGCAATCAGCCATATGACAGAACGCATTTCCCGTCTGCCGGATAATCAGTTTTGGGGGATCAAGGTCATTCTTGATAAAATGCTGGAGGTTATGGCGATGAACCGCCAGCCATGCGACCACGATTGATTTAAGCAACCGGAGCCCTTTGCAGGCTTACCCTATAGCTCCTCGGGGACAGGTGTAGAAAAAACCTCAACTGTTCAAGCGGAGAAAAACATGGTATGCTCAAGGTGTATTTAGGTAAGATTTTTTCAGGTCAGATATTCGCTCCTGGGGGCAGTATGCCCTTGGGAGACCTGTCAGCATCCTAAATACCAACACGAGTCCGTACAAAAACCGCAGTCTGCTCTTTCGGGAGAGGACTGCGGTTTTTTGCGTCCTCACAAAAAAATGAAAGGAGCAAAACCATGAGTGACAATCTGTTCAGCTTTCCCGGAGAGAGCACAGGCCAGGATGCCGGAGATTTTTTCGGAGGTGCAGGCGGCGTCGCATTCACCGACCTGGGCAGTGCGGATGAGGTGGAAAACGGCGTATTCCATCAGGAACCGGGAATACACCAGCGGCGAGACGCCGGGCAGCAGGCGCGTAGAAACACGCGACTGCACCGTTCGCCGGTTAGAGTTGTACTCCGGCTCCACTTCCTCATAGGTCGTCTGGATTACGCCGTACTCCTTGTCAAACTCCGTAGGCGTTTCATAGTCCTTTGTTCAGTATTTCTTTTTTCTTTATAATTGGGGTGCCGTTCCGGTACTTCTGGAAGTGCCGTTCCCGCACTTTTAGAGATGCCGGTTCCGCACTTCTGGTGGTGCTGTATCGGCACTTCTAAAGCGGGCGCGTGCGCCCCTGCTTGGCTGATGGACAGGTCAAGAGGTGCGGATTCGGCACTTCTCAGTCCGCCGTCCCCACCGGCCTCCTCCGGTCCTGCCTCCGGCTCCCCGCCAGCCGCCTCATGCTCCGGCGGCACAAAGGGAGCGCTGCCGCTTTTGGGTTCGGGATGCTCTATCAGCGCAAGATAGATCTGATTGGCGTCCCCGCGGCCGCAGCGCTTCTCCCAGATCAGCCCGGCGGCGGTCAGCTCCTTCATGGCCTCGATGATCTTACGGTAGCTGACCTGCATCTCCTCCGCCAGAGAGCGGCGGGTATAGATGATAAACACCGCCCCGTCCTCGTTCACCCAGCCATTGAGCCGGGAGAGCTGGAAGCGGTTCAGAAGGAAAGTGTAGGCCACCTTCGTCTCCAGCGCCAGTTCCATGTATTTGGTGTCTGTGAACAGCCAGCGGGGCATCTGCAAGTGATAGATATTCTGAACGTCTCCCTGTTTCATCAAAGGGAACGAGGGCTTTTGCGTCATAGGGGCTGCCTTCATGATCGGTCTCTCCTTTTAACGGTAGTCATATCTGTAAATTGATTGACATATTTACTGATGATGGGTATAATATTAGGGTAGAGGAGCGTGAGTAATATGGATACCATTCGAGGGGCAATCGAAAATACCGTTTCGATTTCAAAGTTTAATAAAGGGCTTGCCGGCAGGGTGTTTGAGGAAGTCAAACGCTGCGGGGCCAAGGTCGTCATGAAAAACAACATGGCGGAGTGTGTTTTGATGTCGCCTGCGGAGTATGTGCGCCTGATGGACGAGGTGAACGACGCCCGCTTAACGGCGGAGGCTGCCACGCGCATGGCGCACTTTGACCCCGCCGCCCTGCTTTCCCAGCAGCAGGTGGATGAAGCGCTGGGCTTTACGCCGGCGGATTATGCCGACACATCCGAGGTGGAGTTTGAATGAGCTGGGAAATCAGGTATTTGCCCGAAGTGTTAGAGGACTTTCGGGCGTTGGATGGAAGCCAGCGGATATTGGTACGCAAAGCGATTGAAAAGGTGCGGAAAAATCCTTTGCCGGAAACCGAAGGCGGATACGGCAAATGGCTGGGCAACAAAGGCGCTTCTAAGCTGTCCGGCTTTCTGAAAATCAAGCTGCGGGGCGCAGGACTCAGGATCGTCTATCAGCTTGCCCGGAACGCCAACCGCATGGTCTTGGTTGTGATCGGTGTCCGCGAGGACGACGCGGTTTATGAGATCGCGCATCATCGAATCGCCAAACATGATTTACAGGGAAAGCAGTGAGGTTCACCATGCGTCATATCCGTCTTATCCCCGATTGGGAAGAACGATCTTCCAAGGCCGCTCATTCCGATTCCAGAGGCTGCGGAGCGGCTGGTCCTGAAAAAAGCGAATGCGGCCTTGCGGCGACTTTTGGCATAGAGCGCAATGCCGGGGTGGAACTGGCCTTGGATGAGGCTGATCGAGCGGCGGTGCTGACTGCTGTGCGCTATTCCGCGCAGGAAGTATTCAGCCGGGCGAGAGGGCGTATCCAAGGACACAAAGCATGATGGGCCGCATATTCTTTTTGCATAGGAATCGGTTTTGAAATCCGGTCTGACACTTTGCCTGCAAAGCCGGGGAGGGACAGCGCATTCAGAGCTGCCCCTCCTCTTTTCGTTCGCCGCCCACATCCTGGGGCAGGGTTTCTATCAGGTCAAGAGCGCCGTAGGGGGCGTCCTGGCCCGGTTCCTGAGCCGGGGAATCAAAGCCGCTTATCTCCGGGTCCAAAAGGCCGTAGTCGTACTGGGCCATCCTTCCAGCCTGCTCTGCGGCGGGCAGGTCGTGCCGGGGTACCGGTTCCGACTGTTCGGGGGCCGGTTCCGGCGGCGCATTCTCTTCCGGCGGTGCCGCCGGCTGTACGGGGGCGGAGGGCTTGGCCTCTTCCTGCCGCCAATGGGGAATGTACTCGGCTACCCGCACATCCCGCAGCCGTCCAAAGCTGGGATGTTCGTCCGGGATGATCTTGTAGAGGCGCAGGGGCTTTTCCCCACGCAGCAGCACCAGGCACTCCCGGTTGTCCATGCGGAGGATCTCATCCGGGAGCATCAATGCCCTCTGGGTATTGCTCTTGGTCTGGCTGTAGGGCCGGGTGGAGGTATAGACTGGGGAGAACAGGGGCATCAGAGGCATCTGGTTGTTCTCCACCTTGATCGTCACCATGCCGCACTTTTTAGAGATATAGGTAGCGGTGTCCACATCGTTGCAGCCGAGGCAGATTTGAATGTCAGTGCAGCCGATCAGCTCCTCCCACTCTGTTTTGGGGTAGCGGTCCTGAAGCTGTGGGATGGACTGGACGATGATCTGACAGAAGATGGCCGAGCCGCGGCAGACGTTGAGCACCCGCTTGAAGTCCACCAGCTTGCCGATATTGCAGAACTCCTCCAGACATACATTTACCGTTACCGGCAGCCGCCCATGGTCCCCGTGCCTGCGGCCATAGTCCATCAGGCGGGTAAAAAGCTGGGAGAAGAACAGGGAGCTTAGAAATTCCAAGGAGGAATCCTGCGCCGAGATGCAGCAGAAGTAGGCGCAGGGCTTTTTCCCCGGCAACGTCAGATCAATTTCGTTGTAGGATGTGATCTTATCCACCAGCGGATTTTGAAACACCGAAAGCCGGTTGCCCAGGCCAATGGCGATGTTTCCCCAGATCTGGCGGTTGGCCAGCTTAAAGATACCGTAGGGCGGCAGAGCCGGGTGGCCTTTGGGCAGGGCCTCAAACCGCCGCTCCAGGTCGGCAAAGGATTCGTTGGAGAGCATCCGGTAGATGGCTCCCAGGGACCGCTGCTGGATGGGCAGCAGTTCCTTTGTGCCGGGGACGGTCTGGGAGGCGACATAGTGCATCAGCGCCATGAGCAGGTTCAGCTCCGCTTTTTCCCAGAAATCCTGCCGCTCATTGCGTTAATAGTGGTAAGGAACTCACGCAAGGAGACTGTTGGCTGACAATTCGTAGTGCAAAAGCGCAAGATGGGTTATGGATTTATAAATTATCCACAGCCCATCTTTGTGCTTATTAGAAGTTTACCAAGCAAGTGTGTGCCATCGGTCCCGTCTGCCTGGCTCTCTGCGCCGCGCGGTGGCTGGAATATAGTGGATTCAGAGTACGAATAGCCGCCGTATCACGTTTCTCCGTGATACGGCGGCTTTGAGTCTATAGCGGCAGAATATGGTCCAGGCCGGTACTGCGCCCCTGCTCTTTTTGCCGGGATTCGATTTGCCGGATGAAATAAGTCTATCCAGCGAGCGGGGCATTTTATTTCGATGCTGGCTCCTCTTTTCCTTTCTGAGCCTTGGCGGCCTTTCTCTTGTGTTTGCCGGCAATCAGCACGAGTGCTGCCAAGGCAGCCAAACCGCCCACGACAGCGGGGATCAGCCACAGGGCGCTCCGAGTAGATTGGATACAGAAAGTGCCCTGGGTTCCGGTCATGGTCAGCAATAGATACTGTCCGTTTTGGACGGCTTCCACCTGTTGCCACTGGCCGTTCTGATACTGCCAGACATGGGTACCGCTGTCAGGGCTTAACAGCCGCAAAGGAACGGAATCCTCTGGCTCCGCTCCAGCGAGAACGACGTCCCACACGACGGCCTGCTCCCCCGCCTCCTGGGGCGGAACCTGGACGCTGTCTGTCACATGGAGAACGGCGTCCCCGGTAAACTGTCCCTCCGCCAGGGCCAGGGCCAGCTTTCCGGACAGCTCCCGGCTGGCCACCACAGTAACCCAAGGGGTATAGACCGCGTTCACGGTCAGGTCGGAGCGCAGGCCGGAGACATCAAACTCCGGCCAGACGCCGTAATTGCCCTCCAGCTCTGGCACAGGGGGCAGGTCGAGCCTGGACAGGTCCTCCCCGTAGAGGAAGGGAATCTGCGCCACCGTTTTTTCCTCCGCCACCAGAGTCAGCGTAAAGGCGGTGAACTCTGGCGGAATATCGGGCAGCTGGCTCAGCGCGTTAAAGGGGATGGGCTCGGCCCGCCCCGCGTAGCTGACGCCGTCCACCCCGGCGGTGCCGGTGTCTACAAAGAGATTGCCGGACAGCGCCCCATCCGTCTCTATGCCGCCGGCAATGGCTCCCAGATACTCCGTGCCTTCCTCGATTGTGACGATGGCACGGCAGTCCCGCAGACGGCTGGCCCAGCCGGCAATGCCGCCGACGTAATTCTCTCCGGACAGGGTGCTCTTGACATGGCAGCTGCGGATGGAGGCGTCCGCATAGCCGGCCACACCCCCCACATAGTTCCCGCCGGTGCTGGCTACCGGGCCGTAATTCTGGCACTCCAAGGCAGTACCCAGGTCCATGCGCCCCGCCAGACCGCCCACGCAGTCCTTCTTGCCGGTGACGGCCCCACGATTGACGCAGTTCATCAGCACCGCCTTGGTCTCGTAGCTGCTGCCAAAGGAGAACCGGCCGGTCGTGTCGTCCTCCGGGTCCAGGTCGAATTCAATGGCCACGGCACCGGCAATGCCGCCCACGTTGCGGTCTCCCTCCACGGTTCCCAGGTTGGAGCAGTCCGCCACCTTGCCCTCCCGGGTGGCGGAGATGTCCTCATCGGAGGTGTCCTGAATGATGCCCTCCAGGCCGCCTTCAGCGGTGTCCCTGGCGTCATCCATTGCGTCCAGCAGAAGGGTGAATACCGCGTTAAACTGCCGGTTGATGGCCCGCAGGTCGGCGGTCAGGGTGCCGTTCCCGGTCTGAAGGGCGCTGTTCAGCCCGTCCATCTCCTCCAGCAGGCCGCTCATGGCATCATAAAGGCTGTCGCCGGCCTGCCGGAAGTCCTCCCCCAGGGGGGTGAACTCCGCAGGACCGTCCTCGGTGAGCGTATCCACCGCATCGCCAATGGTATCCAGCGCCCGGCGCAGCAGCCGCCCGATGACGGCGGAGGTGTCAGAGGCCTCCTCCAGTGTATCCAGGGCGTCTCCCAGCTGGCTGGACAGAGCGCCGGAGCGGCTCAGGGCCTGCTGGAGCTGAGACAGGGCATCATCCAGATCATCCCCCACTCCCCGCAGGGCGCGGAATGCCTGACGCAGCTCCTCCCGCGCCGCCAGAAGAGAGCTGACGGAGATGGAGCCGCTTCCCAAATCCAGAAAGCCTTGAAAGGCGTCCAGCGCGCGTTCCAGCCGGCTTACCGCCGTGGTCAGCCCGGAGGCGGACTGCCGCAGCTTCTCCACCGCGAGACGCAGGTCCCGCGCGGCCCGATCGCCGGTGTCCACCGCGCCGCCCAGAGAATCCAAAGCGTCCCCCAGCTGGCGGGACAGGCGCTCCAGCCGCCCGCCCACGTCGGACAGATCGTCCAGGGCGGGAGAAATTTTGTCCAGCGCGCCGGTGATGTCGGCGGTCAGGGTGTTGATGGTGCCGATGTTCTCGTCGGTAAAATCGGAAACCCGGTCCAGCAGCTCCTTGGTGCTGTCCTTGGCGCTGCCGGCGTAGTCTCCCATGGCGCTGAGCTGGGCGGAGACGCTGTCTCCGGTGCGCTCCGCGTCGTCCAGCGCGCGGTTAATCAGGTTTTCCAGGGTGTTCAGCTCCTGGCGCAGCTGCTCCAGCGTGTCCCGGCCAGGGTCCACAAGCACATAGGGCTCCGCCTGGCCCACAATGCCGCCCACGTCCTTCCGTCCGTAGACGGTGCCGCTGTTGGTACAGCCGGACAGATAGCCGTCCTGCCGCCCGGCGATGCCGCCGGTGTTGTACCCCACATGGGGGTAGCCCACCGTGCCGCGATTGACGCAGCTCTGCACCACGCCGCTGGAATAGCCCACGATGCCACCGGTATCAAAGCAGTCGTCCAGCAGGTGGTAGGTTTCATCGTCCGCCGCGGCCCGCTCCTCCAGGATGGCAGCCGTATCCGCGTCCATCAGGTCCACATTGGTTTCCTTCCGGGTCAGATTCACTCCGGCGCTGCTTTCACATTTGAGCAGCAACCCCAAATTCCGGCCCGCAATGCCGCCGGTGATATTCTTGCCGCTGACAGAACCGGAGACGGAACAACCGGTAATCTCACCGGTGATGCTGTTGTATCCGGCGATGCCGCCCACGGTGGCATCCCCCTGAACCACGCCGTGAAAGGCACAGCTTTGCAGGGTTCCTGCGTTGTTGCCCACGATGCCTCCCACGGTGGAGCGGGTACCCCCGGGGGCCACCGTACCCTTGACGGTCAAGTCCCGTACCAGCCCGCCGGGCTGGATATAGCGGAACAACCCCTGGGTGGAACCGGCGGAGGTGAGACACAGCCCGGAGATGGTGTGTCCCTGGCCTAAAAAGGTGCCGCCGAAGGTGGGAATGGGGGTGAAATCCACCCCGCTCAGGTCCAGGTCGGCGGTGAGGGTAACAGTCTTGCCCTGGGACCAGGTGTCCAGAGCGCAGTTTTTCCCGAAACGCTGGAGGTCCGCTACGTTGGAGATGGTGACAGTGCTTTCCTCCGTGGCCCAGGCGGGCAGGACCAGCGAGGTCAGAATCCAGACCGCCAGAAGGATGGGGAACAGCCGGTCGACACGTTTACGCATGAGAATCCGCCCCCTTTCCCGCAGGGATTGCCGCTGGTTGGGGCGGCTCCTCCGGCCGGACAGCCCCCGTTGCCACCGCCGCATTGATGCTGCCATGGAGGATGCCGCTGAAATCGGCGTCCACCATGCCGGAGATGTATCCCCGGACGTGGCCGTCCACCAGCAGACTGCCGGTGTGGGTCTGGACGGGATGCCGGGTCTTCAGGGTAAAGGCAGTCTTTTCAATGATGGTGTCGCCCAGCAGCAGAATCTGGGGAAGGATACCCATCACCAGGAAGATGGAGATTAACGTGCCCCGGCCCAGACACACGCCGATGGAGGCGATGGAGGCTGTGGTGGACAGCAGGCCGATGGCCACGCCGGCGGAGGCCAAAATAGTGCCTGAGGTAATAATGGTGGGGAAAGCCTCATTCAGCGACTCGATAACCGCATCCTTGAGGGACATGGTCTGTTTCAGCTCCACATAGCGGTTGGCGATGACAATGGCGTAGTCAATATTTGCGCCCATCTGGATGGAGCTGACCACCAGATAGCTGAGGAAGAACAGGGGTTCCTTCTGTAAGTAAGGGAAGGAGAAGTTGATCCAGACACTGCCCTGGATGACCAGGATCAACAGCACCGGAAGCCCGGCGGATTTGAAGGTAAACACCAGCACCAGAATGACGAATACGATGGTCAAAATGCTGATGAGCATGTTGTCGTTGCCGAAGGAGGCGGACAGGTCAAAATCGCTGGTGGAGTTGCCCACCAGGAGGGAATTTTCCGGGTAGTAACGGCCCACAATTTCATGCAGAGTGTCCAGAAAAGTGAAGGTCTCCTCCCCCTCCTCGGGCAGGTTGAGCTGTAAGACCAGACGGCTGTAGTTCTCCCCCTTCAATTGCAGCTGGGCGTCGGTCAGCTGGACGTGGAGGTCCTCAATGGTCTCAGTCATGTCCGCGTCCAGAGAGATGTAGCCCTCGTCCATCATGTCATAGACATACAGGAACATATCAATCAAGGGTACGCCGTAGCTGTCCAGGCCGGAAACTACCTGTCCGTAGTCCTCCTGGTCCACGGCGTAGGCGGAGTAGAGCAGCCGGGCCACCTCAATATCCAGATCGGTCAGCTCGGCAAACTGCCGGGGTGTCAGCCGGTCTGTGAGGACATAGCCGTCCATGGCATCCACATTGGCCAGGCCCAGCACCGTGTCCGTCTCGGGCATACGATCCAGTTCCCGGAGCAGCCGGCCCTCCTGCTCATAGTCCCCCTTGGGCACGATAACCGCCAGGGTGTTCACCCGGCCAAAGGTTTCGTTCACCCGCTGCTGGGCAATCTGGGCGTCGCTCTGGCGGAAGGTGGTCAGCTCGGTCTGCCCGTAGGCGTAGGGGCAGCGGTTGGCGAACACAAAACCGCCAATCAGAAGCACCACAAACAGGGGCGGCATGACAAAACGGGTTTTCACCGCCAGCCGGCCCCAGGCGGTGATTTTGGGCACAAAATTCCGGTGGTGGGTGCGGTCGATCAAACTGCTGAAGCTGAGCAGCAGCCCGGGCATCAGGGTAAACACGGCCAGCAGGCTGAGCACAATGGACTTCATCAGCACCAGGCCCAAATCCTGACCAATCCCGAACTGCATGAAGCACATGGCCCCCAGGCCGGACAGGGTGGTCATGGAGGAGCCGGCAATCTCCGGAATGGCCTTGCTCAGGGCGGCCACCACCGCCTCCCGGGCCTCCAGCTGCTCCCGCTCCTCGGTGTACCGGTGGCAGAGGATGATGGCGTAGTCAATGGCCAGGGCCAGCTGGAGGACCACCGCCACCGAGTTGGAGACAAAGGATATTTCGCCAAAGATAAAGTTGGTGCCCTTGTTCATCAGTGCCGCCATGCCAAAGGTCATAAGTAGCACCGGGATCTCCATATAGGTGTGGGAGGTGAACAGCAGCACCACCAGGATGATGACCACGGCAATCACCATGACCACCTGCATCTCGGCGTTCAGACTTTCAGAGGCGGAGTCGCCGGTGTCGCCGGTGATATAGACGTCATACCCGTCCAGAAGGGCTTTGACACCATCCAATCCCTCCAGACTCACCGGGTCAGTGGCGGTCCCGTCGTAGGTGATGGAAAACAGGGCGGAGCCGTTGGTGTAGTGGTCCCTGGAACCGTTGAACTCCACCGATTTTACACCTTCCATCATCTCTATCTGCTCCGCCAAGCTCTCCGCCTGACGGTAGGAGATATTGTCCACCATAATGCGGCTGGTGCCAAAGGTGACAAACTCCGCCTCCATCACGGTCAACCCTTGCCGGGTCTCGGTGGTGTCAGACAAGTAGCTGGTCAGATCGTCGTTCACCGCCACCCAGCCGCTGGAAAAGACGCAGAAAATAGCTGCTCCGATGTACAACAGGTAAAAGGCTTTGCGTTTGTCCACAATAAAAGCCGCAATCCGTTCCATCGGGCTTTGCTTTTCCGAAACTTCTACTGTGTGCCTGCTCAACCTGAACGCTCCTTTCAAACTCTATGATAGACAATGATACTTTGTTTTTCTTGGAAATGCAAGTGGTCAACAGAAAGATAATGTTGTCACTTCCATCGTCCCCTTTTTACATTGAATTATATGTATTATACATGATTGAATAAGTAAAATCAATACATAGAAATATATGTATGATACGTTCCTTGAAAAAGGTGGGACTGACATTGAAAAGCGTGATGGAATTGTTTCGGGAACTGCGGGAAGATCACGATTACTCTCAAAGTGATATAGCAGCCGTTTTGGGAATTTCTCAGCAGCATTATTCCAAGTATGAGACGGGAGAATATGAATTTCCGCTGCGGCATTTTATCACGCTGGCAAAATACTATAGTGTGTCTGCTGATTATCTAATCGGGCGGTGTTCCTATGATGAAAAGAAGCCTTTGGAGATGGTATATGTCACTCGTGATTGTACTTGTGAGAAGCTGGTGCAGGATATACTTTCTTTAAGCGAACATGGAAGAGAAGCTGTTGTGGAGTATATAGAGTTACAGCGGTTGAAGGAAAGGCAGAAAAAGTGATGCTTTCTTTGGGGGGTTGGTTTGCGGCCCGTGCGGACAACCTTACGCTCAAAGGTGACTGAAAAGGGAGCGGGGGATGATGGTGATCTTCGCCACCGGGGCGGAGTGGGTCTGGAGCGCCGCCACCAAGGCGCGGCCGATTTCGTGGTAAGAGACAATCATCCGCTCGTGGTCGGAGAGGATTTTGTTCTTCTTCTGATACCCGGCAATGACCACCTCGATGCTCTCTTGGAGGTCCTCCCGGGTGGCGAGCCTCCGTCCCTGGCGTACGGCCCGCAGGGCGGCCTCGTTGACCATGTTGGCCAACTTCGCACCGGAGGCCCCGGAGGCGGCACAGGCGATGGTGTTAAAGTCCACATTCTCCGCCAGCTTCACCTTGGCGGCGTGAACCTTTAGGATGGCCTCGCGGCCCTGAAGGTCGGGAAGAAGCTGAGGATGGGGTTCATCTCCTTTGGCCTCACCTTGTCGAACACGCAGCCGCTCTCCCACAGGCGATCCACCAGGCTGGGGTCATGGAAGGTGATCTGGCGTACAGGCCAGGCTCCTCGGAGGTGTCAACGAAGTAGATGACGTCCTGCTCCACCTGGGCCACGGCTACCTTCAGCATGGTGAGGAAGGTGCCGTAGTCCACCTGCGTGATCTCTTGGCGCATCAGGCGGGGAAACAGCAGGGTATTCAGCAGGATCATGACCACTAAGACGATAAAGCAGTAGAGGATCAAAGGCTTTTGGGGCTTTTCGATTTTTTACATTTCTAATTTCTCCTTTCCGGGCCGTCTCATATAAGCATTATTTTACAAAAACAAATTGCAAAGTCAAAACTATTTCTTATTTCCGATAAACTGTGGGATATGATGAAGGAAAACGGCTTTTCCACACACCAATTAAGGGAAAAGTGCGGTGTCGACAGCAAGACCATCCGGCGCTTGCGGGCAAACGACAACATGGAAACCAAGACACTGAACAAATTGTGTACGGTCCTTGATTGCCGTCTGGAAGATATTGCTGAATATATTCCAGACGAGCAGTAACAACTCCACGGCTCTGCGGATGCAGAACCGTGGAGTTGTTAGCATTTTCGGGGCGGGGTATCCAGGCTGCGATCTGGCAGCATGGGTACCCAACGCCCCGAAAATGGAGGGGGAATCCAAGGGGGGAGACCTCCCCTCTTGGCACACGACTTTCGGAGAAAGTCTAGTGTGTTATACCTTTTGTCCCGGCTGGCGCGGGAAAGGGGCGGCGCGGTCTGGCGCAGTCACTTTCCCGCACCAGGAAATCAGGCAGTGGGATGGAGCGGCAGCAATCATCCCACTGCCTGATTTTGGGAGGGACAAAAGGTATATACAGCCCCCGTCCCTCGTCCCCCGTCCCGCCGCAGCGACATCGCCAGCGGGCCGATAATCGGGCCTGCGAGCCACCCGTCTGGGCGCGAAGTAAAGCCACTTACTGGCCGCTTGTATCATTTGCCTTGGGCAGATTTTCAAAGAGCGAAACCAGCCCACGCCGGAGCTCTGCCAGCTTCTCCCGATCAATTTCATCGCCCACCGTATGTAAAATGGCATCGGTGACCTGATCTGGCGTGATGGAAGTCAATGGTGCTTCTTGGCCTTTTGACAACTCATCCATCATCCGCTCAACAACTTCTTTTGTCAC
>CAKNZJ010000215.1 GCA_932222125.1 uncultured Clostridia bacterium | reverse complement strand
TCCAATCTGCTCAGGCGGTTTGCATGATTGCCGCTTTTCGCACTTTGTTAAAAAGGCTTTAGCCTATTGGTACAGCTTCTTACTTCCCTCTAACCGTAAACATTTATGTTTACTGGTATGTTTCCCTGCATTTGCAATACCAAATATAGAAATAACGTTGAAAAAATAACGATTTAAGTGAGAGCCAATCCAAAGGGCGTTCCAAGCGGGACGCCCTTTTTATATTTGAAAGGAGGGCCTGAATATGGCCGCTGAAACATTTTTCGATTACTATTATGGTGACGAAAGCACGCAATTTTCATTTTATCGCATCCCTCAACAACTTATCACTGGGAAATGCTTCAAGCATATATCTGTTGAGGACAAGCTATTGTATGGGCTTTTACTTGACCGACTGGGATTATCCGCTAAAAGCGGCTGGCATGATAAATCGGGGCGTGTGTATATCTACTATACGTTGGCGGAGATACAAGAAAATCTGAACTGCGGACATGACAAGGCAACAAAACTGTTGGTAGAGCTGGACACAAAAAGCGGATGTGGATTGATTGAACGAGTTAAGCAGGGACAGGGCCGCCCCGCCAGAATTTATGTCAAGCGATTTACTACGGGAACAAGGCCAATGTAATCGCTCACATTGTCAGACCCTTCAAATGGCAGTCAAGACTTCCGATTTCCGGAAGTCTTGACTGCGGAAAACACGCAGCTCAGAGTGCGGATTTTCCGCAGCAATCTATACTAATAGAACCATACTTACTTAGAGCTCCTCGTCGGCGGTGAAGAACAGCTTCATAATCTGCATCGCGGCCTTGTCAGACACGTCGAACTTACCGTCGGTGTGGGCATCCTGGCCCCGGTTTACGGTAGCCCGGCACAGGGAGCAGTTGGGATCCTCCTTATTCAGCCAGTAATACTCGTCCAGTACACTGACGCCCTCGGTCTCAATGGAGGGGATGGAGTGGAACAAGTCCCACATGACCTCGAAATGGTTGTCCATCTCACGGCCGCCCCGCATGACATGTCCTTGAAGTGGTAGTAGAAGGTCATGCGGCTTATGCCGCAGTTCTCCGTGATATCGCTGATGGTAATTTTGTTCAGAGGCTTTTGGAGCAGCAGTTTTTTGAGCGACACCTCCAATGCCCGTTTCGTCATCTGTGACATAAAAACCTCCGCGCATTGATCAATCAGTTAAATACATGAATCCATAACACCAGCAGTATACTTGAAAAATGAAACTATTTCAAGTATACTATGCAAAAAGCAGTTTTTTGACTTGTAATCAAGAGGCATCCACTTTCCGCCGCTTTCATTCAAGTTGCCTTTTAGTGTGAGATTTCATTCCTATCTATGTATTGCATATTTTCCAATCTGCCGGAGGTGTACCATGGCGAATTTTACCCGCAGGGCCATTAAGGAGACCTTTTTGAAGCAGCTCAACCAGCGGCCCCTGAGCCAGATCACTGTGAAAGACATCGTGGAGGACTGCGGCATCAACCGCAATTCCTTCTACTACCATTTTGAGGATTTGCCCGCCCTTGTGGATGAAATTGTAAAGGAGCAGGTTCAGGCCCTCATTCAAAACCATCCTACCATCTCATCGGTGGAGGAGTGCTTTGATGCGGTGATCGAGCTGGTGATGGAAAACAAACGGGCCATCTACCATATTTACAGCTCCCTGAGCCGGGATGTATTTGAGCGGTATCTCATGGACGCCTGCCAATACATTGTTTCTACTTACTTAAAGGCAGAGTTCGCGGGGAAATCCATAGACCCCCAGGACTTGGAAGACCTGATTCGCCTGCACAAATGCGCCTGTTTCGGCTCGGTGATCGACTGGCTCAACGGCGGCATGAAGGATGACATTACCGGTTATTTCCGCCGGGTGTGCGCGCTGCAAAAGAGCTGGATGGAGAATTTGGGCCGCTGAATCGAATATGAGTTCCAACATGGGACAGGCCAATGCCTAAAATTTAGGCACGGGCCTGTCCCGTGTCTGAATTTCAGACAGTTTTTTCCCTGCGCCTGATTTTTAGGCATGGGGCTTTTTTCTGCCCATGGTAACAGCGCTGCCCCTCTGCTATACTCACTATCACACAAGGGAAACCACTGATAACGAGGAGGCGCAGAGTATGAAAAACCGTTGTACCATTCCCATGTGGGTAGCCAAGGCCGGATACATCGTCATGTCCCTGGTGTTCTGCGGGGCAGGGGTGCTGTTCATCGTAAAGCCGGAGCTGTCCGCTATGGTCGTCAGCCGGGCGCTGGGTGCGGCCATGATCGTGTTTGGGCTGATTAAGCTGGTGGGCTACTTCTCCAAAGACCTGTTCCGGCTGGCCTTCCAGTACGATTTGGGCTTTGGGCTGCTGCTTATCGCTTTGGGTATCCTGGTGCTGGCAAAGCCTGCGGGGGTGCTGGACTTCATCTTCGTCGCACTGGGCATCGCCATCCTGGCCGACGGGCTGTTTAAGGTACAGATTGCTGTGGATTCCAAACGATTCGGCATCTCCACCTGGTGGCTGACGCTGGTTCTGGCAATGGTCACTGGCGTGGTAGGGCTGGCCCTGGTATTCCGCCCTTGGGACAGTGCCCGGCTGCTGACCACGCTACTGGGGGCGGCGCTGCTGGCGGAAGGTATTTTGAACCTGTGTGTGGCAGTCAGCACAGTGAAAATCGTAGACCACCAGCGGCCCGATGTGATCGAGGTCACCTCATTTGAAGTGGAAAATCCCTAATGTTATGAAAGGTTGGATGATGAAATGCGTTTTTCCAAAGCGGTGGTCAAGTACCGCATACCCATTCTTGTTCTCGCGCTGCTGCTGATGATTCCCTCGGCGCTGGGCATGGCGGGCACCAGGGTCAACTACGATATGCTCAACTACCTTCCTGAGGATATGGACACCGTCATCGGGCAGAACGAGCTGCTGGAGGATTTCAACAAAGGCGCATTCTCCTTCCTCATTCTGGAGGATATGCCTGCCAAGGATGCCGCCGCCTTAAAGGCGCGCGTAGAGCAGGTGGATCATGTGGAAACTGTGCTGTGGTATGATTCCCTGATGGACGTGTCCGTCCCCATGGAACTGCTGCCGGACAGCATCTACGATGCGTTTAACACCGAAAACGCCACCATGATGGCCGTGTTCTTTAACACCTCTACCTCCTCCGATCTGACCATGGATGCCATCCGGGAAATCCGCGCCATTGCCGGGGAGCGGTGCTTTGTATCCGGTATGTCCGCCCTGGTTACCGACCTGAAGGATCTGTGCGAGGTGGAGGAACCCATTTACGTGGGCATCGCCGTGGCTCTGGCCTGCGCGGCCATGCTGATTCTGCTGGACAGCTTTCTGGTGCCCTTCGTGTTCCTGGCCAGCATCGGCATGATGATTCTGATGAATATGGGCACCAACTACTTCCTGGGCGAGATCTCCTACATCACTAAGGCGCTGTCGGCAGTACTCCAGCTGGCCGTCACTATGGACTACTCCATTTTCCTGTGGAACAGCTACAACGAGCAGCGTCGGCTGTGCGCGGATAACAAGGAGGCCATGGCCTCCGCTATCCAGGCCACCCTGACCTCTGTGGTGGGCAGTTCCATCACTACCGTGGCCGGGTTCATCGCATTGTGCTTCATGTCCTTTACCATGGGCCGGGATTTGGGCGTCGTTATGGCAAAGGGCGTGCTGCTGGGCGTGCTGGGCTGCGTCACTGTGCTGCCGGCGCTGATCCTGGTATTCGACAAGCCGCTGCAAAAGACCCGCCACCGTTCCCTGATCCCCAATATGGGAAAGCTGTCTGCCGGTGTCGTAAAAGTATTCCCTGTGTTTATTGCAGTCTTTGTCCTCATCCTTCCGCCCGCTCTTTACGGCTATAACCAGGCCAACAGCGAGGTGTACTACGACATGGGCCAGTGCCTGCCTGGGGATATGGAGTACGTCATTGCCGAAGGCAAGCTGCGGGACGAGTTCAATGTGGCCTCCACCCACATGCTGCTGGTAAACGCGGACGTATCCGCGAAAGACGTGCGGGCCATGGCCCGGAAGATGGAGCAAGTGGACGGCGTGAAGTACGTGCTGGGCATGGAGTCTGTTGTGGGCTCCCGAGTACCGGAGGAATTTCTCCCCGAGTCCGTCACCTCTATGTTGAAAAGCGGCAGCTGGCGTTTGCTGCTCATCAACTCCGAGTACAAGGTAGCCAGCGACGCGGTAAACGCCCAGATCGACCGGCTCAACGATATTCTGAAAAAGTACGACCAGGGCGGTATGCTTATCGGCGAGGCCCCCTGCATGAAGGATATGATCCAGACCACCGACCACGACTTCAAAATGGTCAACGCCGTGTCCATCATTGCCATCTTCCTCATCATCGCCCTGGTGGAAAAAAGTTTTACCCTGCCCTTCATCCTCATTGCGGTCATTGAGGCGGCTATCTTTGTCAACCTGGGCCTGCCCCACTACCTGGGCCAGAGCCTGCCCTTCATCGCCCCCATCTGCATCAGCACCATCCAGCTTGGGGCCACAGTGGACTACGCCATCCTGATGACAACCCGTTATAAAGCGGAGCGAATTAACGGCGCGGATAAGAAGCGGTCGGTGCACACCGCCCTGTCCACCTCCATCCCGTCCATCCTGGTGTCCGGTATGGGTCTGTTCGCCGCCACCTTCGGCGTAGCCGTCTATTCCGAAATCGACATCATCAGCTCTATGTGTATGCTCATGGCCAGAGGCGCGGTCATCAGCATGGTATCTGTTATCTTTGTGCTGCCCGCTCTGCTGTTGCTGTGCGATAAGCTGATCTGCGCCACCACGGCGGGCATGGGGCAGCCCAGGCACCCTAAAATTTCCAATGTGGAGGTATATGCGAAATGAAAAAGCCTGTTGTAAAAATCCTGTCCATTAGCCTGTGCGCCCTGCTGGCGTTGGGCGGCATCGGGGGTGCGGTGTACGCTATGGGTGTTTCCGCCGGCGACGGTTCCCCGGACGCCGCCCCTGCTGACAGCGGCGCGGAAGCCGCCGCGCCCAAGACCAGTTCCTCTTACGATCCCAACGCGGGCCGGAATGTGAAGGACGAGACCGTGTACGTCCTGGCCGGCGCCGACGGCAGCGTCCAGAAAATCATCGTCAGCGATTGGATTCAAAACGCTCTGGGCAGCGATGCCATCGACGACGTAACCCAGCTCACCGGCATTGAGAACGTAAAAGGGAACGAGAGCTATACCATGGGCGGGGACAATTCCTGTGTCTGGAATGCCAATGGGAACGATATCTACTATCAGGGAAATCTTGACAAGGAACTGCCCGTGGACGTGATGGTGAGCTATATGCTGGATGGTCAGCCCATCGCCCCGGCTGAGCTGGCGGGCAAAAGCGGCAAAGTGACCATTCGCTTCGATTATACCAATCATCAATACGAACTGGTGGAAATTGACGGCAGGCAGGAGAAAATCTACGTTCCCTTCGCCATGCTCACCGGGCTGATACTGGACAATGACGTGTTCACCAACGTATCCGTCACGAATGGCAAGATCATGAACGACGGCGACCGCACCATCGTGGCGGGGCTGGCCTTCCCCGGCCTCCAGGAAAGCCTGGGTCTGGACCGTAACGCCCTGGATCTGCCCGATTATGTGGAAATCACTGCTAACGCAGAGGGCTTTGCGCTGGAGACCACTGTTACTTTGGCTGTCAACGAGTTATTCAATGATGCGGCCTCCACGATGGAGGATAACGATAATCTGGATGACCTGAGCGAACTGGATGATAAACTGGATGAACTCACGGATGCCATGGACCAGCTGATCGGCGGTTCCTTCCGGCTCTATGACGGCCTGTGTGCGCTGCTGGACAGCTCCCAGGAGTTGGTGTCGGGTATTGACCAGTTGGCCGCGGGGGCTACCCAGCTCAAGCAGGGAGCAGAGGACCTGAGCGTGGGCGCTGCCCAGCTCCAGACCGGATCTGCCGCCCTGAATCGAGGACTTGACCAGCTGGCTGGACAGAACGATGAGCTGAACGGCGGCGCAGCCCAGGTATTCCAGTCTCTGCTGGCTTCTGCCAACAGCCAGCTGGTTGCGGCTGGCGTGCAGGCTCCCGAACTCACAGTGGAGAACTACAGTCAGGTACTGGACGGTGTGATTGCCGCCGCCGGGGAATCTCCCGCCGCGCAGCAGGTGGCGGCGCTGAAAGCCTCCCTGGACAACTACAACGGCTTTTACCAGGGCCTCCAGAACTACACCGCCGGGGTGGCGCAAGCCAAGGACGGAGCTGGGGAGCTGAATGTTGGCGTAGATGCTCTGAAAAACGGCGCGGACAGTTTGACTGCCGGCGCGGGCCAGTTGTATGACGGCATTTTGACCATGAAGGGCAGCGCTCCCGCCCTCATCGACGGCGTGACCCAGCTGCGGGATGGAGCTATGGAATTGAGCGGCGGCCTAAAGGAGTTCAATGAGAAGGGCGTCCAAAAGCTGGTAGATGCGTTCGATGGCGATCTGGGCAGTTTGGCCGACAGGCTGGAAGCTGTGCGGGATGTGTCGGAGCGATACAGCTCCTTCTCCGGTATCAGCAGCGATATGGACGGTCAGGGAAAATTCATCTGGCGCACCGAAGCTGTAGATGCTCAGAATTCGTAAAGCTCACCTGTGCAGCGCAGCTAACGAAAATGAAGGGCGGGGTTGCTGTCAAAAGCGGCCTCGCCCTTGCGGTGTCTCTATGCACACACGGTTATAATGAATAGCCCAGCTCATACTTTGAATGACTTGCGTCTATGAGCAACACTTTTTTCATAAGATAGTCCTTTCTAAGTTGGCCCCAGCCGGGATATATCCAGTGATATAATTCCGGCTGGGACGGTATTTTTGGGGCGTTATCCCAAATCCTCGCCGTTGGTTTCGATGACCTTCTTGTACCAGTAGAAGGAATCCTTCCGCTCCCGGCTCAGGTCGCCGGTCCCATCGTCAAACTTGTTGACGTAGATCATGCCATACCGCTTCGCCATCTCGCCGGTGGAGAGGGAAACCAGATCAATGCAGCCCCAAGGGGTGTAGCCCATCAGGTCCACGCCGTCCGCAATAGCCTCGGCCATCTGCTCGATGTGCTGGCGCATATACTCGATACGGTAATCATCATGGATTTTTCCATCCTCGGCCTTCTGGTCATAGGCCCCCAGGCCATTTTCCACGATCATCAAGGGAATTTGGTAGCGGTCGTAGATCTCATTCAAACACCAGCGCAGGCCCTTGGGGTCGATCTGCCAGCCCCAATCGGAAACCTTCAAATAGGGGTTCTTAGCCCCGCCCAGCAGGTTCCCGGCGGTAATCTCCACATTGGGGTCGGTGGAGACGCAGAAGGTCATGTAATAGCTGAAGGTGTAGAAGTCCACTGTACCATTCCGCAGTTCTTCGGCATCACCGGGCTCCTGGCTGATTTCAATGCCGTTTTCCTGGAAGTAGCGCCGGGAATAGCTGGGGTAATAGCCCCGCGCTTGGACATCAGAGCAGAACCAGTTTACCATCTGCATCTGCTGTTGTGCCGCCAGCACATCATTCGGGTTGCAGGTGTGGGGATAGTAGCCCAAGAAGCCGATCATGCAGCCTATTTTATAATCGGGATAATGCTCATGGGCATATTTCACTGCGCGGGCAGAGGCCACGAACTGGTGGTGGAGGGCCTGATACCGTTCCGCAGGCTTATCCAACTCCTTCAATTCCGTCAGGGAGCCGTGGAAGCCCTTGAAGTTGCTGGTGGTGGACATGACACCGGTATAGAGGGTCCCGGAGTTGATCTCGTTGAAGGTCAGCCAGTATTTCACCTTGCCCTGATACCGGGAGAAAATGACCTTGCAGAAATTCATGTAGAGGTCGATCAGGCGGCGGTCCGTCCAGCTGTTGTACTTCTCCACCAGGGCGTAGGGCAGCTCGTAGTGGGAAATGGTCACCAGCGGCTCGATTCCGTGCTTCTTGCAGCAGTCAAACACCTGGTCATAAAATGCCAATCCCTTCTCGTTGGGTTCCGCTTCCTCGCCAGTGGGGAAGATGCGAGTCCAGTTGATGGACAGCCGGAAGCATTTGAAGCCCATTTCCGCGAAGAGGGCGATGTCCTCTCATAGTGGTGGTAAAAGTCGATGGCCTCATGGATGGGGTACAGATACTCGCCGCTGAAATCAGGCTCAATGCGCCGGGGGATCGTGTGAGCGCCGTTGGTCAGCACATCCGGGACAGAAACACCCTTGCCATCCACATCCCAGGCACCCTCGGCCTGGTTCGCCGCAATAGCGCCGCCCCAAAGGAAATTTTTCGGAAATCTCATAGTTTTTACCTCCTTTATCCGCCGATGACGATGGTATCATTTTCGATGACCACATCACCAACCTCGTCCTCATTCATAATCAGGACCGGAACGATGGTAGGACAGCCCGCCGCCTTGATTGCCGCCATATCAAATTCCAGCAGAAGCTGGCCCTTCTTGATACGGTCGCCGGTTTTGACGTGGGGTCTGAAGGGCTTGCCCTCCAGACCGACTGTCTCCAGTCCCACATGAATCAATACGCTGACACCAGAATCGGACAGCAGGCCCATGGCATGGAGCGTATCGGCCAGATTCTCGCACTCACCGTCAAAGGGGGCATAAACCTTGCCCTCGGAAGTCAGCGCCAGTGATAAAATGTAAAAAAACGCCGAGGAAAAAATGTAGTTTTGTGGCGGAGGTGAAGGGAAAAAGATAGACT
>CAKNZJ010000214.1 GCA_932222125.1 uncultured Clostridia bacterium | reverse complement strand
GCCGCCGGCATGGAGGCCAACGCCGCTATGACCTTCTACGGTCAGGAGAAGGTGGAGTACAACGCCCAGCTCTGCCTGATGAATATGGCGGTCCACGGACTCAACGGCATTATCAAATCCGGGGACGAGGCCAACACCTTCTATCACGACGCCCACAATTTGGACGGCTGCTGTGACTATGTGATGGCGAATCCTCCCTTCAATGTGGACAAGGTCAACTCTGAATCCGCCCAGAGCGCGGGACGCCTGCCCTTTGGCCTGCCCTCCGTCAACAAGGCCAAGGAGGTGGGAAACGCCAACTATCTCTGGATCTCCTATTTTTACTCCTATCTGAACGAGAAGGGCCGGGCGGGCTTTGTCATGGCCTCCTCCGCCACGGACAGCTCCGGCAAGGACAAGGATATCCGGCAAAGACTGGTGGAGTCCGGTCATGTGGACGTGATGGTCAGTGTGGGCAACAACTTTTTCTACACCAAATCCCTGCCCTGTTCCCTGTGGTTCTTCGACAAGGGCAAGCCCGAAACCTTGCGGGATAAGGTGCTGTTTATTGACGCCCGGAACTACTACACCGTGGTGGACCGCACGCTGAACGAGTGGAGCGAGTGGCAGCTCAAGAACCTGAATTCCATTGTGTGGCTGTACCGGGGAGAAACAGAAAAATATGCGGCTCTGCTAGAGGAATACCGGGCAGCGTTGGGTAGCGCGTCTTTCGCCCAGCGGGCAGAGGAACTCTCCGCAGAAATCAATACCCTGCGGGACGAGGCGAAAAAAGCCGTGGCGGAGGCCGCCAAGCGTGAGAAAAAGAAGGTGCAGGCGGACTACGACCAACGGCTGGCGGTACTGGATGAGACCCTGACCACCGCGAAAGAGGCCGTCTGGCTCTACGAGAAGTTTGGAGAGGGCGAGTACCAGGACATTCTGGGACTGTGCAGGGCGGCGAGTCTTGCCGAGATTGCGGAAAAGGGCTGGTCATTGACTCCCGGCGCCTATGTTGGCGTGGCCCCGGCGGAGGACGACGGGGTGGACTTCGCCCAGCGTATGGGAGAGATTCACCGGGAACTGCTGGATTTGCAGAGAGAATCCAATGAGCTGATGGAGACCATCTCCAGGAATTGGGGGGAGATGGGGCTGTGAGTTGGGAATATATCCGCTTGAGTGAACTATATGAAGTACATAATGGGCTTTCAAAGGGTGGCAAGTTTTTTGGCAACGGATTTCCGTTTTTGTCATTTTCTACTGTTTTTAATAACTGGTTTTTACCCGCAGTTTTGCCAGATTTAGTACAGTCAACAGAGAAAGAGCAAATATCCTATTCCATTGAACGTGGAGATGTATTTATTACCCGTACCAGCGAAACAATGGACGAACTTGGAATGAGTTCTGTTGCGCTTAAATCATATCCACAAGCAACTTATAACGGTTTTACAAAACGTCTGCGTCCCATTGACAATCGCATACTGCCAGAATTTGTTGGTTATTATCTCCGCTGCCCAGTATTCCGAGGTGGATTTAGAGCATTTTCTACCATGACAACGAGAGCAAGTTTAAGAAACGAAGATTTGCTTTCTATGGAAATCCCTGTTCCACCTATGGACATGCAACAACGCATTGCCGCTATCCTCTCCAACTATGACAACCTCATCGAAAACAACCAGAAGCAAATCAAGCTGCTGGAAGAAGCCGCTCAGCGGCTG
>CAKNZJ010000213.1 GCA_932222125.1 uncultured Clostridia bacterium | reverse complement strand
TGGCGGGGCCGAGGCCGACACCGCCCCCTGGGCGGTGTCGGCGCAAGCATAGCGCAAAGATATCTTTTGCGCGCTTGCAGGGGTAAGCCCCTGACCCCAATGCCGCCTGCGGGCGGAAATTTTGCGGCCCACAGGCCGTGGAAAGGAGCGTTGATGCAAAAGAAATACGAGATATGCCTGCGGCTGTCCAAGGAAGAAAAAGAACTGTTGGAACACAGCGCCCGTCTCTGCGGTCTATCCAAGACGGCCTATCTGCGCCGCCTGCTGTTGGGAACGGAGGTCAAGGCCCGCCCCTCCCAGGAGATCAAGGAGCTGCGGACGGAGATCCACCACATCGGCAACAATATTAACCAGATCGCCCGCAGCGTCAACGCCGGTATCGCCAGGGCGGAGGACGCTAAACGGGGGCTGTTCCTGCTGGATCAGGTCTACGAGCTGATGTATCAGATCGCAAAGAAATAGAAACTTATTATATCTTGCTGGTGTTGCTTGGAATGCATTTGATTTTAGAGGAAGAATGCTCTATAATAGATTTATCAAGATGTGGCATTGTCTTTTTAGTCCAATAAAAATGACTGGCAGCGCCGGGAAAATAATTCTCCCCCATATCTGGAGGTATATGATGCAGATTTCAAGCAGATTTACGATTGCTGTCCATGCCCTTATTTGTATTGAGATGTTCAAAAATGACCGGAAGGTAACCAGCGACTTCATCGCCTCCAGCGTAAACGTCAATCCCGTTGTCATTAGGCGGCTGTTACAGCAACTAAAAAAAGCCGGCATTGTGCAGGTCATGCGCGGGAGCGGCGGAACGGATACTGCAAGACCCATTGATGAGATCACACTGCTTGATGTCTATAACGCTGTAGAGTGTGTAGACGAGGGTGGACTTTTTCACTTCCACGAAAATCCGAACCAGCTCTGCCCCGTTGGGAGAAACATTCACGCTGTTTTGGATGTCAGGCTTGATGAGATTCAGAAAGCAATGGAAAAAGAAATGGGATCGGTGACGATACAAGATGTTTTGAACGACACGAAACGGCTGGCATGACGATTTTCCGCTTCAGGCAGAAAAGCTCTAAATTATTTTGTTGTAACACTTGACATTACAATTAAACGGTGGTATAAATAGCAATGTACCAACCGCGGTTACAACAAGATTTGGAGGTATCATCATGGCAAACTACAAAAAAGTAAACATCGCGCCGGATGCGCGGACGGAACTGCATGACGCCCTTTCCCTGACCGGAGCGGAGATCAGCATCAATAGTCTTCCGGCAGGGGCCGGTGTGCCGTTTGTCCATTCCCATAAGAACAACGAGGAGATCTACGCGGTCCTTTCTGGGAAGGGCAAGGCCGCCATTGACGGTGAGACGGTGGAACTGGCTGCCGGGGATTGGATTCGGGTCGATCCGGCGGCAAAGCGCCAATTCTCCGCGGCCGAGGACTCCGCCATCAGTTTCATCTGCATCCAGGTCAAAAAGGGTTCACTGGAAGGATACACAAAAGATGACGCTGTGATCGAAGGGGGTTAAAGGCCATCTTTCTGTGCAAGCTATCCAAGAATACCATAATTGAAGCAAGAGGGCAGGACATCACCGTGAGCGGTGTGTCCTGCCCCTTCTGCTTTCCGTCAAAACGGTTGTTCGGCAAGGAGGAGTATGGCTGTCACAAAAATCCTGGCCCGGAAGGGCCGCTTGGACGTGGGCATCAACTACGTCCTCAACGGGGACAAGACCCAGGAGCGCGTCCTCACCGCCCGCCTGAACTGCGACCCTGGCCGGGAGTGCCGCCAGATGCTGGATACCAAACGGGTCTATGGCAAGGAAGATGGTGTGCAGTATTATCACATCATCCAGTCCTTCAAGCCTGGGGAGATCACCCCGGAGCAGGCCCTGG
>CAKNZJ010000212.1 GCA_932222125.1 uncultured Clostridia bacterium | reverse complement strand
GGCGGACAGGCAGTCAGCGATGGTACAAATGCAAAGGAAAAACTCCCGCAAGGTCCCGCCCATAGGGGGAGCCTTGCGGAAGCCTGTACGCTTTTGCGTTGGTGCAAATGCCGGGTAAAAGTCATGCATAAATCAGTTCACACTTGATGCTTTCCTCAGCGCGGTTTACAATGCTGTTCATTGCCCTGACCCATTCCCACTGTGACTGGTGCTTCAATTCCTCGGTCACACCCTCGGCGGCGGCCATCTGTCTGATGATGAGCCGATAGCGATCCTGCGCCTGCTCGTCCAAATCGGCAAGGTAGGTGTGCAGTCTGCCCGTCAAAATCAGATGGTTCAGCAGAAGCGGGTTTGTTTCTTCCAGATATGCTCGGTGCATCCGCCCCCATTTCCCGATAGGACGGTCATCCTCCTCCGGCAGTCCGATAACCGGGATGTAGTAGTCCCCGGCAAGGACATAATCAAGGCCGTTTGCCTCGTCATGGATACTCGGTTTTAATTCGTCCATAGTATTTCCTCCGTCATTTCAGATGTTTTCGGTAGCGGCTACCGATAATGCGATATGGATTTTTATCTCCTATTACAATAGATTTACGGTAGAAGGCACGGCAGCCAGCCGTGTCTTTTTCCGCATTGTTGCCAAAGCTGTTAGAATGGGAGAGCATTGGCCTGACATTTATCTCCAAGGACCAACACGTCCGGATGAAAGTCCGTCAGCCAGCCTCTCATTCGCAGCGTTCGATTTATGCAGGTAGAGCCGTCTCGCCGTCTTGGCCCGGCGCGCCCGTGTCATCAAATAGATAGAATCGGCAATGATGGAAGGGCTGGACGCCAATCAATCTACAGATGGGAGTGTTTCGCAATGAACGCGGTAGGGATCGATGTTTCCAAGGGCAAGAGCATGGTGGCGGTACGCCGCCCCTTCAACGAGACCGTGGCAAAGCCCTTTGAAGTGCGCCACACCGGCAGTGAACTCAAGCAGCTGGCAGACTACTTGAAAAGCCTGGACGGTGAGACGCGGGTGGTGATGGAGCACACCGGACGGTACTACGAGCAGATCGCCCAGTACCTCCATGACGCAGGGCTTTATGTCAGCGCGGTGAACCCAAAACTCATCAAGGACTATGGCGGTGGGACCAGCCTGCGCCATGTGAAGACCGATAAGGCCGACGCCAGGAAAATTGCAGGATACGCCCTTGACAGATGGGCTGAATTGCGGCAACATACACCCATGGACACGATCCGTTATCAACTGAAAATGCTGAACCGGCAGTGCGGCCTGTACACCAAGACCAAGACGATGATGAAAAACAACCTCATCGCCCTCTTAGACCAGACCTATCCCGGCGTAAACGCCCTGTTTGACAGCCCCGTGCGGGAGGACGGGACACAGAAATGGGTGGATTTCGCCGCCTCCTTTTGGCACGTTGACTGCGTGCGGGGCATGAGCCGAACCGCCTTCGTGCAGCGGTACGCCAAGTGGTGCAAACAGCACAGGTATCAGGCCAGGGCGGGCAGGGCTGAGGAAATCTACGAGCACTCCCAAGACCTGATTGCCATGCTGCCCAAGGATGCCATGACCAAGCTGCTGGTGAAGCAGTCTGTTGATGCCATCAACGCCGTTTCTGCTACTCTGGAGCGGCTCAAGGCTGAGATGCTGAAGCTGGCTTCCTTGCTTCCCGAGTTCCCTGTGGTGATGGCCATGCGCGGCGTGGGCGACACCCTCGGCCCCCAGCTCATGGCGGAGATCGGGGACGTGGCCCGGTTTGCCCACCGCAGTGCCATTACATCCTTCGCCGGCGTCGATCCCGGTGCCAACCAGTCCGGCACCCACGAGGCTAAGAGCGTGCGTATCTCCAAGAGCGGCTCACCTGAGCTGCGTAAAGCCCTGTTCCTGGTGATGGACTGTCTCATCCAGACCAAACCCCAGGATGATCCTGTGTACCTGTTCATGGACAAAAAACGCGCTGAGGGCAAGCCTTACCTGGTTTACATGACGGCGGGTGCCAACAAGTTCCTGCGTATCTACTACGGCAGGGTGAAGGAGCATCTGGCCTCCCTGAAAGGGAATCCTGTGCCTGATCCTGAAGGACATACCTGAGCATTGCCGGATACGCCTTGACAGGCCGGCGCTTCGGTGCTGGCCTTGTTTTTGTGCCCTTTTCGATCACCTCATTCTTTTTCACCTTTCTGCAAATTTACTCTTGACTTTTTATTTGCAGACTT
>CAKNZJ010000211.1 GCA_932222125.1 uncultured Clostridia bacterium | reverse complement strand
ACGGCGGAGCGGATGGCCGAGACCATGCAGGACAATCTGGCGGGGCAGCTTACGATTTTGAAGAGCCAGTTGGAGGAACTGGCGATCTCTATCGGGGAGATTCTGATGCCGTCTATCCGGCAGATCGTGGGATGGATTCAGGGGCTTGTGGACTGGTTGAACGGGCTGGACGAGGGGACGAAGAAGGTCATTGTGACGGTGGCTCTGGTAGCTGCGGCCCTGGGGCCGGTGCTGATTGTGATTGGTAAAGTGGTAGGTGCTGTGGGGACTATCCTGACGGTGATTCCGAAGATTGCGGGGGCGGTTTCCGGCGTGGCCGGGTTTGTGTCGGGGACAGTGATCCCGGCGCTTTCGGCGGTGGTGGCGGCTATCGGGTGGGTTCCCATTGCCGTTGCCGCGGTGATCGGGGTTGTTGTGCTGCTTTATAATAAGTGCGAGTGGTTCCGGGACGCGGTGAATGCGGTCTGGGCGCAGGTGAGGGACTTTTTTGCCTCTGCCTGGGAGGTTATCTGTTCGTTTTTCACGGAGACCATACCGGCGGCGTGGGAATCCCTGGTTTCGTTTTTTCAGGGGATTCCGGCGTGGTGGTCGGGGCTGTGGCAGTCGGTAGGTGACTTTTTTAATAATGTCTGGACGGGCATGATGGAGAATCCGGTGCTGTCCGGGATTGTGGATATGATACGGTCTCTTTGGGAGAATCTTTCCACTGCTTTGCAGGGCATCTGGCAGGGGATTCAGACGGCTGCTTCGGGTGCCTGGGAGTTGATTAAGAACGTGATTCTGGGGCCGGTTCTGTTGCTGACTGACTTGGTGACGGGGAATTTTACGAAGCTGAAAGAAGACGCGCTGCATATCTGGACGAACATTCAGCAGGCGGCTTCCACGATCTGGTCAGGCATTCGGCAGATTGTGGGTTCTTCGGTGCAGGGGCTGGTGAACCATGTTTCTATCCTGCTGTCGGGGTTGCGGGATTTTATGGGGAACTTGTGGTCTGTGGTGTCCTCTGCGGCGGCTTCGGCCTGGAACGGGCTGAAAAATCTGGTGGTGTCTACGGCATCGAATTTGAAGCAGTCGGCGGTGGAGGCTTTCCGGGCGATGGTGTCGGGGATCGGTTCGGCGCTGGCTTCTCTGGGGAGCGTGGTGCAGGACGGGTTCCAGTCTGCCATCAGCTTTATCACGTCCCTGCCGGGGAGGGCTTGCAGTGGGGGATGGATTTTATCAACGGGATTGCGGAGGGTGTCCGCAGGGCCGTCGGGAACGTGGTGGGCGCGGTTTCCGATGTGGCGGATGCCATCCGGTCTTATCTGCATTTCTCTGTGCCGGACGTGGGACCTTTGACGGATTATGAGAGCTGGATGCCGGATTTTATGGGCGGTCTGGCGAGAGGGATCGAGAAGAGCCGGGGGCTGGTGAGGAAGGCTGTGGAGGGCGTGGCCGGGGATATGGTGGTCAGCCCGAAGCTGGCGGATATGCAGGCGGT
>CAKNZJ010000210.1 GCA_932222125.1 uncultured Clostridia bacterium | reverse complement strand
TGCCAATGTCTCCCCCTACGACCAGGGCTGCACCGAGGAGTTCCAGAACACCTTCGGCGACTACTTCAACGGCAAGATTGATCTCGAGAAGGCTAAAGCCAATTTTGAGCAGGCCATCGGCGAGCGCTATCACGAGCTGAAGAGCGGCGGCGTGCGCTGGCCCGAATAATCCAAGGTTCCATCGGAGGGGCGGGCGCGCCCGCCCCTCCCGTTATCTTGAGATAACGGGAGGGGATTGACTCCACAAAATAGAATCTGTAAAGGGGGAGTTCTTGTGCGCAGCGAGAAAAAAATCAAAAGCGTTAGTTACGCGAAATGGGGCTACATATTTATCCTGCCCTTTTTCCTGACCTATGCGGTCTTTTCCGTGATTCCCTTGGTGGATACCATCCGCAACAGTTTTTATGAGTATTACTACTCCGGCCTGAAAGCAATCGGCCCCAACTGGGTGGGATTGGCCAACTATATGGAACTGCTGGCGGCCGATCTGCCCAAGTATGCCTGGAACACCTTTGTCATGTGGATTCTGGGCTTTGTGCCCCAGATTGTGGTGGCACTGGTCCTGGCGTCGTGGTTTACCGACGCCAGGCTGAAGATCCGGGGCAAGCAGTTTTTCAAGGTGGTCATTTATCTGCCCAACCTGATCATGGCCTCCGCTTTCGCCATGCTGTTCTTTGCCCTGTTCTCCACCTCCGGCCCTGTCAATAACATCCTGCTCAGCATGGGAGTTGTGGGGGAGGCCATCCGGTTTATGGAGTCTACCTTCGGCGCCCGCACCCTGGTGGCCCTGATGAACTTCCTGATGTGGTTCGGCAACACCACCATCATGCTGATGGCCGCCATTATGGGCATTAACCCCTCCATCTTTGAGGCGGCGGAGCTGGACGGCTGTACCCATCTCCAGAAATTCTTCAAGATCACCCTGCCCCAGATCAAGCCCCTGCTGACCTACACCCTCATCACCTCCCTCATCGGCGGCCTCCAGATGTTCGATGTGCCCCAGATCCTCACCGGAGGCCAGGGCGCGCCCGACCGCACCACCATGACGCTGATCATGTATCTGAACAACCATCTCCAGGCCAAGAACTACGGTATGGCCGGCGCGCTGAGCGTATTC
>CAKNZJ010000209.1 GCA_932222125.1 uncultured Clostridia bacterium | reverse complement strand
GCGGAGCGGACACGGAACTACGAGCGGGGTGGGCTGGCCTATTGGTATGAGGGACCCTCCGTAGCGATTTTCTACAGTGACCATCTGGAACAGACGATTGTGGAAGTGGTGACGATTGGGAGGATCACATCCGATATTTCCGTCTTTGAGGAATATGGCAATTCCATAACGATTACAGAAAAGGAAGAATGATTTCAATGAGAAAACTCTTGTCCATCCTTATGTGCTTGCTGCTTGTATGCGCTATAGCTGGATGCAGTTCATCAGGACGGGATACACCGGCAGCAAGCAGCCAGGACCAAAGGCCGGAAACAGGAACGGTCCCCGGTCAGCAGGAAACCGATACGCCTCCACCAGCGGACACGCAGGATCAACGGATTTTGATTGCGTATTTCTCGGTGCCGGAGGATGTGGATACCACTGGTGTGGACGCTGTTGCCAGTGCCAGTATTGTGGTCAGCGAGGGGGAAAAGCTGGGCAATACTCAGTATGTAGCGGAATTGATCCAGGATTCCATTGGCGGCGATCTGTTCCGCATTGAAACCGTTGCCCCCTATCCGCTGGATCACGAGCCTCTGGTAGATCAGGCCAGCGAGGAAAAGGCGGAGGCTGTCAGGCCGGAGCTGTCCACCCAGGTGGAGGATTTTGAGCAGTACGATATAATCCTGCTGGGGTATCCCAACTGGTGGGCCGACCTGCCTATGCCGGTTTACAGTTTTCTGGAATCCTACGATTTCAGCTCGAAAACCATTATCCCTTTCATCACCCACGGAGGCAGCCGCGCATCCCGCACTGTGGAGACGATTGCTGAATTGCAGCCTGACGCATCGGTCTATGATAATGCGCTGGTGCTGTCCCGGAATGACGTAGCCAGCAGCACTGATGATGTGACAGCCTGGATAACCAATATTTTTGCCGACAGCTAAAAAGGAGAAGATCATGGAATCAACAAATCGCCCCTATGTGGTGTGCCATATCCTGATGGCGCTGGATGGGAAGATTGACGGGGCGTGTATGTCCGCCGCCTGCGCCAAAGCCTACGGGCAACTGCGCACGACTTTCGATTGTCAGGCCACCATCTATGGCACAACCACCATGGCGGGAACCTACTCCGATGGCCTCGCTCCGGCGGTGCTGCCTGCCTGCGAAACCGTCTGGCCCCACGAGGACTATGCGGCCCCGTCCGACGTTCACAACTTCATTGTATCAGTGGACCCCCAGGGGATATTGGGATGGAATGACAAGTATGTGGAAAAGCGAGGCCGTCCGAAAGCCCATGTGATCGAAGTCCTTACGGAACAGGTTTCTAATGAATATCTGGTCTATCTGCGGAAAGTGGATGTGTCCTATGTGTTCGCCGGGAAGGACCGGCTGGACTGTACCCTGCTGCTGGGCAAACTGAAAACGCTGTTTCAAATTGACCGGCTGATGCTGGCGGGCGGCGGTCAGATGAACTGGTCTTTCGCCCAGGAGGATCTGATTGATGAGTTGAGTATCATCCTCGCCCCCACAGCGGACGGGAACCGAACGGCGGCATCCCTGTTTGAGAAACCAGCGTTCCTCCCGGAACGGCTTCCGGCGGTATTTCATTCGAAAGCCGTAGAAAAGCTGGATGATGATGCTCTGTGGCTGCGGTATACGAAAGTCTGAAAAATTTCCGAACACTCTTGACATGGAGTAGGCTTTATGGTCTATACTCGGCTTATCATAACGAAACGGAGGATCACTATGAGAAAACATTTTGGAAGCAACCCTTGGTTCTTTCCTCTGCCGGTGCTGATTATCGGCACTTACGATGAGAACGGGAAAGCGGACGCGATGAACGCCGCCTGGGGCGGTCTGTATGACCGGGATAAGGTAGTCCTCTGTCTGAGCGCGGGACACAAGACCACCAAGAACATCAAGGCAAGGGGCGCGTTCACCGTCAGCTTTGCCGATGCCGCCCATGTGGTGGAGGCGGACTATGTGGGGCTGGTGTCCGCCAATCAGGAGCCGGATAAGCTGGCCAAGGCCGGACTGCATACCACCCGGAGCGAAGCGGTGGACGCGCCGTTGATTGACGAATTTCCGGTTGCCTTGGAATGCAGGCTGCTCAAGGTGAGCGAGGACGGCAACATCATTGGCCAGATCGTGGGCATCAGCGCGGATGAAAAGGTGCTGGGCGCGGACGGTAAAATTGATGCCGCCAAGCTGCAAGCCATTTCCTTTGACCCCTGCGGCAACACCTATGTCAAGATGGGCGAGGTCGTAGGAAAAGCGTTCCAGGACGGCGGGAAGCTGAAATAAAGAAAGGATTATTCGCTATGGCAGAAAAGCAAACAGCGGGCCGCGACCGCTTGGGTGATCTCGCCCCGAAATTTGCGGAACTGAACGATGATGTTCTCTTTGGTGAGGTCTGGTCAAGGGAGGACCAGCTCTCTCCCCGTGACCGCAGCATGATTACCATTGCGGCACTGTTCTCGGCGGGGCTGTATCCCCAACTGAAATCTCACCTCAACTTGGGCAAGGCCCATGGCATCACCAAGCAGGAGGCCGTGGAGATCGTGACCCAGCTTGCCTTTTACTGCGGCTGGCCCAAGGCGTGGAGCACTTTCCCGCTGATTCGAGAGGTCTACGGCGAGGATGATGGCGTAGACCTGGGCCGGCTGTCCTGCTTCCCGGTAGGGGAAAAGAATGACGCTTTCGCCCAGTATTTTATTGGGCAGAGCTACCTTGCCCCTCTGTCTACCCAGCAGGTGCCGGTGTTCAACGTGACCTTTGAGCCGGGGTGCCGGAACAACTGGCATATCCACCACGCCGAACGCGGCGGCGGACAGATGCTGGTCTGCGTCAGCGGCCGGGGCTGGTATCAGGAGTGGGGCCAGGAGCCGCGAGCGCTGCGCCCCGGTGACGTAGTGAACATCCCCGCTGGTGTGAAGCACTGGCACGGTGCGGCCAAGGATTCCTGGTTCCAGCACTTGGCCTTAGAGGTTCCCGGCGAGGGTGGACGGACCGAGTGGCGTGAGGCGGTAGACGAGGAGCAGTATAGCGTTTTGAAATAAAATACGGCAGGCAAAAAGGGGCTGTAAAAAACTCCCTTTGCCGAAAATGCAGTCTCGATAGAAGTTAAAGAAATTCCGTAGAAGGTCCCGTTCAGAAAACCTTCTGCGGAATTTTATTGCTCCGGATTTTGGGCTTTTCGAGTTTTTTTACAGCCCCCTTACAAACTCACGTTAATTATTTTTCTCAATATCCTGCCAGTTTGGATTGCTCAATATCTCCGCATTTTCTCCCAGGAACACCTTCCCGGCCTCTTGGTCACTTTGAAGGTGATAGAGCATCCAGGCGGTCATGTAGCCGTCGGTGCGTACCTGCATCTCGCCGTGCTCTGCGCCGGTGACCCGTGCGCGGACTTTCAGCACGGCATCTGTCATGCTGTCATAGATTTCCACTAAAGAGGCCAGAGGGGCCACACCGCCGAACTCCTTGCTGATGTCCGCTGCGCCCATGTCGTCGGAGGCGCCAGTGGCCGCTGTCATAAAATAGGGGATGGAAATTTTGGAGCTGTCATACGCCCATCCCATGCTGGTGGCCAGCAGCGGATACGCTGCGCTGCCAGTGAAGATTGCTTTGTAGAGGTGGCTGTTTTCGTATTTGGTGGCTGCGCCCAGCGCCCCCGCACCGCCCTGCGAATATCCGATAATGCCGATGTTGTCCCGGTCGATCTGACTGGCAATCTCGCTCTCGTTCAACACAAAATCCAGGGCGATGGACGTTGTCTCGCCGGTACCGGCCTGGGGGTCGTCCGTACCCACGACAACGAACCCCCAAGAGGCCAGCCGCTGGAAGAAGGGCAGATAAATTTTAGCGGGTGTGTTGCTTCCGTTCACCACCATCACCACAGGGTACGGTTTGCCGCTGCTTCTCAGCTCGGCGGGGTAGTATATGCGGATGGCGCCGATGGATTTATTGTCCGATTTGTACTCCAGATGCTCCACCTCATAGCCGCCCTGGCCTACATAGTATCCCTCCAGCTTACCGCCTGCGGGAAACGTCTCAGCAAACGCCTTGCAGTAGTCAGCCGGCAGAATGGGGGTGTTCAGCGTTTTCCAATTCTTATACTGGGCATAAGCAAAAAATACTGCCAGCAGCACCATCAGCACTAACGCCACGATGCCTAAAATCTTCAACACTTTTTTCATCACATCCCTCTCCCGTCTCCTCTTGACTTTGTCAGAGAAACATATTATGATAACCGTGTTTGGAACAAATGTCCCGATTAGGAACATCAATCCCTATTTGCCCGTACAGGATACCATATTGGCTTCCATGATGCAAGAACGTGCCGGCTAGCGGTGCGCTATGCGGAACAAAAGGAGGATTTTGTACCTCAATGAAACGAAACCAAACTGCTTTTATGAAGTTGTGTCTGGCGGATGCGTTGATCAAACTGATGGCCGCCCAAGACCACGACAGCATCAATGTGAATACGATTTGTGAACTGGCAGGGGTAGGGAGGACAACCTTCTACCGGCACCTTGACTGCAAGAACAGTAAAGAGGAGCTGCTGATATTCAAAATCAATTACGAGTGGGCCGCTATGCTGATTTGCACCAGGAGGATGTGGAGAAAGATACGGGTTTCGCGCTGACTTGCTTCATTTATGAAAACCGGCGGCTGTTCTCCCTGCTTTACAACAAGGGACGGATTGTGGTTATCATGCGTGCTTGCGAATTGCTGGTGTCCGGCGAGGAGACATGGGACAAAAATTTCTCCTATCTGATGTCTTACTTTATTTATGGCTATTTTGGTGTCATTTACCAGTGGATTAAATGGGGTTTTGATGAAACGCCGGAGCAGGTGCAAAAGCATATTATTGACACCTTTTCGGCAGGTTTGTCTCAAAATACATAAAAGCAGGCTGACAGGGCTGTTCCTGTCAACCTGGTTTTATGCGCACATCCAATCAGTGATAGGAGATATTTGAATCAACAAGTTTATTAAAAACTCTTGTCTGCGCAAACAGGCGGGAGTTTTTTTCGTTCGGCCTTTCCGAACTTAAACCAATGACATTGGCCTGGAACCTCAGCCCTTTTAATACCTGTCTGTGTCAACCTTTGACTTGATGCTGAGGAACTAATTGAGACTTGGGGCTGTCTTTGGTATAATATACTTACCTTGACGGAATTTTGACTTTCTCCCTATATAATGAAAAAGACTGGAGGTGTCCGCATGGCATACAAAATTTTAATCGTTGATGACGAACCAATCCTGACTGAATTGCTTTCAACCCATTTGCGGGATCACGGCTATACGGTTTCCGCAGCCAACAGCAGCGATGAAGCCCTGGCAAAGCTGAATATAAAGCCAAGCCTTATCCTCCTGGACATCAATATGCCGGGGATGGACGGCCTGGAGCTGTGCAAAGTCATTCGGAATCATATTGTCTGTCCCATCTTGTTCCTGACGGCGCGGATCACAGAGCAGGATAAGGTCAACGGCCTGCGGGCCGGAGGGGACGACTATATCACCAAGCCTTTC
>CAKNZJ010000208.1 GCA_932222125.1 uncultured Clostridia bacterium | reverse complement strand
TCCCATTGAATTGTTTTGGGCTTGGCTGAAGCGTTTCTTGAGAAAAATCCTTCCGTCTGCACCTTCCTTTGACGATGCCCTTTGTACCGCTTTTCACCTGTGGTGACTATAAATCGAGAAGTGGACACAGACTGGATGGGCCCGCCGGTCAAGGCTTCTGGAACGATTCTCAGTGCCTGACAGATCTCACTAACGGTGGGAGCAGTCGGCTGATATTGGGGGAGAAATTGTTCTACGGCTACATCAATCTGTTCGTCTCTCATTTCCCAATCCACCCGCATGGAGCCAAGATTTGTCTCAAGCGTGATTGGGGAGGTCTGGCATATCCCCCGACGCACCAAAGCGGTCACGCTCCCCACAGTGGCGTGCATACACATATCCGTTTCATGCAGGGGCATAAAATACCGGACTTTGATGTCACAGTCCGCCTGTGTTGGCTTCATCAAAAAGGCGGACTCCGCTCCAAAATCATAAGTCATGGCCTGCATTTGATCTCCGGTCAAACTATCAGCGTTTATCGTTACCGGGCAGGGATTGCCTCCTCCTTCCCGGGCCTGGAATACAATGGTATGAATTGTCTCAAACACAAAATCAACTCCCTTTTTCTTTGCTATATACAAAGCCGGCTGTTTTGACCGCAGCCGGCTTTGTATTGGGCATATTTACTTCTCAATGCCCCGCTTCTTCATCCAGTCAGGAAGTTTATCCGGGGTCAGTCCGTTATACTTGCAGCCGGGATAGCGGCAGTTGGCGCAGTTGCCCTTGTTGCCCTTGACGGCGGGTTCCCCCTTGATGTTCTTCTCCAGGAACTCCACCAGAGCCTTGATATCGGCCTCCTCGCCGTCCACGGCCCAGTAGTGGGCGCCCTCATTGCCGCCGATGCCGCCGGCGCACACCACCTTGGCCTCGCAGTGGAACATCTGCTTGATGGCGTCCACCTCGGTAACGATATCGGCACTGGACAGGCAGTACAGGCCGGGGTCGGCCCCATGGAGATGTCGATGTGGCTGGCACCTCCCAAGGCGCGGCTGGCAGCGGGGACGCTGGGGACCATCTTCTCATAGCCCACAGGGCAGATGTATTTCAGGCCCTTGCTGGTCATGTAGCCGATGAAGTTGGGGACAGTGCCGCCGTTAAAGCCGGAGGTGATAATGCCCACATGGCCGTCCTGGTCGAAGGCGTTGGCCCCCTTGATGATGACGGTATCAGCGTGATAGTCCTGGAGGGCCTCGTCAATCTTCTTGTCTACGGGCTGGCCCTTGTAGAACACGTTGGGAAAGCTCTTGCGGCTGGAGGGCTCGGTGACGCACAACAGGCCGTCGGTGCTGTTGCCCACAGTACACAGGCCGGGTTCCACCTCATAGCCCAGCTCCTGGGCGATAAAGGCGTTGGTGGTTCCACCAGCCAGCAGGACATAGGCGTCCTTCCAGGCCTTTTGGAACTCGGGCATCTGGATGACCGCCTTGGCAATCAGGCGGCGGGCCTCCGCGGGGGTCAAAACAAAGGTAGCTTTCATGATGATTACTCCAATCTTATCAGTTTTCTTACACGTTTCGCAGATGAGGATATCCATCTACATAGGAAGAATGTTTAGACGGTCAATCTTCCCATCCTCAGTTACCGAGGAGAGGTAGGCGACTACCGGTACCACTCTGTCATGATACACGATAAAGTACCAAGCTACATTCTCCTCCATGAATTTCACACCGCTGATGGGGAAGGGACCGCCGTTATATCCGAACTTATGGTGGAACATCATCTCCACCGCCATCTTTCCGGACAGATGCAGGGTGTCTTCTCCTACCTGGGTCCAGGAAGCATCGTGAAGGATGCCATCCTTGGCAAACAGATCAGCAAGAGCGCATTCGTCACCCTTGCGCATATAATCAATGTACTGCTCCAATAACGTCATATTGACACCCCCTTAAAACCGTTCGGAGTGCATCAGCGCGTCGATGCCACCGTCTGCAAACAGGATTTCACCGTTGATACCACTGGCTTTGCGGGAGGCCAGGAACACAATAGAGTTGGCAATTTCCTCTGCGTCCAGGAATTCCTTTGTCCCATATCGTGTGGGAATGGGGATGAGCAGTGCGGCATTCCGCTGCTGCTCCGTCATACCCTTCGTCATAGGAGTCGTGGTATTGCCCGGAGCAACTCCGTTGATCCGCAGGCCATCCACCGCCCAGTTGGG
>CAKNZJ010000207.1 GCA_932222125.1 uncultured Clostridia bacterium | reverse complement strand
CGCCACAAGATGTTGTAAAAGCATAAAAAGATACCGTCACAACATGTTGTGACGGTATCTTTTTATGCTTTCGCTTATTTTATGGATACCTACTGGTCAGCCTCTGCATCGTACACCCGGCTGTTGCCCTGAGAGGTGGATGGCGCCGCCCCCATAGCGGTGCGAAAACGAGTATGGGCTTGGCGCATCTCCGAATGGGCATCTGCTAATGCCTCCTCTGTGCGGCGCATCACATCCTCACAGTATTCGTTGGCGGCACGGCGCAACTCCTTGGCCTTGTGTTCCGCCTGAGCCACCACCTCATTGGCCTTCTGGCGGGCCTGGTTCATCACCTTGGCCTCGCTGACCAGCTGGCTGGCCTCCAGCTGCGCCCGCTTATGGATTTCTTCCGCCTCCCGTTTGGCTGCCGCAACATACTCGCTTCGGGCGTTCAATATCTTTCTGGCCTCAGCCAATTCCACTGGGAATTGGGCCTTGACATCCTCAATAAGATCGAGCGCCTTGTCACGGTCAATTACACACTTCTCACTGCTGAGAGGGGCATTTTTCGCCTCGTCAATCATGTCAAACAGCATATCCAGCAGTTCATCCACTCCAGTGGCCACTTGTCAGTCCTCCTTTGTATCATATTTGCTCATCCTATGTCACGTTCTCTTGGCTCCAATGTGGAGCCGGCTAATTTATCCCGCACCATCCCAATAATCTGCCGAGGTACAAAGTCAGACAAGTCTGCTCCGTAACGGGCCATCTCCTTTACAATGGTTGAGCTGAGATAGGCATATTTTGGCCGGGTATATAAAAACACAGTATCCAACTTGGCGTTGAGCTTGGCATTGACCATGGCCATCTGAATCTCTGATTCATAGTCAGACACCGCCCTCAGTCCCTTTACCACCACCCTGGCCCGATTCTTTCGGGCATAGGTGGCCAGCAGTTCCCGAGAACAATCCACCCTTACATTAGGCAAATCAGCAGTCACCAGTTGGATCAACTCCACCCGCTCCTCCGGGGAAAACAGCCCCTGCTTACTGGAGTTGAGCATCACACACACCACCAACTCATCAAATATCACAGCGGCCCGCTTAATAATATCCAAGTGTCCCAGGGTCACCGGGTCAAAACTCCCAGGATAAATCGCACGCTTCATGGCTCACGCCCTCCTGCGGTATAAGGTCACTTTGATCTTACCATAACGGTACTCCCGCCCCTTTTCATACGGATCCGGGAGTTTGGGCAGCACATACTCTACCAAACTTTCGCACACTATTATACCATTTCCTGTCACAATGTCAATTGCCGCAATACGCTCCAACGCCCGCTCCAAATGACCAGATTGATAGGGAGGGTCCAAAAAAATCAACCCATACTTCTCCCGCACCCCATCCAGAAAAGCAGCAAAATCCTGACGGTAAAAAGCGGCTCTGCCCTCAAGTGCGCAACTTCGCGCGTTGCGCTGAGCCACCTTCAGCGCCGCCGGAGCACTATCCACAAAATCGCAAAATGCCCCGCCCCTGGACAGCGCCTCCAGGCCTAACTGTCCGGTACCAGCAAACAGATCCAGCACCCGCCGGCCCTCCACGTCAAACTGGATGGCGCTAAACAGCCCCTCCTTCACCTTGGAGGCAGTGGGCCTGGTATCCAACCCAGGCAGTTCCTCCAATCTCCTACCCCGGGCAATTCCTGTAATCACTCGCATGGCGTTTTCCCCTATTCTCCCGTTAGCTTTTCCTTCACCGCCAAAGCCACCTTCCGGCCCACCACCTGGGCCAGCTGCTCCTCCGTGGCGGCACGGATGGCCTTGATGCTTTTGAATGTTTTCAGCAGAGCCGCCTTTTTTGCCGGACCTATTCCGGGGATGTCATCCAAAGCGGACCCCCGCATATGTCCCTGCTGCTGCTTACGGTGAAATTCAATGGCGCACCGGTGCGTCTCCTCCTGGATACGCCCCACCATGGCGAACAACCCCTGGTTTTGCTGGAGACCCAGTTCTCGTCCGCTGGAGTCCACCAGCGCCCGGGTACGGTGCCGGTTGTCCTTCACCATACCAAACACCGGGACTCGCAGGCCCAATTCCGCCATCGCTTCCTCCGCCATCGCCACCTGGCCCGCTCCACCGTCCATCAACAGTAGGTCGGGCAGACTGGCAAACCGCTCGTCCTCATCCAAATAACGGCGAAACCGCCGCTCCACCACCTGTCTCATAGAGGCATAGTCGTCGGCATGGGATAACCCCTTCAATTTAAAGTGGCGATAATCCCTTTTCAGCGGTCTTCCGTCAACGTGAACGGTCATGGCCGCTACGATGTCTGCGTTACCTGTGTTAGAGATGTCAAACGCTTCAATACGGTGGGGCGCTTGTTCCAGCCCCAGCAGATTTCCAAGGGCCTCTGTGAGTTTGGACCGGCGCTCCTCGGCAGTGGTGGCCCGGCGGACCTCCTCCTCCGCGTTCTCCTGGGCCAAATGCACCAATTCAACCTTGCCACCCCGCTGGGGAACCAGCACCTCCACCCTGTGGCCCGCACTTTCTGTGAGCATCTGGGCTAACTCTTCTCTGCCCTCCACCTCTATTGGCAGCAGAATCTGTCTTGGCAATTGACCCCGGCCGGCGTAATATTGGGCGGTAAGTGCGGTCACCGTCTCCCCCTGATCCTCCTCCATGGGGACGGACAGCAATTCCCAGTCCTTAGCTGCCAGCTCACCCCCAGTATAGTGCAGCACCACAAAGCAACTTTTGGCAGCCCCGCGATAGTAGCCCACCACATCGGTATCCGCCAAAGCGCCCGCCACCGCCTTTTGCCGGGTGGACAACACCTGTAGATCCCGAATCCGATCCCGGATCTGAGCGGCCTTTTCAAAAGACAGCGCCTCCGCCGCCTGTTCCATCTCAGCAGTCAGTTCCCGGAGAACCACGTCCAACCGCCCCTCCAGCAGGCGCACCGCCTGGCCAATCGACCGCTGATATTGACTCTGTTCCATCTCTGGCCTGCAGTAACCGTCACAGGTGCCCATGTGGAAGTTGAGGCAGGGCCGCTCCTTGCCGATATCCTTTGGAAATTTCCGCCGGCAAGAGGGCAGGCGCAGAGCGGTACGCAGGGCGTTAATCATATCCTGGCTGATCTTGCGCCCTCCGTAAGGCCCAAAGTACCGCGCCCCATCGTCCTCGGGCTTGGAAACCAGCGAGAAACGAGGATACTCCTCCTGTAGCGGCAATCGGATATACGGGTAGCCCTTGCTGTCCTTTAAAAGAATATTATAGCGGGGCATATGCCGCTTGATCAAAGAACACTCCAGCACCAGCGCCTCAAATTCCGACTGGACCACAATGACATCAAAATGGTCGATCTGGCCCACCATGGCCCTTGTCTTCTCATTGTGCCGGGCAGGGTCCTGAAAATATTGGCTCACCCGGTTTTTCAACGCCTTGGCCTTACCCACGTAGATGACCTGACTTTTGGCGTTCTGCATAATGTATACGCCCGGCTTCAGGGGCAGAGCGTGGGCCTTATCTCTCAGCTCCTCAAAGGTCAACTCCATCCCCGCCTTTCCCCACTGGTATCCTTTTTAGCATATCAAACTTCCCGGTTCCACGTCAACCGGATTTTCCCTGTCAAACCGCTGGAATAAAAAAGAGCGGAACTTGGATACAGATCCAAGTTCCGCTCTTTATCGCCATCCTTGGGTCAAACGGAATCCAATCACTCGGAGAAAGCGGAGTTGATCAGCTCCACCAAAGCGTTGATGGCAGCCTCCTCGTCGGGGCCATCGGCAATCAGATTGACGCATGTGCCCTTCACGATACCGAGGGAGAGGACACCCAGCAAGCTTTTGGCATTCACGCGGCGCTCATCCTTTTCCACCCAAATGGAGCTTTTGAACTCATTGGCTTTTTGGATGAAGAAGGTGGCTGGCCGGGCGTGCAAACCCACCTGATTGGTGACTGTAATCTCTTTCATAAACATGAGCGATTCCCTCCATACTCTCCCAAATCAGAGGCGGCGCTCTCCTCTGAATTTTTCCTATTAAGAATATCAAATTTGCGCTGTATCGTCAACAGCAATTTTCACAAATTCTCGCTGCTCCTTTGGCAAAATACCCTCACCATTCACCATGCGCCGCTCATTTCAGCGTCACCACCGTCACGCCGTCCTCCCCCTCGCCATAGACTCCGGGACGAAATTGCTTCACATAACGGCTTGCCTTCAGATGCTCCCGCACCGCCCGGCGCAGCGCCCCGGTACCCTTTCCGTGGATAATGGTGGCAGTCTCCAGTTTGCCCACCAGAGCGTTATCCAAAAACAAATCCACCTCGGTCAGCGCCTCATCTGCCGTCATTCCCCGCAAATCCAGCTCCGCCTTCGCCGGCCCAGCCCGAAATGCGTGGCTAACCGAGATGGATCGCGCCCTATCCTTCTGGCTCTGCTTTTTCTTGGCAGTGGCCTCCTCTAACACCCGGACCTCCCCCTGCTTGGCCTTCAGCTTTAAAATGCCCGCTTGGAGTTGAAGGGTACCGTCTCTGTTCACCGACACCACCTCCGCCTGAGTGCCCATTTTCAACAGTTCTACCACATCCCCCGCCTGGGCATCCCGGGTGGGCGGCGGAGGGGACATCTCTTGCTGTCCGGTACCCACAGCATCCTCCGCCTGGTTGAGCCGGCGGCGCAAATCCGCCCTCTGGTCATTGTCATCCACCCATATCTGAGCCCGCTCCTGACGGCGGCGCATCTCATTGAGTTCTTTGAACACCTGGTCGGCTGTGTCACGAGCCTCCTTTAAGATGGCCCGGGCCTCTGCCTGAGCCTTCTCTGCGGCCTTCCGGCGTTCCTCTTGAATTTCGGCCCGATATTCCTCAGCCTGGACACGGGCCTGCTCCAGTTCACGACGGATATGGGCAGCCTCATCCCGCTCCCGCTCCATGGACTGGCGCTGGACATCCAGTTGGCTGAGCACATCCTCAAATCGCACATTGGCCCCATCAATGCGCTGGGCTGCCTTGTCAATAATATATTCAGGCAGCCCCAGCCGGCGGGAGATTGCAAAGGCATTGGACTTCCCCGGAACGCCGATCAGCACCCGGTAAGTGGGCGCTAAGGTGTCCACATTGAACTCACAGGAGGCATTCTCCACCCCAGGGGTGGTCATGGCATATACCTTCAGCTCCGCATAGTGCGTAGTGGCGGCCACCATCCCGCCCAGCCCCCGGGTAGATTCAATGATAGCTGCAGCCAGCGCGGCTCCCTCCACTGGGTCCGTACCCGCCCCCAACTCGTCAAACAGCACCAGTGCTCCCTGGTCGGTCTGCTCCAGAATGGCTACAATGTTTCTCATATGGGAGGAGAAGGTGGACAGAGACTGGTCAATGGACTGCTCATCACCGATATCCGCCAGCACCGTGGAGCACACCCTCACCATAGAGCCATCAGCGGCAGGTATGTGCAGCCCGCATTGGGCCATGAGGGTGAGTAAACCAAGGGTTTTCAAGGTGACCGTCTTGCCCCCGGTGTTTGGTCCGGTGATCACCAGCGTATCAAAGCGCTGTCCCAGAACCAGGTCGTTGCGCACAGCCGTCTTTGGATCCAGCAGAGGGTGCCTGACCCGCTTCAATTCGATGTGATCCCCCAGCACCGGCTCCAACCCCTCCATGGCCGCGGACAGCTTGGCTCTGGCAAAGATGCAGTCCAGGGCCACCAAAGTGCGGTAGTTTTCCTGAATATCCTCCTGAAATTCGGCGCAATCGGCGGACAGCTCCGCCAAGATGCGCTCGATCTCCTTCTGCTCCTTAGCCTGAAGTTCCCTCAACTCATTATTGGCGTTGACCACCCCCACCGGTTCGATGAAAAATGTGCCCCCAGAACCGGACACGTCATGGACCAAACCGGGAACATCGTTTTTGTGCTCACTTTTGACAGGCACCACGTACCGTCCGCCGCGCATGGTGATAATGGAATCCTGAAGGTACTTGGACTGACTGGAGGATATCAGTTTATTGAGCACGTCCCGCACCTTGCCCGCTGCCGCCCGAATATGGCGCCGGATATCCGCCAGCTCTGGAGAGGCCGCGTCGGCAATCTCCTCTTCGCTGAGAATGGAGCCGGTAATCTTATCCTCCAGAAAACGGTTCGCGCTCAGCGCTTCAAAATAGCTCTCCAATACCGATCTTTCTCCCGGGCTGCCCAGACCATACTCCCGGACAGCCCGGGCGCAACGCAGTACCTGAGCAATATCCAGCAGCTCCCTGGTGTTCAGAGCCCCTCCCCGATCCGCCCGCCGCAGGGCGGCCGCCACCGGCCTGATTCCAGACACAGAAGGGCTCCCCTGCCGCACCAGCAGGTCAAAGGCGGCGCTTGTCTGCTTTTGGAGACGGGCCACATCCCTTGGGATTGCGGCGGGCCGTAAGGCTAGACACTGCTCCTTCCCCTCCTCGGTAACCGCCTCCTCCGCCAGCATAGCCAGCACCTTTGGAAGCTCCAGCGTGTGTATGGATTTTTCAAACAGTTCCGTCATAGTTCAGTTCTCCTCTTGATGGCAGCTCAATCCGGTCCCAGACCCTTGTAGAAATCCAAGGTGCGAAAGTCCCGCTCCAGCTTGACCGTCAGATAGGCCTCAGCGGCTTTGGACAACCGCCTCAACCCTTCCCCATCTAATTGGAAGGAAAGCATACGCCGGCGCTCCCCCCATATGATATGCCTCAATGCGGCCAGCGCCGCCGGAGTCAACGGAATGGACCCGCCTGCCGCCAGCTTTCCCCGGCACCCGGCACAGTGGAGCACTCCCTCCCCCAGGTGGAGATGAGGCTGCTCTGGCTCCTGCTTGCCGCAGCGGCTGCACTCACCTAGTTGGGGCTCATACCCTGCCAGAGAGATGGCCCGCCACTCGAAAGCGGCCTTCACCTGGGCCATAGGCAGCTCCAGTTTATCCAGGGCATGGAGGCAGTTCAGCGTCAATGACAGCAACCCCGGCTCCGGCTGGCCTTCCTCCGCCAGAGCGTCGGCCACTTCGATAAAATAGCTGGCTAGAGCCAGCTTGTCCAGGTGGGTTCGCACTCTATCAAACATGCGCTGGGCGAACGCCTCCCGCACACACCAGCGACCCTGAAACTGATACAGGGTGAACTCGCCCCAAACCAGCAGCTGACAGGCCGCCGTCATATGGCTTCCCTTTTTCCTGCATCCTCTGGCGGACAAGGTCAGTTTCCCCTCTTCCTGAGAAAAAACAGTGAGTATTTTATCCGATTCCTTATAGTTGACCTCGCGCAGCACGAGGGCCTTTATGGTGATATCCATAGCGTTTCTATGTACCCCACCCACCATGGAGCCGGGCCTTTTCCACAGCAGTGTTGGGTCAGTGCTCCTCTATTGTCTTATTTGGCCGTTTCCCCATCTTGCCCCTGGGAGGTTGAGTGAAAACCATCCCCCTGATCCACAAACTCCTGGTCTGCATAACCTGACACTATCTGCACTCCGGACAGAGCGGTGATGGCCGCTTCCGGTTTATCCCCTGACCGGCGGCTCAAGGCCCATGCCTCCGGGAGCCCGGTGTCCCAAAACAATGTCCAGTAGTCTTTCCGCTTCATATTGCCCGCCTCCTCATCAAGGTTATCATGGATGGAGGACAGGCGGATTATAAGTGGCAAGTTGTGGAGAAATTAGCCGCTCAAACCAAAGACGGCTGTGGTTCACGCCTGTGTGTAACCAAAATTTTGAATGGCAGCCGGGTTGTCCCTCCAGTGTTCCCGCACCTTCACCCATGTCTCCAGATAGACCTTGGCTCCCATGAACGCCTCCATATCCTCCCTGGCCTGTGTGGAAATTTTTTTCAGCATGGAGCCCTTTTTGCCAATGACGATCCCCTTGTGAGACTGCTTTTCGCAATAGATGGTCACGTGACAGTCAATGATATCATTGTCCCGCTGGGAAAAACCGGTGACCTCCACAGCAATACCGTGAGGCACCTCCTTGTCCAGCGCCCACAGCAGCTTTTCCCGAATGATCTCTGCCATAATCTGGCGCTCCGGCTGATCGGTGGTCACTCCATCCGGAAAGAGCTGAGGCCCCTCCGGCAGCCATTGGGACAGCACCTCCAGCAGCTCATCCACCCCTTCGCCGGTCCGGGCGCAAATGGGAACCACCCCATCCCACTGGTGGGCCTGACCATACACTGCCATCACCGACAACAGCTTTTCCTTCTCCACCGTATCAATCTTGTTGATCGCCAAGGCTGCCGGGACGCCCAGAGCCTGAATGCGCCCAATCAGCTCTGCCTCTGCCGGCCCAATGCGGTCCTCCGGTTCCACCAGCAGCAGCACCCCGTCCACATCAGCCACCGACTGGCGCACCACCTTCACCATATAGTCCCCCAGCCTGGTGCGGGCGCGATGCAGGCCTGGGGTGTCCACAAACACGAATTGGCTCTCGCCCCGGTTTAAAACGGCACAGATACGGTTGCGGGTGGTCTGTGGCTTGCAAGAAACAATGGACACCTTCTCCCCCGCCAGGGTGTTGGCCAGGGTGGACTTACCCACGTTTGGCCTCCCGCAAATGGTAATGATGCCAGACTTTTTGATGGTCATCAGATCATCCTCAACTTTCCTTTATATCGCGGCATTGAGCATGGGCCGCATCTTGTTTTTTCATAGGGAGCAATCCCATCAACGCCGTCACCCCGCAGTCCACCAGCCAGGCTATGGCCAAAGAACCTACCGCCACCACCAGCACCACTGCCGGCATCCACCAGATTTGCTCGGAAGCTGGGACGTCTTGGTTCAACAGAGGATAGACCAGCCGGTCGGGGATATAGGAGATCAGATACATGGGCAAAGCCAGTCTGGCCACCTGGCCCACCAGCCGGCGGATCGGCAACGGAGTGCCTTCTCCATTGTATTGCCTCAGGCAAGAGAACAGCAACACCGCCTGGATCAGCAGCGTCAGGCTCCCCCACTCCACCGGCGGTATTTGAAAGAAGCCGCCCCGAGCGGTAAGATAGTCCTTCGTCCCCACCGCCGCAGCCAGCCCCAGCCAACACAGCATCAACTTCCATCCCTTGATCCGGATCGGGTTCTCCCGCAGCCAGGCCCCTACAACATAGTAGGTCAGCGGGTATATGCCCATCCACCAAGCGGGCAGAAGCCTCCCCACCTTATCAATCGTAGGCAGTGCGGTCAAGCCAATGAGCGTGAGAAGCAACGCCCGTTTCCCATCCTGGGCCAAGGCATGCCAGGCCGCATTCAGGAATGGACTGAGCAAAAACAGCCCGATGTACATCTCAATATACCAGCCATAGGGTGCGGCGGCATAACTGCTAAACATCAACGCCACGGTCCGCAACGGCCACCGATCCCCCAGCCAGAGCATCTGAAACGCCAGACATATTGCTCCGGCCAGAACATAGGTGAGCAGAATGGGCAGCAGCTTCCGGTAATAGCCCCGAGACCACTGGCGCTTCACACAAGTATAGCCAGTCAGCAGCAAAAACAGGGGCACACAGGTCATGCACAGCGTCCGTATCACACAGGACAGCAGCATACCCGTCCCCTGAACCGGTGTGCTATAGAACTGGCTGTTTAGAAAAAAATGGACGCTGAGGGTCAAAAGGCCAGCCAAGGCCCGTACCAGATCCAGGCCAAAATCCCTCCACCTCTTTGTGGTGCGCATATCATCCCTCCCGGGCGGCATCAAGACCACCCAATATGGACTCTTCCCGGTCCCGCATCAGGGCCTTTTGTTTCCCCTCATCCAGGTGATCATAACCCAGCAGGTGCAGCACCGAGTGGACGGCCAGGTACGCCAGCTCCCGGCGGTTTGAATGCCCGTATTCCTTGGCTTGCGCCTTGGCCCGCTCCAGGCAGAGGCATATGTCTCCCAGCGGCGCCAATCCCGTGGCAGGGTCGGCGGCATTGGCCGGGAGCTTGTCCCCCGGCCCTAGATGAAACATGGGAAAGCTGAGCACATCGGTAGGCGCGTCCACCCCCCTCATATCCAGGTTGACCTGATGAATGCCCGCGTCATTGGTCACCAGTACATTAATCTCACAGGGCGCGTCTACCCCCTCCGCATCTAAGGCTGTACGGATGACCCTGCGGATGAATGCCCGCAGGCCATCGTCCACCCCCGGAACATTGGCAGAGATGATGATGTGATGTTTGGGCATTATCGGTTGACCTCCCGCTTTTCCGTCCGGCCCATCAGCCAGTCAATGGACACATCGTAGAATTCCGCAATCGCCAAAAGGGTATCCCCTCGCGGCGTTGTCCCCAGCTCAAGATCTTGGTAGCCTCGGGCAGATAACCCAATGTTAGCCGCAACTGCCGCCTGTGTCAAATGCTTTTCATTTCGCAATATACGAATTTGTTCAGCAAACATAATTCCCCTCTTGACATACAGTTATCTGTGTGTTATCCTCAACACACAGATAACTGTGCACCGAGGATAGATAGCACATGTGAGAAGAAATCCTCTATCTGGTCGGTGATCGAATGCTCAGGCATTATCGGTTGATCTCCCGCTTCTCCGTCCGGCCCATCAGCCAGTCAACGGATACATCAAAAAAACCAGCAATTTGCAGCAGGCTTTTATAATTTGGCAGGTGGCCGTCCGCTTCCATCCTTTGGTAATGGCGGTAATTAAAATTGAGTGTACCAGCAGCTTCCTCCTGGGTCAAGCCCTTTTCCGTCCTCAACATTTTTAACCGTTCATTAAAAATCATTTTGTCACTTCCCGCTTGACATGAATAAACATACCGTGTATAACAACACGTATAATAAAGTACGTGTTAAGGAGGCTCCCGCAATGCGAGAAGAAATCCCCTATCTGGTAGAAGAACTCTACTATCAGTACTCCCATAAGCTTGTCCCGGAAAGCTGGGCCACCGGCTTTGAGGACAATCCTGTTCAGGGCCACGGACTGTGGTCCTTTTACCAAGGGCTGCGCCTGGGAATGCAGCTCTCCACCATTTGCCTGAAGATGAGCTAACGCTTGTCCCGCTTGGCAGTCCGCCGTTTCTCGTCCTCTTCATAGGCCTTGATGATGCGCTGGACGATGACGTGGCGCACCACGTCATCCTGACTCAAATGACAAATCCCGATGTCCTCTACACCCTTGAGCACTCGCATAGCCTCCTTCAGGCCACTGGCCTTGTCTGCCGACAGGTCAATCTGAGTCACATCCCCAGTGATCACCACCCTGGAGTTAAACCCCATCCGGGTGAGGAACATCTTCATCTGCTCCCGGCTGGTGTTCTGGGCCTCGTCCAGGATAATAAACGAGTCGTCCAGCGTCCTGCCACGCATATAGGCCAGAGGGGCCACCTCAATGTTTCCCCGCTCCACGTATTTTTGATAGGTCTCCGCCCCCAGCATGTCAAACAAGGCATCATACAGCGGCCGCAGATAGGGATCTACCTTGGACTGGAGGTCTCCGGGTAAAAAGCCCAGCCGCTCTCCCGCCTCCACCGCCGGCCGGGTGAGGATAATGCGGTTGACCTGCTTGTCCCGAAATGCGGACACCGCTGCCGCCACCGCCAGATAGGTCTTACCGGTTCCAGCGGGACCCACCCCGATGGTGACGGTGTTTTTCAGCACCGACTCCACATACCTCTTTTGACCGATGGTCTTGGCCTTCACCGGGCGGCCCTTGGCGGTGACGCAGATCACGTCCCCCGCCAGCTGGGCGATTTTCCCCTCATTTCCGGTGCGCACCAGCTCAATGATATAGCGCACATTCTGCTGGCCGATGGTCTCCCCCTTTGCCGACAGGGAGAGAAGGCCCTGGATGGCCTTCACCGCCAGCATGACGTTCTCCCCCTCGCCAGATATCTTCAGGCTGGACTCCCGGTTGACCACTGATACCTCCAGCTCCTGCTCAATTATATGGATATTCTCGTCAAACAGGCCAAACAGATTGATGGCCTCCTCCATCCGCTCAATGCTGATGCTCTGTTCAATCATTAGTCAATGCTCCTCACTGATCCGCCATTGGGGCGGGATTATTTCCTTCAACACGCCCTGTCTTTCCAGGGCGCTCCACCGTGCGTCCAATCTCTTCCTGGCACTCCGCCAACAGGGTGACGGTAAGCAGTCCCCCCTCCACCCTGGCAGTAAAGTCAGTGCGGAGCACCTCTCCCTGGTTGGCAGCCATGAGCTGATTGAGCCGGTATAACAGCAACTGCTCCAACCGAGCGGTCTCCTCCTCCTGATCCACCTCCTCCTCCCGTAAGGTGTAGCCCCGCAGGGTGGTGGTGGTTATGCCCGCAGGAAGAGGGCATCCAAAGATACTCCACTGATTGTTCTTGACTATTTTATCATATCTCGTATTATAAATGCTACTATTTTGAAAAAAATCTATCCGACCCCACAGCAAATCCAAAGAACGCAGGGTGCGCTCCTCCCCGGTGTACTCCTTGACCCAGTTTGTGAGGGGGACTGTCTCCTCCAGCGTTCGCCAGGTGCGGGCGGTGGCCGTACCTGCAGCGTGTACCATCAGATAGCCCATATCTACCGTACTTCCCTCCGGCTCCAGCAAGTCTATCTCTCCTGTGATGAGCACCTCTCCTTTGGCTACCACATCCCCATCGGCAAACAGGGGCCGTCCGGTGTCCGCCCGTATGTCTACAATAATGCCGTCCGCCTCGGCCACCACATCGGCGGGTACAGTCTCATCCAGCAGCTCTGGAAGCTGATCTGCCTCATGAACCACCACCTCTGCCCGGGTGCCGTAGAGATTGATTGCCATATAGGACAGCTCCGGCAAGGCCAATAGGGCTGCGTTGGATACCTCCTTCTCGTTGATGCCGGGACCATAAACCCCTGGGCGCAGTCCCAGCCTGTGGAGTTGGGAGAGGATGACCGCCGCAGGCACCTGCTGGTTGCCCACCACCTCCACCACCAGCAAAAACCGGGACAAGACGCTCACAGCCACCAAACACAGTGCAAGTCCCAGCAGAAACCCCCACCGTTTGGTCATGCCCTGAGCCACCACCGTCGCACCCCGGCGCCCCCGCTCGTCCAGTTGGCACATGGCCCGTTGGGCCAACTCGTCCAGCCGCTTCCGGTCTTGTAAATGGACGCGGAATATGAAACTGGTCTCATCCAGCCACTGCAGCCGCCAAAACTGCATCCGGTTCTGAGCACACAGGTTGAGCAGCCGCTCGGGAAATGCGCCTGTCACCGTCAGTTCCACATAGCCTCGCAGCAGATTGAAGAGTTTTCTCATCCTCTCACCTCACAAACTCCACAGCCTGAATGCGGCCCGTGATCAGCAGTTCCGCCGGTGTCATCGCCCGCAGTTCCAGCCCGGTCCCCCGCACCCGAACCACCAGATTCCCCCCCGATATATGGATTTCCTCCGGCCCATAGGCTAGTATCCCCCGGTGAGGGCTCATACGCAGTTCCTCATCTCCCAAAACCTCAATTCTGGGCACGCCGGCCACCGCATCCGCCGGCAGATCAAACAATCGGGAGGCTCGCAGCAGCAGCCCGTCTTTCCCATCCACACGCATCACCTCTGGACAAGGATATGAGCGCGGGGAACCTTCCTTGCCTGTCCCACCAGAAATTTTCCCCCAACGTAAAAAGTCCATGACATCTGGGCCATTGGGTGTTATAATATTCACAGCAACTGTGACATCTGGCAGGAACAACGGAGGATATCTCCCTCGGAGGAACAAACCATATGGAATATCAAGACATCTATCTGGCAGGCGGCTGTTTTTGGGGCGTCCAGCATTATCTGGATTGCTTACCCGGTGTGAAGGATACTCAAGCCGGCTACGCCAACGGGCGCACGGCCAATCCCACCTATGAGCAGGTTTGCTATGAGAGCACCGGTCATGCAGAAACAGTAAAGGTAACTTATTGCCCCCAATCTATCTCTCTGCCTCAACTGTTAAACCAGTTCTATCAGATCATCGACCCAGTTTCGGTCAACTGCCAGGGTGGGGACGTGGGCACTCAGTACCGCACCGGCGTCTACTATACTGATCCCAGACAGCAGCCAATCATTCTGGCCTCCCTGGAGCAGCTCCAGGCAGACTATGCCCAACCCCTGGCTGTGGAGGCGCTGCCCCTGTCTAATTTCTATCCGGCGGAAGCATACCATCAGAAGTACCTGGAAAAAAACCCGGCAGGCTACTGCCATATCCCGGCGGCGATGTTTCAGGCCGCAAGGCAGTACAGAGGTAGGTAAGGAACTGAACCTCCCAATTTTTTACAAGGTGGTGCCACCATGAGCCACATACAAAATCGTCCCCAGACCGTCTATCTTGTAGAGCAGCCCTCCACCCTGCTGCCATTTCTATTGTCCAATGTGAAGGGAAAAAGCCGCAATAATGTAAAGTCCCTCCTGTCCCGCCGCCTGGTGGCCGTGGATGGAAGGCCCACATCCCAGTTTAACGCTCCTCTCTCTCCCGGACAACAGGTGTCCCTGCTGTCCACCCCTGCGCCCAGAGGGGGAGGTGCGCTGCCCTTTCCCATCCTCTACGAGGACAACCAGCTCATTGCGGTGAACAAACCAGCCAAACTGCTGTCGGTGGCCAACGAAAAGGAACGCTCCCGCACCGCCTACCGCCTGGTCACCGACTATATGAAGAGCCAGCATGTGGATAACCGCGTCTATGTAGTCCACCGGCTGGATCGGGACACCTCCGGTGTCCTTCTCTTCGCCAAGGACCCTGATACTAAAGCGTTGCTCCAGGACAACTGGAACCATATGATCACCCGGCGGGGATATCTGGCCGTGGTGGAGGGCGTTCCTCACCCTGACCGGGACACCATCCGCTCCCACCTGGTGGAAACTGCCGCCCACCTCAGCTTCTCCGGTGCTCCTGGCCCCAACGCCAAGGAGGCCATTACCAACTACCAGGTGATCAAATCCGCTCACGGCTATGCGCTGTTGGACATCTCCATTGACACCGGACGAAAAAATCAGATCCGGGTACACATGAAGGAACTGGGCTGTCCTGTGGCAGGTGACAAACAGTACGGAGCGCGCACCAATCCCATCAGACGGCTGTGCCTCCACGCCAACGAGCTGTCCTTCACCCATCCTGCCACTGGGGAATCGGTGAGTTTCAAGGCCAAGATGCCCCGGGATTTTAACCGGGTGTTCCGGTAAAGGCCCCGCTGCACCCGGACTTTTTACCCCCGGCTCGGAAGTTTGAAAAAATTGACCATAATCAAACTGATTTTAACCAACCGGATCCATCCACCCCGCCCTCAAGCCCCCAGCAGGGCTATGTGGATGGATGCGAATTGCAGAAGGAAGCCAGTTGTGAGGGCCTGTAGCGGTAATCCCCCTATGACGGGCACATCATCGAGACTTTGAGACAGACTACCATGAAAATCAACAATATCCGGGCCTATCCCTCATGGCGCTATATCACGCGCCGTGAGGGATAGGCCCTCACTTTTATGACAACATTTACTATGCAACTTATTTTCTATTGACAAACATTGTGGAAGTGAGGTATGCTTTAGACGGAAAGGCTAATTTGGGGTATTTCGCCAATCGGTCCTATTCGTAGAAATAAAGAAGGAGTGAAATTGCCATGAAAAGATGTGGCCAATGGCTGTGCACAGCGTTGTCTCTCGCCCCTGTTTTATAAGTATAATCTTTTGGACAAGAAGTAAATAAGCTGTATCTACAGAACATCCGCCTTGTAACCTTGTTCTACATTATCCTCTGGCTAACTGATTAGCAAATTTGAACCGGGCTGTGGTTGGAAACTATCTTGTGGCAGGACAATTGAACCAATCCACAGCATCCATTTCAGTGTCGCACATGACCTTGGAGAGGGTCATTAAAAACTACTACTCTATCAATACAAGGGATGAGTCTTTGTGAAGAGACTTTTTAATAGGGTAATAATTTTGACACTATGCCTAAGTATGATGATTGGCAACATCAGCTATGCAAGTGCGGCCGTTCAAAGAACGTCCGATATTGAAAGAGCAATCAATGTATTGTTGCAATCTGGATGGACACGAGAAGAAATTGATGATTTGCTTACTGAGGAAGCTTTATTAGAGTATAAAGATGCACAGCCGGCTGTTGCTTTTGAGCAAAAATATTTTAGGGTAACAGATGAGGGGGCATATGAGATTACCGAAGACGAGTGCGAACTTCAATTACAGCAGGTCGCAGCCATGGAATCAGGTATTGCCCCTTGCCTGAGCGGCTATAAAAGGGATGAGCTAACCATTGGCATAACAAGGAGTACCTACACACAAGAGTATCCAACTCCAACGTCAATATACACAAAGGATGGCGGGACAGCTGTAACCATAAAGCTTGAGGGCGATGCGGCAACTACCAATGGCGGCCCCTCAGTCACTGCCAGCAACCATAGAGGATGCATGCATTATAGAGTGAAATTAAATCGTCCATCTGCGCCGATTACTTCAATCTATGCAGAATACTTACATCAAGAAAGTATAGTTTCAGTTTCTCCAAGTATTTCTTTTCCAGCGGGAGCATCCGTTTCAGTAGCACCGAGTACAAAATTTAAAAGAATGTCCCCCAACCCATATCTATCCTTTATCCCATAATAAAATACCATGAGAAAAAAACGGTTATTGTTCATCTCTTGCGCCTTGTGCGTATGTGTGATTGCGTTATTCTGCGTATGTGTGAAATGTAAGAATACAAATGAGTATCTGGCGCATCGAATACGTACCATGGACCAGCAGTTTGTGGCCCATCTATCGTCCTTCTGCGGGAATCTTTGGATAGACTATGAAAACTTAGAGGAATCGGAGAAGGCACGTTATGATTTAGAAAACGCAAAATATTCCCACTTCTGCAAAATTATTTTTTCTGAGACCTCTTATGAACGTCGCGATGGCGATCCTGAAATTAATGAGCTGCACAGCATTGTCTGGAAATTGTCAGTGCTGTGTGATGACAATTCCTTGTACGACGTGATCAGCCTGGAACTGGCAAAGGATTTAAACAGAATGTGTCATAATTTAGAGGATGAGGAGCTAATTCATCGGGTTTATGAGTCGCTGGTATCCTAGCCGTGCCGGGGAACCACTGGATATATGACAGTAGCATGCGCATATTGATGCCAAACTGGTGGCATGGATGCGAGCCTGATAAAACAGGAATAAAAAAGGACAATCGATGCAAGTGTGTCCATACTTACTATTTTAGCGGCCCAAATGGGCCGCTAAAATACTTGTTGGGGAGTCTACCACACGGCCTTTGGGGCACAGTGCCCCAAAGGATTGTCCGCATCACAGGGTGCTGACCCACCTATTTCTTATCATCCTGCCCCTAGATCACGCCAAGGCCAGCGTTGGGTGCAGAAGTGTTTCATAGGCACCAAATTATATACCATTAACCCACTTCCTTATGCTTAATGATTAATGTCAGTACTCACCATTCTATTTTTCTACCATGCAAATATCTGTCATGTGTTAAATAAGATATTATGATAGTAAAACAACCCGGTTTATTTTTATATGATGTTAGGAAGTAATCATCAGAAGAACCAATGAGCTTATCCAACGCGCGTTTGATGGGACCCCTGTACCACCCATAGTCAATGTCCATTGATATATGTATCGCGTGATCATGTCTGGTTATCATCGTGTTAATTTCAAAATCCTTGCTTATCATCTTCGCCAAAGAGATGGCCTCATTGGTTTTTTCCTCTGCATTGGGGCAGAGCTTATAGGTATACTTTTTTTCTTCCTTTCTTAAACCACTCAATAAAATCCGGAGATTTGGAATAGGATTTTTTGTGTCAGCCTTTTTCTGATTTAAATGCTTTTCTGAAAAACCTTTGAAATAAATTACTTCTCCTTTTATTACGCCCATTGTCGGTTCTCCTTTTACCTGTATATTCAAATTTTATTACGATCCTTGGTACAGTCCAATACCACACTATACTGTCATCTAATTTGTTGTGCTTAGCGATTTAGATTCCTCTCAAACATCCATTAGTTCTCACTATAGATAATATATTATCATTTTTATAATATTTTAAGATAATATATATGTAATTATCTGCAAAAAATAATGCTATTATTACCAAATAGCAGGTGATGCAATGGATTTAATCATAAGTAAACGGATTAAAGAGTTACGGATGGAACATGGCCTGTCCACTAATAAATTGTCCAATATGGCTGGGCTTTCGCAAAGCTATGTGCGCAAGTTGGAAAACGGTGAGTGTACACCAACAGTTGAGTCATTGGAGTTACTATGTCAAGCGCTTGGGATTACCTTTGAGGACTTTGTGAATTATAAGGATAAATCACTTCTACAGCTCCAAGCAATCAAGATTATTGGTAAAATGAGTGACAGCCAGTTAGATGGCTTTTGCAAGTTAATGCATATGGATGCCGATGAAAATATGTAAACAGGAAGGATTTGTGTCTTTGGACGCAAATCCTTTTTTGTATGCACGTTTAAAGTCATGCTAATTTGAACGATTGCTGTTCCGCTGGTATAATCATATAGCATTATTAACACCATAAATTATAATGTAAAAGACATGTTTTTGTCAACGTTACCATTACTTATACTAATATTAATAGGTAAGCTTGATATGCGTGAAAAGAAAAATAGATCTAAACATTGGAGAAAATATCAAGATTGCACGGGAAGCCGCCAATTTGACGTAAATAAGAGGTAGAGCAGATATAGAAAATCACCTTGGTAATTAAGGCTCACAACGCTGTAGCATGATGGGCCTTAATTACTCGCACTCATTAAGTATGTTTGAAGCTTTGGCCTGTAATCAGCAAACGAGGGATTGGAAGGCGATGAATCGCTCTGCTTCATCGCCATAGAAAATAGTCTGATAAGATAACTCCCAGAATAGCTGAGTCCCCCTTCCGGATATGAAAAGAGCGCGATTTGACAATCGCGCTCTTTTCATAATGTTAGAATTGTGTCATACTGGCATGATCCCTCGGTAATCGCCTGGTTTTTGTCTGATTTGGTATGGTTCTTTATCCACCACGGGCATATGGCCAGGATCAATTCTTTTAGCTCAAGAAATCTTTCAACTTCTTGGACCGGCTGGGGTGGCGTAGCTTGCGCAATGCCTTTGCCTCAATCTGGCGGATGCGCTCACGGGTGACGTTAAACTGCTTGCCCACCTCCTCCAGCGTACGGGTGCGGCCATCCTCAATCCCAAAGCGCAACTTCAGCACCTTCTCTTCCCGGGGCGTCAGAGTGGAAAGCACCTCCACCAGCTGTTCCTTTAGCAAGGTAAAAGAGGCCGCCTCCGATGGCTCGGAGGCATCCTCATCCGGGATAAAGTCACCCAAGTGGCTGTCCTCCTCCTCGCCAATGGGAGTCTCCAGGGAAACGGGTTCCTGCGCAATCTTTAAAATCTCCCGCACCTTTTCCACCGGCATATTCATCTCGGCAGCAGTCTCCTCCGGGGTGGGATCGTGCCCCAACTCCTGAAGAAGCTGCCTGTTGACCCGAATGACCTTATTGATGGTCTCCACCATATGAACGGGAATGCGGATGGTGCGGGCTTGATCGGCAATAGCTCGGGTAATGGCCTGGCGAATCCACCAAGTGGCGTAGGTAGAAAACTTATAACCCTTGGTATAGTCAAATTTCTCCACTGCCTTGATCAGGCCAAGATTTCCCTCCTGAATCAGGTCCAAAAAGAGCATTCCCCGGCCCACATACCGCTTGGCTATGGACACCACCAAACGCAGATTGGCCTCAGCCAGCTGTTGCTTTGCCAGTTCACCGGCCTGAACCACACGGTGCAGCTCCTGGGTCATATCATCAGGCAAGCTCTCCCCCGTCTCATCCAACTCCTCTTGGGCAACGGCTCCGGCACCCATAGCCTGAGCCAGCTCCACCTCTTGCTCCGGGGAGAGCAGATCCACCTTGCCAATCTCCTTTAGATACATTCTCACCGGGTCATTGACGGCAAACGCGTCCACCAGGGTGTTGGGGTCCACCATCTCCTCCTCTGGGATGTCCTCCAACTCTTCTGTCGGCGGCCCTATCTCGTCGTCCAATTCGGGAAGATAGTCCTCTCCGGTGGTGTCCACTCCCAGATTCTCCAACACATCATAGACCTTATCCAGCTGATCCGACTCCAGACTTAGAGAATCCAGCACTTCCATCATCTCGCCGGAGGACAGCTTCCCCTTCTTATAGCCGGCCTCCACCAATTCCAACAGCCGCTCCGCCCCCTGGATGCCGTTGATGGCCTTCATCAGTTCACTCTTAGCCGCTTCCAGCTTCTCCTGGCTAGCCTGACCGAAGGAGATATTCTCCTGCTTTTTCACACTCTTTTTTTTATCACTCATGGTCGCTCATCCTCCATAGCCTTTTTTCTGTTTCAGCTCATTGCGCAAAGCGGTTAAATCTGCCCCGCTGTGTATCCCTTCCCTGCGCCGCTCTTCCAGAACGGTCTGCTTCATATCTGCTAACGCCAGCTGGGCGGTATTCCTTGGTTGAGGCTCTTGAAGCACTGCGGACAGGTGATCCATCTCTTGTGGGGTAAACTCCCCATCCAGGGCGGCCAAGGCCAACCGCCTTCCCTCCTGCCACCGTTGACGCAGCAGACGGTAAGCCTTTCCCAGCAACGGAGAGGAGAAGTACTCTGGTGTGAGTTCATCCAGTTGGGCAAAAAACGCTCCATCCAACAGCACAATACGCAAAATCCCCTCTTCCGCACGAGCTGAGCGGACATTGACATACCGCAGCTCACGCTCCTTTGGCTGTAGCTGCCGGACTGGGGTCAAATTCCGGCGCTCCACCTCCCTCTGGCCCTTCCAGTGCTTTCGCTTTCGCAACCGCTGCACCTCATCGGCCATGGCCTCCCTGGTGACGCCGGCCCGTTGAGCGGCCCGTCCGCCATAAATTTCCCGTTCCACCGGACTACTCAAGGAAGCTACCACCTCCGCAGCCTCCTGGAGATATTGGGCTCTCTGGTCATCCCTTGTCAAGTCCAGCTTTCCCTCCAACGCGGCCAGGCGGTATTCCACCGAGTTAGAGCTGCGCTCCATCAGATCCTGAAAAGCCCCCGGGCCGTGATTCTTAATGTAATCGTCAGCGTCCTGCTTCACCAGCTCCCCGTCTTGGGTGCGGTGTTTTGGCAAACGCAGCACCTTCACCCCCATATCCGAGCTTCGCAGTAGGGTGATTGCCCGCTGCGTGGCATCCTCTCCGGCAGCGTCATTGTCATAACACAGCACCAGCTCCTTTGTGTACCGAGACAGCAGCCTCACATGCTCCTCTGTCAATGCGGTGCCCATCGTGGCCACTGTGTTATCAAAGCCTGCCTGATGCAGGGTAATGACATCGATATTGCCCTCCACCAGGATAAAGTTGTGCCGCTTGGTGCTTTTTGCATAATTTAGCCCATACAGGATGGAGCGTTTCTTAAATATAGCTGTCTCAGGGGTATTGAGATATTTAGGAATGGAGTCATCCATCACGCGGCTGGTGAACCCGATCACATCCCCCCGCACATCAATGACGGGCAGCATCAGGCGATTGCGATATTTGTCGTATACCCCGCCGTTTTTCCCTGCCACCGCTAATCCCGCCTCAATGAGGTCGGCCTTCTCATAGCCCTTGTCCGCCATGGCCAGGATGAGCATATCCCAGGCGTCAGGGGCAGCCCCCAAGCCAAATTTAGCGGAAAACTTTGGGCTGATCCGGCGCTTCTCCCGGATATAGGAGACCACCGCCTCCCCGTCCGGCCGGGCGAGCATAGAGCGATAGAACCGGGCGGCCTCCCGATTCAGTTCCAGAATATACCGGCGGCGCTCCCGCCAGTGGCTGTCGCCGCGATCCTCCTCCGGAACAGTCAACCCTACCTGCCCCGCCAGCTTGCGCACCGCATCCGGGAAAGACAGCCCCTCCATCTCCATGATGAACCGAATTGGCCCGCCTCCCTTTCCACATCCAAAGCAATGAAATATCTGCTTTGCCTCGTTGACGGAGAAAGAAGGCGTTTTCTCGTGGTGAAACGGGCATAGCCCCCAATGATTGGCTCCTCGCTGTTTCAAGGGCACATAGGCGGAGACTACGTCCACAATATTCAGCCGGTCATTCAGTTCATCCAAAAATTCCTGATGGATCGGCATGGGCTCACCTCCTAAATATTAGCCATTTTTGCCCACTTTTATCACAAATTTAACCAAATCACTCCTCTAAGGGAGACGGCCTATATACCTGCCCAACCTTTGCCGCCCACATCTCCCCAGCAGACAGCTCCGTCAACTTCCCTTGAAAGGCATCTGCCACCCCCTCTGGCAGCAAGACATGGACAGCTACCTGGGCAGCATACTCCATGTGTCCCAGAACACCTCCCTGGGCGGTACACAGTTGCTTTACCCGTTCCAGCCATCTATAGGGACAATATACCTCCAGCTCCACCCAAGGGCGCATTACAGAGACTCCCGCTCTGTTCAAGGTATGCTGTGCGCATTGAGTATAGGCCCGCACCAGACCGCCCACCCCCAGCAATACCCCTCCGAAATATCTGGTGACCACACAGCACAGGTTAGTCACCCTTTCCCTTTGAAACATAGTTAGCATGGGCTGGCCGGCGCTTCCCTGGGGTTCCCCGTCATCGGAGTAGCGGGTTGACCCATCCTTGATAACATAACACCAGCAATTGTGGCGGGCATCATGATATTTCCGCTTCATCTCATCGATCCTGGCTCTAGCCTCCTCCTCCGTCTCCACTGGCCAAAGGTGCCCGATGAAAGTGGATCGCTTCTCTGTGATCTTGTCACAGGCCGGTTTTGCGGGCATTCGATACTCCATCATATCCGTCTCTCACTTCACTCTCCAGCCCGTTGGGATGAACAGGTTCCCAAACTGCTCCACGGCATAGGTGTCCGTCATACCAGCGATATAGTCCAGTACCGCCCGCTCCCTTCCCTCTTGAGCCATAATATCCTGATATTCCGGAGGAAGCTTGTCCGTATATTTTATATAGTACTCAAACAGCAGGCAGATCATGTCCTGGGCTTTGCCCTCCTCCGCCTTGGCGATAGGATTATAGTAGACCGATTGAAACATGAACTCCTTTAGCTCAGCCATTGCCTTACCCACAGCCTCTGATTGGCAGATCACAGTTCCATCCTGACTGTTTTCCACAATATCGCCAATCAAGGTGTCTAGCCGCTCTCCGTGGGTAAAGCCCAGTGTCTGGGAGATGTGAACCGGTATGTCGGTGGGAAAGATGATGCCTCCACGCATGGCATCGTCAATGTCGTGATTGATATAAGCAATTTTATCAGAAAACCGTACCAACTGTCCTTCCAGGGTATCCGCCAGTCGACCGGCAGTATGACATAAGATGCCGTCTCGTACCTCGTGACACAGGTTCAACCCAGCTCCATCGTTTTCCAGCCGGTCCACTACCCTGAGAGACTGCTCATAGTGGCGGAAGCCTCCGCTTACCATTCGCCCCAACGCCCGCTCTCCAGCATGGCCAAAGGGGGTATGCCCCAGGTCATGCGCCAGCGCTGCGGCCTCTGCCAGCGCCTCGTTGAGTCCCAGCGCCCTGGCCATGGTACGAGCAATTCGAGTCACCTCCAGAGTATGGGTCATGCGGGTACGGTAGTGATCTCCCTCCGGACTGAGAAAGACCTGGGTCTTATGCTTTAACCGGCGAAACGCCTTGGAATGGATGACCCGGTCCACATCCCGCTGGAAACAAGTTCGCATGGGACAGGGGGGAATGTTCACCGCCCTTCCCTTGGAGTGGACCGACAAACAGGCCCGGGGTGAAAGTGTTTTGCGCTCCAACTCCTCCGCCTGCTCTCGAATATTCATATCTCTACCCTCCAATTCAGGCATCCTAAAAAGTCTCATATTATCTTATACCCCATGAACAGCGTCAATCCCTTCTTTTTCTCAAAAAAACTTTCAATACAAGCTCATCTCTCCATTCATATCCGGGACAAGGCTCCCATATGCTTGCGTGAGGGGGGATCTTAATGACCGTTCCTGTACTTTCTGTCCACCTGCTGGTGCTGGCAGTGATATTCGTCAATGGCTGGACCGATGCGCCCAACGCCATCGCCACTGCTGTAGGCTCCGGGGCCATCACCTTTCGCCAGGGGGTGAGGATGGCCGCACTGTGTAATCTGGTAGGTACGGCACTCAGCTGCCTGCTCTTTCCCGCCGTAGCTGCCACCATCGGAGATCTGGTGATTTTCCCTCATCCCCAAATTGCCCTCACCGTCCTGTGCGCCACTATGTTATCCATTGTAATCTGGGCTGTAGCTGCCTGGCGATTCGGCCTGCCCACCAGTGAGAGCCATGCCCTCATCGCCGGACTATCCGGCGGAGCGCTGGCGGTAGGGAATGGCCTGACCATTCTAAACACAGGCCCATGGCTGCGAGCCCTAGCAGGGTTGGCTTTATCCCTCCCTGCCGGAGCATTGGCCGCCCGATTCTGCCGCCGATGGCTGACTGGCCACACCCACGATCCCAAGCGCTGGCAGTGGCTGGCCGCCGCCCTGATGGCCCTGCTTCACGGCGCACAAGATGGACAAAAATTCATGGCTTTACTCCTGATGGCAAATGGACTCAGCGGTGGAAAGCTCTCTTCCAATCCCTCCCTTATTCTGCTCACCGCCGGAACCATGGCCCTGGGTACCGCCTTCGGAGGCAAACCGATTGTGGAGAAGGTGGGCACCGGCCTTGCCACTCTCACCCCCACTGATGGACTAGCGGCTGATTTGGGGGCAGGCGTCATCCTGCTGGCCTGCTCCCTGCTGGGCCTGCCCATATCCACCACCCACGCCAAAGTGGCTGCCGTGTGCGGAGCAGGCCGTCGGGCCGACCCCAAGATCATGGGACAGATGGCAGGAGCCTGGGCCCTCACCTTCCCCTGCTGCGGCCTGTTGTCCTTCCTGCTCACCAAGCTGATGCTTTGCTAACGCAGCCCAATCAGATCAATAAGCATACAACAAAACATATTCGATATGCTCCATGAATTGTTTAGCATCACTCATCAATGTATCTCTATGGCCTTGTTGGAACACTCCCCACGTCCCCGCTCAATGATTTACAGAATGGGGAAACGGCATAGCCCGCAAGCTACACCGTTTCTGAAAACAATTCTCAACACTGTCTTATGAGTACCACCCGAAGGGCCATCTTGTTGTATATCCTACTTGTTCCAATTCAGAACGTCTCGGTTCTGAACAAAATACTCTACTCCGGAGTACAGAGTAGTCGCCGTGATCACTAACACACATATTCCATTCAGCCAGTCCGGGATGGACAAGTGCATCAGGCACAGACACACCATGGTGGCAAAGGTCTTCACCTTTCCTGACCATCCGGCGGCCACTACCCGTCCGTTGTCCACCGCAACCAGACGCAGGCCGGACACGGCAAACTCCCGGGCCATCACAATGGACACCGCCCAGTCAGGCATCCGTCCCAAAGCGCAGAAGCAGATCATGGCGGCGAGCACCAGCACTTTATCCGCCAGCGGATCCATAAATTTACCAAAATCTGTAATCTGATCATAGCGCCGGGCCACATAGCCATCGATCCAATCAGTAAGGCTGGCAAGGACAAACACTGCCAGCGCCACATACTGATTCCCTTGGAAGTTTAGGTTCCACAGCAACAGGTATATTGGAATCAAAATTACCCGCAGCATGGTCAGCTTATTCGCGGTATTCATACACAACGCTCCAAATCCATATCCGTGATCATTCCTACCCAAGCTCCGGTTTTCCATCCCTGGAGAACCACGGGCCGGTTCCTTACCCCTCGATCTCCCCGGTAAGGTCTCCGTCCGCCACGCCAGTCATCCGCACCCAGACAAATTCCCCGGCAGATATCTCCCCAGCAGCGGTAAACAGCACTCGGCCATCGACGCCCACCGAGTCAGCGTAGGTCCGCCCCACATAGCAGCCCTCATCCCGGTCAAAGCCTTCACACAGCACCTCCATACAGCTTCCAAGCCGCCGCTCATTGTATTGGTCCATGATCCACGACTGCAGATCGGTCACCAATTCCACCCGCCGGGCAGCCACTTCCGGCTCCACTTGGTTATCCATCCCGGCAGCCAGGGTGCCCTCCTCCGGTGAGAATTGGAATACTCCTACCCGCTGGAGCTTCTGCACCCGGAGAAAATCGCACAGTTCCTCAAACTCCGCCTCGCCCTCTCCTGGCAGGCCACAGATGATAGAAGTTCGGATCACCACGTCAGGCATGGCCGTTCTAAGCTTCTCAAACAGGGTGGTCAACGCTTCCTTGGTGATATTGCGGCGCATGGCCTTTAAAATGCCGTTGTTCGCATGTTGGATGGGAATATCTAGGTAATGGAGAATCTTTTTTTCCTTGGCAATCACCTGGATCAACTCGTCTGTGACCGCCTCGGGATAAAGGTAATGCAGCCGGATCCAATGAAAGTCCAGCTTACACAGCTGGGTGAGCAGCGCCGCCAGGTCAGAACCATCTCCCAGATCCTGTCCATACCGGGTGATGTCCTGGGCAATGATAATCAGCTCCCGCACTCCCTGCTTAGACAGCATTTTTGCCTCTTCCAGCAAGTGATCCATCCTGCGGCTGCGAAAGCGCCCCCGAATGCGGGGAATGGCGCAGAACGCGCAGCCGTTGCTGCATCCCTCGGCAATTTTCAGGTAGGCGGTGTAAGAGGGGGTAGTCACCCACCGCTCCCCATCATCGTAGGCCCGGTTCACATCGCCAAAGTGCTCCGCCCGCTCCCCAGCCATCAACTCTCCCACCGCCGTCACCACGTCGGTATAGCTACCGGTGCCCAACATGCCGTCTACCTCAGGCAGCTCAGAGCGGATGTCCGCCTGATAGCGCTGGGACAAGCATCCCGCCACCAGCAGCTTTTTCAACCGCCCATCCTCCTTCAGCCGGGCCAGCTCCAGGACATTGTCGATGGCCTCGCTCTTAGCTGCGCCAATAAAGCCACAGGTGTTGAGCACCGCCACATCTGCCCCATCAGGATCGCCGGTGACTGTATGACCCGCCTGCCTGCACAGGGCCATCATCTGCTCCGTGTTAATCAAATTTTTCGCGCATCCCAATGAGATAAACGCGACCTTATAGTATTCCAAGTCAAACTTCCTCCTTGTGGCCCCTCCGGCTTAACAGTCCTCCACATCCATCCCATACCGCCGCAAAGCGTCGCTGATCTCCGTCCAAGAGTAGCCCCGGCGGACCAAGGCATCAGACGCCTTTTTGATGGCCTGGGGATGATGGTCACCCTTGAGCTTCCGCTGCAGCAAAGCGTCAATGGTCTGGGAATTGTCCTGGACCTGAGCCAGTGCCTCCTCCCAAAACTCCCGTGGTACTCCCCGGCGGTAGAGTTCATCCCGCAGCTTGCGCACGCCATACCCCTTGGCCGCATAATGGCGGGTCAAGGTGTGGGCGTATTGCCGGTCATCCAGCAATCCTAACTCGGTCAGGTGATCGGCTACCTCCTCCGCCACCGGTCTTAGCGCCTCCCGCTGCTGGCACCAGGTTCCTGGGTCGGGGAGCTGGGCCTCCTCCCCTCCTGGCTTGCCCCGTCTGTGGGGAGGAGTGGCCAACTTATCCACCAACTCACTCCGGGACATGGGCCGGGCAGTAAGCAGGGACATGGCTCGCTCATTGAGCTTAGCACGGCATGATGCCGCAGCCAGCGCTTCCCCATCTTGATCAGTCAGCTCCTTGCCGACGTACAGTCCCAGGGAAAGCACCTCTGCCTCCCCCACCCGAACCAAGGAGCCGTCTTCCAGCCAGACCAGCCACCGGCCCTGCTTATGCTCAGAGGGCTCTAGCTTTTGAATTATCATCCTTCAAAGTCATCGGCGGACACATCCACCGCCCTGCCAGCGGCCTTGGCAGCCACTTGGGACTGTTTCCCCATCAATTTATAGGAGTTGGCCCGGATATCCTCCTCCACCCGCTGAGTGATCTCCGGATTGGACTGGAGGTATGCCTTCACTGCATCACGGCCCTGACCCACCCTGGTCTCTCCCATGGAAAACCAGGACCCGGACTTTTGAATAATGTCCAGCTTGACAGCCAAATCCACTAGTTCCCCCCACTTGGAAATGCCCTCCCCATACATGATCTCAAATTCTGCCTCACGAAATGGAGGGGCAACTTTATTTTTCACGATCTTCACCCGGGTACGGTTTCCTATCACCTCAGTGCCCGCCTTGATCGCCTCAATCCGGCGCACCTCCATACGGACAGAGGAGTAAAACTTCAGCGCCCTGCCACCGGTAGTCACCTCAGGATTGCCATATACCACCCCCACCTTCTCGCGAAGCTGGTTGATGAAAATGACCACACAGTTGGTTTTGGAGATAGAGCCGGCCAGCTTGCGCAGCGCCTGACTCATCAGTCGGGCCAACAGGCCAACATGGCTATCTCCCATATCCCCTTCAATCTCAGCCCTAGGGGTGAGGGCAGCCACCGAATCCACCACCACCACGTCAATGGCGCCGGAGCGCACCAGCGCCTCGCAGATCTCCAGGCCCTGCTCTCCGGTGTCCGGCTGGGAAATCAGCATGGAATCGATGTCCACCCCCAGCGCGCGGGCATAAGTAGGATCCATGGCGTGCTCGGCGTCAATGTAGGCCACCTCGCCTCCCCGCTTTTGAGCTTCCGCCACAACATGCAGAGCCAGCGTGGTTTTGCCTGAGGATTCCGGACCATAGATTTCAATGATACGGCCCTTGGGCACGCCGCCGATTCCCAGTGCAATATCCAGGGCCAGAGAACCGGTTGGGATGGCCTCCACCACAATGTGAGCGTTCTCTCCCAGCCGCATCACAGACCCCTTTCCAAAATCCCGCTCAATTTGGGCGATGGCCGTATCCAGGGCTTTCTTCTTGTCAGACGCGGGAGCGGCGCTCTCTACCGTGCGCTTTTTATCTGCCATGATGATTCCATCCTCTCAAAATGTAAAGTCTCTTTCTTCTGTAGTTACACGTCCCATCCCATACTGCCAGACGGGCTTTACACACGTCCCTCCACCACCCGCCAATGGCCGCCCAGATCCTGAACGGTATCGATATTGGTGTAGCCCTGCCGGGCCATGATATACTCCACTGCAGGAGCCTGGTCAAATCCCACCTCAAAGATCAGCCTGCCTCCCGACCGAAGCGCACACCTCCACCGCTCCGCAATAGCCCGGTAGAAGTCCAGACCATCGACTCCGCCGTCTAAGGCTATCCAGGGCTCATACTCCCGGACAGAAGGGTCCAGCCCCTCCAGATCACCGGTGGGGATATAAGGGGGGTTGCACAAGATCACGTCAAAGTCCTGAAACAGTCTGGGCGGCGCCTCCAAGGCATTTACCCGGGCCTGGCTCACTTGTCCCTCCAGAGCACAACGGCGGATATTCTGCCGGCACACCCGTAAAGCATCTTCCGACCACTCTGCTAAAATCACCTTGACCTGAGGGCACCTTGAGGCCACTGCCAGCCCGACACAGCCGCTGCCGGCGCACAGATCCAATACCCAAGCCCCCTCCGGTAGATCCCGCACTGCCAGAATGCCCCTGTCCACCAAGGTCTCCGTGTCCGGCCGGGGAATGAGCACATCCCGGCTCACGTCCAGGGTTAAACTGTAAAACTCCCATTCCCCCAAAATGTAAGCCACTGGTTCCCCGGCCAGCCGCCGGTCCAACAGCTCTCGAAAGCGCCTTTCCACATGGTCCGGGGCATATAGGGACAGGTCCCTCATAAATTGTTCCCGGGCCTTGCCTGACGCTAGGCACAACAGCTCCCGGGCCTCCAACTGAGCCTGATTCACCCCAGCTTCCTTTAACACCCGCCGGGTATTCAGATACAACTCATTATATGTGGTGGCCATCGCTCTCACCTACCCCGCTCATGACCAAGCGTCCGCTCCCTTCCGCTCCGGGATGACCAGCCTCAACGCCTCGATTCCCACCTCAATCATGGAGTCATCCGGTTCAAAGGTGGTGAAGTTTTGCAGCCACATTCCCGGCGCCCTGAGAAACCGGCTCACCGGGCCGTCGTGTCCGCCTACATAGCGGTTGAACTCATAGGTCACTCCTACAATAACAGGCAGCATCAGCAGATGCAGCCCCATACGAAGAAACGTGTTTTCCATGCGCAGCGGGGTGAAGATCACGATGGACAGGAATATGGATACCACAATGACCACAAACAGAAAGCTTGTGCCACAGCGTGGATGGTGTCTGGGCTGCTTGCGCACGTTTTCCACCGTCAATTCCAGCCCATTTTCATAACAGTAGATGGTCTTGTGCTCCGCGCCGTGATACTGAAAGACCCGGCGAACGTCCTTCAATTTTGAGCACAGGTACAGGTAGGCCAAAAAGATAACTACCTTCACCAGCCCCTCCAACACGGACCGGAACCACAGGGGCATGGTCTTCCATCCCAGCCCCACCAGCCCGGTGATGGCAGTGGGCAGCAGAATAAACAGTCCCACGGAAAACGCCATCCCCAGCACCGCACCGATGGTGACGATCAGAGATGCCGCTTTTTCATCCGAGAAGTGCTCGCTGATCCACTTGTCCAGGCCAGTTGGCTCCTCTTCCTCCACCTCCTCACCCGACACCTTGGCCGAGTACATCAGGGCTTTCACCCCATTGACCATGGATGAGCCAAACACAAATATTCCCCGGAGCACCGGCAACGTGGCAAGCCACGGCCGGGGCTTAAGGGATGTAGTGGTAACATCCAGGGTACCGTCTGGCTTTCGCACCACGATGGACTGTCTGTCCGGTCCGCGCATCATAATCCCCTCCATCAGCGCCTGCCCGCCGCAGGACGTCTTAAACGGAGTACAGCTTTGTGTCCTTTGCTTTGTCATATATCTCTCCTCACCGCCCCTACCCTATGGGCAGGGGCCTGTCTATCTTAATAATACAACACCCAGACCAGGTTCACCCCATTGTACCAGAACCGGCGAAAAAAAGCAAACGCCACCAAAACCTTTGTTCTATTCTATCCGCTCTTCCAGTTGAAGAGGAAGCTGAAGGGTGATCAGGCAGCCACCGCCCTCAGCGTTGCTGATGGCCAGGTTTCCATTGTGGCAGGTGACAATCTCCTCACACACCGCCAGACCAATGCCAGAGCCCCTGGCTCTTGACGAGCCCTTATAGAATTTATACTTTACAAATGGCAGTTCCTCCTCCGGCACCCCTGGTCCGTAGTCCCGGATTCGGATCACCACATTGTCCTCTTCCTTGCTCAAGGAGACATCCACCCTGCCGCCGGCGCCGCCATGCTTATCGGCATTGTCCAGCAAATTGCAAAACACCTGGCGTAGGCGCTGAGGGTCGCCACTGATGAGGGGCAGTTCCTCCAAACACGGGGTGTAGTCCAGTTCCAATCCCTTCCGCCTGAAAAACTCCCGGTAAGTGTATACCGCATCCTCCAGTTCTGCCTGGATGTCGATTGGCTCCACTGACAGATTGAACCGCCCCGTCTCAATGCGGGAAAATTCCAGCAACTCCTCCACCATATTGGTCAACCGTCTGGCCTCAGACACAATAATACCCATGCCCTTTTTCACATCTTCCGCGTCCCGCACCTCACCGTTATAGAGAGTCTCCGCCCAGCCGTTGATGGCCGTGAGCGGCGTGCGCAATTCGTGGGAGACCGAGGAGATAAACTCCGACTGAGTCCGTTCAGATTGGTCGATCTTCATGGACATATCATTGATGGCGTCTACCAGCTCACCCATCTCATCGTCAACCCACCGCTCCATCTGCACACCGTAGCTTCCTGTGGCAATGCGCTTTGCGGTTTCCGTCACCCGGATGACCGGGTCCAGCACAGAGCGAATAAAGTAAGAGGCGCTCATTCCCATCACAACTAAAATGACCAGGGAGACCAGCACACTGGTCAGCACGACGCGGGTCATCTGAGCCTCCACCAGCCGCAGGGAGGTCACCAGCCGCACCACCCCTACCACCGTGCTGTTATACACCACAGGGGCCGAGGCGGACACAATACTGTCACCTGTGGCGCTGTCTACTCCCACCGAAGTTTTCACCCGCTTACTCTCAATGGCCGCGGACACATCTGTACTTCTGGCGCTGACCCCAGCAATATACATCAGGGAGGACATCTTCACCTGCCCGTTGGCGTTGAGAAACTGAACCTCAATGACGCTTTTCTCATCAAACTCATTGATAAACTGCCGGGCAGTATAGTCATAGTTGGTCTCGGTGTAATTGCGAAACATTCCCGCCGCAGTCTGGGCCCGGCTCTCCAAGTCGGCCACGATGGTGGAGGTGTAGTAGCTGTATATCGCCAGGGAAATGGCCGTCGTGGCGATAATCAGCATTACAGAGGTGGCCGCCAGGGTGTTCAGTAGCCAGCGCCAGCGCAGCCTCATCCGGCGCCTTGGTCTTCTGGACTCCCCTTCCTGGGCGGACACTTCCTCTGCCCCTTTCCCTTTATGCCTAAAAAACCGTTTTTTCCCCAATTCGATCTGTTCCTGGTCCATGTCCTTTTCCCCCCTGGCCGATCTCAGGCATCCCACTTATAGCCATGGCCCCACACCGTAATGACAAAGGCAGGATTTTGTGGATCATCCTCCAGCTTGATACGCAGGCGCCGGATATTCACATCCACAATTTTCAGCTCGCCTAAATATTCCCGGCCCCAGACCGTCTCCAAGATTTCCTCCCTGGACAATGCCTTCCCCGGGTTCTCCATAAACAGCTTGACAATTGCATACTCCACCTGGGTTAGCTTCACCCGTTTCCCGTCCTTCTCCAGGGTGCGGTTGCGAGTATTCAACAAAAATGGGGGCTGGCTGATTTCGTCTGCGTCCTGCATGATCGTTCCCCCTGTCCGGCGATACAGCGCATCCACCCTGGCGGTGAGTTCCGCCGGAGAGAAGGGCTTTGTCACATAATCGTCCGCCCCGGTCATAAGACCGGTGACCTTGTCCATCTCCTGGGTCCGGGCGGTGAGCATGATGATTCCCATCTGCGGGCTGCCTGCCCGGATACGGCGGCATACCTCAAAGCCATCCATCTCCCCTGGCAGCATAATATCCAGCAGCGCCACCTTGATGTCTGGATTTTTCTGAATCTGGGCCAGCGCCTCTTCCCCGTCCCCCGCCTCGATGGTATCATAGCCGGCCCGCTTGAGGTTGATCACCACAAAACTTCTGATATTGGCCTCATCCTCCAAGACCAAAACCTTTCTCATTGTCACAGTTCCCCCTTTAGTCCCACAGTTGTGCGTCCCACTCTGTTGTGATAATGTGAAATTGCTCTTTCAGTGTGTCCCCATCCAGACCGCAGTCCCATACGCCTGTATTCAGGGAGGCGCAATAGATGGTGGAGTTGTCGTTGTATAGGATGGATCTGCCGGGCAGTCTGGCTCGGGTATTCCGGTTGTCTCCTGTCAGCCGGTAAATGGTAAGAAAGGGCTCCGGCTTCCCCTGCCCCAAATCAGGCCAGTAATAGAATACCACCGACCGCTCTCCCCAGCCGCTGAGACCATCCTCCCGGCTGACGGTGATATTGCCCACCCAGCCATCAGGCACAGTCAGGTACCAGCCATCCGCAGTGGAATGATATGTGACGCAATTCACCACCAGTCCGCCATGGCTATCCACTTGTTGCCAATTGATGAGATACTGGCTAGGGCTGGCATCGCTCTCCCGGTCTATTGGAGGCACTAGCACCGGCCATGGTATCTCCAGCACGGAGTCATTGTTGATGTCTTTCACCCCCACCTCCCGATAGGAGCGGATGGTGGATTGGCTGATCCCACTATCCCGGTCCCGTGTGACATTGACTAGACCATCCCCTAACGTGAGCACATCCGTGACCAGGGCAGGGCCTCCAGACTGCTCCACCTCCAACGTGGCATATACCCCCAGGCGGTTATCCGCCAGACGTCCGGCCGCTGTCCACACCACATCCCGCATGCCGTTGGACAGCGGAGCGGCAGAAACCATCACCATGACACCGTTTTGGTAGTCGTAGTACTCCGCCCGGCTGCTGTTCTCTCCACTGCTGTCCTGTTGGAGCACCAAAATTTCCCTGCTCCCGTCTTCATCCAAATCCACCACCAGGTAGCGCTCATTATAGACAGTATTCATTAGTTCGTTACTGCCGGTACCACTCAGGCTGTATGCCGACAAAATATGGACCCCCGCGCTCATCTGCCAGCTGATGATCAGTTCCCGGTTCCCGTCTCCCGTCAGATCCTCATAGGCCACTGAGTTGATGGAGGTTCCATCCCCCTCCAGCATGTGGCTCATACGGTAAGAATCATCGCTCCCGCGGCGAAACAGGCACACCCGCATGGGCTTTTCCGGGGCGGAAGTTACCCGAAGGAATACTGCTGCCAGCTCCTGCTCACCATCTCCGTTTAAGTCCAGCAGCTGCACGGTAGAAGTATGGCTGCCGTAATTGATGGCGGCGTATTCCGCCCCCAGCTCTTTCATCGCGCCCTCAATGGTGACCTGGAGATTGGAATACTCCTTAGGCAAGATGGGCAGGGCGTACAGGGTATCCACCGTCTTGAAGACACAACCGCTCAACACAGGCAACCACAGTACACACATCACGCTTAGCAGCAGTTTCTTCCCCATTCCTCTCATAGATACACTTCCTTCAACTCTCTGTCTCCATGTCCGTATGGCGGCAGGGTAGCGTTCTCAGTCCTGGGATACTTAGGACTCAGTCCAAGTTAAGGTATTATACCACACAAATTTTCTCCTGCCTATTACTTTTTCGTAAACAAAAAATTTTCTAGTTTTCGCACTTTACAACTGGCAAAAATCCTGTTATACTTGTATATCGTAGTATGATGCTTATGATTTTCATCCCACGCGCCCGTAGTTCAATGGATAGAGCGTCAGATTCCGGTTCTGAATGTTGGGGGTTCGAGTCCCTCCGGGCGTGCCAAGTAAAAAAGGTTCTGAAACCGTTTATTCCCAACGGTTTCAGAACCTTTTCTTTGTCTATTACTGGTCATGGCAAATGGTGCCCATTGCCCTATTTTTAGCTTTTTAGTGGTGGAAAAATTTTTCCCATATACCTCTGGTACCACCCCAAGCCCCTCTGCCCACATCTTCCCCATCATCAAGACACCCTGATTGAATGGAATCCCTCAGCGCAAGCCTCTCTTGATGAAAATGTTCCCATAGGACAACCCCCGCTTTTCGATGACAACACTCGAAAAGCAGGGGTTATTTTAATTACTTTATCAGATTGAATACAAACCGTCTGAGCACAGTGGCAACCTGGGCCCGGTTAGCGGTGCTCTTCGGAGCCAAAACGCCACTATCCGTGCCAACAATTAAGCCATTGCCTACAGCCCAGCTCATGGCCTCCACAGCGTAGTCGCTGACACTGTCCGCGTCGGGGAAGCCGGTAAGACCAATGCCTCCAGCGGTACTATAGCCCATACTGTTGGCGTAGCGGTACAAGAATGTGACAAACTGTTCACGGGTGATGGAATCATTTGGTCCAAAGTTGCCGTTGCCATAGCCACCCGTAATTCCCTTATCCATCATCCAGTTGATGCCATTGGCGTACCACGATCCGGCCCGCACATCGTTAAAGCCATCCCCAATGGTGAAATTTGGGTTGCCTTCAAAGTTGTGAAGCACCACTGCGATCATGCCCCTGGTCATGGTGCCATTGGGAGAAAAGGTGGTCTCAGAGGTGCCCTGGAACATCCCATGGGCCGTTGCAAAGTCAATAGCATCCTTCGCCCAATGTCCGTTGATGTCGACAAAGCCTTTGCTCTTATCCACCAGAATCAGGTTAGCGGACTTGCTCAGCTTAACGACCACGCCATCCTTAGTTGGAACAGACAGCTTTACTACTTCGCCAGTCTGGGCATCCACGGCAACCGTGCCGGGAGTGACGACAACTGGAATGGTCACAACGGCTGCCTTCACCCCTGTAGGGATAGTGGCATGAACCACTGGATCCTTCCCCGACTGCACCACGGTCTGCACTTTCACGCCATTCGCAGCAGTATCCGTGGTGATGACGGTGCCGTCTGTCCTCGTCTCTACAACAGTGATGGAGCCATCGATGTTCTTGGTTGTCGCAGTGACTGTACCAGTGTTCCTGTTTGTCACAGTGGTGGTGATAGAGCCATCTGGGTTGATGGTGGTTGTCGTAGTGGTAGAACTACCTGTCCCACTGGAAGAACCACCCTGAGCGATGGTAATATTGTAGGTTGTGGTCTGTCCCTCGTAGAGGATCGTCAGCGTCCGTCTCTGGGCTGGAACTGAGGTGTCAAAATTGCTGACCATCCCGCTGGTGACAGCCACTGTCCGGGTGCTGTTGTCGCTCATAGTGACCATTAAGGTCAGCCCGGTCACGTCCAGCGTATCGCCCACTTTATAACTCGTCTTATGGCCCGTGCTGTTGATCGCGATGGAAACGACGCTGGGGCCACTGTCCGGTACGGTAATGATGGCGGCCGCTCCCGCCTCACGGTTGCCATCCCCCTTGATTCGGACATAATAGGTGCCGGATGTCAATCCACTGGTCTCCCCTGCTCCGCAGTCGGTTGGATTGGTAAACCCGCTGTCGGCAGCATACTCCATGTCGGCGGTGGTACCAGTGATCTTGCCGTCACCGAGCCCTTGCGCGCTGGGGGCGACGCCGGTCAATCCCACAGGCGCAGTCGGGCCATCTGCCTTACCAATGCTCCAAACAATGGTCTTGCTGTCCGTGGAACCGTCAGACCATGCGTATCCGGCACTCAGCGTGGCAGTGGCGGAATAACTGCCCGCATTGGTACCCTTGTGATCACCAGAGAGGGTGTAGCCCTCACCCTCAGGCACACCACTCTGTTCCTGCCCTGTGTACTTCAGGCCCACATTTGCCTGCGGCGCCGCGATTTTCTTCAGAGCGCCATCAGGTACGGTGACCTCGCTGGCCTGACCAGCCTCATGGGTGGCGGTTGCCCTGACCCTGACATAGTACTTTCCCGCTGTCAGGCTAGCGATCTCGGTGCCCATACAGTCCTTTGCGCCAGTAAAATCCGGATTATCGGCATACTCCATATTGGCGGCAACGCCGGTGATCTTTCCATCGCTGCCCCCCTGTACGCTGGGGGCGACACCGGTCAAGCCCATGGGCGCGGCGGGGCCATCCGCTTTTGCGATGGTAATATTATAAGTTGTGGTCTGTCCTCTATAGGTAACACACAGCGTTTGGGTCTGGGGCGGCTGGACTGTTGAGTCGAAACCGGTGACCATCCCGCCGGTGACAGGCACGGTATATGTGCTGCCATCACTTAAGGTGACGGTTAGGGTCAACCCGGTCACATCCAGCGCATCGCCCACCTTGTAACTCGTCTTGTGGTCCGTGCTGGCAATGGCGATGGAAGTAATCGTGGGAGGGCCATCAGGTACGGTGACCATGGTAGCGGCTCCAGCTAGCTGATTGGCGCTTTCCTTGATACGGACATAGTAGTCGCCGGCTGCCAGACCAGTGGCCTCAGTGCCCACACAGTCCTTTGCGCCAGTAAAATCCGGATTATCGGCATACTCCATATTGGCGGCAACGCCGGTAATCTTTCCATCACTGCTCCCTAGTACGCTGGGCGCCTCACCGGTCAAGCCCGTAGGCGCAGCGGGGCCGTCTTCTTTTGCAATGCTCCAGGAAATAATCTTATCGTCTTTCGAGCCATCAGCCCATATGTATCCGGTTTTCAGTATAGCAGTTGCGTCATAAGTGCCTGCACCGACACCTGTGTTGCCAGTGATATGATACCCCGCGCCCTCGGGCACGCCAATCTGCTCCTGCCCCATATATTTTAGCCCCGTGTTTGCCACTGGCACCGGGATTTCGATGTCAGTACCAACCGGTGTCTTAACTGTTACTGTGGCCGTCCTTGTAAACGCCGTACCGGATGCACTGTGCTCTGCTGGGACAGTGATGACGATAACATAATTGCCAGAGAGACGGGTGCCATCCGTCATCTCTATCGCCAACGCTTCATCATACTCATCACCCACAACGTACATCGTAAGATTCAGACTGTCTATTATATAGGTATCGTCTGCAAAGATTGCGGGGGCCTCATTCACCGTGATTTCCAGCGGAATATCTGCTATCCATTCAGTAGCGCTGTTGGCCGCAAACTTTGCATTCTGGAACGGAAGTTCAGCAAAGTACGCTGTATCTGCTTCCACCTCAATAGAGGATAAATTAAAGTTATCAACGATGGTGTCACCAGATGTCTGCCCCCCAGTTGCCACCCATGTTCCGTCCGTCTGATAGACCAGTTCTATATCTGGCCTGCTGGTAAACGGAGCAAGGATAAACGCCCCCTGCTGCGACTGTGGGGCATCGATATAGGTACGGCCCTCGAGCGGCAGTTGTGATGACTGATTGTTAAAAATACTGCCAATGCCCACGGTAGCCGTTCCGGAGACAGCCCCGGTAATGGTCAGCTTCTGATTCTGGCCCAGCAGCAGGTTGCCGCCGCCGGTAAAAGCACCAACTGTCAGCTCTTGCCCAAAATTATTCAGCCCCAGGGTGGAGTTTGCAGCTACAGTCACAGCTGCGTTTTCATTGGCAAAACTGCTGCCCGCTTTCGGGATCAGATTACCACTTTTAACATCCAGCCCGCCGATATTGGCCAGTGTCACAGTATCATTTAAGTTATTCGTGCCGTTATAAATCACATTAGCATAATTGCCTGTAGCCCCGGTATTTCCGTCCATATTTCTCACAACAGTACCATACAGGTTGACCGTCACAGCACCGCTGACAGGATAATTCTCTGCACTGGGTGTCGGGGGCGCGACTGGATTGTTAAAGTCAAACCAGTCATTTTCAGATACATAGGTCTCCAGAGCGCCGGTGGCATAAATTTGATTGATCTTCCCAATTCGGGCAGTGGAATCGATGGTAATGGTGGCAGGCTTTGTAAACTCATTGGGCAAACCATTGGTTGAAATGCTACCCGCATAAATATTGCTTTCACCCAGGTCGGTATCCCCCCGGATGATGATCTGCCCATGGGGACCCTCCGCCACAGCCTGATCTCTGCCTGTCTGCCCACCGCAGAACAGATGGATATCTCGGGTGCCAGCCCCTTTTTTGACATTATTCAGCGTCAACTTGTGCCCATTGGCCAAAATGGCGTTTCGCACACTGGAAGCAAATCCGAGTGTAATATTTTCAAAGGTTACATCCGCATCCAGCAGAATTCCGCAATACCAGAGCGTCAGGGTAATGTTTGGGCCACCCTGAATGGTCACCCCTTTGTCAATGACCAACGAGTCAGTGTTGCTCATCTGATTTTTTAGAATAAACGAGCTGTCCAGTTTGATAATGTCGCCGTCCTTAGCCTGTTTCATCGCAGCTTCAAACCCGGACTGGTCGATCACTCTATAAGTGGTTGCTCCGGCCGCCATCACCGTGGCAGGAAGCAGCGTCAGAATCAAAGCCAATGCTGTAATCATGCTTGCAATACGTTTCTTCACATTCTTTCCCTCCAGTTGGTAGAATTCACTATTCCTATCGGCACTCCCCCCAGAAATACAGAAGGTAGCCTCCCTGCTTTCACTCTGTCTCTCGCCACCGGAGAACCGGCTAGGGCCGGGAAGGATCCGCCTGTGGATCTTGCCAGTTTTCATTATACAGAAAATTACCACAAAAATCAATCAATTTTGTGCAAAAAGCAGAGTATTTTTAAGGTGGGCCCAGGGAAAAGCTTCAGCCATTCATGAATCAACCATACAGTGGTTTCCCCTGGCCAATTCTAGATGGGCCCTCATCCTCGCAGAGGAAAGGTTCACAAATGTCCACCCCTGCGCGTAGGATGAATGTGAGGTGATATTATGCAGAATTGTCCTTCCTGTCCAGATGCGATTGCTTATATCAAGGGCAGTCCTGAAGCGCCATGTTTGTCTGGAAAAGTTCAGTTTTATCAAAAACGCGACCGCGTCCTGGTAGTAGCCAATATATCCGGACTGCCCAATGAGCACGATTCGTGTTTTTTTGCCCTGCACATTCATGAGGGTAGGGAATGCTCGGGAGATCATTTTTCTAATACAGACGGCCATTACAATCCATCGGAGACCCCTCATCCTGACCATGCCGGGGACCTTCCCCCATTGATGCTGTGTCGCGGAGGGGCATACCTGGCTGTGCAAACAGATCGTTTTTGTGTGCGGGATGTCATCGGCCAGACGGTGGTCATACACAGCGGAGCTGATGATTTCCATTCCCAGCCCGCCGGTAACTCCGGGGATAAAATTGCCTGTGGCGTCATTGCCCGGAGTTAACATACTTTCGCATTTCAGCCCATAGCGTATAGGGCACGTTAGATATACCATCTCCCCGGCAATCCTACGTTTCCATCCAAGCCGCTTTGCAGTTTTGCCAAGCGGCTCTTTTTATCTCCCCTCTAAAGGAACAGGGCGGGGCTTTTGCCCCGCCCTGTTCGGACGAACAACTTGTTACTTCGCGATACCCTCGCAAAAGCGCATGATAATTGTAGCTGTCTCAGACCGGGTGGCCCGGGCCTTTGGCGCCAGAGTATTGGCGTCCGTGCCGATGATCAGCCCCTTTGCATTGGCCCAAGCCAATGCCTCGGTATACCAGGTACCAGCGGGGACATCACCGAAAGTCATATTGTAATTGACCACCGGGGACTTCATCAAACGCCACAGCATAGTGGCGATCGTCCCGCGCGTGGTGCTGTCATAGGGCCGGAATGTAGTGGCAGAAGTGCCAACCATGATCCCCTCCTCCAAAACACAGTGTATCCCATCATGATACCAAGCTGTGGTGCTGGCATCGATAAAAGAATGGATGGGACAGTTGGCATCCTTAGTGCACTGATTGTACACCGGCTTGTCAACCACACCGCCGCCGTTGGTGAATGTGACACGAATCTCCACTGGAGCATCCACGGGCTGCACAAAGGTGTACTGATTGTTGCCAATACTGATGACAGACACAGGATTGCCGTTCTCATCGGTCTTTGTCACCGCGTTGTACTCCACGGTGTAATCACTGGTAGCGTTTGTGTAGTCCACACCATTTACGTTGGCGTCGGGTACCTTGTTACCGTTGTTAGGATCAGCCTCGAACTTCAAGGCGCTGTTCGCGCCCGCTGCCCCGCCGTTGTCCAGCAACGTCTGCACTTATCTGATGGTCATTGCCATCGCTGCCCTTCACTATAATAGGGTTCCCGGTTGTAGCTATATCGCCCTTCCCGCCGGTAACCACGATGTTATTTGGAGCATTGGAGTCCACATTGAATGTGAGTTCATTGCCAGCCGCAGAGCCATCAATGGTGACATCGCCAAATTTCATGCTTACATCGGCGGGCACCTTGAGGTTGGACTCCGCCGTTGTATAATTCGGATTGACCACTACATCGCCACCAGCTCCATTCTCAGAGCCTGCTGCAGCCAACGCAGCCACTACAGTGGGGTAGTATTTGTTATTATAGGAAGCTGCATAGGCTTGCGCATCGTATACCAGATACAACTTATCATTTTTCTGTAAGATGTACCCTGGGAATGTCAGGACATTTCTATCGAAACACCCATCATCTCCAGCATTGCCGCTCTGCGCAAACTGGATCCGCGTGTTACCCGCATTTGGAGTGGTTTCAATGATAATACCCACCTGGCTATTTGCGTCTAGGTTATCCAAAATAATCATCTTACCATTGCTAAGGTATACATCGCTGTCTCCATTGGTCACGTTCTTGTTTCCGTGATATCGCCGTCCACTTAAATGGTATCGCCAGTGGTTGCTGCGGTCACAGCGGTGGCCAGCGCGTCATTGGCGTTCACCGAGGTCGTAGTGGCAAACGCGGGGGTGATCATCCCCAGCACCATGGCCATGGACACTACAGCTGCCAAGATCTTCTTCATATTACTTCTTGCTTCCTTGCTACACTTTGTCTGACTTACTTCATGCATATTTTGGTCTCCTCCGGTAGCCGGGGGCATCAAACCGCGTGGATTGTATCTGCTCTACCCCTCCCCTCTACCTGAGCGCACCTGCTCCCAGTTTCTCTACTACCGCCTGTCTTCGGGCCAATTTCAAGCCCCCGCGGGATAGCTTACCAGGTCAGTTGCGATTATCGCCCCTTCCCTCCGTTTAACGGCATGTATAGAACCCACACCCCTGATGAAATCGCTTGCTCTAAAGTATGGCATGATATTACGGAAGCTCAATAGATATTTTTGGATTTTTCGTCACAATTCCCATTCTCTCCTCACGTCACGCATCTTCCGGGCCAAACACCTTGGCAGCCTGTTCCTGGGCAAATTGTTTGGAATACAAATGATGGTAGTATCCGCCCTGTTCTAGTAATTCCCAGTGTGTACCCTGCTCCACAATCTTCCCATCCCGCACCACCAGGATTAGGTCGGCCTTGCGGATGGTGGACAGGCGGTGGGCGATGAGGAAGGAGGTGCGGTCTTGAAGGAGGTGGTCGATAGCTTGTTGAATGTCCCGCTCGGTCTGGGTGTCAATGGAGGAGGTGGCCTCGTCCAGCACAAAAATGCGCGGGTTAGCCAGCACCGCCCGGGCAAAGGAGATAAGCTGTTTTTCTCCGGTGGACAGGCGCTGGCCCTCCTCTCCCACATCACTGTCCCAGCCCTTCTCCAGCTTGGCCACCACCTTGTGAGCCGACACTGCCCGGGCAGCCGCCTCCACCTCCTCATCGGTGGCGTCCAGCCGTCCATAACGGATATTCTCCCTCACGGAGCCGGAGAACAGGTGGGGATTTTGCAGTACGTATCCAATATTGGAGTGAAGCCAGAGCTGGCTGCGCTGACGGTAGTCCACTCCGTCGATGAGAATCCGGCCCTTTGTCGGCTCAAAGAAACGGCAGGCCAAATTGACCAAGGTGGACTTTCCTGCACCGGTCTCTCCCACGATGGCTACAGTGGTGCCTGCCAGAATATGCAGGTTAAAGTGTTCCAACACCCAGTCTCCCCCATCCGGGTATCGGAAGCTCACATCCTGGAATTGGATGTCCCCTACCAGCGGCTCCCAATTCTCCGGTTTTGGCTGAAACAAGTCTCCGTATCGGGCGCATACCTGTGGGCTGTCCACCACCGTGGGCTGCTGGGCCAACAAGTCTGTCACCCGCTCGATGGAGGCCTGGATTGAGATGAACTCGGCAATGTTGGCGGCGGTGAGTTGGATTGGCTCGAAAATCCCCACGGCATAGGTAGCGAACACGGACAAAGTGGCGATGTCCAGCGCTTGCTCCACCACTAGATCCCCTCCCTGAAGCAGTACCACTGCCACCGCCAGGGAAGAGCAAAACACCGCCAGAGGAATATATATCGCGTTGAGCCGTGCGGCCCGGATCCCAGCGTGCCACATGGCTCCTGTCACCTCCCGGAAGGAGGTGATGCTCTTCTCTTCCACCACCAGAGTCTTGGAGGTCTTGGCGCCGGCAATCCCCTCATTGAAGGCCCCGGTAATCTTGGAATTGAGTTTACGTACCTTGCGATTCCAATGGAGAATACGCTTTTGGAAGTACCCGGTGAGTATGGCCAACACCGGCACAATGAGGATCACCACCAGGGCTAGCTTCCAATTGAGCAAAAGCATGGCCAGAAAGGTTCCCCCAACATAGAATAGGGACCACAGAATATCAGTCAGATTCCAGGCCAGCATGGAGGCGATGCGGTTGGTGTCGCTCATCACCCGGGCGATCAAATATCCAACAGGGGTAACATTGTAAAAGGACAGGGACAAGGTTTGCAGATGGCAAAAGAGGGCTTGACGCAGATCCCGGCCCACATACATTTCAATATGCATCGAGTTGCGGCCAAAGGCCACCACGCACAGGCTCTGTATCAGGATGGCTACCAAATATGCCAGCGCATAAGGAATCAGCCCAGTCAAGGTGTTTTGTTGAATAAAGTCCTTAATGGCATATTGCTGAAACAATGGGATCACCACATCCATCACAGCGGTGGCCAGGTTGAATACCAGCATCCAGAAGAAGGCCAGCTTAAAATTGGATAGAAGTGGCAGCAACCGCTTCCAAATGGTCAAGTCAAATGATTTCGTATACTCTTTTTCATCCAACGCGGCCATCACGCTTCCCCTCCCCTCTGGATAAACTGTCGGTCGTCACTGCTCATCTGGATATCATAGATGTCTTTATAGATGCCAGGACGGGAAATGAGCTCGGCATGGGTGCCTAAATCGGCTACCTTGCCGCCGTCCAGCACCAGAATACGGTCGGCCTGCATCAGAGTGGTCACCCGGTGAGATATGAGGATCACTGTGGCCCCTCTCATTCGTTCCCGCAGGGCGGCGCGGATTTTGGTGTCCGTCTCCGCGTCCACAGCGGACAGGGAGTCGTCAAAGACCATCACCGGGGCTCTTTGTAGCAACATCCTGGCAATAGCCACCCGCTGTTTCTGTCCGCCGGATAGGGTGACCCCCCGCTCACCCACCACGGTGTTGTATCCCTGGGCCAGCTCAGTGATTGCCTCATCCACACAGGCCACCGCTGCCGCTGCACGCAACTCCTCCTCCGGCACCTCTGGCCGGGTGGCGGCGATATTTTCCCGAATGGTCTGCGAGAACAGGAAGGGTTCCTGAAGCACCAGACCGATCTGACGGCGCAGTGCCTCCCGCTTGATATGCCGGATATCCACCCCGCCAATGGTGATGCGTCCCTGCCCCTCTCCCAGCTCGTACAGCCGGTCCAACAAATGGACGATTGTGGATTTCCCCGAGCCGGTACCCCCCAGGATAGCAAAGGTACTGCCCCATGGGATGGTAAACGACACATCCTCCAATACCCGCTGGCCCTCATAGCCAAAGGTGACGTGGTCAAAGGTAATGTCACCCCTCAACTCTACAGAGGAAGCGGCAGGATCGTCCCACTCCTCCCTGGCATTCAAAATATAGCCAACCCGATCCAAGGACACCCCCGCCTTGCTCATGTCGGATAAAACCCGGCCCAGGGAGCGAACTGGCCAGGCAAGGGCGCTGCTATAGGTGACAAATGTCATGAACTCCCCCAGGGAAATCCGGCCGCTCACTGCCCCCACTGTCCCCACAAGCGTCACCACCATCACTTGCAGGCAGGTGATGAACGTGCCCGATGCCCAATAGACAGACAGTAGTTTGCCCAATTCGATCCAAAGCCGGGAAAACCGGTCATTCTTTTCCTGGAAGCGGTGGACCTCATACCGCTCCCGGCCAAAGGCCCGCACCACCCGCACTCCTGTGAGGTTCTCCTGGGCGCAGGTGGTCAGCCTCCCCTCTGCCTCGTCAGCAATCTTGAAGCGGGAGGATATCTTCCGGTAGAATACTCCAGAGGACACCCCCACAACCGGGATAAAGGCAATGCACACCAGGGCCACAGACACGTCCATAGACAGCATAATCACACTATACAAAATGATGAGGAATACCGTACGCACCACCTCCACCAGTTGATTGCACACGAAGGTGCGGATGACATCCACATCAGAGGTGCACCGCTGGATGATGTCGCCGGTTGCGTTTGCTGTGTGCCAGTCAAAGCTGAGGTATAGGATGTGCCGGTATAGGTCGTCCCGGATACTCTTGACGAATCCCTCCGAACCTTTAGCCAGATTGATGCGCCGGCCGTATGTGAACACACCCTGCATGGCAGCCACGGCTACCACCGCCCCCGCGGACCACCATAGCCCGCGCAACGGGTCGGTCCGCAATACCTCCAAAAAGTTGATCCCCTCCAAAAAGGCGGGCAGCTCCACCCCCTTACCGTCCAGCACTCCATCCACGGCAAATCGGATGATCTGTGGGATGAGCGCATTACACACCATCCCCAGGCAGGCGCAGATCAAGGCTATGGCAAAAAGGTGCCCATTGTCCCGTAGATAGCGCAGGATCAACCTTGCCTTGTCCCGCCCAGGAAGCTTAAATTCTGTTTCCATCACCGCTCTCCTCCTATATTACCATGCATATAAGACTAAGACGCAAAAAAGCCCCTCTGTAACAGAGGGGCTTTCCTAGCCGGAATGAAGCGCAGTGGACACCTACCCTACTTTCCACATCGGGGCAGTCCCTGCCTTTTGTTCTTCCGCTCCGCTCTTCCCCTGCAATAGCCCCTGGTAAGTCATGGACTGCGCCTCCTTTCCCATGCAATTTTTCACCTTTTTCTACAGCATACTCCTCTTATCCCTGCTTGTCAATCCCTGGAAGCTCCATGGGATCGGGCACAGCACTCCACATCAGTCCTGACGTATGTGCACATGATTGTTGATGTGGTTGGCGCAGTAGCAGTAGTAGCCGTCGCATTTGGAACAATAACGAAATTCCATATCCGGCTCCATCGCATCGGTGACACCGCACACCGCGCATTTATGAAGATAACTGCCGGTCTCCCGGCCCTTTTTCTCCGCCTGTCGGGCTGCCCGTTTGAAATGGATGACCTTAGGGTCCGTTTTCCTCCGGGCAATGCCCAGCTTGTAGGACCATACCGGCCAGGTAAATATAAAGTAGTTAACAAAGGATGGCAGCGGCGCCAGCGCGTCCGCCCACCACCCCATCCTTGCCATGGGAACCGCGTCTGCCAAGATTAAAACCACATCCAAAATGGCCAGCCACTTCATCTTGATAGGCACCACAAAGAACAGCAGCACCTGCATCTCCCCATACAAGGTGGCGATGATCAGGAAGATGGACAAGTTGACGTAATAGATACTGGCAATGCCAAATGCCAGCCCATAGGTTATGGACAGCACCACCCCGGACAGATAGAATAGGGTAAACTTTGTGCTTCCCCACTCCCTCTCCAGCAGTTGGCCGATCCAATAGTAGAAGTAGCCGCTCAACAGTAGAAAAAAGGGATTGCTGGAACTTGGCAGAAAAACGAAAGTTACCAACCGCCACACCTGTCCCCGGAGAACCTGTGCCCCAACGAGGTCAAACATCTGATAAACATCGGGGAAAAACAGCTTCAGCAGGAACACGACAACCTGCCCCCCCACAATATAGAGCATCAGATTTTGTATGCCAAATCCGGGATGTTTGGCGCAAAACCTGTCAATCAGGCCGTTGTTATTGTTATGATAATACATGGCGGCCGCCTCCTTGATTATGATGTTTGATTCTACCCCACCTACAGGGAGAAATTATCAATTTTCTGTAAATTCCCTGACAGTATCAGGTCTAAAGCATCACCGGACTAACTGTCCACTCTGCCCCACAGGGCAGAGAATATTCCCGGCATAGAGCATAGAAGTCTGTACATTTTGCTTCCAGCTCCAACAGCGCAAGCCCCCTGCCGTGGGCAGGCTTTGTAATGACAGGCCGCTCTGTGGTCAAATCCTTCAGCACCCTTCTACCCTGTCCGTTCGCCCCCAACACCCGCAAATAGGGAGGCGTTTGGGGGCGGTCCGCCGCCCCCAGTCCCAGCGCGGCCCACAACACCATGCGGCGGATACGGGCGTGGGCATACCGTTTGGTCTTAGCCAGCTGGTACACCTCATCCAGGCTCGTCCCCTCGCGGACGGCCCGGTAAAGCCGCCTGTCCAGCCCCTCACAACTGTCGGGCAGCCGCGCAAAATCCTCCGGGTTCATGGCCCTCAGTCGGGCCAGCACACCCCGCTCCCCATATTTGAGGCTGGCCGGATTCCCCACCGGCGGCCTCCCGGCCAGAATGCGCTCCCGCAGCCAGGAGGCGGACGGATAGCCTGGATGGTCTCCGCCATCATGACCCGCCCCCCTCCGTGGAATCGCCAATACCTCCGGGTTCCAGCCCAACCGCCGGGCCGCCTTGAGATACTCTACCCCCAAATTGTCGTTGGGCTGGGACAGTAACCCGGCAAGCCCATCCCCCAATAGGGTGGCCGCGGCCCTCTGACGGCAGGCAGCGAAGGGCATCCCCTGATCTAAAAACATACGTAGGCCCCTATGAAACTCCTGGCTGTCCAAACAGGCGGCTACCCGGGCCAGACCGGTGCTGTCCACCGACTCGCTGCCAAAGGATAGCGCCTGGGCTCCCGCCTCCCGCAAAAGGCTGACTGCCCCCCATGCGAAATGCTCCGCCGAAGCAGCAGCCCATACCGTGGGCAGCTCCAGTACCAGATCCGCCCCTCCCTCCAGAGCGGCACGGGCCCGGGTCCACTTGTCAAAGATAGCGCAGTCCCCTCGCTGGACAAAGTTACCGCTCATGGCCACAACGATAGCGCAATCGCCCATCAGACGGCGGGTCTGCTCTAGGTGAAAACGGTGGCCGGCATGAAATGGATTGTACTCCGCCACAATGCCAACCACCCTCATCTCCGCCTCATTCCTTTTTACCTTTTTAGTCAATTTTGAGAAAAATACTTGCAGGTTTCTATTTTTCGTATTATAATATAACAAATCAACCGCAGAAGTAAATACCTATTTTACCTAATTTTTTATTGTAAGCAAAATAATCCCCTTCCCATTTGGAGTCTTACCAAAGGAGTGTCAAACATGAAAGTTCTTGTCATCAACGCCGGTAGTTCTTCTTTGAAATACCAGCTGCTGGATACTGGTAATCAGGAGGTGCTGGCCAAGGGACTTTGCGAACGCATCGGGATCGACGGCAAATTCACCTACAAGGCTCCCGGTAAGGGCGCTGTGGACGCGGCAGATGTGGTCATGCCCACCCATTCCGAGGCCATCCAAACCGTGCTGAACGCGCTGGTGGACCCTGATCACGGTGTCATCGCCTCTATGAGCGAGATCGACGCGGTGGGCCATCGTGTGGTTCACGGCGGCGAAACCTTCGCCAACTCGGTCAAAATTGATGATAAGGTGATGGCCGCCCTGGACGAGTGCATCCCTCTGGCCCCCCTCCATAACCCAGCCAACATCACTGGAATCAAAGCATGCGCTGCCGTCATGGGCCCCAACGTGCCCCAGGTGGCGGTATTTGACACCGCATTCCATCAGACCATACCCCCTGTAGCCTATACCTATGCCCTGCCTTATGAGTACTATGAGCAGGACAAGGTGCGCCGCTACGGATTCCATGGCACCAGCCACAAGTATGTATCCCAGCGGGCCGCCGATATGCTAGGCAAGCCTATCGACTCCCTGAAGCTCATATCCTGTCACCTGGGCAACGGCTCTTCTGTTACCGCTATCGATGGTGGTAAGAGCGTGGACACCTCTATGGGCTTCACTCCCCTGGCCGGAGTACCCATGGGCACCCGCTCTGGCGACCTGGACGCCGGTATCCTGGAGTATATAATGAACAAGCACAATCTGGATATCACCCAGATGCTCAACGTACTCAACAAGCAGTCCGGCGTGCTGGGTGTATCGGGGGTGTCCTCCGACTTTCGGGACCTATCCGAAGCCGGGGAGTCCGGCAACCAGCGGGCTGCTCTGGCAGTGGACATGTTCAACTACAGTGTGAAAAAACTGATCGGTGCCTATGCCGCCGCCATGGGCGGTGTTGACGCCATCATATTCACCGCCGGCGTGGGTGAGAACTCGGCCGAACAGCGCATGGCCATCGCCGGCCAATTGGAGTTTATGGGCGTGAAACTGGACCCCGACGCCAACAATGTCCGCGGCAAGGAAGCCATCATCTCCGCCATTGATTCAAAGGTAAAGGTGCTCCTCATCCCCACCAACGAGGAATTGATGATCGCACTGGATACAGCGGAACTGGCTTGATCTTAACACGATAAAAACCCGGCGGAGCGCTGCTCCGCCGGGTTTTTATCTCTGCCCATCTGTTTGGCTAAGCCACTCCTCCACCACTGAGATATACGCTTGGGTATATTCCCGCTTTGTGGCCTCTCGAAACCTTTCCTTAAACTTTTCTTATTTTCCTTTACACTCCAGAGCGCACGCCTCCACAGAATAACGAACTTACAGATTTTTGGCCCGCCGGGTGAGATAGCCCTCTAAAATCAGGCTGGCAGCCACCGCATCCACATTCTTTTTATGGGCTTTCATCTTCTTTCCCGAGGCATGGAGAATCTGGTGAGCCTCAATGGTGGTGCGCCGCTCGTCCCACAGCCGAACCCCCATGCCGCTAGCCCGCTCCAGCCGGGCGGCAAATTCACGGTACCGCTCCCCCCGGGGTCCCTCGCTGCCGTCCATATTCCGGGGAAAGCCCAGTACCAGCTCTGTGATCTGGCGCTGGGTGATCAGGCGGCACAATTCCCCCAGCACCTGTTCCTCCCGGTGACTTTGAATGACAGTGGTAAACCCCGCCAGCAGCCCCATTTCATCCGAGATAGCCACCCCAGTTCGGGCGTCCCCATAATCGATGGCCATCACTCTCATCCGCATCCCTCCAGCCCATGTAATCGGCATATTGATGATACATCCTACCCCACATTATAGACGACAAAATGGCCCTTGACAAGCCTATAGCAGCGTGATAAACTATTGGCACCTGTGAGTAGGGCTTTTGTTTATATCCATTTTACGGGATGGATATAAACCCCTCTCTCCATATTTCATGGATCACAGGGAGGCAATCAGCCGATTTTTCCGTAGCTTTTCTTCGGGCGTAGTGCGCCCATTTGAAGCGCTGGAATCGGCAGGGGCCGGTCCCGGCGTTTTTTTGTCGGGCGGCCAAATTCAAAAGGAGGTGCCGAGTATGGCGAAAGCCGGGAACCGTGTGAAAATCGTGCTGCGCTGCTCCGAGTGTAAACAGCGCAATTACGACACCACCAAAAACAAGCGCAATACCACTGACCGTTTGGAGCTCAACAAGTACTGCCCCTTCTGCAGAAAGCACACGCTGCACACCGAAACCAAGTAATGGGCTGTCGCTCAAGGAAAGAAGGGTAAATTGAATGTCTGAACAAGAAAAGCGGAACAACGCTTCCCAGGAGTCCGTAAACTCCACCCCGAAGCCTAAGAAGGCCTCTCCCTCCAAAAAGCAGGAAAAATCCGGCAGCGTGCTGCGCTGGTTCAAGGACCTCAAGGGCGAGTTGAAAAAGGTTACCTGGCCCTCTGCAAAATCTGTGCTGAAGAACGTAGGCACTGTCATCGCCTGTGTCATTGTGGTGGGCATTTTTATCTGGGTCTTTGACTTTCTTGCTCGTGCAGTCATCGACGCTCTGCTCAACCTCTTCGCTTAAAGGTGCGGCCCATGTCTGACCAGCTGAAATGGTATGTGGCCCATACCTACTCTGGCTACGAGAACACTGTAGCTATGTCCATTGAGCAGGCTGTGGAAAACCGCAATATGCACGACTTAATCGCCGAGGTCTCAATCCCTATGGAGACTGTTACTGAGATCACGGACAACGGCCCCAAAACGGCGGAACATAAAGTGTTCCCCGGTTATGTGCTGGTCAAGATGATCATGACCGACGAAACCTGGCACCTAGTGCGCAATATTCGCGGCGTAACCGGTTTTGTGGGCGCGGCCAACAAAGCCATCCCCCTCACCGAAGACGAGATTGCCGCCCTGGGTGTGGAAAAGCGGGAAGTTGTCGTGGCCTATCAAGTAGGTGACAGTGTCAAGATCACCGACGGCGCCCTGTCCTCCTTCATCGGCACAGTGGAGGATCTGGACATGGAGCGCGGCAAGGTCCGGGTGATGGTATCTATGTTTGGCCGGGAGACCCCTGTGGAACTGGAGCTGGACCAGGTGGAGACCATCTAAATCCCTCCACCCGTTATTTGTTGCAGCGCCCAGCTAAGCAGGTCCGGAACAAATCAAAGGTATAGCGGAGTGACGCAGTCCCCATATCCTTGAATTAGGGGCCAGCGATGCAAGGACTATACCGACGCCGTGGGAGGAGCGATTCGTGCTCCGTCACCACCACATTTTATGTAGGAGGTGCTATTTTAAATGGCACAGAAAATTACTGGATATGTCAAGCTGCAAATCCCCGCCGGTCAGGCAACTCCGGCCCCCCCTGTGGGTCCGGCCCTGGGCCAGCACGGCGTGAATATCGCCGCCTTTACCAAGGAATTTAACGAGCGCACCAAGAAGGACATGGGACTGATTATTCCCGTGGTTATCACCGTTTATGCTGACCGCTCCTTTTCCTTCATTACCAAGACGCCTCCCGCCCCTGTCCTGATCAAGAAGGCCTGTGGCATCGAGTCCGGTTCCGGCGTCCCCAACAAGACCAAGGTGGCCACCCTGTCCAAGGCTGACCTGCAGAAGATCGCCGAAACAAAGATGCCCGACCTAAACGCCGCTAGCCTGGAGGCCGCTATGAGCATGATCGCCGGCACCGCTCGCTCCATGGGCATTCTGGTGGAAGAGTAAGGGAAGGAGGAAGAAGAAAATGGCTTGCAAAGGTAAAAAATATGTGGACAGCGCAAAGCTCATCGACCGCTCCGCACAGTATGATGTAGGCGAGGCCATGGATCTGGTCATCAAGACAGCCAAGGCCAAGTTTGATGAGACCGTGGAGTTGCACGTCAAGCTAGGTGTGGACTCCCGCCACGCCGATCAGCAGGTCCGTGGCGCCATTGTCCTTCCCCACGGCACCGGTAAGGTCCAGCGTGTGCTGGTCTTCGCCAAAGGCGACAAGGCTGATGAGGCCCGGGCCGCCGGAGCTGACTTCGTCGGCGAGATGGACATGGTGGAAAAAATCCAAAAGGAAAACTGGTTTGACTTTGACGTGGTGGTCGCCACCCCCGACATGATGGGCACCGTGGGCCGTCTGGGTAAGGTGCTGGGTCCTAAGGGCCTGATGCCCTCCCCCAAGGCTGGCACCGTCACTCCCAATGTGACCCAGGCCATCACCGAAATCAAGGCCGGTAAGGTGGAGTACCGTCTGGATAAGACCAACATTATCCACTGCCCCATCGGTAAGGTATCCTTCGGCGCGGAGAAGCTCGGCGAAAACCTGAACGCGCTCATGGGCGCTATTGTCAAAGCTAAGCCCGCCGCCGCTAAGGGTCAATATATCCGCAGCTGCGTGGCTGCCTCCACCATGGGTCCCGGTGTGAAGCTGAACACTGGCAAATTTGCCTGATTTATAACATAGTAAAAAGCCGCCGGATATTACTCGGCGGCTTTTTTGCACCTGCTTTTAGACTCTGTTATTTTCTGTCTCCACAGGGCTCCAATTGGGACAATGCTCCTCTATCCGCCGCCTTTTCATCCTTGGAAAGACACAATGTCCAAAGCGGATGAGAACGTAGCGGTTATCCCTCATTCGGATGTAATGCGGGCAAAAATGCCGGCAACCCCCGCAAATTTCTTCTGGATACTCTTTATATCCTTTCATGTTAATCACCCACTCAAAATTTTCAATTTATTCTGCCAAGCCAGCAGGATATCATGTTTCGTAACACAGAAATATTATCCCTTTTTCCTTCCATATGGACAAACGCCTATCCTCTACTCTTTTCAGCAGAGTGTCTTACAGCAGGCGCTCTTGACCCAACGCCGTGCCTTATGGTATCTTAGTGTTGCAAATGTCCCTGATTTGCCCGGTTGCCACCAGGTATTTCGCCTATTGCGAGGCTGCCGCCTCAAACAACTCTTCCCCTCCTCTGTTGAGCATCCCTGCAATTCGGATTGCCGTCCGAATGCTAGGTTCACTTTTGCCATACCTATATCCCTGGTATATGCCTTCGCTCATATTCGCTTCTTTGGCGACCTGCCCCTATGCCTTGCCGGACTGTTTACAGCTTGCCCATAGCGCCATATTCATCTTCTCCCCTCTTTTTTATCTCACCTAATTTATTAGGTTTTGTCAATGTTAGCACATAATTTATTATGTGTCAATACCCCTTTTAATTTGGAGGTGTTGCGCTATGAAATTAAATGAAGCCCTGCGGCGCATCCGTAAGCAGAGAAAAATTACTCAAGTCCAGGCTGCGCAAGCCGCCGGTGTCTCTGAAGCCATGTATCAGTTCTATGAATATGGAAAAAATGAACCAACCGCATCTGTTCTCATCGCCCTGGCAGACTACTTCGACATATCCCTAGACTACCTGGTAGGCCGCTCTGATGACCCGCAGCGGCATTAGACGGCACCTTGGTAAAATCGCGGAAGCATTCTCCATCAACCCAAAAGATAAAGTAGATGCAGCATTTCTTTACAACTTTAGTTTTTCAGGATATCCCTCACCATCTTTTCTATTCGTCATCTCCACGTTATATTATAAGGTATTATTTACTTTGTAACTGACAAACATTGTACAAACTCAAAACAGCAGGCTTTTTTGAGTTTTTCTTGACAAAACTAGAGGGATGCTATATAATGTAAGCCGTGTTCAAAGACAGCGGGTGCGTATGCGTAAATCCCGCCGAGAATGCAGCCAATACGTTATGATTGCGCTGTTTTCGTGTGGACACGAGGGCAGCGTTTTTTGTGCCCTGCGCGCAAAATACCTGCTATAACCAAACTACCCGGAGGTGAATTCAAACAATGCCGAACGCAAAGGTTCTCAGTGAGAAACAGGCCATTGTGGCCACCCTCACCGACAGCATCAAAGCCGCCAGCTCCGGTGTCCTGGTGGACTACAAGGGCATTACCGTGGCGGAGGACACCGCCCTGCGGGCGGAACTGCGTGAGAATGGTGTGGAGTATGCCGTGGTGAAGAATACCCTGCTTCGCCGCGCCTTGGGCAATGTGGACATGAGTGCGCTGGATGAGGTGCTCAATGGGAGCACTTCCCTGGCTGTCTCCAAGGACGATCCCGTGGCCCCAATGCGCATCATCAACAAGTATGCCAAGCAAATGGGCGACCGCTTCAACATCAAGGCCGGTTTTATGGACGGACAGATTCTGCCCCTAACCGACGTACTGGCCCTGGCTGAGCTGCCTTCCAAGGACACTCTGCTTGCTCAGACCTTGGGTATGCTGCTCTCTCCCATCACCAGCCTGGCCGTGGTCATCAAGGCCATCGCGGAACAGGGTGGCCAGCCTGCCCCCGCAGAGGAAGCCGCCCCCGCTACAGAGGAGGCTGCTGCCCCCGCAGAGGCCCCTGCCGAAGAACCCGCTTCCACCGAGGAGGCCCCTGCTACCGAATGACCGTCTCATCCCGGATTGGGATGGCACATAATCATTACAATTCATACAATTGACATTTTAGGAGGTAAATCATCATGGCGAGCGAGAAAATCACTGCTCTGATCGACGAAGTTAAGGCTCTGACTGTTTTGGAACTGAACGATCTGGTAAAGGCTCTGGAGGAAGAGTTCGGCGTCTCTGCCGCAGCCATGGCCGCTCCTGCCGCTGCTGCCGGCGGCGCTGCCGCTGCGGAGGAGAAAAGCGAGTTTGACGTGGTTCTGGCCAGCTTTGACGCTGCCGCCAAGATCAAGGTCATCAAGGCTGTCCGTGAAATCACCGGCCTGGGCCTGGCTGAGGCCAAAGCCCTGGTGGAAGGCGCCCCCAAGGCCCTCAAGGAAGGCGTCGCCAAGGAAGAAGCCGAGGAGCTGAAGGGCAAGCTGGAAGAAGCCGGCGCCAAGGTGGAGTTGAAGTAATACTACCCCCCATATCATCCCTGCATCCAACGGACCTGAGGAAGATTTCTCAGGTCCGTTG
>CAKNZJ010000206.1 GCA_932222125.1 uncultured Clostridia bacterium | reverse complement strand
ACGGCAAACTGCCGCAAGGACCCGGGCGGATTCTATGCAGCGGCCCCGCCAGACCTGGCCGTTGTGAGCACTGGAGACCCCCCAGCGGGGCGCACGACAGCGAAACACGCCCCGGTGTGTAGTAACATATCCCGCCGCTCACAGCGGGGCTGTCGGCCCTCTCAGGCCGTTTAGTGTCAACTCTCGATCATGGAGCGGGGCACGCCGCCGGCGCAGGGCCGCCCTCCGGGCCGCCAAAGAGCGGGGGTATTGCCCCCACCCCAGGCGCAAGTGGAGGAATGGTCCCGGTCAGCGGCGGGTTGTCTTTGGCTGACATTATATCTTGCATGAATTTTGCACCCTGGATAAAGTCCAGCATAGACCGCTGGGCGTGGTGGATAGGGCGTTTTAGGACACCCTTTCGCACCGCTTTTCCTTTGCCGCTTTTTCATCCAGAGTGTCCAACCCTGCCAACACTAATTCACGAATCATATCAGACTGTGTGCGGTCATAAAATTGATTCTTTTTTGCATTGGCAAGGAGTGGTTCCATCTCCTTTGTCACGACAAACGTCAACCTTGTAAGTGCCGAAGCCATATGCGCACCTCCTTTCCGGGTCAGCGGGTCTGAACTTATGAACTCTACTATTGTAGTTCATAGGGTCTGAACCTGTCAAGAGATTTTTCAAAAAATATTGACAGAACGTATGAACCTGTACATAATATGAACTGTAAGGAGATGACAGTAATGCCAACTGAAAAACCACGCTATACAGTCATAGTTGATGATGAATTATTAAAACGCATTGATGATTTTCGTTTTGAAAATCGCTATCCGAGCCGTTCCGCCGCAACGTTAGAACTAATCCGTCTTGGCATGGAAGCTCTTGAAAAGAAGCAGACAAAGGCAAAAAAGGCGCAAAAAAACAAGCCCTCCGGCGGGGAGACTGAATGAGCGACACGCTCATGGAGCGGGGCACGCCGCCGGCGCAGGGCCGCCCTCGCCTGCGCCTTTGTGCGGGAGCTTCGGGCTGGGGGCGGTGATGGGAGCCTCCGACCCGAATATCCTGAGGGCGGCTGGCCGGTTTAGGCGGGTGAACGACTCGTTACCCCATCCCAGCTCAGGTGGGTGATAACGCTCACCCCTTGCCAGAGTGGGTCCTAGCTCCGGGCCTCCTGATACCTTCACGGGCATACTCCAGCTTTTCGTTGGTAGTCTTTATCTCGATTCGAATTGGTACTACGTGTGGAACTGCTGGTATCCAACTTAGACGCTTTTATCTGTGGGACAAGACAGCATGCCCCATATCATGAAGCAGGCACGCAAAAAAGACTGCCCCCAGGCAGAGGCAGTCTTTCTTGACAACTTCGCAGTAAAAAGATATACTGGAATCGTCTTGGGGCGTTGCTGGTAGGCGGCCAGCCCTTAGAGCAATTACTTGCAGGAATAACCGCACTCTTTGGTCGGGGGGCGGTTATTT
>CAKNZJ010000205.1 GCA_932222125.1 uncultured Clostridia bacterium | reverse complement strand
GCAGGGGACGAGATTGCCCCCTATCTGGTGGTGATGAACTCCCACGATGGCAGCTCCGGTATCAAAGTCGCTATGACCCCCATCCGTGTTGTCTGCCAGAACACCCTTAATCTGGCCCTCAACAGCGCAAAGCGTATCTGGACTACCAAGCACACCGAGAACGTCATGCTCCGTGTCCATGAGGCCGAGGAAACCCTTGGGTTGGCCGAGAAGTACATGAGCGAGCTGGGCCGGGGCATTGATACCCTGTCCCAGATCAAACTGCCTGACCGGAAGATCATGGAGCTCATGCAGGAGTTCTTCCCTGTCACTGCTGATATGCCGGAAGTCCAGCGCAAGAACAATCTGCGTCTGCTGGAGGACATGAAAATGCGGTACTGGGACGCTCCCGACCTGTCCAGCGTGGGCAAGAATGGCTACCGCTTTGTCAACGCTGTCAGCGATTTTGCCACACACTCTAATCCCATCCGCAAGACCAAGAACTACAACGAGAACCTGTTCCTGCGGACGGTGGAGGGCAACCCCATGATCGACAAGGCATACAAAATGGTGCTGGCGGCGGCATGATGTGTAAATGGACATATAGAGGGCGTGCGGCCTGTGGCTGTGCGTCCCCTGTCCCTATTTTGATGAAAGTGAGGTTTTGATATGCCAGCGAACATTTTAGTTTCTACCGAAAATCTGCCCTATGCGGACTGGCTGGAGTACCGCAAGCAGGGCATCGGCGGTTCGGACGCTTCTGTAGTCTGCGGGATCAACCGCTACAAGTCCCCCGTGGAGCTGTGGCTGGATAAGACCGACCAGCTCCCGCCCCAGGAGGCCGGGGAGGCCGCTTACTGGGGTACGCAGTTGGAACCGTTTGTCCGGGCCGAGTTCACCAAGCGCACCGGAATCGAGGTCAAGCAGTTCAAGCATCTTCTCCAGAGCGAGGAACACCCCTTCATGCTGGCGAATCTGGACGGTATCTGTGAAGTCCCGGACGTTGGGACGTGTATTTTCGAGGCCAAGACAGCCTCCGCCTACAAGGCTGGCGAATGGGAGGACACCATCCCGGATGAATACCAACTTCAAATCCAG
>CAKNZJ010000204.1 GCA_932222125.1 uncultured Clostridia bacterium | reverse complement strand
CTTAAATCAGATCCGGCGTTGTGGCTCTCGTCCACCACTACCACAGGGGACAACTGCCGCAGCACCTGGATCAGCGCCGTGTCCGGCGTGTCGGCCAGCAGTACGGAGTCATCCTTGAAATACTGGGCGAATTTCAGCAGGTTTCCGTTCTCCTGGTAGACCTTGCGCACGTCCTTCTTTTTGCTGTCAATGCGCAGAGAGGCATAGCTCAGCACACAGACTGTCAGCATCTCCCGGACGGTATCGGGGGAAAACTGCTGGCCGCTCAGGAGCATTTCCTTCGTATACACGCCCACCCGTCCGGCAAAATCCGAATTGAGCCGCAGGCGGTATTCGTGGTCCGGGTTGGACAGGTTCCGAATGGTCTGCGTCAGAATGGAATCCGACGGCACGAGCCACACCACCACCTGGGGCTTGTCCAGAGGCATGGTATCAAAAATGCGCTTGAGGGCGGCGCAGGCCATGAAGGTTTTACCGCCGCCAGTGGGGACTTTCGTGCAGACGTGGGGAACGCCGGGAATGGCGGACTGGTACGCCGGAACGCCGCCCAGCCCAACAGGGATATCCTGATCCATCCAGTAGCCCTTCCAGGCGGCAAACAGTTCGCGGTCCCGGTTCAGATGGCCCAGATAGGCGGACAGATCATCCATGACCTGCTTTTGATAGGTTTTCAGTTCCATAGCGCCGCCTCCTTACAGCTTTGAGATGTCCCGTGGGATTTTTTTGAAGGTGATGTGCCACCGCTCCAGCTCCGCCTGGCTCAGGGTGCATTGGTCAGCGTAAATGGTGTACCGGCCCGCCTTGGTTTTGATGCTCCCCAGAAAATCGCGGTTCAAGGTGGTGAGACTGTCACGCTCATAATAGAAGTAATAGGCGCTATCCAAGTGGATGCCCATATAATAGGGCTCATCCGCTTTGTCCGGTTCGATGGAGGCTTTTGTCTCCATGAAATAGACATACTCCCGGATTTTCTCCGCGCCCACGTCCTCGTTCAGATTGCCGTTGGGCAGGAGCAGGACGGGTCCGAGGTCGTAGAAGGTGAAGTCGCCGCCTATACCTTCCACAGCATTTTTGCCCTGCCCGTAGCCTTCAATGACCCGCTTGACCCGTTCGGCGGTGATGCTCTCGGCGTAGTCCATCATCTCTACAAGGATGAATTTACGGTGTCCGCTGTCGGACTTGTTCATGTTGAGAACTGCGTGGGCGGTGGTGCCGGAACCGGCAAAGGAGTCAAGAATTATGCTATCTGGATCAGAGGCAATCTTAAAAATTCGTGTCAATAAACGGATCGGTTTCGGATAATCAAAAACAGCTTTCCCTAAAATTGCTGCAACTTCTTGAGTTGCCTCCTGGGTATGTCCTACTTCGCTATTCGGCCACCAAGTCCATATACCTTTGCCCTCTTTTTCATGCAAGTATGTCTTTTTCCTTGGTACACCACAACCATCAGAACCGAACCACAACCGCCCTTCAGAAAGTAAAGTATTATAAACTTCCTCCAAATGCCGCCAACACCTTCCTTCAGGTGGGGTCATTTTCATACCGCTTGGGGTTGTGATTTCATACATTTGATTTGGTCGCCAACCTTGAGCAGTAAAGTCTGACGAGACCCAGGGACCACGGGGGTCGTTATCAGGATTTTTAAATTTTTTGGCGTCCTTTCCCTCAATATCAAGTAAATTGAACGTGCTATCTATATCCCCGTTTTTTGTATAAGCGATGATGTACTCATGACCATTACTTAGTTTTTTCCTTGCATCAGGTGAAGTCCGTTTCTGCCATATAAGAACTCCTGCAAACTTATTTGCACCAAATATTTCATCACATATCAGCCGCAAATTAGCTTGTTCAGCATCATCAATACTTATAAAAATTGCCCCATCTTCCGCTAACAACCGTTGGAGTAGCTTCAGCCGGGGATATATCATGCACAGCCACTTGTCATGGCGG
>CAKNZJ010000203.1 GCA_932222125.1 uncultured Clostridia bacterium | reverse complement strand
TATGTCGAGTTGAAAGGGAAGTATGAGCGTTTGCAGGGGGACTATGGACGGGCCAGGGAAGGAAACGAGCGGTTGTCCGACCGCTTGCAGGAAACGAAGTTGGAGAACAAGGCCCTGCGGGGTGCTGTTGCCGACTTTGAGCGGGTCAAGCGGGCTTTCGGCCCGGAGGAAGTAGAGCGAGCCGTGGAGGACGCAAAGCGCCGGGAGGCGCAAGAGCGGGAGCAGAAGAAAGCAAAGCGGAGGTTTAGACGGGGGGCGAGGTAACGGACAGCAGGAGGGCACTCTATGGGGTGCCCTCCCGTTTTGTACTTGTCAGCAGGGAATTTTACTGTTATAATGTAAACGATAAATTCCCATTGGAGGCCGCACATGAAAAACAGAAAACTAATTTTTATTGGACTATTTATCTTTTTAAGTGTGGTAATTGGTTCTTTTATATACTTTCCTAAAAGTATTGATACTGCACTCAACAGAATAAAATATCCGTTTGAAGTAGGCGAAATCTTAACCTCCCAACAAATTGATGAAAATCTTATTGTAGTAATATATACTAACGAAAATAATAATAATGAACTCCAGAACGCTATCATACAAAAAAACAGTATTTTTTATAGCGTTGTTGAAATGAATGGCTCTCTAAATATTGAAATACCTCAAAAGCTCGACAGTGGTGACCTTAGAACGCAAGTATTGGTTTCTTGGTATGATAAAAGTGATAAATATGTTGTGATGGCTGTCGCTTATGACGAAGATGTAGCCGCTATTACCTATCAAAATCAAGAGTTGACACCTTTAGATATAAACGGTTATCACTTGTTTTATGGGACTGGAACTGGCAAGTATGAAGTATATGAATTGTTTGACCAAGAGGGGAATCGCTTAGAACATATCAAGGAATAGTATTAAAGAAAAATGAGAAGTGATTTGGAAAAGGCGGGGAATGTGGTTGCATTTCTCCGCCTTTTGTGATACTATTTTGATACTAAGAAATTGAGCGGCCAAAAATAACAGGTGAAACATTAACAAATTCGCGAATAATTTATCCGTGAAAACATAGAAAATACAGTCCCATATAATAGGATTTGTCGAGTGGGAATAAATATTTAGTGTTTTCTGAATCCTGGAAAGCGTTGGTAATACAGCGTTTTTCAGGATTTTTCTTTTTTGCTGGCTACAAATTGGCTACATTTGCGGCGTTTTTTGTAGCCAGAGGCTCACGGCATAATGCCGTCAAGCTGTCTGGCTACCTCCACCTGCTTGTTGGGGTACAGGTGGCTGTATGTGTCCATCGTGGTCTGCACCTTCTCGTGTCCGAGCCGCTCCGCGATCAGCAGCGGGGAGAAACTCATCTCCACCAACAGGCTGGCGTGGCTGTGGCGAATGTCATGCACCCGGATGCGCTTTACCCCCGATGCCTTGCAGCCATACTCCATTTCGTGATACAGAAAGCTCTTGGTGTAGGGAAAGAGCCGGTCGTCCTTTTGCAGCCCGTAGCAATGGGACATATACTCCTGTAAACAGGTGCAGAGTCCATCAGGGATAGGGATGGTGCGGTTGCTCTTAGGCGTTTTCGGCGTGGTGACGATGTCCTCTCTGCCGAGACGCTGATAGCTCTTGTTTACCGTCAGGGTTTTCTTTTCAAAGTCGATGTCCGACGGCGTAAGCGCCAATAGCTCTCCTTCACGGATTCCGGTGAAGTACAAGGTCATAAATACCGCGTAGCTGGCAGGCCGGTCTTTCATGACCTCAATGAATGTCTGAAACTCCTGCCTTGTCCAGAACAGCATCTCATCGGCGTGTTTCTTACCCATGCTCCCTGCCTTGTGGCATGGATTCTCTTTCAGTCCATAGTACTTGACTGCGTAGTTGAAAATTGCTGTGAGCTGGTTGTTGATGCACTTGAGATAGGTTTGGGAGTAGGGCTTGCCGCTTTCATCGCGGTAGCTGGTCAGAGAGTTCTGCCACTGGCGCACATGAGTGGGCTTGATCTCGTTCAGCGGGATTTTCTTGAAGAAGGGCGTTACCTTCAGGTCGATCAGCCATTTCTTGCTGGCAACGGTGGAGGGCTTGAGACGGTGCTCCATATCCTTGACATACAAAGCGATGAAGTCGCCGAAGGTCATACCGAGGCTACCTGTGGATTGGCTGATGAAGTCACGTTCCCATTGAAGGGCTTCCTTTTTGGTGGCGAAGCCGCGCTTCTTTTTGTGGATGGTCTTGCCTGTCCAATCCGTTACCCGGATCTGCGACATCCAGCGACCGGTGTCGCCGTCTTTTGTTACTGACATTTTTACCTCCTTCCCTCAAGAATCAGGCTTTGATAGGGTTATTTACTCATTACTCTCGTTTTTACCATATTCCTTTTCCAAAAGCTCCGTCCGTCTTGCAATCAGTTCGTCACGGTCAAGTTCTTCTGGTTCTGTGCATTTGACTGCGTTCGCGGCATAGTATGCAAGCGTCTGCTCCTTCCAGCGCTTATATGCTGCCTGCGTGGAGTTATGGGCGCGAAGCTCGCTGCGCTCATCCTCCCATTGTTCAAGGAACAGGCACATATCTGCGTTGAACTCTGCCGTGCTCTTTCCATCAAAGGAAACCGAGCACTCCCATTGTTTGCTGCGGGGCGGCTTCTGCACATTGATCTTGAAGTCGATGCCCTCTACCGTTTCCAGCTTAAAGAGGAAGTCCATTACGTCGGCAAGCGTCCTGATCTGTGTCGTGCTGGATTCATACCCAAGAATATAGGTTGAGGTCGTGTCCAGCAGGTCTGCGATCTGATTGACAACGGCAATCGACACTTCAATCTCTCCGGTTTCGTACTTCTGTACGGTGCGGAGGGATTTTTTAAGCATTTGTGCCAGCTCGGTCTGGTTCAGCCCCTTCCGTTTTCGGAGTTGCTTAATTCTCTGCCCGATGGCGGGATAATCGAAATTGTCCATATCTGATTCACCTCGTCCATATCATACCACAGAATAAAGCGAATTGCAAGTACATATTTTTATTTCGTAAAGGCTTGACAGATGCACCTTGTATGCGTATAATAAATGTGTACTTAGGATACGCTTTTCAACAGAACTGGCAGAGTGAGAATGAATGGAAGATGCGTAATCCGAGAAAAATACTTTGAAACAGGAGGTACTATGAGAGCACAGTTTATCACAGCGTCAGAGGTGGCGGAGATCATGGGCATCAGCCGCAGCAAGGCGTATCAGATCGTCCGGGAAATGAACAGGGAGCTGAAAGCCCAAGGCTATCTGACCGTTGCCGGAAAATGCCCTGCCCAGTATTTCAAGCAGAAGTTCTACGGCTTCCAGATTCCCGGAGGTGAGCGAAATGACGGGAAATGAGAAAACGACCGCCCTCATCCCATCTGTTGGCGCAGATGGAGGGCAGCCGCCTCACGATTCAACTAACCAGAGCATACCACATGAAACCTGCGAAAGCAATCCCCCGGAGGAAAATATTGAGGAAATGCGTGAGAAAATCCGGCGCATGAACGATCCGCGTTATCTTCATACGGTTTCCATGACAGAGCTGTATCAGACCGCCTACAAGAGCAGGCCGCCCATCATCGACGGCTTGCTCTACGCGGGAGCGTATATCCTCGCAGGAGCGCCCAAAATCGGAAAATCATTTCTGGTAGCGCAGCTTGCCTACCATGTCAGCACAGGGCAAAGGCTGTGGGGCTATGAAGTCCATCAGGGTACGGTTCTGTACCTTGCACTGGAGGATGATTTCCAGAGAATCCAGAGTCGAATGTTTATGATGTACGGCGTGGCGGATACCGCCAGCCTGCATTTTGCAACGGCAGCAAACAAAATCGGAAACGGTCTTGACGAGCAGCTTGAGAATTTCATAAAGGAACACCCCGACACGAAGCTGGTTATCATTGACACCATGCAGAAGATCAGAGAAGCTGGCGGCGAGGCTTACAGCTACGCCAGCGACTATGAGATCATCGGCAAGCTCAAGCGTTTTGCGGACAGACACAGCATTTGCATCGTTACCGTCCATCACACAAGAAAGCAGCCAGCCGGGGACAGCTTTGAAACGATCTCCGGCACAACAGGACTTCTCGGTTGTGCAGACGGAGCACTCCTGATGCAGAAGAAGAAACGGACTGCATTGGAGGCCACGGTCGATGCGGTGGGGCGAGATCAACAGGATCAAATTCTATATCTGAAAAAAGATGCCGACACGCAGATATGGAGCCTTGAACGGACAGAGAACGAGCTGTATCAGGAGCCGCCCGACCCGGTATTGGATACGGTTTCCCAGCTTGTTTCCTACGAAAGCAGAGAATGGACAGGCAGCCCGACTGAGCTTGCGGAGACGGTCAACACAGGCATGGCGGCAAACGCTCTCACCAAATACCTGAACGTTAAATCCGGCAGGCTGCTGGACGAGTACCATGTGAAGTACGAGAACAGAGCAAAACACTCCGGGCGGCAGGTGAAACTCACCTATATGGTCATCGACAATGTAGAGTACGAAGTAATCGAATGAGGACGGCGCGACGGCTGCGACGGTTGCAACGGTTGCAACGGTGAAAATGATACTGTCAGAGCAACCGTCGCTATCGTTGCGACCGTCGCGGAAAGGAAAGGATAGGAAAATGAAAAGCGTACAAATTCCCTATGATCTCTTCATCGACCTCACCATGTACCATCTGCGGGGCGAGGATGATTACGAAGAGGAAATCCGTCAGGGCTTAGAGCAGAAGCTCGACGCCATGCTGAACCGGCAGCTCTATTCCAGCTATAAGACTGCCCCTACCGAGGAAGAACGCGAACAGGCGCGGCAGGAATATCTTGACCGGCGCGGCGTTCCGCAAAGCTATCGCTGGACTACTCCTCCTTGGGAGCTGTGACAGGAGCGTGCCACGCTCCTGTTGCTGGAGGACAAGGCAAAGCATTGGCTGACACAGCCCCTCACATCCCCGTCCCCATCGAAAAACCCGCAGATTTTGAGATGGATGGCAGAGAGGATTTTCAAAATTCTCTCTGCCTGTGGGCGGCAGCGTTGAAGCAAATTCGATTGCTGAAAGGCTGGCGGTCACGCCGTGGATTTTGCAAAGTGGGTACTACTTGCAAGCCACGGCAGAGGCTTCCGCAGAAGCCGCATTCCCCGTTCCCCCTCGGAGAGCCCACGATACTTTGCAGCCGCAGGATGAAAGTATCATAGTGGGTTATTACACTTCCGCAGAAGTGCCTCCCCGAAAGCTGCCCCGTCCTGCACAATCTGAAATCAGGAGGTAAACTGCCTATGGCAAGAGGCGACGGTATCCATCGTACCAACGCAAGAAATATGAGGCTGACCGCTGCCAGAATCGGCAACGCGCAGCAGCACAACGAACGGGAAAAGGAATCCTATGTCAATCAGGATATTGTCCCGGAGAGAACGCACCTCAATGTCCATTTCAAGAAACCGACCGCCGGATATGCGGAGATGTTTGAGCAGTTGAAAAAGGACGGGATCATCTCCACCCGTGGATTGAAAGAGGATGCCTTTCTCTACGGCGAGCTGGTCTTTGACGTAAACACCGCCTATTTTCATAATCACGGCGGCTATGACTTCGCAAAACAATTTTACACCGACGCATACAAATCCGCAATAGAAATCGTCGGCGGCGAGCAGTATATCCTTTCGGCGGTCATGCACGCCGACGAGCGCAACCGCGCCATGTCCGACGCGCTGGAGCAGGACGTGTACCACTATCACCTTCATGTGGTCTACATTCCCGTCGTGGAAAAGCAAATCCTGTGGTCGAAACGCTGCAAGGATAAATCGCTGGTGGGTACGGTCAAGGAAACGATACAGCAGGTCAGCATGAGCAAAAAGTGGGATTCCAAGCCCGCGCTGGACGAGCATGGGAAACCGCTGCTGAACGCAAACGGGAAAACTGTGCTCCAAAAATCCTATTCCGTTCTGCAAGATGATTTCTTCGCTGCCATGCGAAAGGCAGGGTATGACGATGTGGAGCGAGGCGAACGCGGCAGCTCCGAGGAACATCTGACGGTGACGCAGTTCAAGGTGCAGCAGGAACAGGCGCGGCTGGCAGAATTCACAGAGCAGAACCGTCAGCAGGAAAAACAGGCAGCAACGCTTGGGAGCAAAATTGAAAAAATCCAGAATCAGCGGGTCGATGTGCGGTCTATCGAAAAAATCGTGGCAACGTCCATTCCCTTCTCATCCAAAGTTGCCGTGGAGCGTGAAGATTTTGACCGGATTTCCACTCTGGCAAAGAAGTATGTTACAGCAGAGAAAAAGGAATCCAAACTGCAAAAGGCGGTGGATGCGGCAAACAAACTGATTGCAAAGCTCAAGGCTGAGATTGACAGTTTGAAACAGGAAATTTCTGATTATAAGTCTGTCCACAGCAAGCTCCGTGCGGCAGAATTGGAGCGTGAAAATACGGAGCTGCGCGGGAAAGTCCGCAGCTATGAGGATGTAATTCAGCGTAATAATCTGTGGCGATTCTTCCATCCGCTCAGAGAAAAAGCGGTCACGAGGGACGAAGCTCGCTGATTCCTGTGTAGAGCCGGAAAAAACGCATTTTATCGAATGGGAGCGCGTCGGACAGGGCAGACATCGTCCGGCGCGCTCCTGTTTGAAAATTGCCATTTTTCCCAAGTCAAGAGCCGAAGAAAATCCCCGAAAAACACCCCTATTGCGTGACAGAGCCGTAGAAAGGATAAGCCTATGAGAACAGGACCTACCAAGCAGGAAAAGACCACCGAAATCTATTTTGACGAGAAAGACCCCACCATCTTCATCCGCACCCACAACACCGACCTCAAAAACAGGCTGACCGCATACAGCCGCAAACACCCTGCCGTCTGCAAGCTGACGGACGTAGACCCGGACACGGGCTGCAAGGAATTTGAGATTGAAAAGGGACGCTTCTCTTTCCGGCTGACCACCCCATACAGAGAGGAACGCCGCAGGGCGGCAAGCGAAGCGGCGAAAAACGAATAAAAGGGTTTTAGGGCTTCGTTGATTGTTGCGTTGGCAACCCCACCGCAATGGTAGTGCCCTTCTCCGAACTTTTCTCTACCCAAACGGAGCCGCCGTGGAGGTCGGCGATCTCCCATACCAGTGAGAGCCCCAGTCCTGCGCCACCGTATTCCCGGCTGCGAGACTTGTCCACCCGGAAGAAGGGCTGGAAGATACTGCGCTGATACACCTCCGGGATGCCGCAGCCGGTGTCGGAGACGCGGAGCAGGAGCTTTTCCAACTCCTGAGTGACAGAAACCCGTACCGAGCCGCCCGGCCGGTTGTACTTGACAGCATTCTCCGTCAGGTTGAAGATCAGCCGGTAGATCAGTGCATCGCTGCCGGTCATAATGCCGTCGCCCTCCGCCGTCAGCGTGACGCCGAGCTTATCTGAGAGCGGCGCAAGATCTGTGAAGATCTCCTCGATCATGGGAGCGAGCTGGATCCGCTCGTTCCGCGCCACCTGCCGCAGATTGCTCATCTCCAGCAGTGTCCTGGTCATCTGTATCAGCCGTTCCGTCTGCTCACGCAAAAGCGTGAGGAACTCCGCCGTCTCCGGTCGCACATCAGGATGCTCCGCGGAAAACAGCTCCAACTGCGCCTGCATTAGTGCCAGTGGCGTGCGCAGCTCGTGGGCGGCGTTGCCGGTGAACTGCCGCTGGGCGGAAAAGGCGTTGTTCAGCCGCTCCAGCATCTGGTTGAACGAGCGGCTCAGCTGCCGGAACTCCGAAATAGCATCTTCATCGATCCTCATATCGGCAAGATTGTTCAGCTGCACCTGCTCCACCTGCGAGGTAAAGCTGCGCAGGGGCTTGAGAGCGCGTCCGCTGACGAAATAGGCGAGGATGCCGCTGAGCAGCGTTACCGCCGCCGTGATGTACCAGTTGGTGGTGCGGAAGCGCCCCTGCACCCCATCGACGACGATGGTCAACTCCTCGTTGGGCGCTATGAGCTGCGGGTCAAAGCTCGCCGCTCCGCCATCATTCAGGATCACCGTGCCGCCGCCTTGTAAACTGTCCGCAATGGTGTCCATATAGTACACACCGGAGGAGCACAGCAGCAAATTCATGGCCACGCAGGTGATGCCGATGAGCAGGACGGACATCAGCGTGATGCGCCACTGCAGGGAAAGCCGCTTCATTCCTCCTCGCCTCCCATCAGATAGCCCTCGCCGATGCGGTTGCGGATGGGGTCATAGCCCAGCACGGCGCGGAGCTTTTTGCGCAGGGCGGAGATGTGGACGCGAACGGAATTGCTGAAGCTGTCCACGCTATTGTCCCAAACGTGATCCATCAGCTCCTCCTGACTTACTGGCCTTCCTTGATGCACCATCAGGTATTCCAGGATTCCCGTTTCCTTCCGGGTGAGCGCCAGCGTCTGCCCGTTGACGGTGGCGGTACGGGAGCGGGTGTCAAAGGTCAGGCCTCCGCAGCTTAGCAGCACATCCTGCTGGGTGAACTGCCGCAATGTCAGGCTGCGGATGCGGGCCTCCAGCTCCGCCAAGTGGAAGGGCTTCGCCAGATAGTCGTTCGCCCCGGCATCCAGCCCCTGCACCTTGTCCTCCACTTCGCTGCGGGCGGAGAGGATCAGCACCCGCGTCTCCCGGTCGGTCTGCCGCAGGGTGCGCAGCACCGTCATGCCGTCCTTTTTCGGCAGATTCAGATCAAGAAGCACCAGATCGTATCGTTCCACGCCCAGAAACGCCAGCGCCTTTTCGCCGTCATAGCAGTAGTCCACGCTGTAGGCCAGCCGCCGCAGGCTGCGAACGATGGTCTCGCACAGGGCGCGTTCATCTTCAATTACTAAAAGGTGCATGAGAGCCCTCCTTTTTATTTCTTCGTTTTTGTGTTGCTTTCATTATAGCAAAAACAGATAAGGTTTGCGTTAAGTTTTCGTTCTTAGCAGAGACTTTAACTCTCCCGCGCTATGATGGGGGCAGAAAATCGGAAAGGGTGATGAAAAATGAGCTGCGGGAAAAAGGCCGCGGCGCAGATCGTGCTGCTGATGGCCGGAGCCGCCATGCTGTGCTTTGGTGTCTGGCGGGGCGAGGCGGCGACAGTGCTGAGCAAAGCAATCAAATTATGTCTGGAGTGTGTGGGCATTGGGTAAAAAGTTTTCAGGCGTTTCACAGACCATGTCCCGCTTCCGGGGCTGGATTCAGGCGGGGGCGACGCTGCTGACCAACCTGCATCTGCCGAACTTTCTCAAGGGCGGACTGTATCAGGGGACGGGGAAGACCGTCTGCGTGCCGGGGCTGAACTGCTACTCCTGTCCGGCGGCGTCCGGGGCCTGCCCCATCGGGGCGTTTCAGGCGGTGGTGGGGTCTTCCAAGTTCAGCTTCTCCTACTATATCACAGGCTTCCTCATTCTGCTGGGCGTGCTGCTGGGGCGCTTTATCTGCGGCTTTCTATGCCCCTTCGGCTGGTTTCAGGAGCTGCTGCACAAAATCCCCACTAAGAAGCTTTCCACAAAGAGGCTGAAGCCGCTGACATACCTGAAATACGCTGTCCTGCTGGTGATGGTTTTCCTGCTACCGGCGTTCCTTGTGAACGATGTTGGCATGGGAGACCCGTTCTTCTGCAAATACCTCTGCCCCCAAGGCGTGCTGGAGGGAGCCATCCCGCTGTCCCTTGCCAATTCCGGCATCCGGGCGGCGCTGGGCAAGCTGTTTACATGGAAATTCAGCATCCTGCTGTCGGTGATTGCGCTGAGCGTACTGTTCTACCGACCGTTCTGCAAGTGGCTCTGCCCGCTTGGCGCGTTCTACGCGCTGTTCAACCGGGTGTCCCTCTTCCAGATGAAGGTGGATAAGAATAAGTGCGTCTCCTGCGGGAAATGCGCCAGAGCCTGCAAGATGGATGTGGATGTGACGAAAACGCCCAACCATACCGAGTGCATCCGCTGCGGAATGTGCATCCGCGCCTGTCCGACGAAAGCCGTGTGCTTCCGCTACGGCTTCGGAGACGGTAAAGATAAGGCAAAAGCAGCGGAAACGCTACAGACAAACAACAATAACAGGGAGGAATAAAACGAATGAAGATGAATAGGACGAATACTGCCGGCAGAATTCTGGCGCTGCTGCTTACTGCACTGATGGTGCTCTCTCTGGCAGCCTGCGGCACAAAGGGCGGAGACAAAATGGACGGAATGAGCAGCGAACCGAAGAATGCCGAGGAAGCGGTTGCCATGCACAAGGAGCTGATGGCGCAGGAAAATGCCATTCTCTCGGAGGACACAGCGCTTTGGGAAAAGGTTTTCATGGCGGCCGACAAGGGCATGACCATGCAGGAGGACGACAAAAACTATGGTGAGTTCTTGTTGGACACCATCGAAGGTTCCAAAGATCAGTTTACGGAGGATGAGCTGAAGCTGCTCAAGGAGGCGGCGGAGAAGATCCGCGAGATTGAAAACAAGCTGACCATGATAGAGAAAAAGTACCCCGAGGCGGCACAGCAATCTACGGATGGCGCTATGAGCGTGCCCGCGGGCAGCGACATGACCACGCCGCCTGATGACGGCAGCATGCAGAAATTCCCCGCCTTTGAGGGCAAGGACCTGGATGGCAACACGGTGAAGAGCGACGAGCTGTTCTCCGCCAACGCCGTCACTGTGGTGAATTTCTGGTTCACCACCTGCAATCCCTGCGTGGGCGAGCTTTCCGAGCTGGACGCACTGAACAAGGAGCTTGCGAAGAAGGGCGGCGCACTCATCGGTGTCAACACCTTCACATTGGATGGCGATGAAGCGGCAATTTCCGAAGCAAAAGATGTACTGGCCAAGAAGGGCGTGACCTACCAGAATGTGTATTTCGCTTCCGACGGCGAGGCGGGAAAGTTCACTACAAACATTTTTGCCTACCCCACCACCTATGTGGTTGACCGCAACGGCAATATCGTGGGTGACCCCATCGTAGGCGCCATCACGGAAAAGAAGCAGGCGGAGACGCTGCAAAAGCTCATCGACCAGGCTCTTGCCGCCGATATGGGCTGACAAACGAATTTATCTTCTCAGAAAGGAGGGATACACCATGTATGTCGGTTTGTTCAAACAGGACGTTCAGCTTGCTGTTCAGAATCAGATCGGCATAAGCAAGCGGGTCGTTGTAGATCAGATAATCCAGCTCTGACCGCTGGAAGCGGTTATCGGCAACTTCGTTTTCAACGGCGGTGAAGTCAATGGAAATCTGGCTTCTATCGTCAAAAACCAATTCTACGCAGGCTGTGTCGATGTTGAATTGATAGGATATAAGTTTGCTCATGGTCATACCTCCAAGATGTTTTTTGAGGTGAATCAGGCGGTCAATTTCCGGGTGATTATTGGCGGGAATCATATCGAAATCTGCTGCAAATCATTCAAAACAAGTCGTTGCGAACGGTTAGTACGTATAAAATAGCTGGCTACAAAACGGCTACAAAATTCGCAAGGAACCTATGTACAGCCCGAAATACGTGGATTATTTGGACAAAATACGTATCGAGAGTGCATTTTATAACCCTAAATCAAAGCCCAAGACTTGAGTGGGAATGATTTCAGAGGATGGGAAAGCCTTGATATGACTGGATTTTTCAAGGTTTAGTCCCCTCTGTGGCAACGATTTGGCAACATTTTTTCATTATTCATAGGAAAAGAGCTAACTGGTTTTGTTTGGGCCAGTTAGCTCTTTTTGTTTAGATTTCTACCATAGAGGGATTAATGCCATGAATATCAAAATAGGGATACTCTTGAGGAAGACTCTGAATGCCTCCTAGGACGATTTGATAGAAAGGAATTGAGGAGCCAAACGATTTCACTGCTACTAAACATTCACAGGTGCTGTAAGTCTTACTTATCGGAAACAAGTCGGAGTCTTCGGTATATCCGTCTTTCTGATATTTGAAGGACAGCAACTTTAATTGGCATTCTGCAAGGTTTTTGATAATTGCATCTTTGAGTCCTTCTTCTGTGAAGCCATCTTTTTCTTCAAACTCAATTTCTATTCTGAATGCGTTCATGTTTTACCTCCTTAAGGTTAGTGTTTTTTGTTTAGAGATTCTACCAGCATATCACTCAGGCCCTGGGAGATTGGCTTGACCCGGCCCGGTGTGTTGGAGAACTCCGGGTAACGATAGCGCCAGCGGTCATAGTCCTCTTGGCCGATCTCTCCGGCCTTAAGCATGGCTGCGGCCTGACGCCAGGAGCAAAGCATTTCGTGCAGACGAGCGGCGTCTTTGCTATGGCGCACGTTGACCCGCAGGCAGACCTCCCCGTCCAACTCGTCAATAGTGAGGCCATACCTGTCCTCCAACGTGAACAGCGTGTGCATCAGTCCGAGGTAGGAGTCAATATCCGGTACAGACAGCGCCAGCGGCGACACACCCAACGCATTAGCCAGGGAAGCAGTCAAATCAGCCTTTGGCGTTCTTGCCCCGGTTTCGTATTGTGCCAGCCGGACATCCGCAGACTTCTCCGGGAAGCCCAGTAGCATACCAAGATATTTTTGTGTCATGCCCCGCATTGTGCGGAAAAAGTGGATTCTTTCACCGATTGCCATAGCTGCCAACTCCATTTCGACTGTCGTTGCAATCAATATAGCAGATATGTTTAAGATAGTCAAGAGGGAACTAAATAATTTTGTTTAATATTTTCCCACAAACCACTTGACATTAACAGAGTTGCTTAGTATAATGTAGGCGTACTAAGCAATTCCGCTTAATGAAATCAAAACAGGAGGTACACTATTTGAACGAAAATAACTTCATGCGGGTGGACGATGTGGCAAGGGAGTTGGAGATTTCCAAGTCCTATGCCTACAAAATCGTCCAGAAACTCAATGCCGAACTGAGAGAAAAGGGATACCTGACGATCTCAGGCCGGGTCAACCGGCGGTACTTCATGGAAAAGCTCTGCTACGGTGGGGCAGAAAGGAAGGAAACGTAATGGCGGTCTACAAAGAAGAAAAGACCGGAACCTGGCGGGTAATCTACCGCTACACCGACTGGACTGGGGAACGGAAGCAGACGCAGAAGAGGGGATTCAAGACCAAGAGAGATGCCCAAGCATGGGAGCGGGAGCAGCAGAACAAGGCCACCTCCAACCTGGATATGACCTTCTCCAGCTTCGTGGAGCAGTACACGGCGGATATGCAGACCCGCCTCAAAGAAAACACCTGGGCCACCAAGGAACACATCATCCGCTCCAAGCTGCTGCCCTACTTCGGCAAGCTGAAAATGTGCAATATCACTGCCCAGCAGATCATTACCTGGCAGAACGAGATGCTGAACTACAAGGACGATAAGGGCAAGCCGTACTCCCCGGTCTATCTGAAAACGGTTCATAATCAGTTGAGCGCTATCTTCAATCATGCTGTACGCTACTACAATCTCCGGGAAAATCCCTGTAAAAAGGCTGGGAGTATGGGGAAGAAGAAAAACCGGGAGATGCTGTTTTGGACGAAAGCGGAGTATCTGAAATTTGCCGAGGCCATGATGGACAAGCCCCTCTCCTACTACGCCTTCGAGATGCTCTACTGGTGCGGTATCCGTGAAGGGGAGCTGTTGGCCCTCACTCCGGCGGACTTCGATTTTGAGAAATGCACCGTTTCCATCAATAAGTCCTATCAGCGGTTGAACGGTCAAGACCTGATTACCACGCCGAAAACCGAGAAAAGCAACCGAGTTATTACAATGCCCCAATTCCTGGCAGACGAAATCCAGGATTATCTCAAAATGCTCTATGATGTCGGCGAGAATGACCGGATGTTCACTGTCACCAAAAGCTATCTGCACCGGGAGATGGACCGGGGTGCAAAAGAGGCCGGAGTGAAGCGTATCAGGATTCACGATATTCGTCACCCAAATGTCAAGCCCAAGACACAAATTTTTTCTAACATAGTAAAAATCCCAGACCACTAAAAGATATTTGCGGTCTGGGACTTCTATTTACAGTATTGTGATCAATTAGAATGTAAACTAAGTTATCTTATCAAATCGGGTCAAAGTCTAATTCATATTTTTCAGAATAATTTTTAACACACATTTGATATTTTGGTATCCCTTTTTCGTCTGCCATATGTATCAGTATCTTTCGATAAACTTCTGGAATTTGACATCCCAAATAAATTGCCATTGGCCGTTTGGGGATTGGATAACGATCCCTGCCCTCCAACGCCGGATTTGCTGTTGAACATATAATTCTCCATTCGTTTTCATATGCCCAATCTTTCGATTTATATAGAGCCGCTTTTATAAATAAAAACTGATCATCATAGCAAGGATTAGTTGGAAACCCAAACCTGGAATTTACAAGCTGTTCAACAAGCCATTGCCCATACCTGGTTGCGTTAAACCGTTTGTCTGAATATATTATTGGGTAAATCGAGGCTGATATAATGTTATTGCAGTTGCGGTTAGGGCAATTCGAGCAAATGGTTATATCATTGTTCGTGAAATCATATCCTAAAGCGAAGCCTTTATTGTTATCCGCGTAATGTGCCCACATTAATGGAGATTTGATACTCTCTGAAAGGCATACCATTTTTGTTTGTTCTCTGATTCCATCTTTTGCTGAGTAAAAACACTTCTCTAAAAATTCACTAAAATCAGGAATCGTTTTCCAGATCATCTCCGTAAGCTGTTGAGCATCAAACGAAACAATAGTTTCTACCATCTTCTGCCGTATGTCAGCATTTGGAAAATGAATTTGCTCAAGAGAAACTGTACCCTGTTTTATTCTTTCAAGCATAGTTTGAACATTTTCTACCGAAAACATTTCATTCGCGGCTTTAAGAATAGATTCCTTATCAAAAAAGAACAAGCTGTCGTGGGGATCATTAAATAATGACGCTTTAGAAAGCCATAGTTCATCTTTTTCAAACGCATCCAAACTGTGTTCGGTACATCCTCTAAACTTATAAAGCTGATTTGGAACATGGTCCCGTATGAACTGTATTAATGGGAAGGATTTGGCATTAAAATCTTCTTTGGGCATATTCTGATTTAATTGAATCGGCTCAATTATTTTTTCAAAATCGTCTCTAAAACTCATTGCGGCCCTCCCTTAAACGAATCACAACATCCTCTAAGTCAGCTATTTCAATAATGGCTTCATTGAACATACAGACACTTTCATTCAGCATAATAATATAAGTTATAATTGTAAATACTTCTCCACTCGTATAGTCTCCAAAATGAAGTGCATAAATGACTGCAAAGATCAAAAGAATGGCTTGTAGTATATCTGTTAAAAGATACGCTTTTGCTTCCAAGTCCGAATTTTTTATCCTAAAGTTCCGTTGTTGCATCGAAAACAACCTATACTTCACAATTTCTTTAGTTAAAATAATGCCTTCTCTTTTTTCATCGCTATCTTGAAGGCGTTTATTATTTTGAACAATTTCCTTGTGAAACCCATGTGTAAAAGCAAAAATCAATATAGAAATTATACCAGCAGCGGCAAGCAATGGAGTTGCAGCAGAAATATAGAGGGAAACTAGCGAAAAAAAGATGCCGCCAAACATATCTAAAATTTCAACCAAACCATTTTCAAAAAATTCCGGGATTCGGACAACCAAATCCAATCTTGAGCTTAGTTCGGATTCGTTTATGTTGGCTGCTATCCCTCTTTCGTAATAAGAATTGCGTTCGTCCTCAATAATTGGTTCGTATACCCTATTATCAGAAAATTTATTGATAGTACGGACAACGATGAGCAGTAATTGCAACAATATCAATACATAAAGCCAGAAATAGCTTCGCTCGAAAAAGCCGTCAATACATAATCCAATGACAAGCGGATTTAGTGACAGGCAAACTATTTCTGCTATATCCAAGGTTAAAACAAAAATGATTCCAACAGGGTTTTTCTTAAATATCCGTTTAAGTTCTGCCTGCATTGCTTTCATCTGATTTCTTCCTGATTTTCAACAGATTCTTTGGTATTTCGATAGAGCAACCGATAAAACTACTTTTTTAGTATAACACAAGCCTCCAAATATTGAAAGCACTATTTCTCAGTCTCAAAACAAGGCTAAGAAATAGTGCAATATGAGGTTTGCTAAATGCTCCTACCTGGGGCGTTTTCTCATTTCTTCGATCATTCTACGGAGCATCGTGTCAAGGCTTAAATCTACCTCTCCACAATCTGCCGTATGGACACTGACACCGAGATCACGGAGCAGATTCCAGTATTTTGTTACCTTATCTGCGTCACACCCCAAGCGGGTGAGACTATGGATAAGAAGTATATCGGTATCCCCATCTTCTGCCGCCGCATGGAAGTCCAGCAGACCAGGGCGGTCCATGGTGAGGCCGCTCCCTATATCGCTGGAAACGCCAACGATTTCAAAGCCATGCTCTTTTGCGTAACTTTCCAGCCTGTGCCGCTGCCTTTCCAATACCTCCGCACTGTCCGGCTCGTTGTGAGCCACACGGCAATAAATCCAAGCCTTTTTCTGTTCCATCACGCCGCCTCCATACAAAAGTCCTTCATCTTCCAAACGATTTCCACCTGATTATTCGGATAGACGTACACCCGATCAATCAGCGTGTCCGCCAGCCCAGCCGTCAGGCCACCGGCACCAATTACTTCCCGCGCCAGTTCCGTTCTGGCGCTTTTCGTTTTTTCGTCCATTTCCATCTGTGAGGTCTGCACCTTCAGATTGGAGTGGATTTCCCGCAGCCGGTCAAGCTCACTGTCAACAGCGGCTTTCTGGCTTTTGTAGTCCTCCATGGTGATCTGTTTCAAAATGAGCTGTTCATACAGCACCCGCTTCTGGTCCAGACAGCCCTCAATCCGCTTGTCATATTCGGCCTGCCTTGCAAGCTGAACATCCAGCCTCCCGGCATTGGCGAGATTGACCACATTCAAAATGACTTGTGCCTGTTTGGAGAGAATTTCGTATAACATCCCCTCCAGCTCCGCCTCCGTGACTGTCAGGCCATGGCAGTCAGCAGCTTCATTTACCAGCGTGTACCGGCAGAAGAAGGTAGCATTTTTCGTTGCCCTTCGGGGCATAGCGTGACCGCAGCACCCACAGAATACTTTGCTCCGCAACGGATAGGCCCTGGCCTTCTTCTTGGGGCACTTGAACCGGGGCCGCTGGGCCTGCACTTGGTCGAACAACTCCCGGCTGATGATCGCCTGATGATGGTCGGGAATCTTGACCCACTGGCTTTCATCCTTCATCCGTACCCGGTGTCCGCCCACCTCCGTCACTTCCCGCTTGCCTATGATGTAAGTGCCGGTATAGCGTTCATCGTCCAGGATATGCACCACTGAGGACGTAGACCATATCCCGCAGCACCGGGAAATATCGTGACCGTTGAAACCGTGGGCCGCTTTGTACTCGGCAGGGGTGGGGATATTCCGCTCAAACAGGGCTTTGACGATCTCGTTGGGCTTGCGCCCATCCCGTGCCAATTCAAAGATCATTCGTACATTGGGAGCCGTTTCCTCGTTCGGCTCCATGCGGCCATCCGCGCCCTTCTGGTAGCCATAGGGACAGAGCTTGCTCTGATACTCCCCCCGGCGGAACTTCACATACTTGGCGCTCTTGTACTTGATGGACAGGTCCCGGCTGTAAAACTCGCTGACCAGATACTTGAACGCCACATTGATGCCGCCCGTGTCGCCATGGAGGGTATCACTGTCAAAATTGTCGTTGATAGAGATGAAGCGGACGCCGTACAGAGGGAAAACCATTTCCATAAAGTATCCCACTTCAATGCTGTTGCGTCCGAACCGGGTGAAGTCCTTCACAACGATGCAGTTGATTTTGCCCTCCCGAATCTGGTCAAGCAATTCCTGGACGGCGGGCCGCTCGAAGTTGGTCCCGCTGTACCCGTTGTCGATGAACTCCAAGACCTCCACATTCTTGACGCCCTCCATAGCGTCAACGTATTGGTGGAGCGCGTTTTTCTGGTTCTCGATGCTGAAACTGCCCACCTTGCTGTCCTCGGTGGAGAGCCGGATATAGAGGGCGATCACATAGGGAATCAGGCTGCTACTCATTTCCCAGCACCTCCATCACACGCTCAAAACCGCCCTCAAAGGAAAACTTGACGGAAACATCATCGGGTCCGTTCACCGTAACCCGCTCAATTAACTGCTCCACCAGCAGAGCGGAGAGAGCCGTGTCCTTGTCCACCGCCGCCAGCTTGTCGGCCATGCTGGTACAGCATTCCATCTGCCGCTCCAGCTCGGATTGCCGGGTTTGAAGCTGCTGAACACGCTCCACCGCGCCGCTGATTTTCTGACTGTAATCCTCCTGCATTTCCAGATATTCCGCCCTGGTGAGGATTCCTTTGACAAAGTTTTCATAGAGGCCAGCACGAATGGTCTTGTTTTTCTGCGTCTGCCGCCCCAGCTCGGCAATCTCCTGGTCCACTTGGGCCTTCTGCGTGGCAATCTTGTTGTCACACCGTTTCAGCCGCAGGGCCTCGCCCATCACAACCTCGGCCTTCTGCCGGATGATGGTCAGAATCGCGTCAAATAAATCCGGCTCCGGTAAATGGATAATGCCGCCGGTGCAGGCCCCCTCTCCCATGCGGTCATTGGAGATACAGCGGTAGAAGTACCGCCCATGACTTCTCTGCCGGTGAAGGTTCTTGCCGCAGTGGGCGCAGAACACGCGCCCCCGCAGGATATTCTCACTGTAAGGAACTTTCATGGTTCTGGTGTATTTGGACGCCATCTGCTCCCGAACGGCCTGGGCCTTTGCGAATACCTCCCGGCTGACCAGCGGCTCATGGGTATTGCGTACCACGATCCAGTCCACCGGCTTGGTCACAACCTGTTTATGGCCGACATTGGTGTGCTTGCCCTGCACCATATCGCCGGTGTAGACCTCATCCGCAAGAATCTTCCCCACTGTCCAGGTCTGCCATTTGCCGCTGCCCATCAGCTTCTTGCTGGTAATCAGGCCAATGCTGGCGAGGTAGTAGCCGGGGGTCATAACACCCTGCTCATTCAACCGCTTCACGATCACATTCAAGGCAACGCCGTCAACTGTCCACTGAAAAATCTGCCGGACGATAGGGGCCGTGTCCTCGTTGACCAGCAGGCGGTGGCAGTTGTCCGGGTCCTTCCGGTAGCCGTAGGGCGGACGCGCCCCTACAAATTCCCCGTCCCGCATGGCCTGATTCTGCTGCGCCCGGACCTTCTTGCTGATGTCGGCGGCGTAAGCCTCATTTATCATGTTTTTCAAAGGCACAATCAGATGGTTGCCGCTGTTTTCCGAATCCTCACTGTCAAACTGATCGTTGACGGCGATAAAGCGCACCCTATGGAGAGGAAAATACTTCTCAATGTAGTAGCCGGTGTCGATGGTGTTCCGGCCCAGGCGGGAGAGGTCCTTCACCATGATGCAGTTGATCTTCCCAGCGTCTACATCGGCCAGCATCCGCTGAAAGGCTTCCCGCTCAAAGGTCCGGCCCGTAATGCCGTTGTCGGTGTAGACCTCCACGATCTCAAGGTCCGGGCATAGGGCGGCATACGCCTCCATGATCTGCCGCTGTGTCTCCAGGGAATCGCCCCTCTTGCCATTGAACTCCACCGACAGGCGGATATAGAGCGCCGTCCGCCAGATTTTCATGTAGTCTTTCTTCGGCTGTTCCGGGGCTGAAACGCCCTTCCTGCTTTTCCGTGCCATTTATGCCGCCTCCTTTTCCGCTGCCGCCAGCGTATCCAGAACATCCCGCAGGTCAGGCGGGAGTTTCCCCATCTGGTCCAGTCGTTTCAGAACCTTGACATATTCAATCAGATAGCGGAAGGTGATAACCAAATTGTTTTTGCCCTCCACCCGGATAGACTGAACCATGGCGATCACCGCCCGGCGGTCCAGCGTGGTCATGGCGGAGAACTCCTTGAAATGCTGGGTCCACCGCAGGCGGGAGCTGCTGTTGTTCGTCACCAGCTCCATCTCGGCCCGCAGACGGTCAATGGCCTCCTGCGCCTGCTCCGCCCGCCCGGTATAGAGATTCTTCAAATCCTGATAGTCCTTTTTGCTGATAAGATTGGCAATGAAATTCTCATACAGAGTGGCCTTGAACTGACGGGCTTCTTCCAGTTTGACCTCGTTATCCGCAATCTGCGCCTTGAACTTGGCGATTTCCTCCTGGTTGATCTGTTCCTCGCTGATGCTGTCCAGCAGCTCGTCCAGAGAGACAACATGCCGGATATGGGCTTGGAGGCTGGCCAGAACGCAGTCGATCAGATCAGCCTCTTTCAGCATGACCGGGTGGGTGCAGCCCTTTTTCTTCCCGGTGGGACAGTGGTAATAGATGTACTTTTTGCCCTTGACCGTGTTGGTTTTCCGGGTCATGCGCCCGCCGCAGCAGCCGCATACCAGCAGGCCGGAGAACAGATAGACCGCCTCGCCGTCCGGGGCCGTCCGGGTGTCCAGACTGGAAATTTTCTGAACCAGGTCAAAATCCCGCTTCTGGATGATCGGCTCATGGGCGTTTTCAATGCGAATCCATTCCTCCGCTGGCTTGTGGATGATATTCTTCAGCTTGTGGTTATGGGTTTCCTGCCGCCCCTGCAAAAGAACGCCGGTGTAGGTTTCCTCCTGCAAAATGCGGATCACCGCACGGGCGGACCACTTGGCGTCCGGCACATCCGCGAAGCCGCCGGTAGGGTGAGGCAGACCCCGGCTTTCCTTATAGGCCATAGGGGAGAGAACGCCCAGCCGGTTCAATTCCTCCGCGATATGCTTGGCGCTGGCCCCATCAATGCGGCGGCGGTAAATGTCCCGCACCACGCGGGCGGGGTACTCGTCAATGATAAGATGGTTTTTATTTTCAGGGTCCTTCCGGTAGCCGTAGATGGGGCAAGCGCCTACATAGTCCCCATTCTGCCGCTTGGTCAGCAGGGCGCTCCGGGTCTTTACGGAAATATCCCGGCAATAGGTATCGTTCAGCAGATTTTTCAAGCTGATGTGCAGATCGTCCCCGTTCTGCTCGTTGGCGGTGTCGATGCCGTCATTGACGGAGATAAAGCGGACGCCGTAAGTGGGGAATATCTGCCGGAGATAGCGGCCAGTCTCGATGTACTCCCGGCCCAGGCGGGAAAGGTCCTTGACGATCACACAGTTGATCTTGCCGGAAACAATATCGTTCATCATTTCCTGGAATGCCGGACGGTCAAACAGGACACCGCTATAACCATCGTCCACCCGCTCCGACACCAGCTCAATGTCCGGGTGAGCCGCCACAAAGTCCTCAATGAGCTTTTTCTGATTGGCAATGCTGTCACTCTCCACGCTGCGGTCAGCGGAGTAAGAGAGGCGCAGGTATGCGTCGCCCTTGTACTTAGGCATAAAAAAGTCACTCCTTTACATCACGGACTTACCCCGCGATGTAACGAGTGACTGGATTATCCCTATTTAATTCTTTTTCCAGTCATAAGTATAACATACCCTGGCGGGCAAGTCAACACATTAAAGTGCTAAATTAAAATCTGCTTCAAGCAGTCCTCCAGGGACACGCCGTTGTCGGCAAACTGCGCCCGGACGGTGAATTTGCCGCACTTGAAGCAGTAGGGATTTTTGATCTGCCGGAGAAATTCGGCAATCCGTTCCTCCTTGGGGAGCTTCGGGTCCACGGAAATGTCCCGAATATCCGCCAGAGGCATACCAGCAGGAGAAGGAGTAGTGTGTTCCATATTCCCGCCCCCTTTCAGCGTTTGAAGCGGTAGGGTAGCTCCGCGCCCCCACCGTTGTACTTATCCAGAATGATACGGGCGAAGCGCAGACCAACATCCGTCTCAATGCGGCCCAAATAGATGATTTCCTCCGGGCTAACGATGGACATACGCCGGATAAAAGTCCAGTCGTTCAGCTCTGCCTCGTAGGTTTTTAAGAACAACGCCATGCCGGAGAGCATGGAGGCTTTGAGAGAATTGGGCATACCTCGCCACGCCCCAGCCATCAGGGTCAGCATACGGGAAAAGCCTTCGCTACCGAGAAGCCGGTGAGCATTGATAAGGGCGCGGATGGGGGCGATCTCAAAGGGTTCGCCGGTAGGCTCCCCCAGCGCCCATATAAAGCCAACTTCCTCTGTCAGCCGCTTGACCTCCATAATGTTGGCATCGGAACCGGCCTCCACCACGGCCTTGGTATACTGGCGGAGGGTCAGCCGCTTCTTATCCCGGTCCAGTCTGGCGTACAGTTCGGCCTCCTGCTCGTAGGTCATGCCGGTGTGGATGATGCAGGGGACGATCACATCCCGCCCCCCAGCCTTTTGCCGCATAGCCTCGATGTGGTGCTGACCGTCCACTACGTTGAATTTGCCATCCCGGAAACTGACCACCACCGGGGTGATCTCACGGCCATTCCACTCCCGGATGATCTTGTCTACATCCTTCTGCTCCACAGGCCGCTGGTAGGGCAGGCCGGAAGTCAACTGGCTGGTAGAGAGGGTGCGGATAGCGCCGGGATTGCTATACTCCACTTCGGCAGGAGGGAAAAGGGTCTGCTGCTCCGGCTTGGGCGGGCTGTGCTTTCTTCGGTAGCTCATTTTTTCATACTCCTTTTCATTTGTTGCAGTAAATCATGGATAGCGGTGGAGATCGTACCAAACCGCTGTTGCAGGTAGTCAAATTGCACCTGGGATATGTCAGGGAAAACAACTGTGCAGAAGGGGTCACTATACCATTCAAATTCCCGGTGGAATTTTTTGATGAAAGAATCCAGTTCGGCCAGCAGCGCATCCGGGGTGTAGCTGCAATCTTTATCATGGTTTTTCAGATCGGCTATGGATTCCTCAAAAGAGGCGTATTGCCTGCCGCTGGACGAGTAGGGGACGGAGGGCGGCGGAGCCTCCGCTGGCCCCAGGACTGCCGGGGGAGGTTGATATTCGTCCACGGAATGAATATCGCCTGATACTAACTGGCAGGCCGCTTCTGTCTGCTGCTCCGGGGTCAGCCGGGACAGCTTCAACGCATCCGATTTTGTGACCTTGGCACCTTTGATAATCTCCTTTGCCTCTGGCGTCAAATTTTTTGCGGTCTGAAGCTCCCGGCGCACAGTCCGAGGGTCAACGCCTAATTTGTCGGCGGTATCATCAACGAAAGACTTTGTGGTGGCGGACATTTTGTCCGCCACCACCGTCTGATGCTGATTACCACGAAACGCACCGCCATCATAGGTTGCCTTTGTCTCCGGGTGCAGACTTTCATAGATTTCCTTTCGCCGCAGAAGCAGTTCCCGAAATTCATCGTCAGATAAATCCTTGCGGACAAAATTCTCGTCTATCTCCGCCAAAGCCACTTGCAGACCGTCCAGATCACTGACAGTACACTCGATCTCCGTCCGGCCCAGCAGCTTCATGGCCTCTAGCCGATGCAGTCCGGCAATCAGCGTATGGGACTGATCCACCATGATAGGGTTAATCAGTCCCACTTCGGCAATGCTGTCGGCCAGTTCCTTCACATCTCCCGGCAGGGCCTCCCGCCGCCCAGGATTTACCGTGATCTTGCTGATAGGAACAAGCAATATCCTCACCTCCCCGGCCATGGGCCGCAGTATCGTTCATCCTCGCCGGATGGAACACCTGGGGCCACGGTTGCCTATGGCGTCAGGTCTTTCATTCGGCTGTCGGGCGGGAAGGGCCGCGCCGGTCCTGGCTGTGTCCTCATTCTGTAAGGAAATGTGACCGGCGCGGGTTCCCTTGGTTGCCCATTTCTAAAGAATGTGCCGTATTATCAGGCGGCATGACCGCCTTACTGCTCTCCCCCGGCACGGGAGTATGCAAGCCCGCCCTGGCGCGGCGGCGCGGTGCCAGCAGACGGTGGCGGCAGGTGACTAAGCTGCCCAGGCCGTTCCCCCAGCATCTCCCTTTTACCCTGCGATA
>CAKNZJ010000202.1 GCA_932222125.1 uncultured Clostridia bacterium | reverse complement strand
TGGGAGGCGGCGTTGGGGTGTGGGGTGTGATCAACCTCATGGAAGGGTACGGGTCGGACAACCCTGCCAGCAAGAGCCAGGGCGTTAAACAATTAATGGCCGGCGGGGGGATCATGCTCCTGGGCCTCAAGGTGGTTCCCATGCTGTCCACCCTGATCACGATCTAAGGGGAAGGTAGTGGCCTATGCAGAGTATCATTGACGCCATTGAGCAGTGGATCAGGGATTTCCTGGTGGGGGCTGTCACTGGCAACTTGTCGGATATGTTTCACGATGTCAACAGCAAAGTGGCCACAATCGCTTCGGAAGTGGGAAAGACGCCGGAAACCTGGAACTCCGGCGTCTTCTCAATCATTCTCTCCCTCTCCCGGAACGTGGTCGTCCCCATAGCGGGGCTTGTGATCGCCGCCGTGCTGACTTATGAGTTGATCTCCATGATTATTGACAAGAACAACCTCCATGACATTGACACCTTTATGTTTTTTAAGTGGGCGTTCAAGTCAGCGGCGGCGGCAATCATCGTGAACCATACCTTTGATTTTATCATCGCCATTTTTCAGGTGGCCCAGACCATGGTGCAGAGGAGCGCCGGGGTCATCAATACCAGCGCCGCCATTGACATCACCTCCGCCTTAACGAACATTACCACCCAGCTGGAGGCCATGGAACTGGGGGAGCTGTTCGCCCTCATGCTGGAAACCTGGGTCATGACCTTCGCCATGAAAGTCATGGGGCTTGTGATTACGGTTATTTTGTATGGCCGCATGATTGAGATTTATATTTACGCCAGTGTCGGCCCCCTTCCCTTCGCCACCTTTATGAACCGGGAATGGGGGAACATCGGCTCCAACTACGTGCGGGGTCTGGCCGCCCTGGGGCTTCAGGGGTTTTTCATCATGGTCTGCGTGGGCATTTACGCCGTGCTGGTCAACGCCCTCACCCTGGGAGGCGATCTGCAGGCAGCCCTCTGGAGCTGCGCCGCCTACACGGTGCTTCTGTGCTTTAGCCTGTTTAAGACCGGTTCCGTGGCGAAAG
>CAKNZJ010000201.1 GCA_932222125.1 uncultured Clostridia bacterium | reverse complement strand
CTTTCCTCGCCTTTGTTTACCTCGCTTCTATCGCTATTTTGTTGATTTAGCACACCTTCCTTGATTTTTCAAACAAGGCCTAGTCGTTGCAATGTTATAATGCAGGCATAAAGTATCAGTGCCGCCTACAAAAGTGCGCATAGTCACCCGTGTATCAAAGTGCCATTTGCATGTTTGCAGATGGCACTTTTTTGTTTTCCGGCTCTATATCGTAACTAAGATGAATCGCCATAACAGGCACAACGCACACAGGCCGCCGTCTGTGTGCGTTTTTATATATATTTCTCACCGCCGGTAGCAGGCGAAAAATTTGATTGGAGGTATCTTTCATGCAACAAATCGTGCTCCTTGCCCCTTGGAACTCCTATGCCGACGCCGTGGACCACTACTGCTACGTCCGCTGTCTGGACGTTGGCAATCTCTACGAAGTGGTTCGCGTCACCCACGACAAGCATGGCCAGCAGGCGGAGTTCGTACATCAGGTCATCTTTATGACTGAGTACAGCGAACCGGCGCTGGCCGAGATCTTGCGAGGCTTCGGTTTTGAAAAGCTGGACGCCTTCGTATGTGAGGCGAAAGGCACCGGTACGGATCCCGCCGGGTTTACGGTTCGGCAGGACGGCAGTATTGACAGAGCCGCAAGTCCGTCCTGGCAGATCGACTATATGCTGCTCGCCAGCCTGATGGCCGAACATTTTGACGGCCAGATTATGACGCCCCAGGCTGCGGATGACTTGGCCCGGGCCGTAGTGGAGGGAAATTCCATCGCACCCAGTCCCTTCTGCATCCGGCGGACATTTGGCGGCCAACTGGTCACAATTCCTCTGACGGAGAACGAAGTCGATATGGTCTGTACCGTCAAAGACAAACAGGCTCAGATGGCATATCTGAAAGACGAGATAAGCGACCTGGACAAGGACGCCCCCTGCTTTGACGGCCGCGGCCAGGCTACCCTGCTCAACGATGAAGGACTTCTAACTGATGTTCAAAGGCGGTGGCATCGCTACAACGGGAATGGCGGCGATCATGCGGAGAATCTGCGGGAGGCGATCAAGGTGACCATCCATGCTCGCTTCCCCCAATAATTGAATCAGGAGGGACTTTTCATGTTCACTTTCGCAACACCAAGCCCGACAGGAACGTCCTGTCAGGCTCATTTTTACACATGGACGCAGCTGAGTGAGTTGTGCTCCACACTGTTGACCGGCTTTTTCGAGCGTCCCACCCCTGTCCAGGCCGTCGGAGAAACCAACCTCGACAGCTGGAGCCTGAAGTTTTTGGAGGCCCCCATATCCCATGATGACTTGGAGGCCATTTTCACTGCCCTTCAAGCTGATGACTATGATCGGGATGTAAATGATATTGGCAAGTGTCCGGCTTGGGAACTCTCCCAAGCTCTGTCCCAGAGGCTTGTCTCACCAACACTGCCTTTTCCTGTGGACGCATCCCACGCCTCCGATGATGGTATCTGGTTCACAGGTGTGGCG
>CAKNZJ010000200.1 GCA_932222125.1 uncultured Clostridia bacterium | reverse complement strand
TCGCTGGGCCTCCACGGGCAATCCAAATGGTGGAGCGCGATCAACTTGTGCTGGACGTTGGTGCCCGCTCCCATCTTCTGTGTGGAGCCGATCAGCACCCGTATCTGGCCAGAACGGACTTTGCCGAACAGTTCTTTTTTCTTGGCCTCTGTGTTAGCAGAATGGACGTAGGCTATTTCTTCAGCCGGTATGCCCTTGGCGATCAGCTTATCACACAGGTCATCATACAAGTTTTGAAACGACGCCATCTCAAAAGCGCCCGGTTCAGTTTCCGCCATTTCAATGGGCCGTGCTTTTCCGGGGGTAGACAGGTCGCAGAATATCATTTGCGCGGAACGCTGGTCGGCTGTATTCTGCCATATCTCAAACACGTTGTCGGCGCAGGCGTTTACTTTGCTGGTTTCGCTGTCGGGGAGCAGGGGGTTGGTGAGCCGCTGGTCAAGGGCCAGCTTGCGTCCATCGTTGGTGATAAGCAGCATATTGTCCTGGTCGCTCCTTACCTCCCTATTGCGTACCTTTTCAGCCCGTTCCGCCAGCGCCGCCACCATCTGCCTTTGCAATTCAGAGGGTTTCAGGGAGATCGTGTGATAGACGGCCTTGGGAACAGGAAGATTCAGCATATCCGCCGTCTGGATGTCCGCCACTTCCTTGAACATAGCCATCAGCTCCGGGAGGTTGTGGAACCTGGCAAACCGGGTCTTGGCCCGGTAGCCGGTGCCCTCCGGGGCCAGCTCTATGGCGGTGACGGTTTCCCCAAACGTGGATGCCCATGCGTCAAAGTGCAAAAGACCTTGACGGCGGAGCGTTTCATACTGCAAATACTTCTGCATGGTGTAAAGCTCCACCATCGTGTTGCTGATAGGCGTACCTGTGGCGAAAATAACGCCCCGGCCCTCGGTCAGCTCGTCCAGATAGCGGCACTTCATATAGAGGTCGCTGGACTTCTGCGCCTCCGTCTGGCTGATGCCGCCCACGTTCCGCATTTTGGAAAATGAGGCGAGGTTTTTATAATAATGGGCCTCGTCAATGAAAATGCGGTCAACGCCCAATTCCTCAAACGTGACCACATCATCTTTCCGGCTTTGGTCGTTCAGTCTTGCCAGCTTTTCCCAAATGTCTTTCCTGGTTCTCGCCAACTGCTTAACAGAGAAATGCTCCCCCTTTTGTTCTTTCAATTCAGCGATGCCCAGGGCGATCTCGTCCAACTGCTGTTCCAGCGTAAACCGCTGGCGTTCTATGCTCATGGGTATCTTCTCAAACTGGCTGTGCCCGATAATGATAGCGTCGTAGTCCCCGGTGGCAATTCTGCCGCAAAACCGCTTTCGGTTCTTGGTTTCAAAGTCCTTTTTGGTCGCCACCAGGATATTGGCGGAGGGATAGAGCTGCAAATACTCCGACGCCCACTGTTCTGTCAGGTGGTTGGGCACAACGAACAGGCTCTTTTGACACAGGCCCAGC
>CAKNZJ010000199.1 GCA_932222125.1 uncultured Clostridia bacterium | reverse complement strand
TTTGTGAGGTTAGCTTTTGAGAGCCATCTCGCCGCAAACCCGCATGAATACTGGATTTTTGCCTGTTTGCTTTCCCTTTCCCTAATAACCTGTGTTCAATGAATGGTACGCAAGGGACATTTCCCGCAAGGTCACCAAGGCATTTCGTACACGGAATGAAAACGGGGCGCACTATGGAGCCTATGCCCCGTTAGGCTATCGGAAAGACCCGGAGCAGGTAGGGCATTTGTTGGTGGACGAGGAAACAAAGTGGATAATCGAAAAAATCTTTGCTTTAGCCGTCCAAGGAGCGGGAGCCGCCAAGATAACCCACATACTTGCCACTGAACAGATACCCACACCGTCATGGCTGAACTTCCAGAGATACGGCACCTTCGCCCACGTCTACGAGGCCCAGCCAGAGGGCAAGCGGTACGAGTGGACGATAGCACAGGTAAAGAAAATCTTGCAGGATGAAAACTACATCGGGAATAGTGTCCACAACAAGCAAACCAACGTGTCATTCAAGAGCAAGAAGAAAATCCGCAAGCCTAAAAGTGAATGGTGGAAGGTTGAGGGCACCCATGAGGCCATAATCAGCAAGGCAGATTTTGAGCGGGTGCAACAGCACATAGCCAGCCGCCGCAGGAACCGGAAGGACGGCACACGGCAGATTTTCGCCGGGTTGGTGAAATGCGCTGATTGCGGGTGGTCGCTGGCATTTGGAACGAACCAGCGCAAAAAGGCCCCATACAGCTATTACCATTGTAGCAAGAATGGACAGGGCCTCCGTCAATGCTCTATGCACTATATCCGCTATGATGTGCTGTATAACTTTGTTCTCTCCCGTCTGCAATACTGGATTAACGCCGTTCATCAGGACGAGCAAGCCATATTGGACAGGCTTTCCAAGTCCACCATGACGGAGCAAGCCGCCGCAAGCAAACGGGCCGCACAGGAAAAGAGACGGGCAGAAAAGCGGTTGACCGAGCTTGACAACCTGTTAGCCAAGATTTACGAGGACAGGGTAAACGAGAAAATCACGGAGCGCAATTTCTCCATGCTGTCCCAGAAGTACCAGCAGGAACAGGAAGAGCTTGAAAAGAAGATTGAAGCGTTGACGGCCCAGCTTGCCAGCACCAAGGAGCAGGAGGACGGCATAAACAAGTGGGTGGAGTTAATCAAGCAGTTTTCCAGCCCCACGGAGTTAACCGCCGATATGCTTAACACCCTGATTGAAAAAATCCTTGTCCATGAGGCCACCAAGGACGAGGACGGCAACAGGGTACAGGAAATCGAGATTGTTTACCGCTTTGTTGGCAAGATTGATTAGTATCTTTAACTATGTCACTCCGAGTTAATCCAATTGTCGACAGCGTGCTGGGCGGCGTCAGTTGTGCTGGTGAACACGGTGAGGTTGTCACCGAAGCCGTAGGGATAGCCGGCATCGGCAGCGGCCTGGCCCTCCTCCAGAGCGTGATGCCAGGTGTAGTGCCGGTTGGAGCAGACTTGGGCAGCGTTCATCAGGGCCTCGTTGACAGGCAGTTCCGAGATCCCATTGGCTTTGCGGGTCTGGTTGATGAGCCAGATCATCTCCTGCCGTATCTCCAGGTTGTCTGTCAGGCTGGTGTTGTCCCCATCGGATAGGGGTTCTGGAATGGTGGGAGTAGTGGAACTGACTGTCAGTGTCATGCTTCCACACTCCCCGGCGCTGTTGGATGCGGTGATCTCCACGCTCCCCTCCGCCTTGGCGATAGCCACCCAGAAGGTCAGCACCTGTTCCACCGCCACGACGTCCGGGGCGCTGGAGATGACGGTGTAGTCCGCACCGCTGGGGCCGATGATGAGGCCGCTGCGCTCTCCCATCTCCAAGATACTGCCCTTGTAGCTGCTTACCCGGATGGATTCACCAGATGTTTCGGCTGCCATGGTAGGGATGGTGAGACCGATAGTGAGGGTGGCCGAAGTCAGTGCGGCGGCAATGCGTTTTTTCATGTTGGTCACTTGCTTTTCTTCCTGATTTCTGTATTTTGTGGGACTTTTGCAATCAATACAATACAGAAAAGCCACCCCAAAGTCGAGAAGAAAATGCAATCTGCAATGGAGAAAAGCGTGGGTAAAAACGAAACATATTACACAGCGTCCACGGGGCATCCGTTTGCCCTCGGTACAGCTCCTGACCACATAAACAGCCACAGACAGCCGTGGAACACGTGGAAACACTGGTTTCAAAGAGTGTCAGAAAGCAAATGGAACAGAGCAAAAACAACTATAAACCATCAAAAATTGTCTGAAAAATGTTTGTTGACCTCTTTGTAAATGGAGTACCAATTATTGATTCATCCAACTTCCTTTGGCCTAAAAGAAATGCTGAACTAGAGGTTTATATCATAACCTGTAAGCATCATGATACATATGAATTGGGTCCATTAGAAAGTTTGGATTCATCCCTGTCAGAAATTTTTGACTTACGGCTTGCTACGTCCAAGTTTAAGAGCAAGCTGAATGCTAGAATATTAAAAAAGCGAAAATCATTAGTTGAAGCATACCGTAAAGTTGCACATATTCTCTCTAAATGCTCAGTAAATATTATCTATACCTCTAGGGGTGATTCTT
>CAKNZJ010000198.1 GCA_932222125.1 uncultured Clostridia bacterium | reverse complement strand
CTGACGATGGATAAATCCGGCGTCCAGGGCTGCAGGGGTGTCAGGGCGTGGCGCATGAAGTCAACGGTCACGGAGAAGGAGAGGAAGAGGACGATGCTCAAGGCGAAGGAGCCGGTCATGAGCAGATAGTTTTTCCGGCTGGAGACGGCGTGGTGGATGCCCAGGGCGGTATCCACCCGTGTCAGTCTGGTGTTGGCCGCAGACCGGACAGGCCGTGTATCCCCGGCGCTTCCGGACACGGCTGCCAGCGGCGAGGCCTTGGAGGCGCGCTTGGCCGGGGAGCGAGCCGCAAACAGTACTGTCAGCAGTCCCACCAGGATTCCGGCCGCCACGCTTGGTATGCTCAGGCCGAAGGCGGGCATTGCCGAGAAGTAGCCGGGGCTCAGATACCGCAGGATTGCGCACAAAACCCAGATGACAACGATCCCGGTGGCCACACCGGCAGGAATTGCGAACCTGCACCAGGCAAGCGCCTCTTTCCGAACCAGGCGCATGACCTGTTTGGGCGTAGCGCCGATGCAGCGCATCAGGCCAAAGAACTCTGTGCGCTGTGCTACATTGCTGTTCAGGCTGCTGGCGATCATCAGGATGCCAGCGCACATAACCAACACGAAGAGAATGCCTGCGGCGGCATAAATAAACATCATGAAGCTATCCCTGCTCTGCCCCAGAAGGCCGAGCAGCTTTGTGTTTTCCGCGACCTGGCTGTCTGAGAGCTGGAATACCGACTTGATTTCTCTGATCTTCCCCTGGATATTGCCGGTGCTGGAGAATTGGACATAGTACATAATATCAAAACCGGCGGACGTACCCTCCGTGACACCGGGGTAGATCGCATAATAATCTTCCATACACAGGAAAAGCCCATAGGCGTCGTGCCGCATCAGGCCAGGGGCATTGCCTAAGAACCCTGTCACCTGATAGGAATGAACGGCGCCGTCGGGTGTGCTCACTGTAACTTCATCACCAATCTGGAGTCCCATCATCTCTCTGGCGTTTTCCGTGACCAGCGCCCCACCCTCCGCCTGGGGATAGCTGCCTTCCGTCAGCATGTCGGGAAAGATTTTCGTGACGCAGTTTTCATCTGTGCCGAAGATTACGACCTCTTTTCCACCCATGGTATAGCCGAGATTGGCGCCAAAATTCAGCGTGCCATAAGGGGAGAGCACCGCAATATCGGGCCGGACCGCCATCAGAGCGGCATCCTCGGAGCTGATGTTTTTCAGCCCCACATGCCAGTTGCCATCATCCCGCTGGGACTGCAGGATCTGACTGCGGACAAACATGTCCGCCATACCGAAAATGGTGGTGACCAGGAACACAGACAGGACGATACAGATGACCGACATCCGGCTCTGCTTCCGATGGACCTTTTCAGCGATGGGGACAAGATCAAGATAGTGTTTCATCCGAAGTCCCTCCCAGATCCGTCAACACGCCGTCCGCCACCTGAAACACACGGTCCACTGAGGCGGTCAGGTTCCGATTATGGGTAATCATCAGGATGGTCTGCTGGTAGTGCCGGGACGCCTGGGTCAGCAGTTCCATGACATCGCGGCTGTTTTTGCTGTCCAGGTTCCCCGTGGGCTCGTCGGCCAGGATCAGCTTGGGCTTTGTGATCAGCGCCCGGCCGATGGCCACCCGCTGCTGTTGGCCGCCGGAGAGCTGGTTGGGCAGGTGATGACGGCGGGAAGTCAGGCCAAGCAGTTCCAGAATTTCCTGGATGGCGGTAGGGTTTGGCTTTTTGTAGTCCAGGAGCAGGGGGAACATGATGTTCTGCTCCACGTTCAGCTCGGAGACGAGCTGGAAGGACTGGAAGATGAAACCGATGTTGCGCCGCCGGAAGATGGTGCGCTTTTCCTCACGCATGGAGAACAGATTCTGGCCATCCATCAGGACTGTGCCGGAGGTGGGGGTGTCCAAGGCGCCGATGCAGTTGAGTAGGGTACTCTTACCAGAGCCGGATTCCCCCACGACTGCGGCAAATTCTCCTTTTTCCAGGGAGAAGGACACGTTTTTCAGGGCGTCAACCTTTGCCTCGCCCTTGCCATAGGTCTTGCATAAATTCTGTACGGTCAAAATTTTCATAGTATGAATGCCTCCTTGCGCTAGAGTATAGCAGAGGCAGCTTACAATCAGGTGAATTTTAGCTTACAGTTCTGTAAGGAAGGAGAGAGTGAATGTGGAGCCTGCGCCTGGATTGCTCTGTACCGAGATGATGCCGCCCTGACCTTCTATGATCGACTTTGCGAGGGGGAGCCCCAGACCGATGCCCTGGGTGTCCAGGGCGTGCTTGCTTCGGTAAAACCGCTTAAAAATATGGTGTATATCCTCCTGGGCAATACCGCTGCCGTCATCTGAAATGAAAAGGCGCAGCATGGCTGGGGTATGCTCCCAATGGATTTTGACCGTTCCGCCTGCGCCGGTATGGTCCAGGGCATTTTTGACGATATTGCCGATGGCCTCGCAGGTCCAGTCCCTGTCACATATCAGCTGCTGCCCGGTATCTCCGTCAACGAGGATCTGCTTGTGTTCGTGCTCTGCCCGGGTCGTCAGTTCACGGATGGATTGGGATACTAACGCAGCGACAGGGAGGCAGTCTTTCTCAAACACGATATTCCCCGTATCCAGACGGGTGATTTTCAGCATGGACTGAATCAGCAGCTCCATGCGCCCCAGGGAGACGGCGATTTTTTCGGAAAACACCTTTACGGTGTCTGGACGGTCCGGCTCGCTTGCAATGATTTCCTGGTACATAGTGAGTGCGGCCAGGGGAGTCTTCAGTTGGTGTGAAATATCCGATATGGTATTTTTCAAAAATTCTTTCGTCCGCTGTTCGGTTTCGCTTTTTGACTGAAGGGTCGTAGCCAGCTGCTCAACAGCGGCAAAGAGATGGAAGATTGCGCCCTCCTGATTCTGCGGCAGATGCAGGGAAAAGTCATGATCCAGGTATCCGCTGACGGCCGCCTCCGCCTGAAGGTACAGCCGCTTTCTCTGGAGGAAGAAGATTGCAGTCCCCGCAAGGAGCAGCAGCGACAACAGTATTGTGAGCAGGATGGCGGCGGCCATGCTGTTGTATTGGAATCGGAGGAGGGCGGGAGTTAACATGTCTGCAGAGCCTGCCATCGCAAGTAGCGCATGGCCCTCCTCGCTGACTGTTGTGTTCACCAAAGCGGTAGCAATGACGGTCGTGGGAACACCCTGGTCCAGCAGGGAAGAAGCCATGGCCGCGTTTTGAGAGGAGTATATGTCCTGTATCTGGCCTGTCAGGCGCACAGAACATAAAAATGCTGTGCCAAGCGCCAGGAGAGAGAGTATCAGCAGGAATATCCAGTAGGTCCTGATCTGCTTGTCTTGGCTCATGGCGCCGCCTCCCTCCACTGATACCCAAATCCCCTCACCGTGATCAGATGCTGTGGGCGGGAGGGGTCTGCCTCCACCTTCTCCCGCAGGCGGCGTACATAGACAGACAGGGTGTTGTCATCCACATAGTTTCCGCCGTCGCCCCACAGTTCATTGAGTATCTGCTCCCTGGTAACAACACGGCCAGCATTGCGCACGAGCAAACAGAGCAGACGGTATTCCGCACCAGTCAAATCAAGGGGACTGCCGTTCAGAGAGACCCGGCTCCCCAGTAGGTCGATTCGGAGCGCTCCGCACTCAATGGTCTCCTGCCAGCCAGGGCCGGACACGTTGGCCCGGCGCAGCAGGGCGCGGATACGGGAGCACAGCTCTCCCAGCCGGAAGGGCTTGGTCATATAGTCATCGCCGCCGCTGTCCAGACCTCGGATGATGCTGACTTCCTCGTCAGATGCGGTTAGAAAGATAATCGGAATCTGTTTACTGCGCCTTCTGATCTGTTCGCAGATTTCAAAACCCGTACCGTCGGGCAATGTGACATCCAAAAGCAGCATAGTGTACTGGGTGAGGTCAGACAGCAGGGCGGATGCCTCCGCAACAGTACGCGCAACGTCCACCTTGTATCCTTGCTTTCCCAAGGAGTAGGTCAGCCCGTCAATCAGACTGACATCGTCTTCCAGCAATAGCAGTTTATCCATACTTGCGACTCCTGAACTTGATATATTTTGTCCAATTATATAGGAAAGCTTGGGGACAATACAAGCCATAAATTGTAAACTGCATTAAAGACTGCTTTAGAAATTGAAACTTGAAGAAATAGCTTGTTTTATTATCTGAGGTGTAGTTTTGCTGTTTTCAGAATTCTGCTCTTGCCTTTTTGTGAAGAAATCGCTATAATATAACCATTACAGTATCCGTGACCCATTACCAGAGGTCTTCGTTTCCGTGTTTCAAAGCGTCCAGAGGTCGATTGACCTTTGGGCACTTTTTTATTTCCACCCCCATAATGATAGATACATCGTGGCCAATCAGGCAACAAAGCGTATGAGTAATTTTGCTCATGCGCTTTTTTATATATAGGCCCGTCTGTGAGACATCAGGCAAAACAAATCGTGCAGAAATGGAGTGAACACAAAATGAACGAAAAGCAAAATAGCAGTCCCTATTTCCCGCCGCTATCTGGCAAAGTTGAGTGCAGCCAATGCAAGGACACCGAGTGTCGATATCTGGGCAAACACCAAAGAAGCCGCCGAGATTTCACGTATACCTCCGGCCGCTGTCCCAGGCTCCCTGATCAGCGGAGCTTTGTGGATGAAAAGGAGCAGAAACTGTATGCTGAGCCCTTTCCCATCGTTTGTACGGAGCAAAGCGGCGGCGTACTTTTAGCCCCTGCGGTATGACTGGATCAAAACATTCAAAGGATGTGCTTAACAGTGAGCAAGGCGATGATACCCAAGCCGCGCCGATGCAAAATATTTAATTGTGACCGGCGGCGAGGCAGTTTCTGCTGCGCTGACTGCGGTTACAAGCGGAGCGGCAACTGTAAAAATCCCTGTCTAAACGGCCCCATGCGGTGCGGGCAGGTCGTGTCAGAGGAGGAGCGGATGGATGACCCCTAACATTACACAAGAAGGCCCCAATATCCTAGAACAGTATTGGTGTGGGAATTGTGGCACTGGACTTCCACCCCCATATCAGCTCAGGGGTGAGGAGTATAAACCGACCTGGAAGTTCTGCCCCATCTGTGGTGAGGCTATTGAGTACGAAAGAGCCAAGCTAGTTCAGTGGGCAGAACTGAACTGCGAGTGGTGCGGCGTTAATTTGATTATGGAGATTCAAGGCGAACCGAAGCCCCGATACATTGCCAGCAGAGACTATATAGGCGGCTCTATCTGTCGATGCTGTATGGAAGAACACTGTGCGCAGACCAACTGCCTCCAGTGTGAGGTTGGGAAACATCCAGACTGTCTATACACCAGGATCAAGAAAAAGCCTTATATCTCAGTGTCAACATGAAATGATTTGGAGGAATTTCAGATGAATGAGCAGAAAAAAGTACATATCACCATTTTTCAGGCCACGTTTGCGTCCCTGATAGATCTCGGCCTCTACATGAAGATGCACGATCCCAAGCAGCCCTTCCAGGCTACGGTGCCTGCGGAATACTACCTGGCCGTTTTTGACGGCGAGATCGAGTGTCCAAAATCTTTGCCGGCGGATAAGGAGCGGCGGACATATGCGATTTTGGAGCAGGTGTTTTCCATCTTCAATAATGCCCTGCCCACCGGGTACTGCAGCCGCAGCCTGTCGGTGGGCGATATCGTCCAACTGGAAGGTTTGCACTATCTATGTGTGGTCTGCGGTTTTGT
>CAKNZJ010000197.1 GCA_932222125.1 uncultured Clostridia bacterium | reverse complement strand
TACTGCCTCAGATGGAGGTCACTGGCTTTGTAGAGACTTTGGGGTATGGCTGGCTTCACATCCAACTGAACACCCTGCTGCCCCATTGCCGCTACCAAACCTCCGACTGGTTGAGCGACACGATCCGCCGCCTTCTGGACGAATATGAGGCAGGCGGGAGCGAGCTGCCCTATTTCAAAGAGGCCATGCTGGTGATTGACGAACACTGCGGTGTCAAAGGCCGCCATATTTTCGACCAGGACAACAAGGGCTGGAAGGCGGTGAGCAACGCCATCAAGGGCCGGCTCATTCCTGATGACGACCAGCACACCCTGGCCCTGGCGCTGCTGTCCACCAGGAGCGAACTGGATGTGTGCCACATCACTCTGCTGGATATTGTGGACGCCGCTGATTTCTTTGCCTACCACTCTGGGGACTACGCCGTTCCGGACTTCTACGGGAGCAGTTGGGGGTGCTGACACCCAACAGGTCACGATAAAAAATCAGCGGTTTTTCGGCGCTTGGATATAAAACGAGGACTGTTGGGTGTCTGGCCCTTGAAAGCCTTGCGCCGCAAGGGCACTTCGTCCATATGCGCTCTGAAATTTTCAACATCATCTGTCCTCTATGTGGGGGCAACAGCTTGACCCCACATAGAGAGGTATCAAAGGGCCGAAATTGCCTTTGCGCCGGAAACGGCGCAAGGGCGGTTTCGGCCCTCGCAGGAATGGGAAAGGAGGGGGATTTTGGTGATGTTCAGCCAGAGTGACATAGATACTCTGAGACTGATGTGTTGGTGCCAATTTGTCAGGCCAGAGGTTTTGAACAGCATTTCTAAGCCGGTAGAACAAGACAACCTGCTATGTCTGGGGCTGATTCAGTACCATGAAAAAAGCGGCGCATTTACCCTCACCCGAAAAGGGCGCTCATTTTTGCAAAAGATTATATCCTTTATACCAAAACTGGTTTGTCTGTGGATCAAACAAGATAGGAACTACAAACCCTCCAACAGAATCATCGCCACAATCTAAAATGGTTTTATAGAAATTATTTAAAAGATTTTCATAAATGCTATTTTCGGGAATGAACGGTTCAGTA
>CAKNZJ010000196.1 GCA_932222125.1 uncultured Clostridia bacterium | reverse complement strand
CTAAGCTTGATGACCAGTATGCGATTTGGGTCTATGACCGTGGCGCATCCTATAGTGATTATCCCGCCAATGTGGAAGTAACTGCCTGGAACCCGATGGTGGATGATAATGGTAACATCGTGCCCGATATGTTTGAGGCCACGATCAGCGGTGATACCAAGAGTATCCAAATCAGCGTATTCAGCGAGGAGCCTACCTCCTACATTGCCATCAATAATGTGCGCACTCAGTTCCAGGAGTACACTCAGGGCTTCAAGCAGTACACTTATAACCTGTCTGCTAACAACGAGCAATACTTGTACATCCATGTTCTGAACCAGGGTGATGGTACTAAGTCTCCCAGACCCATTGATGGTGGTCGGATCTACACCCTGAAGCTAAACCCGGCCTCCACCGATCGTACGCTGGAGGCAGTCCGGATCGCAGGCGATGATGTCCGGCTCAACACCCCCACCGACTGGAGTTCTGCACCCATTGATACTGACAGCCGGAAGGTGGAGCTGGAAGTGGCGTCTACTTCCAAGACGGTGGATGTGGGTCTGCGTACCAACGTCAGTAAGGCTATCATCCAGGTTTATGATACGGATGACAACCTGGTGGCGATCTATGACAGCAACAGCTTTGTCACTGATACCGCCAATCCGCCTTGGGGTGATATTGACAAGAGTGATCCTCTTGACTATGTCCAGGGTGAGGGCTATTTGACCTTGCCTGTGGATCCTGAGGCCAACTCCACCGAATACAAGGTTCGGGTCAGCAGCGTTTTGGGCGATAATAACGCTCTGGTATATGACCTGATCCTGACGAAGCGGCCCAGCGGCCTGCGGGTGGATACCATCACTGTCAACGATAGCTTGGCTGCGCAGGTTCGGGACGGCAGCAACGACTACAAGCTCCATCTGGAAACTGCCGATGACGGCTTGGGCAATCTGCGCCTGGTGGTGGCGGATGATACCGCCAGCCGGAACCTGCTGGGTAGTGACAGTACGTTGTTTGCCGGAGATGCTCAAGGTCACCTGAAGGGCGACATCCTTACCGATCTGACCAGAGATAACATTCAGATTACTGAGG
>CAKNZJ010000195.1 GCA_932222125.1 uncultured Clostridia bacterium | reverse complement strand
TCCAAAGCCGCCTGAACCGCTACGCCAGGGATGAGAGCATCACAGACGTGTGGATTTGGGCCGAGCCTCGCGGCGACGGCAGCTATGACCTGTATATCGGTTACGCCTAAAAAATCAACATCTGTAAGCAGTCAAGTAAAATGGGCCAAATTTCGCCACAAAGTATACCAGTATCAGAGAAAGGTTTCGCCAGGAAGTATACCAGCGGAAAAGTTAGTTAGTAATGGACTGGTGGTGCTCCAGCCTGTAGCTGGAGCCGGTCATGTTAATAATCTCGCAGCGGTGGATGAGGCGGTCGAGGATAGCGGTGGTAATGGTAGCGTCACCAAGGAAGTCGGCCCACTCGTCAAAGCCCTTGTTGGAGGTAATAATGAGGGAAGTTCTCTCGCTCATGACGGAGATAAAGCCAAAGAAGAGATTGGCCTCGGCGGGCGAGAGGGGCATGAAGCCCATCTCGTCCACCACCACGAGGGCGGCTTTGTGGAGATACTTGAGGCGGCGCTTGCTGGCACTGGAGATCTCGGCGGTCTTTAGGATGGTCATGAGATTGTCCAGAGTTTCAAAGGCTACGGTGTATCCCAGGTCAAGGCCCTGGACGGCCAAGGAAAGAGCGAGGTGGGTCTTGCCCACACCGGGCGGACCGAGGAAGCAGATATTAAAGGCCTGCTCCACCCAGGTCATATCGGACAGGCGGAGCATCTGCTCCCTGGAGACGCTGCGCTGGAAGCCAAAGTCAAAGGAATCCAGCGTCTTTTCGGCGGGGAGATTTGCCCGCTTTCTGCGCAGGAGGTTCTGCTTGAGGACGCGAAGCCTCTGCTGCTCGGCCAGAAACAGCTCCACAGATTCCAGCGGGGTAAGGCTGTTCTTCCCGGCAAAGAGGGCGTCGAAGTCCACCTGGGCATAACGCAGATCGGCTATCAGGTTATTCACCCGTTCCAAAGGGGTCAGCATCGGGGATCACCCACCTTCGCATAGGCCGAGAGGGGCCGCTTCTGTGTGGTCACATGGTACTTGGGGTCATCCACCGGGATGGCGGGGATGGCTGGCGTGGGCCGCGTTTCGCAGGAGAGAGCGGCTTGGTGCTCCAGGTAGTCCCGCAT
>CAKNZJ010000194.1 GCA_932222125.1 uncultured Clostridia bacterium | reverse complement strand
CTCCCTGGTGCCCAACCCGGTGGTGTCGTTGCCGTCCGCTTTGATATATACTTGGGTCGGATCTGTCCAAATGAGGCTATTAGCGTTAGGTCCCCCAGGCATAGCGCCAGCTCGATACCGATTGGCGTCATGGAAGAAATTACTAGCGCTGTTAGTAGCCCAAGAGGCATCATTGCTGGTAGCAAAGACGACTTGAGGGGCTGCGCCGACTTGGGTGACGCCCACACTGCCGGTTATAGAGCTGCCTAGGGTGATAGAGCTATTACTGCTGGGCAAGCTCATATTACTGGCGCTGCCGCCCTTGGTGTTGTTGTTAATGGTCACTTGACCGGACAGAGTTAGGGCATTAGTATCATCCTTAATGTACACGCCTCCGGCGGAGTTGTCGCCGCCATCTGCGGTGTTGTTGGTGATAGTGGTGTTGCTGATGGTGAGCTGGGCATCGTTCCTGATGAAGACACCCCCAGCATAGAAACGACCGGTATTTGTACCTGTACTGTGATTGCCGGTGATGGAGCCGCCTGTGATTTCGTGTTTGTTAAAATTGCAGGCGGTGCCAGGATTTCTATGGATAAAAATGCCGCCGGAAGGTCCGGTATTGTTGGAGATTTCACCGCCCTCCATCTTTAGGGCGCCAAGGCCCCAGATGCTAATACCACCGGCAACATCCTGCTTGGTTCCAACGGTAACCTGGTTATTGATAATCTTTGCGCCGGCTTTTATGGTAACGGTAACATTACAGTCAGAGCGCTCAGAATCGGTTGTTCCGATTGCGCCAATACCGGTCTTAAAGTCTTGGAGCGTTGCCCCATTGTCTAGGACAATATGACCCTGAATGCCATCGGCGTTATTAAAAGCTCCAATGGTAAGCACGGAATCCGAGACAGTGGACGTACCGTCACCCTTGAGGGTAATATTTTGCAGGGTCAAGGTGGCATTATTTACCTGACGGATGAAGTGCGTACTATTAGCGGGGAAGTTGAGTGTCACCACAGCATTCTCCCCCTCAGGGATGGTGCACAGGGAATCCCTGGTTGGGTCGGTTGTTATGGTGACGCTCTTTGCATTCTCGAGGTTGCTGGAGGCTTCCGTAATGTTGTCCATCACGTAAATGATACCGCCTTCAGCCACCTCTTGCAGCGCCTTTTGGATAGTTGCGAAGGGATTGTCTCGGGTACCGGAATTGGTGTCCTGACCATCACTTTTTACAAAGATCATACGGGTATCGATGTTGCTCAGAATCAAATTGCTACTTGAATTACGAACAGAGCGAGTATTTGAATCATCTCGGAACTTGGGCATATTGCTACGTGCTGCATCAGAAGAATCGCAGTTTGCAAAGATGGTATTCCCGCTGTTCGTAGGTACAGAGATACCAATGGGGTCACTGTTGCTCAGCACACCAGTCACTGTGATAGTCTTGTTACTGCCCAGAGATATGTTACTCGGTTGGCCGTTACGGGTGTTATCGATGATGGAAGGGCTGCCGCTCAGGGTTAGAGAAGCACCTGTCGTGAAGTCGATGCCACCGTTTGCGTTGTTGGAAATAGTTGCGGAACCACTGATTGTAGCTGTAGCATTCTCATATACTCCAATGCCACAGTCTTCATGCCCAGAAACAGAGGAATTGCCACTCATAGTGAACCTGCCGCCACTCCCGACGTAAATACCTCTTTTATTGGAACCACTATTGTTATCGGTAATGGTGCCGCCGTTCATATTAAAGGTGCCGCCATTGACCCATGTACCGGTATTATTTCCATTGATGCTGCCGCCACGCATGGTGAACGTAGCGTTGCTTGCAACTACCACACCATCGTGGATAGCACCTGTAATAGTGCCGCCGTTCATATTAAAGTTGCCGCTGGTGACCTTCGCGCCGTTGGCGTTGCCAGTGAGGCTGGCGTTGCCGCTCATGGTAAAGGTTCCGCTACCCGCAACAGAAACGCCGTTGTCGCTGCCAGTGATGCTGGCGTTGCCGCTCATGGTAAAGGTTCCGTTACCCGCAAAAGAAACGCCGTTGACGGGGTTATTTGAGATGGTGCCACCGCTCATATTAAAATTGCCGCCCGCAACAGAAACGCCGTTGCTGGTGCTTCCTGAGATGGTGCCATTTTCCATGTTAAAGGTACCGTTGCTAAGGTTGACACCTTGGCCATTGCCGCGGATGGTACCTGCCTGTATGGTAACGGTACTATTACCATCGATGTATACGCCACTGCCTTCATTCCCAGAAATAGTGGAACTGCCACTCATAGTGAACCTGCCGCCACTCCCGACGTGAATACCTCTTTTATTGCCACTCCTATTGTTATTGGCAATGGTACCGCCGGTCATATTAAAGGTGCCGCCATTGACCCATGCACCGGAACTATTTCCATTGATGTCGCCGCCACTCATGGTGAACGTAGTGTTGCTTGCAACTACCACACCATCGCCAGCACCTGTAATAGTGCCCCCGCTCATAGTGACGGTGCCGCCGGCGACACGAACATTATTCCCTCTGATGGTACCACCTGTTATGCTAAGGGTTCCCCCAGTGATGTTGACACCGGAGTTGGTATTGCTTTCGATGACGCTGTTGTTTTTTATAAAGCACTTGCCACCTCTGACACTTACACCATCGGTGCGGCTACCTGAGATGGTCCCGCCCGCTATAACAGAACCATAAGTGTGGCTGGTTGAAGTGATTAAACCATAATTGTTACCATTCATGGTACCACCATTCATATCGAACCTACTAAAACCACCAATATTAACACCGGCACCTCCGTTATTGTTGATGGTGCCGCCATTCATAACTACCACACCGGTACTACTCAGAGTCATACCATCTCCGGTGTTGTTCGAGATGTTGGCGCTGCCACTAATAGTGTACCTGCAGATACTGGTATCCCCTGCAAGGGAGCTGATACCGGTGGTATTGTTGGAAATGGTGCCGCCGGTTATGTCCACTGTGCTGGCCCTTTGAACATGGATACCGGTGGTATTGTTGGAAATGGTGCCGCCAGCCATATTAAGGGTGCCGTTATCCACCTTAACTCCGATAGGGCTACCGGTTATGGAGGCCCCACCTATATTAACAGTGCCACCATAATTATCAATGCAAACAGGGAGCGATGTTCGGCCAACAAGCTCAGTAGGACTGTTGCCATACTCCGTAGGGCCCACATTCAAGGTTGCTTTGACGCCGGTAGCATTATTAGAATCTACTTTCACGAGAGCATCGCTAACGGCTCCACCGGTAATCTTGACACCTCTCAGTAAAACGGTGGAGCCCGGAGCAATTTCTACGGCCCATCTAGTTCCTGCTCTGGCCGTCACGCTTATAGGGGTAGTCAAACCACTCTTTAGCACGAAGTATTTACAAGCTATTTTATCCGCCCCCTCAAACCAGGTCGGGAAATCGATGTTTGTATTAGTCTCTATTATCAATACTACATTTGGATCCATAACCATGGATTGGAGGAGCCACCGGTAGTTACCGTCAGGCCAGCTTATCATCGAAACATTATAATCATACATGCGCAACTTGAAACTCTTCGTGCCGGCGTTATACCGTTGCTGCATCCTACGCAGTGCCTCATCCATGGTTTGGACCGGATCCTGCCAAGCTCCAGTTGCACTATTGTTTCCCTGGCGGGTATTGTAAGTAATATCATATTGAACAGCTGGCTCGTCATATATATTGCCGGGTATCGCACGGGCCTGCATCTTCATCTTGTCGTTGATGGTATCCACGGTGTCGAGGAAGGAGGTACTCATATCTACCTCGCCGTCCGGCGAAGGAACATCCTCCTCTCCGAGAACGCTTTCTGTTGGGGGCTCATCCTCCTCTCCGAGAACGCTTTCTGTTGGGGGCTCATCCTCCCCAGGAGCGGTTTCCGTAGGTGGTTCTTTGGTGGGCTCACCGCTCTCGCCCACGGGGTCAGAGACGCCGGCAGAGGCGTCGTCCGACTCTGCGCCGCCCACCGAGGTGCCGTAGGATGGAATCATCATCCCAAACACCATGCTCATGACCAATATGATTGCCAGTACTCTTTTTTTCATTGTGCTCCTCCTTATCTGTTTGATATGTTCAATCGGGGAATAGCTGTCACATCGCACGGAAGGGAAGTCCGTGCAGCTCCCTGGATGCAGCGGTTCTGCTGCCTACTTCCTACCCCTATTAAGTATACAACAAAATTCGGCAAAATGGAAGGGGAAGCAGCTCTTTTTTATTTTGGGAAAGATGGAACATGTTGTGCGGGGAGGCAGAATTTAGCAGAGGTGTTACTCTCCACGACACAACAGTGCGGAACATGTATCCAAGGGGTCTAGCAGGGGCTGGAGTCATCTGCTGCAGAGTGTAAATGGATGGTCGGCACCGGTGCTTGGTCGGCTGTGCCGTATGCAACCAAGTTTTGGTTTGACAGTTCCTTCCTTATTTATTTTTGAGTTGACGGCCTGGTTAAGCTATAGCACATCCATGGTTCTCAATCCTCCATTGGGTTAGGAATTGCGTGCAAAGCAAGTGCACGCCAGCAGTTAAAATTGTTGTGAGAAAAAGTGCCGTGAGGTGGGGCAGCAGATGATCAGAATAACTCCTACCCTATAGAATAGCGAAAAAACCAAGTGGTGTCAAGGGTTTAGGGTAAAATAAATTTCTTGCTGGAATGGGGCTTGGGACAGGCATAAAAAACAACACCATCCATTTTTGGATGGTGTTGTTTTTTATCTGGTGGACGATACAGGACTCGAACCTGTGACCTCCCGCACGTCAAGCGGATGCTCATACCAGCTGAGCTAATCGTCCATTTCATATTTTCGCAGGTTAAGTAGATATATTATAGCCGGATAGATTGTATTTGTCAAGAGGGGTTTTGCCCGGACAGGGGAAAAGGGGGTATGCTTGGTTTTTGTTGCAATTAAGGAGAAATAGGGTTATAATATCTATCTCGTGTTTAAAATCCGCCCTGGGCGGTATGGATATATTGGACAGAGTGCCCCCCAGGTGGGGTATGGGTTTGCCGCAAATGAGGAGGAAGAGAGCGCTATGAAAAATGAACAATTGCGAAATGTTGCCATCATTGCCCACGTTGACCATGGTAAGACCACGCTGGTGGATGAGATGCTCAAGCAGGGAGGTATCTATCGAGAGAACCAGACCACGGTGGACCGGGTGATGGACTCAAACGACTTGGAGCGGGAGCGGGGCATCACCATTTTGGCCAAGAATACCGCCGTGCACTATCAAGATGCCAAGATCAATATTGTGGATACCCCGGGGCACGCCGACTTTGGCGGCGAGGTGGAGCGTATTTTAAAGATGGTCAACGGAGTCATCCTGCTGGTGGATTCCGCAGAAGGGCCAATGCCACAGACACGCTTTGTACTGTCCAAGGCGTTGGAGTTGGGTCACCGGGTGATTGTGGTGGTGAATAAGATTGACCGGCCGGATCAGCGCATCCATGAGGTGGTGGACGAGGTGCTGGAGCTGCTGTTGGATTTAGATGCAACTGACCAGCAGCTGGACTCCCCCATGCTGTTTTGCTCTGGGCGGCAGGGGACTGCCTCCTACTCTCCCGATGTGGCGGGGACCGATTTGATCCCCCTGTTTGAGACCATTTTAGACTACATTCCGGCCCCTGACTGCGATGTGGACGCTCCTTTTCAGATGTTGGTGTCCTCCATTGACTACAATGAATTTGTGGGGCGCATTGCCATCGGTCGCATTGAGCGGGGGGTGGTGAAGCAAAACCAGGAGATCGCAGTGTGCAACTATCACACGCCGGAGGAGGGGCCGAGAAAGGCGAAGGCGGTGTCGCTGTATACCTTTGACGGACTGACCAAGACTCCGGTCACCCAGGCGGAGGCGGGGGAGATTGTGGCCATGAGCGGCATTGGGGACATCACCATCGGCGATACCATCTGTGCTGCCGCCGTGCCGGAGCCTATTCAGTTTGTTCAGATTTCCGCTCCCACTCTGGAGATGACCTTCTCAGTCAACGACTCCCCCTTTGCTGGACGGGAGGGCAAATTTGTCACCAGCCGTCAGCTCCGGGAGCGGCTGTTCCGGGAGACGCTGAAGGATGTGTCCCTGCGGGTGAGCGATGCTGAGGGGGCCACCGACTCCTTCAATGTGGCCGGCAGGGGAGAGATGTCTTTGTCCATTCTCATTGAGACCATGCGCCGGGAGGGGTATGAGTTTCAGGTGTCGCCGCCTCGGGTGCTCTATCAGGAGATAGACGGCCAGCGGTGCGAGCCCATGGAGCGGGTGGTGGCCGATGTGCCTGCAGACAACGTGGGATCGGTGATGGAGAAGCTGGGGGCCCGGAAGGGGGAATTTTTGTCCATGAATCCTGTGGGCAGCCGGACTAAGCTAGAGTTTTTGGTACCGTCCCGGGGGCTGTTTGGTTATCGTAACGAATTCCTCACCGATACCAAAGGGGAGGGTATTATGGCGTCTGTGTTTGAAAAGTACGCCCCCTATAAGGGGGATATCCAGCGGAGGAACACGGGCTCCCTGGTGGCCCACGAGACGGGGGAGTCCGTTACCTATGGTCTGTATGCGGCCCAGGAGCGGGGCGCTCTGTTTATCGGGCCGGGAGTGCCTGTATACCAAGGCATGGTGGTAGGTGTCTGCCCTAGGTTAGAGGATATCAGCGTGAATGTGTGCAAAAAGAAGCAGCTCACCAATATGCGGGCTTCCGGTTCTGACGAGGCCCTGCGGCTGGTGCCCCCCAGGCAGATGTCGTTGGAACAGTGCTTGGAATTTTTGGCTGATGACGAGATATTAGAGGTAACACCGGAGAATCTGCGCCTGCGCAAGCGTATTCTCAATCATGAGAAGCGAATGAAGGCGTTAAAAAGCGGAAAGTAAGTCTCTACCCATAGAATCAACTGATACTATGATATGGGGCTGCCGAGAGGCAGCTTAGTGTAGTCCTATTTCTATCTATGGCCGAACCCATGGATAGAAATAGGACTTTTGCTTTGAAAGGGATATAGAAACCAGCGTAAAATGGAATGGTATGCTTATTTATGGTCAAGGGCACGAATCAAGTTTACCATTTCAATAGCACCCACAGCACAGTCATACCCCTTATTGCCGGCTTTTGTACCGGCCCTTTCAATGGCCTGTTCGATCGTTTCAGTGGTGAGTACACCAAACATCACCGGCACGCCGCTTTCCAGAGAGATGGCGGCAATGCCCTTGGATACCTCATTGCAGACATAGTCATAGTGGGTTGTGGAGCCGCGAATAACAGCTCCCAGGCAAAGGATTGCGTCATAGGCCCCGCTTTTTGCCATCTTAGAGGCGATTAGCGGGATTTCAAACGCACCAGGAACCCAGGCTATATGGATGTCTTCATCCCGCACATTGTGCCGAAGCAAGCCGTCCATTGCACCGCTCAGAAGTTTGGAGGTGATAAACTCGTTAAAGCGTGCGGCCACAATGCCAATTTTAAGTTCCTTGGACACCAGTTTTCCTTCAGAGATTTTCATAATCGTATTCCTTTCTACGCTTCATAGTTGAGGATGTGACCCATACGGGCCTGTTTGGTTTTCAGATAAAATAGATCGTGGGGGGTGGCAGCCATCTGAATCGGCACACGGCGGGTGATCTCCAGCCCAAATTCGGAGAGTTGGTAGACCTTGTCCGGGTTGTTAGTCAAAAGGTGTATGCTCTTGACTCCGAGGTCTTGCAGAATCTGCGCGCCGATGTAATATTCCCGCTCATCGCCGGCAAAGCCCAAGGCCAGATTGGCCTCCAGCGTATCCATACCCTGTTCTTGCAGTTCATAGGCGCGCAGTTTGTTGATCAGTCCGATGCCCCGTCCCTCCTGGCGCATATAGAGCAGGATGCCCCGTCCCTCCCGCTCGATCTGTGTCATGGCGGCAACAAGCTGTTGGCCGCAGTCACAACGCATAGAGCCAAAGGTATCACCGGTCAGGCATTCGGAATGAACGCGGCACAGAACGTTTTCCCCCTGGCCAATCTCGCCCTTTACCAGAGCCACATGATGCTCTCCATTTAGTCTGTTCACAAAGCCGTAAGCTATAAAATCACCGTATTTTGTCGGCATATTCACGGTTGTCACTCGATCCACCAATGTTTCATGGCACTTGCGGTAATTTTGCAAGTCCCGGATGGTAATGAACTTGATGCCCCAACGCTTTGCCAGATCTGCCAGCTCAGAGGCGCGCATCATCGTCCCATCCTCCCTCATGATCTCACAGCACAGGCCGCACTCTTTCAGGCCGGCTAGCCGGCACAGGTCTACCGTTGCCTCGGTATGGCCGCTGCGCTCTAGCACACCATTCTTTTTTGCAAGCAGGGGAAACATATGACCCGGCCTGCGAAAATCCTGGGGGCTGGCGTCTTCCGCCACACAGGCAAGAGCGGTGATAGAGCGCTCGGCAGCGGAAATGCCGGTGGAGGTGGATACATGGTCAATGGATATGGTAAAGGCGGTTTCATGGTTATCCGTGTTTCGCCCCACCATCTGGGGTATGTTTAACTTTTCTACATACTCCTCAGACATGGGCATACAAATGAGCCCCTTCCCATGGGTGGCCATAAAATTGATGTTTTCGGTGGTGGCAAATTCTGCCGCGCAGATGAAGTCTCCTTCGTTTTCACGGTCTGGATCATCTGTCACTAGGATGATCCTGCCCTTCCGCAACTCGTCCAGGGCCTCTTCTATGGTGCTGTACTGTATCATTGGCGATCCTCCTAAAATCCGTACCGGGATAGGAATTCCCGGGTGATGGCGCTGCCCTCCCGCCGCTCTGGGGCAGGGAGCAGCAACTTTTCCACATACTTTCCGATCATGTCTGTTTCCAGATTGACAAGATCACCCTCTGAGCGTTCCCGCAAAACGGTTTGGGCCACCGTATGGGGGATAGCCGAGATGGAAAAATCCGTCTGCGTAATTACCGCCACTGTCAAGCTGATGCCGTCGATAGCGACGGAACCCTTTTCCACGATATAGCGTAGAATCTCTGGCGCTGCCCTGATCGTATACCACACTGCGGTGTCGTCACGGCGTATGCGAATGATTTCCCCAACCCCATCTACATGACCGGCTACAATATGCCCGCCGAATCGTCCGTCTGCCCTCATTGCCCGCTCCAGGTTGACGTGGCTGCCGGAGACAAGCGCTGCAAGAGAGGAGCGGTTCAAGGTCTCGTGCATGACATCTGCTGAAAAACAGCCGGGGGATAGGGCAGTCACGGTGAGGCAAATTCCATTGACGCAGATGCTATCGCCAATCTTTGTATCCTCTAAAACCTTTTCCCCACGGATGGTCAATACAGCGGAATGCGGTCCCGGCCTGATCCGCGCTATCGTTCCGACTTCTTCAACAATCCCGGTAAACATCGTTTATCACCTTGCTCTCCAACAAAAAGTCCGGGCCCAATTGGGTGATGGTGGGGCTTGCCAGATGAAACGCGCTGGACGGAAATGGGATACCGATACCCTCTACCGGTGTTTTGGCGGTTTGCCCACCGAATATTTTAGGGGCGATATAGGCCTGCACCTTTTGTACAATACCACTGTCCAGCGCGGCCCAATTTAAGGTTCCCCCGCCCTCTAACAGGATGCTGTCAATCCCTTCCTGCCCGAGCTGCTGCATCAGTTTGGGCAGGTCCACAGAACCTTCCTTACGGGCTGTGGGCAGAATCCGGCATCCGGCTTTTTCATAAGCGAGCTGTTTCTCCCTGTCCATACAGCAGGTGGCCAGGATGGTGGGCGCTTGTCTAGCAGTAGTGACCACCTGGGCGGATAAGGGGGTGCGCAGATTGGTATCACAGATAATGCGTATGGGATTTTTGCCGCCGGCCATACGGCAGGTCAGCAGGGGATTGTCCGCCAGCACGGTGCCAACGCCCGTCATAATTGCGGTGTAATAATGGCGCTGCCGTTGTACATGGGCCCTGGCTATGTCACCGGTGATCCATTTGGATGCGTTGGTATAGGTTGCGATCTTTCCATCCATGGTCATGGCATATTTCATCACCACAAAGGGACTTTTGGTACGAATATAGTGAAAGAACACCTGATTTAGCTGGTCACACTCCCTTTGTAGGACATGCTCTGTCACCGCTATGCCATGCGCGCGTAAAATCTGAACCCCTTTTCCTGCCACAAGTGGATTGGGATCGCTGGAACCGATGACGACCCGGCTGATCCCGCTGTCCAAAATAGCGTCGGTACAAGGGGGCTGCCGTCCATGGTGGCAGCAGGGTTCCAGCGTGACATACATGACTGCGCCCGCGGGTGTCTCCGTGCAGGTGGCCAGTGCGTTGCGCTCGGCGTGGGGGTGACCGTACCGCTGGTGCCAGCCCTGGCCGATGATCCGTCCGTCCTTTACGATGACGGCGCCTACCATGGGGTTGGGTGAAGTCCAGCCCCAGCCGCGGCCGGCAAGCTCCAGCGCCACACGCATATAGTCCGTATCGCTCATATCCGCCTCCAATAATAGAAAAATGCCTGGGACAACGTCATCCAAGGCATTTGAAATGGGAAAGGAATCCCCGTTCATGGCAATGAAAAACTCTGGAATGATGTCATTCCAGAGCAAAACCACAGGCGTAGGGACAGACACCCTACGTTATACAAATCTTCTCTTTATCCAGACTATACTGTCGGCCTCGGAGTTTCACCGAATCATGCCTTGCGGCTCGTGGGCTATACCACCGGTAGGGACTCTCACCCTGCCCTGAAGATTTTATTTAATTGATAAAGTCAGTATACACGCCGTAAACGTCGTTGTCAACAGGGAAAACAGCCACCGCCTATACCAATCATCAGCCCTGTTCCATTTAACAGGCAGAATATGGGGCGGGCGAGGTTAAGGGATGTTAGAGCATTTGCCCCAAGATGTTCAGCGATACACCCCTCATAAAATTCCTGAGCATAGTGTTATTGTCATTCATATCCGCTATTCTCTTAAAGAAGATAAAGGCGATTGGAACTGCCGTCAAAATCTGAAGGGGTGGCAGCCCCAAGCGCCTTTTAATCATTTTTCGGATTGAAAATAGAGAATCCACATACACAACTAGTTTTTGTGCACGAGGGCGCTCCACATCCTTGCTGAATTATTTGCAGAACGGAGAAACGGCATAGCCCGCAAGCTATGCCGTTTCCGGAAACGATTCTAAATACTGTCTTATGAGTGCCACCCTAAGGAGCGGAGCATTTTAATCACTCAATAAAATTTTTTGCGGTTTTTGCGCGCGGCCTCACTCTTCTTGCGGCGCTTGACACTGGGACTGTCGTAAAACTCCCGCTTACGGACCTCGGCCAGCACGCCGGACTTGGCGCAACTACGCTTAAACCGTTTTAGAGCGTTTTCCAGGGACTCGCCGTCGCGGACGTGAACTTCGGACATTTATCATTTCCCTCCCTCCGAGGCATCCTGACCACATCAAGATGCTTTAGGGGCCATAACTATGGCTTTAATAGTATTATTATATGGGAAAACTCTAGCCTTGTCAACCGCAAAATGTGGTGAATTTCGCAGAAGAGGGTACCAGCCCGGCTGCAGGGAAATTAGGGTTTGACAATCAGGTTGACCAGCCGCCCGGGCACCACGATGGTTTTGACCAGCACCGTACCCTCGGTGAATTTTTGTACCTTAGGGTCGGCTTGCGCGGCGGCAACGATGGTCTGGTCATCCGCTCCGGCTGGGACTGTGATGTTGCTCCGCACCTTGCCGTTGACCTGAACGGCTATGGTGAGTTCACTGGCCACGGTCTTGCTCTCATCGTACTCCGGCCAGCCCTGCTGGCAGACAAAGCCCCTTCCGCCCAGCATTTCCCACAGTTCCTCTGCCACATGGGGGGCGAAGGGAGAGAGCAGGGTGACCAGGGTTTTCATGTCGCCCTTGGAGCAGCCGTTTTTCTGAAAGTCACCGGCCAGAGTCATCAGCGCGGCAATGGCGGTGTTGAACTTCATGGCCTCAATGTCATCGGCCACTTTTTTGATGGCCTTATGAATCCCCGCTTCATTGGAAGGGGTATGGTCCATGCTGTCCGAGCAGCGCTCGGACAAATTCCACACCTTGTCCAGAAACCGCTTACAGCCCTTTACCGCGTTATCCGACCAGACGGCGGCCTGTTCAAAGTCGCCGATGAACATGATATACAGCCGCAAAGTGTCTGCACCGTAGGCCGCCACAATATCATTGGGATTGACCACGTTGCCCCTGGACTTGGACATCTTTTCTCCGCCCTCACCAAGGATCATGCCGTGGCTGGTGCGCTTTTGGTAGGGCTCCTTGGTGGGTACCACGCCAATGTCGTACAGGAACTTATGCCAGAAGCGGGAGTAGAGCAGGTGGAGGGTGGTGTGCTCCATACCACCGTTGTACCAGTCCACCGGGGACCAGTAGTCCAGGGCCTCCTTGGAGGCCAGGGCCTTGTTGTTGTGGGGGTCCATATAACGAAGGAAGTACCAGCTGGACCCGGCCCATTGTGGCATGGTATCGGTCTCCCGCTTGGCAGGTCCGCCGCAGCAGGGACAGGTGGTATTGACCCAGCCGGTTATCTTGGATAACGGAGACTGGCCGTCATCAGTGGGTTCGTAGGACGCCACCTCGGGCAGGAGCAGGGGCAATTGGTGTTCGGGTAGAGGGACCCAGCCGCACTTCTCGCAGTGGACCATAGGGATGGGTTCGCCCCAGTAGCGCTGGCGGGAAAACACCCAGTCCCGCAGCTTGTAGTTTACCTTAGCCTTACCGATGCCTTGTTCTTCCAGCCATTTGGTGACGGTGGGAATGGCGTCCTTGACCGTGAGGCCATTGAGGAAGCTAGAATTGACCAAGATGCCGGTATCGTCTTTGGCGGTGAAGGCGGCTTTCTGCACATCCTCGCCGCCGGACACCACTTCAATGATCTCACAGCCGAATTTTTTGGCGAACTCCCAGTCCCGGTCATCGTGGGCGGGGACGGCCATAATGGCACCGGTGCCGTAGGTGGACAGCACATAGTCGGAGATGAAGATGGGGATCTCCCGGCCGTTTACCGGGTTCACGCCCTGCACACCGTTCAGGCACACGCCGGTTTTTTCCTTACTCAGCTCAGTGCGCTCCAGATCGGACTTGGAGGCGGCGGCCTTTTGATAGGTTTTCACCTCATCGGCGTTGACTAGTCTGCCGCTCTCCAGCCAGATTTTTACCAGCTGATGCTCCGGGGAGAGCACCATGTAGGTGGCGCCGAAGAGGGTATCGGGGCGGGTGGTGAACACCATGATGCTGTCCCCGGCGGTACTTTGAAAGGTGACCTCTGCGCCAGTGGAGCGCCCGATCCAGTTGCGCTGCTGTATCTTGACCCGCTCGATAAAGTCCACCTCGTCCAAATCGTCCAGAAGCCGCTGAGCATACTGGGTGATCTTCAGCATCCATTGGGACTTTTCCTTTCGGATGACCGGCGAACTGCACCGTTCGCACACACCTTCCACCACTTCCTCATTGGCCAGCACACACTTGCAGGAGGTGCACCAGTTGACCGGTATGGTGGCCTTGTAGGCCAGCCCCTGCTTATACAGCTGGAGGAAAATCCACTGGGTCCAGCGGTAGTAGTTGGGGTCAGTAGTGTCCACTACCCGGTTCCAGTCAAAGCCAAAGCCCAGCATCTTCAACTGGCGGGTGAAGTTTTCGATGTTTTGACGTGTGACCACCGCAGGATGAATGTGATTTTTGATGGCGTAATTTTCCGTAGGCAGGCCAAAGGCGTCAAACCCAATGGGGAACAGCACATTGTAACCGTCCATCCGTTTTTTTCGGGTAACGATATCCATCGCGGTATAGGGCCGGGGATGACCTACATGAAGGCCCTGGCCGGAGGGGTAGGGGAACTCCACAAGACCGTAAAATTTGGGCTTGCCGCTTTGGTCTTCCGGGGTGTAGACCTTGGCCTTTTCCCACCGCTTTTGCCATTTGGGCTCAATGGATGCAAAATCGTATTTCAAAGCGCACACTTCCATTTCAACGGGCTAGCGCCCGCATAATAAGGTAAGTGTATATTATAATCTTCTTTTCTTGTTTTTTCAAGTGGGGTGTGGAAGATTTTCCCCAGTGAAAGCGAAGCGGCCGAACAGTCTTAAGGGAATATTAAAGGTTCCCACCGTTGCAACTTAAAGTTTGGACTGGTATGATGAAAAAAAGGGGGAGTGGTTATGTACAGGGTGCTGATCTGTGATGACGACAAAGACATTGTCTCGGCCTTGGAGATATACCTGACCAGCGAGGGCTATCAGACGGTGGTCGCCTATAACGGGGAGGAGGCCTTGGCTGCGGTGGAGGATGGGAACATCGACCTCATCCTCATGGATATCATGATGCCGCGGCTTGATGGCATCCGCGCTACTGCCCGTCTGCGGGAAGAGGGGGGAAACATTCCCATTATCCTGCTCACCGCAAAAAGTGAGGACAGCGATAAGGTGTTGGGACTGAACATCGGGGCGGACGACTATGTCACCAAGCCGTTCAATCCCATCGAGGTGGTGGCCCGGGTCAAGAGCCAGCTGCGGCGGTACACCGCTTTGGGAGGCAAGACCCAGCGGGAGGAGGATGGGATGCTGCGCAACGGCGCCCTGGCTATGGACGATGAGGCTAAATCTGTGACAGTGGAGGGAGAGGGCGTCAGTCTGACGCCAACCGAGTACAACATCTTGCGGCTGCTATTAAAAAATCCTGGCCGGGTGTACTCCACCGGTCAGATATATGAACAGGTGTGGAAGGATACCGCCTTGGGGGCTGAGAACACTGTGGCCGTCCATATCCGGCACCTGCGGGAAAAAATTGAAATTGACCCGGACCATCCGCGCTATATCAAGGTAGTGTGGGGGCTGGGCTATAAAATGGAGAAAATGTGATGAAAACAAAGTGGTGGGAAAGGCTACTCGTGAAGGCCCTGGCCTTCATCATGGCAGTGACGGCAACCGCCGCCGCTGCCATGATGGGATTCTACCAGATGGATCATTATGATGTCATATGGGAGCAGGAGTTCAATATCAACCGAAGCGCTGAGGTGGTGAGGCTCTTTCGCCGGGACTCTGATGCCCTGATCTACTTACTCAGCTTGCTCCCGCAGGAGCAGGAGGGGCAAGGCCTGAGCGAAGAAGCGCGTAGCCATAAGGAGGAATTGATGCACCGGTACGATGCCCACAACACAAATCTGCGGTGGATTTGGCTGGGGGAGGATAAGCAGGTTCGGCTGGACAATCTGGGAGATGGCGAGCAGGCGCCTCCTCTCAGCGAGACTTGGTCAATATGGCTGGAATTTGATATGGGCTGGCTGCACTTGTGGGTAGATGAGAACCTGCCGGTGGCCGACGAGTACCGGCAGGTGGTGAATACAGTTCTGGCATGGCGAGACAGCAGGGAACAAATTCTTCTGGCCACCGGGTTTTGCCTGGCGGCGGGGGTGGTTCTGGCCATTTATTTGTGTGTGACGGCGGGACGTAAGCCAGGACAGGAGGGGATTGCCCTCAACTGGTTTCACCAGCTGCCCGGGGACGTGGTGCTGGTAGTGGTGGGAGTGATTGGGATGGCTCTGGCCGCACTGATGGCGGAGTGGGTGGTCAGCCTGCACTTGTTGACTCCATTGTTCATCAGTGTGCTGGGGTTGGGAGTGGCTGTCTCTCTGGAGGCCGCCCTGGGCCTGTCGCTGCTCATCACCTTTACTGTCCGATGTAAGACAGGCACCTTGCTGTGCAATACACTGGCCTGGAAGGGCAGTGTCTGGTGCTGGCATACAGTTTCCAAGCTATGGAGGACCTTTGCCAGGGCGATGGAGGCTCTCCCGCTGATCTGGAAAACGGTGGCAGGATGTATGGGCTATCTGCTGCTTACCATGACGGCGCCCTATTCCTTTTTGTGGCTGATGGTGACAGTGGGGGCAATGTGTTACCTGTGCTGCTGGGCCTATCAGTGGAAGCAGGTCCGCATAGGCACCCAGCATATCATCGGGGGCAATCCGGAATACCACATCGACGCGTCTCGGATGCTCCCAGACCTGCGGGGACATGCCGATGAGCTAAACAATCTGGGGCAGACAATCTCTGCCGCGGTAGATGCCCGGATACGCAGCGAGCGATTCAAGGCAGAGCTGATCACCAACGTGTCTCATGACCTGAAGACCCCACTAACCTCTATCATCAACTATGTAGATTTATTAAAAAAAGAGGATATCGGCAATCCCAAAGCGGCGGAGTACATTGAGGTGCTGGACCGGAAGAGCCAGCGTTTGAAAAAACTCACCGAGGATTTGGTGGATGCCTCCAAGGCGTCCACCGGAAATCTGACCGTGAACTGGGAGCGGCTGGATTTGAGGCAGCTTGCCGACCAGGCCCTAGGGGAGCATCGGGAACGGTTGGAGGGACAAAGGCTGACGGTGGTACCCACTCTCCCAGAGGGGCCGGTATGGGTGGAGGCGGATGGACGGCACCTGTGGCGGGTGCTGGACAATCTGCTCACCAATTGCGCCAAGTATGCCCTGGAGGGCACACGGGTGTATATGGAGCTGCGCCGGATGGGGGATGTGGTGGTGATGTGTGTGAAGAATATCTCCCGAGATCCGCTGGATCTCCCGGCTCAGCGGCTGATGGAGCGGTTTGTCCGGGGAGACGAGTCCCGCACCGGCCAGGGCAGCGGCTTGGGGCTGTCCATTGCCCAGTCCCTGACGGAGTTGCAGCGGGGGACGTTTGGCATTGAGATTGACGGAGACCTGTTTAAAGCGGTCATCACCCTCCCGTTGGCTCTATAATTGGGGGGAGGGCTTCCATTTGCGCCTATCCTATGGTATAATTTTGCGGAAATATTACGGAAAAGGAAGTGGCGAGATGGATTATGCGGCAGAATCATTGAAGCTGCACTATCAGTGGCGGGGCAAGCTGGACATGGTGCCAAAGATGGATGTTAAGGATAAACAGGCTCTCTCTCTGGCCTATACCCCTGGGGTGGCCCAGCCCTGTCTGGAGATACAGAAGGATGTGGACAAGAGCTATGAGCTCACAGGACGGTGGAACACGGTGGCGGTGGTCACAGATGGCACCGCAGTGCTGGGATTGGGGGACATCGGGCCGGAGGCGGGTATGCCGGTGATGGAGGGCAAGTGTGTGCTGTTCAAGGCCTTTGGCGGGGTGAACGCTATCCCTCTATGTGTCCGCTCCAAGGATGTGGACACTATTGTGGACACGGTAGCCTTGCTGGCGGGCTCATTTGGTGGAGTGAACCTGGAGGATATCTCCGCGCCCCGGTGCTTTGAGATCGAGGAAAAGCTAAAGCGGAGATGTGATATCCCCATCTTCCACGATGATCAGCACGGTACCGCCATCATTGTGGCCGGGGCCCTGATCAATGCGTTAAAGCTGGTGGGAAAGGATATCCGGGATATCACGGCGGTCTTTTCCGGCGCGGGGGCGGCGGGCACTGCCATCTTCAAATTGCTACGTTCCATGGGACTGAAGGATGCCATTATCTGCGACCGGAAGGGGGCCATTTCCTCCCGGCGGGACGACTTGAACGAGTCCAAGCGGGAACTGCTGGCCATTTCAAATGGGCAGGACCGGTGGGGCAGTCTGGCCGATGTGATGGAGGGGAGCGACCTGTTTATCGGGGTGTCCTCCCCTGGAGTGGTGACGTCTGAGATGGTGAAGCGCATGGCGCACAAGCCAATTCTGTTTCCCATGGCCAACCCTGTGCCGGAGATTATGCCTGACCTGGCCAGCGCCGCAGGAGCGGCGGTGGTGGGCACTGGCCGGAGCGATTTTCCAAATCAGATCAACAATGTGCTGGCCTTCCCCGGTGTATTCCGTGGGGCGCTGGACGTGCGGGCCAGAGACATCAATGAGGAGATGAAGCTTGCGGCGGCCCGGGCGCTAGCCGGATTGGTGGACGACGATCAGCTTACCCCTGACTACATCATCCCGGCCCCCTTTGATCCAAGGGTGTGTCCGGCGGTGGCTGCTGCGGTGGCGCAAGCCGCCCGGGATACCGGAGTGGCAAGAGGTTAGTTAACACAATCTATTTGCACAGCCCGGGGGCGGCCTCGCTCCCGGGCTGTATTATGGCCGGCGAATGCTGTTGACGAATAATATTATATATAGTATAGTATTTGTGAAAGGGAGTGGTAACATGGCGTTTGCGATGGGAACCCCGCTGCTGGACGCGTGTGTGCTGGCAGTGCTGTCCCGCGGGGACGCCTATGGCTATGCCTTGACACAGCGGGTAAAGGCCCAGTTGGACATCTCAGGGTCCACCTTGTACCCGGTGCTGCGCCGCCTGGAACGGGACGGCCACCTGACGGTATACGATCAGCCTTACCAGGGGCGCAACCGGAGGTACTATGCCATCACTAAACTGGGCAGGGTGCGCCTGGAGGAGCGACGGCAGGAGTGGAGTGATTTCCGGGATGGGCTGGAGGAACTGCTGAAGGAGGATAAATGAACATGGATAGACGCGCTTATTTGCACTGCCTGGGCCAAGAGCTGGCACGGTGGGTGCCCCAGCGGGAGCGGCAAGATATGTTGCGGTACTATGAAGAATACTTTGACGAGGCCGGTCCGGATCGGGAGCAGGCCGTGATTGTGGGCTTAGGGGATCCGGTCAAGTTGGCTCGGGCACTGGCGGAGGAGGCGGGCTTTGTTCCCCGTAAGGGAAGAAGGAGTAGGCTGGTGGCGTTGGCCGTTGGAGCGGGGATTGTGGTGTCGACGATCGTGGTGGGATTGGCCGTTGGAGGCTCTGTTATGCACAGTTCTGTCATGCACACTATAGTTAACATGTGGCGGCCTGACTATAATGGGGCATTGTGGGCAGTGACGGAGCAGGGGACAGCCAATCATCCCATGGTTGGCCTGGAGCAGGGGGCAGATATCACGGTGGAGCTGTCTTTGGGAAATGTAATGGTCTGCACCGGCCAGGTGGAACAGATCTGTGTGGATCAAAATAGTCCGTCGGGCTATGAGGTGGCGTGGGAGGTGAAGGACAACCGGCTCGTCGTGGAGGCCAAAGAAGGCGCCGCAGGGGTTTTGGGGAATGAGTCCGCCGAAGTCATCATCACCATACCGGAGGCCTGGAAATTGGGACAGGTGCGCATTGAAACCGAGTTAGGGGACATCAGGCTACAGGGGGTGTGGGCCAGTGACCTGGATTTAAATACCGAACTGGGCAATATTCTGGTGATGGGGACGTCCGCTGGTTTCTTAGAGGCTGAGACTGGGTTGGGCGACGTGACTGTGACAGAAACACTGCCTTTGGACAGCGAATTGAGTACCGGCTCAGGGGATATCGTGATCAACGCGAACTGTATGCCCGGGGAGTGCAGCTATGATCTGGAGACGGGACTGGGTCGGATATATGTGGACGGCCGGGACGGTGGGAGCAAGAGTTCCTACAGCGGGAGGGACCTCTATCATGTCAGTGGGGACACCGGCTGGGGGGACATTCACTTGGACTTCTTGGGCAACTGAGGAGGCGAGAGGATCAGGGTAAGAAATGGGCGGAGGGTTCGGGATGTCATCCCGAACCCTCTCAGTTTGCGGATACGGCCTGTGTAACAGAGCGGTGGATGTGGGGGCCATTTGCCTTTCGTCCTGGAACGTAGTACAATGGCGAAAAAGGAGGAGTGGTTAAAATGGGATATCAGATCATTGACTGGGCGAACTATCCCCGCCGGGAACATTTTGAATATTTCAACGCTATGGCTGACCCCTATGTGGGCGTGACGGCGCAGGTGGACATCACCCGGTTCCTGGCTTCGTGCACAGGGAGGGGTGTTCCCTTTTTTCTCAGCTTTTTGTACTGCGCCGGTGGAGCGGCCAACCGGGTGCCCCAGTTGCGCCAGCGGATCCTGGACAGCCGGCCGGTAGAATTCAACACCTGCGACACCTCCCACACTGTCATGCGGGAGAATGGGACATATAGCTATTGCCGCCTCAACTGTATGCAGCCGTTTGAGGACTACCTATCCACCGCACTGATTCTCCAGAAGCGGGCGAGGGAGCAGGGGGGACTGGACGACGGAGAGGACAGCTTGAGTTTGTTGTTTGTCTCCACACTGCCTTGGGTGCGCTATTCTGCCATCCGCCAGCCGGTGCCCACGCCGGCGGACAGCAATCCTAGGATTACCTGGGGACGGTACACGGTGGAGGAGGGGCGGGCTACCGTACCGCTGACGCTGTTGGCCAACCACGCTTTGGTGGATGGAGTTCACATCGGGCATTTTTTTGACGCGCTGGCGGAGGAACTGGAAAAATTTCCAGCGGATCTGGCAAAGATATTCTAATTGTGAGGCCCCTTGCCTGGCCGCCGGCTGGGCTGGACCAATGGGTGATGGTCTTCATGCAAAGCGGAGGGAAGGGATTTAGATCCATTCTGAGACTCTTGTCCTGTTGCCAGTACCTGAAGCAGCCGCTCTCTGGTGTTGTCCTGTGGAAAGTCCAGCACATGGGCCAGCAGCTTGGCCTGGGCCCTGCCGATGTCCCGACCGGCGAGGCCAAAGGAGGCCAGTTCTCCCCCAGACAGTGCCAGTTGCCCAACCGTGATGCACGGAGCCTGGGACAGGAGCGCATCCAGTTCCTCCAATGGCGCTGGCCCCGCCATGGCGGCCGCCGCCCGGCAGGCGGCTCTGCCAAAGCGGGCCAGTGTGTGACGCCATTGATGGGTAGTGTTGGGGAGGCCCTCCCGCCACAGTACCTCCCCGGCGGCACAGGCCCGGCGGGTGCCGCCGTCTAGCCGCAGGGCGGTCAGAAACTGGGCGCAGGTTGGGATGGCGCCCCGTTCCAATAGTGCTCCGCACAGCCCTGCCCATCGGACATAGGTTTCCGGGGGAAGGGCTGCCAGGCAGTCCAAGGGAGCGGGCTGGCCCTGGGCGCAGCTAGTCATGAGCCCCAGGTGAAAAAACAGGGCAGCCTTTGCTGGCTGAGGGGAGAGAAGAGCTTTTTCTACCTCTGTTCGCACCCGCTCTCTGGAGAGGGAGACGGCTTTGTGGGCCTGCCGGCGGATGGCCGCAATGGTGTCCTCTGTAAGCTGAAAGCCAAGCTGGGCCTGAAAGCGGATTGCCCGAAACATGCGCAGCCCATCCTCCTCAAAGCGGCGGTTTGGATCGCCGATACACCGCAGAATCTGGGCGTTCAGATCGGCTTGCCCTCCAAAGAGGTCTACCACGTGTCCATCCTCATCCAGGGCCATGGCGTTGACAGTGAAATCCCGTCGGGCCAGATCCTGCTCCAGGGAGCGGCAAAACATCACTGTGTCAGGCCGCCGCCCATCAGAATACGGCCCGTCGGCACGGAAGGTAGTCACCTCGATTGGACCTGTCCCGGTGAGCACGGTGATGGTGCCGTGTTTGGCTCCCGTGAGCGCCACGTTAGGGAATAGGGAGGCGGTTTGCTCCGGCAGGGCAGAGGTACACAGGTCCCAATCCCCTGGTATCCGACCCAGCAGCAGATCCCGAACGCATCCTCCCACAGGGTGGGCTGGGTGTCCCGCCTGCCGGAGGGTGTCACAGCAGAGGGATACATCATAGGGTAAAGTGAATTGATCCATGAAAAGCTCCCCTCTCGTCTAAAATGATGCTGGTCGGCCTATAATGGAAGTGAGCAGTGTGATATTGCGGTTGCAAAGCCAGCCACGGTGGGGTATAATGTCAAAAAACGTGAATTGGCTTGAGATGGACAATAATGTCTATTATATGGGGTAATGTTTATGCCAGTCAACAACATTCGTGAACTTTTAAAGCCTGGGAAGAGGGCCCACCTGGTGGGCATTGGCGGGGTGTCCATGGCCTCATTGGCAGAGGTGCTCCATGGAATGGGAATACAGGTTACAGGCTCTGATCATCGGGAGAGCCAAACGGTAGACCGTCTCCGAGCACTGGGTATTCCCGTGACCATTGGACACCGGCCGGAGAATGTGGAAGGAGTTCACTGTGTGGTGCGCACAGCTGCCGTCCACGATGACAACCCGGAGATTGCTGCAGCGAGAAGGGAAGGCATCCTGGTATTTGAGCGGGCGCAGGCCTGGGGGGCTATTATGCAGAACTATCAAAATGCCCTTTGTATTGCCGGCACCCATGGAAAGACCACAACCACCTCTATGTGCACCCATATTTTTATGGCGGCTCATAAGGATCCAACTGTGATGCTGGGCGGTACGCTGCCCCTGCTAGAGGCGGGACATAGGGTGGGGCATGGGGATACCATTATTTTGGAGTCCTGTGAATACTGCAATTCTTTTCTATCCTTTTTTCCAACTGTGGCAGTGATATTGAATGTAGAGGCCGACCATCTGGACTTCTTTCAGGACCTGGACGATGTAGAGCGTTCCTTCCGTGCCTTTGCGGACCGGGTGCCTGAAGATGGTCTTATCGTGGCAAACTGTGAGGATGAGAACACCATGGCTGCGCTGGCGGGAGAGAAACGGCCTGTTTTGACCTTTGGGCTGGAGCGGGGGGACGTTCATGGGGAAAACCTGATTGTGGAGGGCGGACACAGCACTCTGGACGTGATATATCGGGGGAAACCCTATGCCCACCTGACCCTGTCCGCACCCGGTCTGCACAATGTAAAGAACGCCATCGCCGCCGCCGCCGCGGCCATCGCCCTCAAGATACCGGGATGGGCAGTAGAACAGGGGATAGCGGATTTTCAGATGCCCAACCGGCGCTTTGAGCACAAGGGAAGCTATCATGGCGCTCAGGTGTACGACGACTACGCACACCATCCCGGAGAGCTGTCTGCCTTGCTAGATGCTGCCAGGACGCTGGGCTATGACCGGGTGGTATGCGCCTTTCAGCCACACACCTATTCCCGAACCCAAGAACTGTTTCAGGAGTTTGTACAGGTGTTAAAAAAAGCGGATATAGCCCTGCTGGCTGAAATTTATGCTGCCAGGGAGAACAATGACAGCGGTATCTCCTCCGGTGATCTGGCAAAGGAGATACCCGGCAGTATATATTGTCCCACCCTTGCGGAGGTAACCGCCAGACTGAAGGAGATTGCCCGGTCCGGCGACCTGATTCTCACAGCAGGAGCGGGGGACATTTATCTGGCGGGCGAGGCGCTGGTACAAGAAGTGGGATAAACAATGCCCGGACTTTCTCATAGAGAAAGTCCGGGCATTGTTTTAGCTCAAATCAGCGCCTGCGTCCCCGGTAATGTTTGGTACGGGTACGGCTGCCTGCGCCGGAGTAGCTATAGCGGCGGCCCCGGCGCGGACGCAGGAGGGTTATGTAGAGAACCAGGGACAGGGTGAGAACAATGGACAGAATGACCAACGTCTTGACCCACCACAGGGACCAGTAGTGCTGAATCTGCTGGACTACGTAGAGGAAGTCGGAGCGGGCCACATCATCTACAGCCACCATATCCAATGTTCCATAATGAACCCCCTCGTATAGGAGGGAAACGGAGCCCAGCACATCCCCAGCGGCGATGGGGGCTTCTACGGATTTGGGCAGGTCATAGTCCAACTGGGCCTTGGCAGGGTCGTAGTTGGAGGGCATGGTGGCCTCAATAGAGCCGGCAGGCTGAGCCAACACATGGTTGGCATCATCGGACAAGGTGACGGGGAGCTCCCGGATGACATTCTCCGTATCCTGGCTCAGTAGGGTTATCCGATGAAAATTGTGGAATGCCCACTCCAGTAAACGCTTGGACTCGAAGAAGGAGTACCGGACATAGTTGCCCGCTTCATCCTCGGCGAATTCCGAGCCAAGCACCACGCAATAGAAGGTGCGGCCCGACTCATCCTGGGCGGCCGAGGCCAGGCAACGGCCGGCTTCCTCGGTGGTGCCCGTCTTGATCCCAATGGACTTGGAGTATGTATAACCAGTGACGTACCAATTGCTCAGCAGGGCGTTAGTGGTGTGAAGGGTGCGGGGCTGGGAGAGATTGGTGGCAGGCAGTTGGTAGACTGGGGTTGACACGATAGTGCGGAAGATGTCATACTCCATGGCCGCCTTGGACATGAGGTAGACGTCATAGGCCGTGGTATAGTGCTCCGGGTGATGGAGGCCATGGGGATTAGTGAAGTGGGTGCCCTCCATACCGAGCTGGGCAGCCTTGGCGTTCATTCGCTCCACAAAGGCGTTGCTGCCGCCCGCCACTGCTTCAGCCAGAATATTGCATGCCTCGTTGGCGGAGGGGACCAGATCACAGTACAGCAGCTGTTCCACCGTCAGAATCTCTCCAGCCAGAATGCCGGCGGTAGAGCTGCCCTCTGGCAACACCACCGCTTGCGAGGAGGCGGTGACGGGGGTGTCCAGGGCCAGCTCACCGTTGTCTATGGCTTCCAGGACTACGAGGGAGGTCATAATCTTGGTCACGGAGGCGGGATACATCCGTTGGCGGGCATTGTACTCGTACAGAACCTGGTCGTAGTCGCCGTCCACCACGATGGCAGCCTTGGCATGGGGGATATCCGGCTCCAGGGCGGAGGCGGGGGCAAACAGAGCCAGGGTCAGAAGGATAGCCAGGGCCAGGGTCAAAAAACGAAAATTTTTCATAGGATTCTCCCAAAATCTATGATATAATAGACGGCAAGTTTCCGGATAGTGCAGTATGGCATCTGTATGACGACAATTATATCAGAAATTGTTGACCAGCGCAACCGGAGAAAACAGGTTTATCTCAGTTGGAAGGGGGGACAGCTATGAAGCGAAGGCAAGGAGAACGGCGGATTCTGGCCGTATCGCTGTGTGGGCTTGCGCTCATGCTGGCATATTTTGCGATACGCACAGTGCCAATGAGCCGTCTGACGCCCCTGTCCCCGGCGGTGGGAACTGATGCGGTCATCAGGGAGGTGACCACCCCAGGCGTGCGGATCGACATTAACACCGCTGGACTGGAGGACTTGATGAGCCTGCCAAATATTGGGGAGGTTCGAGCCAGGGCCATCCTGGCAGACCGGGAAGCAAGGGGGCCGTTCCGCTATCCTGAGGATTTGATTCGAGTGGAAGGGATCGGTCAGAGAACCGTGGAAGCGCTGTTGGACTATGTGACGACAGGAGGGGAAGGCGATGCCGAGGATTTTGGTGGTAGATGACGAGCGGGTGATGGTGAAGGGCATCAAATTTAATTTAGAAAATGAGGGCTACCAGGTGGACACCGGTTCAGACGGTGAGGAAGCGGTGGACAAGGCCTGCACCGGTAGGTTTGACCTCATTATACTTGATCTGATGATGCCAAAGATTGATGGGCTGCAAGCTTGTATGAAAATCCGGGAGTTTTCCAATGTGCCGGTGATCATGCTCACCGCCAAAGGGGAGGACACGGACAAGATCATTGGTTTTGAGTGCGGCGCGGACGATTACATCACAAAGCCGTTCAATATCTTGGAGCTGAAGGCCCGTATCCGAGCTCTGCTGCGCAGGGCAGGAGCTGCCGCGCAGCAGAAAAAGGAACAGGACCGGCTCACACAGGGGAGCATCACGCTGGATTTGGCGGAGCGCGCGGCCTGGAGGGATGGGCAGCCGGTGACCCTTACCGCAAAGGAGTTTGACCTGATGGTGCTGCTCATGCAAAATTCTGGACGGGTATACAGCCGTGAGAATTTGCTCAACCTGGTGTGGGGCTATGAATACATTGGGGAGTATCGCACGGTGGATGTGCACATTCGCCGGCTGAGGGAAAAGCTGGAGCCGGATCCGGCCAATCCGAAGTATATCTTGACAAAATGGGGTGTGGGATATTATCTGAGCAGTGCCCAGGCGTAGCAGAAAGGCCGACGAAGAGGGGGGATACCTGGTGGCCGGGGAGATAGGATATCAGGCTGTAGGGGAGCGGATGCCTCTATGGCAGTCGGTCCGAGGCAAATATGCCTTAACCTACCTGGTGGTGGTGGTGGCTATCATTGCGGTGATGAATACCTATCCGCTGCTGATGGCGCAAAATGTAGTGTTTTCATCTAAAGAGAAGGCGCTGAAACGGCAAGCCTTGGTCATCGGAAACGCGCTGGCGGTGTCAGAGGTGCTCACACCGGAGGGGGTGGAGCAAACCATGGCAGTGCTGGAGGAGGTGCAGGGCACCCGGGTGCTGGTGACGGATGGGACAGGCTTGATCTTGTATGACAGTGCCACCCTGGATAACCGGGCTGCTGACTATGCCCTGATGGGCGAGGTGTTGGCGGCCCTGGGAGGAAAGGACGTATTTCGTTCTGAGTACCGGGATGGGGCATTTCGCTCTCAGGTGGCGGTGCCCACGGTGTATCAGGGAAATATTTTGGGCGTGGTGTATCTTCATGAATATGACAGTGAGCAGGGGGAGGTGCTGCTGTCTATCCAGTCAAATCTGGGGTATATCTCTGTGGTGATCTGCGTGGTGACGGCGGGACTGGTGCTGTTGCTGTCCAAGGCGTTGACTCGCTCCACCGCCCGCCTGCTGGGGGCTATCCGCCATGCGCGGCAGGGAGAGTACAGCCACCGGGCGGAGGTGCGGGGCAAGGATGAAATGGCACAGCTGGCCCAGGAGTTTAATCAGCTTGCGGGGCGCCTTCAGACAACGGAGGAGGCCCGCCGGCGCTTTGTATCTGACGCCTCCCACGAACTGAAGACTCCACTGGCTTCTATCCGCCTACTCACCGACTCCATTTTACAAAACGAGACCATAGATATGGATACCATCCGTGAGTTTGTCGCCGACATTGGGGAGGAGGTGGACCGCCTCACCCGAATCAGCCAGAGGTTGCTGATTCTCACAAAACTGGATGCTAGCCCCCAACGGATACAGGAGCCAGTGGGGCTGGGTGAGGTGGTGGCCAAGGTGGCCCATATGCTGGATCCACTGGCCAAGGCCGTGGGGGTAAGTATGGAGTGCCGTCTGGAGCCGGCCTGCGCCCTGTTAGCCAATGAGGACGACCTGTACCAGGTGGCGTTTAACCTGATTGAGAATGCCATCAAGTATACCCTGCCTGGAGGACGGGTGGATGTGACGGTATTCCGGCAGGAAGGGAAAGTGCTTTTGTCAGTGTCCGATACAGGAGTGGGTATTCCCAAGGAAGATGTGCCAAAGATTTTTGACCGTTTTTACCGGGTGGACAAGGCCCGATCCCGGGCTGCTGGAGGAACTGGCCTGGGGCTGTCCATTGCCCGGGACGCCGCCCGGCTCCACGGCGGGGACATCGCTGTGTTTCAAGGGGATGGCGGAAAAGGTGCCAGATTTGTCGCGGAGTTTCCACTTTTTCAGCAGGAGGAAGGTAAATGATGAAGGGAAAATTGGTTTTCGCGCTGGCCCTTTTGTTGGCTGGGGTATTGACCGCCTGCGGACCGGGAGGACAGGGGGAGGCGGATGGGCTGCAGCTATGGTTTCCCGCCAGCGGCAGTGATCTGTCCAATGCGCTGGACACCTGCCACTATGAAGGGGAAGAGACAGTTTCCGGGTTGATGGATGGCTTGTTGAGTGGCCCGCCACCTGGGAGTGAACTGACCCAGGTCATCCCATCGGGGACCCACCTGCTGGATTGGACAGTTGCGGATGGAGAGGTGCGGGTGGATCTATCCGCCCATTATGCCCGCTTGAATGGAATTAACAGGACTCTGGCAGATTACTGTATTGTGCTCACCTTGAGTCAGTTGGGCGATGTGGATCAGGTGTGTATTGCGGTGGCAGGACAAAAGCCATCCCGGATACTCCGGCCTGGGGATGTGATGTTTTCGGGGGCAGAGGAGGCACCGGTGGAAGTGTCTGCTGCGCTGTATTACCGTCTGGGGACGGGCGACATGCTGGGCTATGAGTTGCGGGTGTTTCGCCTGACGGAGGGAGAGGTTTCGGCCAAGGTGGTTTTAGATGCGCTGTGTGCGGGGCCAGGGCAGGAGGAACTGACGCCTCTGCTCCCAAGCGGGCTGTTGGCAGTCTCTGCCAGACTGGAGAAAGGGGTGTGTTATGCCAATTTCTCCGCCCTTCTGCTGGAGAATATTCCGGACAGCCGGGAGGAGCAGGAACTGGTCATCTCCTCCATTGTAGAGACTTTGTGCAGCCTGGACGAGGTGGAGCAGGTGCAGATTATGGTGGAGGGAGAGTTGGTGGACCGATACGGATTGATGGATCTGTCCAGCCCGCTGTTTTCCCATCAAAGCCAGTGACCGCTGAGAAGATGGCACGGCTGTGATATAAAAATTACAAAAAGTTCTTGACCTTCTACCTGCTGGAGGGTCTAAGATATAAAGCGGGGGAGGCGTACAGAGTGAGAATCAATGAGGTTGAGCAGCTGGTGGGCGTCACCAAAGGGAACATCCGGTTCTATGAAAAGGAGGGATTGATTACACCCAGGCGTAATCAGGAAAATGGCTATCGGGACTATAATGAGGCAGATGTGGAGTGGTTGAAGAAGATCAGACTGCTACGGATGCTGGACGTACCAATTGAGGAGATTTTGCGGCTCAAGTCTGGGGAGCTCACCCTGGAGGACGCCATGGGCAGGCATTTGATTCAGCTGGAGCGAAAGCAGTCCAATCTGGCTGTCATGCAAGGGCTGTGCGCCAAACTCCGAAGCAGCCGGTGCCAGCTGGAGGGATTGGATGCCAATGAGGTGCTGGACAGTATGGAGCGGCATGAACAGGAGGGAACGCAGTTTATGAATGTGAAACGGCAGGATAAGATCATCCGGTACATCAGCCCTGTGGGGGCGGCAGCAGTGCTGCTGGTGTTGATGGGCGCGCTACTGGCGCTTATTGTCTGGGGCTTCACCATCTCGCCGGAGGAGGCGCCGCCCGTTGGTGTGGTTGTGACGGTGGCGGCGGTGCCGCTGGTGATTATCGTATATGTGTTGGTGGCGTTGTACCAGCGTATTAAGCAGATCAGAGGAGGAGAAGAGAATGCTGCTGCTCAATATTGATTACATTCCCGGTCCGAGTCGGGAGCTGGAGGCTCTGGGCCTGGTAAAAGGCTCTGTAGTTCAGTGCAAGAGTGCTGGCAAGGATTTTATGGCAGGGATAAAAACCTTTGTGGGCGGGGAGATCGAAAGCTATACCGCCATGCTCACTGAGGCCAGACAGCTGGCCACCAAGCGGATGGTGGATGAGGCGGAGAAGCTGGGAGCGGACGCGGTAATCAACATCCGTTACGCCTCCGCGTCCATCATGCAGGGGGCGGCGGAGATCACCGTGTATGGAACTGCCGTACGGATGAAATAGGGCCACTCAATAAAGACATGAGATAGAAGGAGAAAATGCTATGCTGCGTATTGAACACTATTCTAAGACCTATCCGGGAGGAAAGAGGGCGGTGGATGATGTGAGCCTCCACGTTCGTCCCGGGGAGATTTACGGCTTTATCGGCCACAACGGTGCGGGCAAAACCACTACTCTTCGGGCGGTGGCGGGAGTGATGGACTTTACCGAGGGCACCATTGTCATTGATGGCTACGATGTGAAGAAGAACCCTATTGCAGCCAAGCGGGTGACCGCCTTTCTTCCTGACAATCCCGATCTGTATGAATTCATGAAGGGCATCACTTATTTGAACTTCATTGCTGATCTGTACGATATCCCGGCGGATCAGCGCACTGCCGATATCCAAAAGTATGGCGATGCCTTTGAACTCACCGGTAACCTGGGTTCCCCCATCGGGAGCTATTCCCATGGAATGCGGCAAAAGCTGGCGTTGATCTCTGCCTTTATCCGCCGGCCCCGCCTGCTCATCTTAGACGAGCCTTTTGTGGGGTTAGATCCTGCCGCCTCTCACCTGATGAAAGGATATTTGGAGGAACTGTGCCAGAAGGGATCGGCGGTGTTCTTCTCCACCCATGTGCTGGAGGTAGCGGAAAAGCTATGTCATCAGATCGCGATTATCAAGGACGGACGGCTGGTGAAGTGCGGCGCCACAGCAGAACTGGTGGGGGATTCCTCCCTGGAGAATGTGTTTCTGGAGCTGGAGGGGGAGTGATTTCCATGAAAAAATTTTGGGTGCTGCTGAAGGTGAGCGTGACATCTATGCTGCTGTCCTCTTCCGGTATGGGCCGGAAGAGCCGGAAAAAGGCGGCAACCGGCGCGGGGGCAATGGTACTGATCGCAGGTTTGGGTCTGTATCTATCCGGCCTATACAGTTCTATGTTAATGGAGGTACTGGCCCCCATAAACATGGAGGTTCTGGTGTTCATCTTTATGGGCATGGGCGCGCTGATAGGCGGGCTATTGTTCACTACCTTTGGCGTGAAGGGTGTGGTGTTCGGCGGGAGGGACAATGACTTGCTGCTGAGTATGCCGGTGAGCTCTACCATGCTCATGGTCAGCCGGGTGACGGCAATCTATCTGGAAAATTTGTTGTTTTCCCTGTTTGTGCTGGGGCCTGCTGGAGTGGTGTGCGCCATATTCACCCAGGGGGGGGTGGGGCACACCCTGCTGTTCTGGGTGCGGCTGGTCATCGTAGTGCTGGCCTTGCCTTTACTGGACACGGCGCTGTCTGTGCTGCTGGGGGCGCTGGTGGCCTTTCTGTCTACCCGGATGTCTAAGGGGATTCTGGGACAGAACATCGTCATGGCCATCTATATGGTAGCGGTGTTCTGGGTTGCGGCCAACCTCAACGGCATGATAGAGGGATTGGCAGCCAATGCCGCTGGCGTCAAAGATTCCCTGAGCTGGGCCGCCCCCCTGATGTGGATGGGGGATGGGCTTATGGGGGACTGGGGACTGCTGCTGGCGTTTGCTGTCTGCTGCATTATACCCTTTGTGCTAGTGGTGTTTGTGTTAGGCAAGGTGTATGGAAGGGCGGTCACCGCCTTTGCCGCCCGGGCAGCTCGAAGCGACTACAAGCTGTCCGCCCAGTCCGCCACTGGACAGAAGAAGGCTCTGCTGGTCAAGGAGGCCAAGCGGTTTTTTGGGACCCCTATGTATATGTGGAACTCGGGCATTGGCCTTATTATGCTTCTGGCTGGCGGGGTGGCGGCGTTGGTCATGCGGGATGATCTGCGTGAGATTGTGGCTCTGTTAGAGGGGGAGGTGCCGGTTTTGCCCCTGGTGGCGTTGCTGATGGGCGTTATGTTATCCATGTGCGCCATTGCCGCCCCCTCCATCAGCTTGGAAGGCAAATATTTGTGGATTTTGCGGGAGGCCCCGCTGGGGGAGAGCGCCCTGCTGTGGATTAAGGTGGGCTTTGAACTTTTGCTCACTGTGCCTTGCACGGTTGTCACCGGGGTGTGCTTGGCCATCGCCCTGGAGATGCCGGTCTGGCAGTGGGCGGCGCTGCTGACCTCCACGATTCTCTTCGCCATAGGGCATGGGATGTTTGGGATGCTGATGGGCCTGGCTTTTCCAAAGCTGGATGCGGTGAATGAGACGGTGGTGGTAAAGCAATCTCTAGCTGTTTTCCTGGCCATGTTTGCACCCATGGTGCTGATGGGCCTGGGTGGGGGACTTTGGTTAGGATTAGCGGAGAGCAATCAGGTACTGGCTTTGACCTTACCCATTGTACTGTTTGGCCTGGCGGCGGCAGTGTTTGCCCTGATCTTGGTCAAGCGGGGACCAGCTATGCTCCGCGCGCTGTAAGGGAAGCATCGGCCCAGGTATCCCTTGACAACGGGACGGCCGGGGCCGTATAATGCGGAGGATACGACATTAAAGGGGGAACCCATATGCTGGGAAACAGGGGCCGGGTGTTGGTGGCCATGAGCGGCGGTGTGGATTCTAGCGTGGCGGCCTGGATGCTCAGGGAGCAGGGCTACGACTGCATAGGGGTCACAATGAAGCTGTTTGGAAACCAGGATATTGGGTTGGATAAGGGACACCCTTGCTGTACTCTGGATGATGTGGCAGATGCCAAGGACGTGTGCCGCCGGTTAGGCATACCTCATTATGTATTTAACTTTATGGATGACTTTGAGGAAAAGGTCATCCATAAGTTCATCCAAAGCTATCAGCGGGGAGAGACTCCAAATCCCTGCATTGATTGCAACCGGTATTTAAAATTTGAACGGCTAATGCACCGGGCAAGTGAGTTGAAATGCGATTATATGGCCACCGGACACTATGCCAGAATTGTTCGGGCAGGGGAACGGTTTGTGATGAAAAAGGGGGTGGATGGCACTCGGGACCAGAGTTATGCGTTGTACGCCATGACCCAGGATCAGCTGGCCCACACCCTGTTTCCGCTGGGGGGATTGCATAAGGCGGAGGTCCGGCGCATTGCTCAGGAGCAGGGGTTTGTCAATGCCAAAAAGCATGATAGCCAAGATATCTGTTTTGTTCCGGATGGAGATTATCTTAGTTTTATCGAGCGGCATACCGGGCAACCGAGCCAGCCGGGCGACTTGATAGACCGGGAGGGCAATGTGCTTGGAACCCATCGGGGGGCGGCGGGATATACCATCGGCCAGCGCCGAGGGCTGGGGGTGCCCGCCGGAGAGCGGATTTATGTTTGTGGCAAGTGTATGGAGGACAACACTGTGACCCTGGGTCCGGAGTCCGCCCTGTATTCTTCCGGCTGTCTGGCAGAGGACTGGAACTGGATGGCAGAGCGTCCCAGCTATCCTTTTGAGGCCAAGGTAAAAGTGCGTTACCGCATGGAGGAGCAGCCGGTGACAGTGACGGCGGAAGAGGGGCGGATACGTCTGGCCTTTCATGAGCGGCAGCGGGCGGTCACTCCGGGACAAGCGGCGGTGCTTTACCAGGACTGCGTGGTGCTGGGGGGCGGCACAGTGACAGAGGTGCTGTAATCGGTGAGCGCCTATAGTCCATAAGAAAAGACCAGGCCGTCCTTTTATAAGGACGGCCTGGTTCATACCCGTGTCATCGTAAGACCTGGTTCATCGTGTTCCTGCATAACGCATGGAAGAACAATAGGGGGTTTATTGTCCTGTGAGATAGCTTTTCAGCAGCACCTGGAGCAGGTCATCCCGGTCCAACCGGCGGATCAGCGTGCGGGCATTATTATAATTGGTAATATAGGTGGGGTCCTCACTGAGAATATAGCCCACAATCTGATTGATGGGGTTATACCCCTTTTCCTTAAGTGCATTGTAGACAGAGATCAGAATCTGTTTAATCTCTTGATCCTTGTCGATATTGACTTGAAATTTGCGAGTATAGTCCATATCACTCACCGCACACACCTCCTTAGAACTGTAATATCTGTATTTTAACGTAGAAATGAAAAAATGTAAAGAGGCAAACAGAAAATTTGTTCGTATAAAACCGAAAACCGCCCGCCCTGTTGTGGGCGAGCGGTTTGTGTTTGCTATTAGCCGATACGCTTAGCGCCTACGATATACCGCTCATAATAACCGCCGAACAGACGATCATACTGAACCCGGTAAGAGGTGGTAGAGGCATGGATAAACTGGTTGTTGCCCATGAAGATGCCAACATGGGTGGTGGGCAGCCTGCCGCCGGAACTGTCAAACCGTGGGTCAAAGAAGTATACCAAGTCGCCGGGCTGCATGGCGTTGATGGGGACAAAGTAACCGCTCTGGTTGTACTGGCTGGAAGAGCCGCGGGCAATGGAGCGGCCCAACTGCCGGTATATGTAATAGGTCAGGCCGGAACAGTCAAAGGAGTTGGGGCCGGCAGCGCCGGAGACATACCGCTTGCCCACCAGGGAGGCGGCTATGGCTGCGGCCTGAGCGCCCAAGCCGGAGGAGGATGTACTGTTTCCAATGGCAACATATTGGGCGGAGACATAACCGGTAAGGGAGCCGCTAGACACCTTGTACCAGCCGCTGATGCTGCTGTCCAGAATGGTAACGGTGGCGCCTGCCTTCAAGGTGCCAATCCGGCTATAGCCGGTGCCGGCTCCTGAGCGGACATTCAGTGCGCTGGTGGTAACTGTTCCCTGCTTTGCGGGTGTGTTATTCTGGACGGGAACGCTTGGTGCAGAGCTGCCCAGAGAGATGTATTGGGTGGAGACATAACCGGTGAGGGAACCGCTGGACACCTTGTACCAGCCGCTGATGCTGCTGTCCAGAATGGTAACGGCGGCGCCTGCTTTCAAGGTACCAATCCGGCTGTAGCCAGTGCCGGCTCCTGAGCGGACATTCAGCGGCCCTTGGGTGACAGTGCCCTTCGTCTGCTGTACGGAGGTGGAGGGAGTGCTTCCCGTTTTGATGTCCAGCCACGCTCCAGACATATAGCCCTGAAGGTTTTGATATGCAACTTTATACCAGCCGCTGCCCGCATTCTCCAGCACAGTAATGCTGGCACCCTTTGGGGCATAGCCCAAGGTAGAGGAGGTCGTGTTGGCCTTGGAGCGCAGGCGCAGGGAACTGGCGGTGACGGTGCCTGTGCCGATGGCGGCAAAAGCGGAACCTGTGGTCAGAGTTAAGGCAAGTCCGGCGGCAACGAGGGAGTGGACGATCTTACCTTTCAAATGCATGGGGGGATACCTCCAAAAAATTATCTTTTGTATCAATGCTTACAGAACTGTTACTTTTACTTTCCGGCCAGTGCCCGCATGAGCCAGATGGAACCCATATCAATGGCTGAAAACAGATCGGGCAAATCGCTTTTTTTCACCACCCGGTCCCTACTCTTCAAATCGGGGTCAGTGAGCTGAAGCTGAAGATGGACCTTGTTGGCAATATCCAACTCGCCCTGCTTCTCAGAACCCATCACTTGGATCATGATGATATACTTGTCTGCCATCGAACCATAGTAAACCAGATTGTCTTTGCGGCGCAGGGGATGTCCCTTATACATCAGTGTACTGCTCTGTTCAGCCATGGGTACCTCCTTTGGAAAATGTAACGAGTTGTAACCGAATTGTAACTATTGTACCGCTTGCTTCCTGTATTGTCAACAGGATTTTGCAGGAAAATTTTACGAATTGAAAAAAATTATTGGATTCGCTAAAAACTGGGGTTGTCCGCCCATTTACACAGAGGGAGGGGATGTGGACCACATGGTATAACCTGCCAGGGTCAGGTGGACGGCCAGTGCCAAGGGAACGATGAGGGGGAAGGGGGGCTTTCGGATTTTGTGCCGAAACAGCAGCATTCCGGCAAGGGCGCCAGCGGCACCCCCAAAAATGGCACAGCTCAACAGTGCTGTTTCAGGGATGCGATGACGCCGGAGCTTGGCCATCGCCTTATCCCAGCCAAAGAGCAAAAGGGACAAGGTGCTCATCACGCCAAGCCAGATCAGCAGTAGATGGGTGTGGCGATCCATAGAAGGGCCTCCTTTTTTGTTGACAGATTTTGTTTCCAAGCGTAGGGAAAGGTGGGGCGGCAAATAAGATTTGGGCAAAAAAATGCCTGCGCCCAAAATTTCCCTTGACGCAGAATCAATGACATGATATGATGAAGTGCTCTAATACCAATTTTAATGAGGGTTTTAAGAGGATACTCCTCCAAGCTAACGGCAGTATAGCAGAGTGCCGGCAAAAGCGCAAGAGGAATTGCTGAAAATGTGACAACCCTGCCGGGTGTGTTGTATGCGTGGCGGCCCAAACTACTTCTACGAAACGGAGCGTGATCAGCAAATGGCAAGAGCGGTCAAAGAGGTCGCTTATGGGAAAACTGTGCGCAAGAGTTTTGCCCGCGGCGATGAAATTTTGGAGATGCCCTACCTGCTGGAAATCCAGAAGGAGTCTTACCGCTGGTTTTTGAAGACTGGATTGCAGGAGGTGTTCAACGATGTGGATGCGATTGCCGACTATGCGGGCAATTTGGAGTTGTCCTTCATCAGCTTTTCCATGGACGACCCTCCCAAGTACACCATTGAGGAGTGTAGGGCGCAGGACATGACATACGCCGCCCCCATGAAGGTGCAGGTGCGCCTGCGCAACAAGGAGACGGGAGAGATCAAGGAGCAGGAGATCTTTATGGGGGACTTCCCCATCATGACAGACGCGGGTACCTTTGTGATCAACGGCGCCGAGCGGGTGATTGTCTCTCAAATTGTGCGCTCCCCCGGAGTATATTATTCCAAAAATGCGGACAAGGCGGACAACATTACCTTTGCCGCCACCGTCATCCCATATCGGGGGGCCTGGTTGGAGTATGAGACCGACCTATCAGATGTGTTTTATGTTCGTATCGACAAAAATCGCAAGCTGCCCATCACCTGTCTGATCCGGGCCATTGGCCCTCGCACGGATGGGGAAATTATTGAGCTGTTTGGGGAGGATCCCCGCATCCTGGCCACGCTGGAGAAGGACGCCTGCAAGACCTATGAGGAGTCCATGCTGGAAATCTATCGCAAGCTACGTCCGGGTGAGCCGCCCACGGTGGACTCGGCGGAGAGCCTGCTGACAGCTTTGTTTTTTGATCCCCGGCGGTATGACCTGTCGGCGGTGGGCCGCTATAAATTTAACAAGAAGTTGGCCATTTGGAACCGGCTTTCCGGCCAAAAGTTGGCCATGCCGGTTGCTGATCCCACCACCGGTGAGCTGGTGGCCGATGCGGGAGAAGTGCTTACCCGTGAGCGGGCTCGTGAGTTAGAGGCATTGGGTGTCAACGAGGCCTTTGTAGAGATAGAGGACCTGCATACAGGAGCGCATACGGTGAAGGTGTTCTCCAATGGTATGGTGGAGATGGGGCCCTTTGTAGGGTTCGAGCCAGAAGAGGTGGGGATCACCGAGAAGGTGTCCTTTGCCGTGCTGCGGGAGCTGCTGGCCGTCCGGGACAAGGAGGGGTTGTCTGACCAGGACTTTAAGGATTTGATCGCAGAGCGGGTGGATGAGCTGGTGCCCAAGCATATTACGGCAGAGGACATCATGGCTTCCATCAATTATTTAAACTGTCTGGCCTTTGGGGTGGGGAGCGCCGATGATATCGACCATCTGGGCAACCGCCGCCTGCGCTGTGTGGGAGAGCTGCTCCAAAATCAGTTCCGCATTGGCTTCACTCGGATGGAGCGGGTCATTCGGGAGCGGATGACCATTCAGGATCTGGACATCGTCACACCTCAGTCCCTCATCAATATCCGGCCGGTGACCGCTGCCATTAAGGAGTTCTTTGGCTCCAGCCCTCTGTCCCAGTTCATGGATCAGACCAATCCTCTGGCTGAGTTGACCCACAAGCGCCGATTGTCCGCTTTGGGTCCCGGCGGTCTGTCCCGGGACAGGGCCTCCTTCGATGTAAGAGATGTTCACTATTCCCACTATGGGCGGCTGTGTCCCATCGAGACGCCGGAAGGTCCGAATATCGGTCTGATCTCTTATCTGGCCTCCTATGCGCGGGTCAATCGCTACGGCTTTATTGAAGCGCCCTACCGTAAGGTAGAACATATCCGGGACGAGAATGAAAAATATGTAGCGGCTAAGGTGACCGAGCAGGTGGAGTATATGACGGCCGATGTGGAGGATGAGTTCAACGTGGCCCAGGCCACCGAGCCGGTGGATGAGCAGGGATGTCTGGCCAATGCCAGGGTGGCCTGCCGCCACCGTAATGAGATCATTGAGGTGGATCGAGACCGGGTGGACTATGTGGACGTATCCCCCAAAATGATGGTGTCTGTGGCCACTGCAATGATCCCATTCCTCCAAAATGACGACGCCAACCGGGCGTTGATGGGTGCCAACATGCAGCGTCAGGCGGTACCGTTGCTGACCACCGAGGCGCCTGTGGTTGCCACCGGTCAGGAATACAAGAATTGTCAGGACTCTGAGGTGGTCATTCTAGCGGAGGGCGATGGGGTTATAACCAAGGTGGATGCCACCTCCATCACCGTACGCTATGATGGGGTGGGGGAAAAGGAGTACACTCTGACCAAATTCCTCCGCTCAAACCATGGCACTTGCATCAACCAGCGGCCCATCGTGGCGGTGGGGGACCGGGTGGCTGCCAGGGACACTCTGGCGGATGGGCCTTCCACCTCCCAGGGCGAGGTGGCTCTGGGAAAAAATATCCTCATGGGCTTTATGACCTGGGAAGGCTACAATTATGAGGATGCCATTCTGCTCAATGAGCGTATGGTAAAGGAGGATGTGTTTACCTCCATTCACATCGAGGAATATGAGACGGAGGCTCGGGACACTAAGCTGGGCCCGGAGGAGATTACTCGGGATATCACCAATGTGGGTGAGGACGTGCTGAAGGATTTGGATGAGCGGGGCATCATCCGAGTGGGAGCTGAGGTGCGGGCCGGCGACTATCTGGTGGGAAAGGTTACCCCTAAGGGGGAGACGGAGATGACTGCCGAAGAGCGTTTGCTGCGGGCCATCTTCGGGGAAAAGGCCCATGAGACGCGTGATACCTCTCTCAAGGTGCCCCATGGAGAGAGCGGCATTGTGGTGGACGTCAAGGTGTTTACCAGAGAGGAGGGGGCTGAGCTATCTCCCGGCGTCAACCAGGTGGTCCGGGTGTATATCGCCCAGAAGCGCAAGATCAGTGTGGGGGATAAGATGGCAGGCCGCCACGGTAACAAGGGTGTGGTCTCTCGGATTCTGCCCCAGGAGGATATGCCCTTCCTGCCAGATGGCACCCCCCTGGACATCGTGCTCAATCCTTTAGGCGTGCCCTCCCGTATGAACATCGGTCAGGTGCTGGAGGTTCACCTGGGCTATGCGGCTAAGGCCTTGGGCTGGAAAGTGGCAACCCCTATCTTCAACGGTGCGGATGAGCAGGATATCGCCGACACATTGAAACTTGCCGGCCTCAGGGAGGACGGCAAAAGCTGGCTGTACGATGGCCGCACTGGGGAGCGGTTTGACAATCCGGTCACGGTGGGCTATGTATACTTTCTCAAGCTGCACCATCTGGTGGATGACAAGATCCACGCCCGCTCTACCGGCCCGTATTCTCTGGTCACGCAGCAGCCGTTGGGTGGAAAGGCCCAATTCGGCGGCCAACGTTTCGGCGAGATGGAAGTTTGGGCCCTGGAGGCCTACGGCGCAGCCTACACGCTGCAAGAGATATTGACGGTAAAATCGGACGATGTGACCGGCCGTGTACGCACCTATGAATCTATCGTTAAGGGGTATAATGTGCCGAAGCCCGGCGTACCCGAATCGTTTAAGGTGTTGGTGAAGGAGCTGCAGGCCCTGTGTCTGGACATCCAGGTGCTGGACGAAGCGGGCAACCAGATCGAACTAAAGGAGGACGAGGAGGACGTCTATCAGCCGGGACGCTTCCGGGATGACGATGAGCGCTACCAGGATATAGGCAGCGAGAGCGAATTTGCTGACGCGGGCTATACCATGAAGGAGACCAGCGATGACGATGATTTGCTCATTTCCGACGATGCTGACGACAACGAGGGCGACCTCTTTGAAAACGAGGACTGAGAAAGGGAGGATGAGACTATGAGCTATGCTGAATTTAACGCCATCCGCATTGGCATTGCCTCCCCGGAGCAGATCCAGGAGTGGTCCCATGGAGAGGTGAAAAAGCCGGAGACCATCAATTACCGCACCCTCAAGCCCGAGCGGGATGGGCTGTTCTGTGAGCGTATCTTTGGCCCCACAAAGGACTGGGAATGCCATTGCGGAAAATATAAGAAGATTCGCTTTAAGGGTAAGGTCTGTGACCGGTGCGGGGTAGAAGTCACCCGGGCCAAGGTGCGCCGGGAGCGCATGGGCCATATTGAACTGGCTGCTCCTGTGTCACACATTTGGTATTTCAAAGGCATCCCGTCCCGAATGGGCCTGCTGATGGACATCAGTCCCCGTATATTAGAAAAGGTATTGTATTTTGCTGCGTATATCGTCACCGATCCCGGCCCAGAGTACACCCATCTGGCAAAGAACCAGATCCTAACGGATGCCGAGTACAAGAAGCTGCGGGAATACTACGAGGATGACTTTGACGCAGGCATGGGGGCTGAGGCGGTAAAGAAACTGCTGGCCGACTTGGACTTGGATGAGTTGTCCGCATCCCTGCAGGCCCAGATGAAGGAGGCTAGCGGTCAGAAGAAGGCAAAGCTGGTCAAGCGCTTGGAGGTAGTGGATGCTTTCCGGCAGTCGGGGAATAAACCGGAGTGGATGATTATCGATACCCTGCCTGTCATCCCGCCGGAGCTGCGGCCCATGGTTCAGTTGGATGGCGGACGCTTTGCCACCTCCGATCTCAACGACCTGTACCGCCGGGTGATCAACCGGAACAACCGTCTAAAGCGGCTCATCCAGCTCAATGCGCCTGACATCATAGTGCGCAATGAGAAGCGGATGCTTCAGGAGGCGGTGGATGCCCTAATTGACAATGGTCGTCGTGGCCGGGCTGTCACCGGAGCCAACAACCGGGCGCTGAAATCCCTATCCGATCTGTTAAAAGGAAAGCAGGGCCGTTTCCGGCAGAACTTGTTGGGTAAGCGGGTGGATTATTCCGGCCGTTCCGTCATTGTGGTTGGGCCTGAGCTGAAAATCTACCAGTGCGGAGTACCAAAGGAGATGGCCATTGAGCTGTTCCGCCCATTTGTGATGAAGAAGTTGGTGGAGAGTGGAATCAGCAATATCAAGGCGGCAAAAAAAGAGGTGGACAAGGGCTCCCCCGCCGTGTGGGACGCGCTGGAGTCCGTGATTAAGGAACATCCCGTCATGCTGAACCGGGCGCCAACGCTGCACCGTCTGGGCATCCAGGCCTTTGAGCCGGTGTTGGTGGAGGGTAGGGCGATGAAGCTCCATCCGCTGGTGTGTACCGCTTTCAACGCCGACTTCGACGGAGACCAGATGGCTATTCATGTTCCCCTGTCTGCTGAGGCTCAGGCCGAAGCCCGCATCCTTATGCTAGCCGCCAATAACTTGCTGCGCCCCTCCGACGGTGGCCCTGTCACAGTGCCCACCCAGGACATGGTGCTGGGTTCCTACTACCTAACTTACGAGCGGGATCCGGAGCATGACCCAAATTGCTCCTATGACACGCCAAAGGCTGCGGCTAAAGCACTGGATGACGGCGAGGTGGCCCCAAACGACCGTGTGTGGGTTTGGGATGATGAGAAGAGTCGCTGGTACCGCACCACCCCGGCTTTATGCCAAGAGGCTGGAACGGACAAGGCACGGGAGATTTACGATGTGTTTGCCGACGATGACGAGGCGCGGCTGGCCTATGCGGAAGGGGTGCTGGATTTGCACCAGCCCATTCTGGTGCGCCGCAGTGCTGAAATCAACTCGGTGACATGTTACAAGCTGGTGCGCACCACCGTGGGGCGGCTCATTTTCAATGAGGGCATCCCCCAGGATCTGGGCTTTGTGGACCGCTCTGATCCAGAACAGGTGTTTCAGCCTGAGATCAACTTTATCTGCGGCAAAAAGCAGCTTGGACAGATTGTGGACCGCTGTATCGCCAAGCACGGCTTTACTGTATCCGCTGATGTGCTGGACACTATCAAGGCTCGGGGCTACCAGTTCTCTACCCGAGGCGCGCTCACCGTAGCTATTGCGGATATGACCGTCCCAGAGGAGAAGCGGGATCTTATCGCAGCCACAGAGAAGGCAGTGGTCCAGATCGAGAAGCAGTATAAGCGGGGCTTCATGACCAATGAGGGCCGCTATGAAGCGGTGGTCAAGGCTTGGGAAAAGACCACCAGCGATGTGTCTGACGCGCTGCAAAAGAGTATGGACCGTTATAACCCCATCTTTATGATGGCTGATTCCGGGGCTCGTGGTTCCGCCGCTCAGATCCGTCAATTGGCGGGTATGCGCGGCCTGATGGCGGACACATCCGGCCGAACCATTGAGATCCCCATCAAAGCCAACTTCCGTGAGGGATTGACGGTGCTGGAATACTTCATCTCCTCTAGGGGAGCCAGAAAGGGTATGGCAGATACCGCCCTGCGTACCGCTGACTCAGGGTATCTTACCCGCCGCCTGGTGGACGTATCTCAAGAGGTCATTATCCGGGAGGAGGACTGCCATACCCAGGAAGGCATCACCATTTCGGAAATCAGTGAGGACGGGAAGATCATTGAGACGATGGAAGAGCGGCTGCGGGGCCGTTACTTGCTGAAGGATTTTGTGGACAGTAAGACTGGTCAAGTGCTGGTCGGACGTGACCAGCTGGTCAATAGTGATTTGGCTCATCTCATAGAGCAGAAACTTCAGCAGCAGGCGCAAGAGGAGGGCGAGCCTGAGCGAAAGCCCTCCATTCAGGTGCGTTCTGTGCTCACCTGTGAGGCCCATAGTGGGGTGTGCGCCAAGTGTTACGGTATGAATCTGGCCTTTGGCGAGCCTGTTGGCCAGGGCGAGGCGGTAGGAATCATAGCTGCTCAGTCCATTGGCGAGCCGGGGACTCAGTTGACCATGCGGACATTCCACACCGGCGGCGTAGCTGGAGGGGATATTACCCAGGGCCTGCCCCGGGTAGAGGAGCTGTTTGAGGCGCGCAAGCCCAAGAAGATGGCTCAGCTGGCGGAGATCTCCGGTGTGGTCACTGTGGAGGAGACGAAGCGGACTACCCTGTGCAATATTACTATCACGGCCGATGACGGTGAGGTGGTCACTTACTCAGTGCCGTATAGCGCTGGCATCAAAGTGCAGTCTGGTGGCCAGGTGAGTAAGGGGCAGCGTCTCACGGATGGCGCGTTGTCCCCCCATGAGGTGCTTCGTATCCGGGGAGTGGACGCACTGCACAACTACCTGATTCAGGAGGTCCAAAAACCCTATCGTCAACAGGGTGTCGATATCAACGACAAGCACATTGAGGTCATTGTACGGCAGATGATGCGCAAGATACGGGTGGAGGATGCCGGAGATTCCACCCTGTTGCCTGGATCCACCATCGACATCAGCGAGTTCCGGGATGCTTGTGAGGTGGTAAGGGGCCGCAGGGCGGCTGGAGAGTTGCGAGAGGATGGGGAAGAACTGGTAATGCCAACTTGTACCCGCATTTTGTTGGGGATTACTAAGGCGTCTCTGGCCACTGAGTCCTTCCTATCTGCGGCCTCCTTCCAAGAGACCACCAAGGTTCTCACGGAGGCAGCCATTAAGGGCAAGGTGGATCACCTGTTGGGGCTGAAGGAGAATGTAATCATCGGTAAGTTGATCCCTGCCGGCTCCGGATTAAATGCCTACCGAAAGTTTGATGAAATTGAGGACGAGGTTCACGACACCAACGGTTACCGTCCATTCAACGGGCCGGAGGAGCGGCTGGATGAGGAACTCAATGAGGATGCGCTGCCCTCTGATGAAGCGTTATCTGAGGAAGAGCTTCAGGAGGAGGATGAGGTGCTGTCCATCACCCTAGAGGGAGAGGAATAGACCGGCAAAAATCCCCGCTGTCTTAAAAAGACAGCGGGGATTTTTTACATGGACAGAACGCCCAGGTGTTCCATTAAAATTTTCAGGCCAATGAGGATAAGTACCACACCGCCAAATAGCTCAGATTTAGATTTGTAGCGAATGCCAAATATATGACCAATTTTCACGCCGGCGGTGGAAATAGCAAAGGTGCACAGGCCAATGAGGGTGATAGCGGGAAGTATATCTACCCGAAGAAAGGCGAAGGTGATGCCTACGGCCAAGGCGTCGATGGAGGTAGCCACCGCCAACAGGAACATGCTGGCTATGGACAAGGAAGGGTCGCATTCCTCATCGCTGTGAGACAGGGCTTCCCTGATCATGTTGCCGCCAATCAGGGCGAGCAGAACAAAGGCGATCCAGTGGTCGACGGCGGTGATCAAGTCGGCAAAGGCCATGCCCAATAAATACCCAATAGAGGGCATCAGGGCTTGAAACATGCCAAACCAGGCCCCTACGGTGAGGGCGTGGCGTGGCTTTAGGCATTGGATAGACAGACCCTTACAGATGGCCACCGCCAGGGCGTCCATGGATAGGCCTATGGCCAATATGAACAACTCGGCAAACTCCATAACGACAGCTCCTCTCCTCGTACAAGTACTGCTTTCAGCCTATGCGCTTTCATAAAAAAAGAGACCATACCTGCGTTTGCAGACCAGTTTTCGCCATAAAAAGGCGCGCGTAAACATACTTGTCCGGGGTGCTGAGCGTGTGGCGGCAAAGGGGCCGCCCACTACTCCCTACATAATTTGTCCATTGTATGGTACGATAAAATAGTTAGTCAATACTAATATAGAGATCGGCTATCAAAAGGGGTGGCGGGGAACCAATCATTCTCGCTCCGCCTCCTCCACGGCCTGAAACAGGGGGAGGATGCCCATCTTGTCCGGAGTGTGAACAGGAAGCTGATAGATGTCATGACCGGGGAATTGATTGCCCTCCACAATGCAGGGGCCCTCCGGCGTGAAGCACACATCCCAACCCACATAGCCAAGTTGAGGCACAACTTGAGCGGACTGCTCCACCAGAGCAATGGCCTGGGACCAGTGGGGGAAGGTAAAACCCTTGATTTGAGCGCCGGTGGCAGGATGCCGCTCATAGAGGTTTTTCTGCTTGTCCAGCGCCCGGTCGATGACTGTGCCGGTGGCCGGGTCCATAGGCGCCACCATGCCGCCACTGTTAAAGTTGTCGACATATTTGCCGTTTCCAATGCGGAACATGGCCGTAATCAGATAGACTTTACCACCTTTGCCCCGGATGGTCACCATGCGTACGGTGTTAATGGAGCCAGGGTAGATGGCGGCCACGGCTGGGTGCTGTGTCAGAAGCTGCTCCAGCTCCAACTTGGGGGCCTTTTCTGCCAGATGGGAGTACAGGGCTTCCAGGGATGGAAAGTCGGCCCGGTTCACCTTTTCAATACCCCAGCCACAGCTGCCTTGGGAGGGCTTGGCCATAAAGGTCTGGTGGCGGCGGAGGAAGCTCATCACCTCATCTCGGTTGTCTCCGGTGACAGCGACCCAATCCCGATGGAGAAAGGGGGCAAATTTGGAATTGAATTTGATTTTGTCTCCAAAGTCGTCCATGTAGGCCGGGTCATTATACCTGGCCACCAGCTGATTGTTTCTCCCCCTGGTAAGGTAGGTGTCCCGCTGCTGGGGGGTAAGATGATACATTTCAAACAGGTCGTAGTCCATATATCCTGCCCCATACTTGACGGCGCAGTCCTTCATATCGAGAAAGATAGACAGCCGGGAACGGCCCGTCTTGTGGTGAATGGAGTTGATCTTGTCCAGCATGGCTTTGTAATTCATGTTAAGCGCCCGCCGGAACAGATAATTCAGCTTTCTCATTAAGAACCTCGTTTCCGCCCTTACAGCAACGGTCAGGGCATTGTTTACACGGTTGTGGATACTATGATACTACCGATACGGTACCATACTTGCCGGAAAAATGCAACGGCGGAGGAAGGGGTTGACAGGGAAGTATCCATATTGTATACTGTAAAAAATATTTTAGTTTACAATTGGAGGGGTCGTCATGACAAAGGAAAAGAAGCAACGTATCTATCACCTGGCTATTTGCGGAGTGATGACGGCGCTGCTGTGTGTGTTGGCGCCGTTTTCTCTACCGATTGGCCCGGTGCCCTTTACCTTGGCCACCATGGTGATCTACCTAACGGTAGAGCTGTTGGGGTGGAAGTGGGGGACAGCCAGCGTACTGGCTTATCTGTTGCTGGGGTTGGCCGGATTGCCCGTATTTTCCGGTTTTGCAGGGGGTGGCGGCAAGCTGTTTGGCCCCACGGGAGGGTATCTGGTGGGATACATCCCGCTGGCACTGGTAGCGGGCTGGGTAGCTCAGGCAACCTGCGGAATGGCAAAACAGGGGAGAATGATGTTTGTTTATGGTTTCCGCTTTCTGGGAATAGTCCTTGGGACTGTGGTGCTGTATCTGCTGGGTACCGCCTGGTACTGTATTCAGGGAGGCGTTACGGTAGGAGCGGCTCTTGCAAAATGCGTCATCCCATTTCTGATCCCCGACTTGGGCAAAATGGTGCTGGCCTTGGCCATCGGAGCACCCATCCGCTCCGGGCTGGAGAGAGCCAAACTGTTGTGAGTGGGCATTGCGGACAAGGATTCTTCTGACGATGGGGTACTCAACGCCCATAGCTTTATGAATGAAGAGCAGGGGAGGGTGTGTCCGTCGTATCCATCATTTTAGACAGGCTGGAGCAAGCCCTATAGGGCTTGCTCCAGCCTGTTACGTGGGAATCATGTGATCGCGACACATCAGGGGTTTCTGATTCTCTTGGCAATTCTTGATTGTAGCGTGATATTGAGAGGCATATAAATTAGTAAGGGGGGATCTATTCATGGTTTTTCGCTTGCGGTGGACACAGATCGCTGTTTGGATACTGTCGGTGATCCTTGTTGCTGGGATAATTGTTCTATATACCCATAAAAAGGATGGGGGCAAAGAGGTCTCCTCGTTATTTGAAGAGCAGTCTCTCAGTGAGCAGCTTCTGGTTTATTTGTTCGTGCCCCGCTTACAAGCACAGAGCGACTTATTTTATGAGCCATACTACACGCTTCTTCGCACCATTGCTCACTATTTCACAACGGTAAAAGCAGTGGAGGAGGCTGGGGCGAATATCTGTATTACATTTGCGCTTTTTCCATACATGGGGCCTCACAATCCGATTGGCGAGGATGAGGTCATGTTTTGCGTAGATCATTCCGGCAAGATTGTGGAAGTTGAATTTAAACACCTAAAAAATGACGCGTTGCCTGACTCTCTCAATCATATGACAAAGGGAACGCTGCCGCCAATTTCAGAGTAAAACATGGGTTTTTATCCCCGTTATCCAGATTAGATATTTAACAGTGAAGAGCCGGAAACCATTGAAAACAAAAGAAAAAGCCACAATCCCTTGGAAATAAAGGATTGCAGCTTTGGCGCGGAAGGAGGGATTTGAACCCTCGCGCGGCTTTAGACCGCCTACTCCCTTAGCAGGGGAGCCCCTTCGGCCACTTGGGTACTTCCGCATGCCGAAAAATCAAAGGTAATTTTGAGTTATCTTTGGCGGAGAGAGTGGGATTCGAACCCACGGCCCTTTCGGGTCACCGGTTTTCAAGACCGGCTCCTTAAACCACTCGGACATCTCTCCAAAATGGACGAGTTACTCAAATGCACGTGTTATAGTATCATATTGACGCTTTCTTGTCAACGGCTAAATTGAAATATTGGCTGGCGGTTAAAAATTGCCGGGGATGCCCTGTGTTTTGGGCTGGGTGGGAAAGGGACATTGCAATCAACCACTTGACAATGGGGTGGTTGTCGGTTACAATGAAACAACAAAAGGCGTTGATGGGAAGAAGATGTGGGTCAAACCATTCCAGAGAGCCGGTGGTTGGTGTAAACCGGTAGGGAAGCCCTCATGGATACTGGCCCCTGAGCCGCCGCCCCGAACCAGTTTGCAGTAGGGGCGGACGGGTGGTCCCGTTACAGATCGTGGCCTTGTTGGAGGCCGGGAGCGCACATCGGGTAACCGTGTGTGGAACAAGGGTGGTACCGCGTAAATGTTTACGCCCCTGACAAATTTGTCGGGGGCGTTTTTTGTTCCGGTCCCCGAAAATTCCAAAAGGAGGAGTGCTTCTATGCAGCTTAAACCGGGATATCAAAAGTACATTCCATTCCAGCCGCAGCCCATCCAGGACCGTCTCTGGCCGAATCAGACCATTACTAAGGCCCCTATTTGGTGCTCCGTAGATTTGCGGGACGGCAATCAGGCCCTCATTGACCCCATGAATTTGCAAGAGAAACTGGAGTATTTCCACACTCTGGTGGATATCGGGGTGAAGGAGATCGAGATCGGCTTTCCGTCCGCCAGCGAGACGGAGTATGAGATTTGCCGGGAGCTCATCGAGGGGGGGCACATCCCAGACGACGTCACTATTCAGGTGCTGGTACAGGCGAGAGAGCACTTGATCCGCAAGACTTTTGAGGCCATTCAGGGCGCCAAGAACGTTATTTTGCACTTTTACAACTCCACCTCTACCCTTCAGCGCAAGGTGGTGTTCAACATGGACTGCGACGGTATTACCAAGATTGCCACCGACGCTGCAGATCTGATCTATGGGATGGCTCAACCAGTCATCGCCGGGGGCATGAACCTGCGTTTCCAATACTCCCCCGAGTCCTTTATGGGCACAGAGATGGACTATGCCGTAGAAATTTGCGCCGCTGTGCTGGATCATCTCCATGCCACCGCTGACAACCGGGTGATCCTCAATCTGCCAACCACGGTGGAAAACTGTATGCCAAACCAGCTGGCTGATATGCTGGAGTATTTCATTCGCAAGCTTCCTGGCCGGGAGCGGGCCATCATCTCCCTCCACCCGCACAACGACCGGGGCACCGGTGTGGCCACCACGGAACTGGGGCTGTTGGCGGGAGCCGAGCGGGTGGAGGCCACGTTGTTCGGCAACGGTGAGCGCACCGGCAATGTGGACATGGTTACCTTGGCCATGAATATGTGGACTCAGGGAGTGGACCCAAGGCTGGACTTCCACAATATCAATGAGATTCGGGAAATGTATGAGCGATGCACCAAGATGAAGGTGGGGGAGCGGCATCCCTATGCTGGTGAGCTGGTATTCACCGCCTTTTCTGGCAGCCACCAGGATGCTATCAATAAGGGGGTGCGCTACATGCAGGAGAGCAGTACTGACATGTGGGAAGTGCCTTACCTGCCCATTGACCCCGCCGATGTGGGCCGGGAGTACGAGCCCATCATCCGCATTAATTCCCAGTCGGGTAAGGGCGGCGCAGCTTTCGTCATGCAGCAGAGTTTTGGCTACGATTTGCCGAAGGCCATGCACGCTGAGTTTGGTACCATTGTGCAAAGGGAGTCTGACCGGGTGGGCAAGGAGTTGAAGGCCCAGCAGATATTTGACCTATTCGACAGGGAATATCTGTCCACCCCCAAAACCTACCAGTTGGAGCGCCACAGCTTCCAGGAAGACGCCCGTCACGGCACCGCAAGCTGGGTGGCCTTTGAGGGAGAGATTGGCTACCAGGACAAGGTGATGTCCGCCCATGGGGAGGGCAACGGTCCTATTGACGCCTTCTTTAATGCCCTGGGGGACTTGCCGGAGGGCCCTGTCAAGGGCTATCAGTTTGTGGATTATAAGGAACACGCTGTCTCTAGCGGGTCGGATACCCAGGCGGTGTGCTACATCCATCTGAAGGACCCTGAGAACCGGGACGTGTTTGGGGTGGGCAAAAGCCACAACATCAATCGGGCCTCCCTTCGAGCCATTTTGTGCGCCATTAACCGTTCCTTGCTCCGGGAGCAGATGAGTTGACCGGGGACAGGGCACAACGATAATTTGATAGGCACTGATTGACCTTGTCCCTCATGGGGCAGGCATGAGGAGATGGGAAGGGCAGGATCGGGACAGATTTTGGAGGGAAAGTGAGGCGTGTCATGAAGAGAGCGGCATTTATTGGCGTAGGCAATATGGGAGGCGCTCTGGCCCGGGCAGCATGTCGGGCGGTGGGACCGGATCAGGTGGTGCTGGCAAACCGCACGGGGGCCAAGGCAGAGGCGATGGCCGCCCAGTTGGGCTGTAGCGTGGCGGACAATGGGGGAGCTGCCCGGGAGGGAGAATATCTCTTTTTGGGGGTGAAGCCCCATATGATGGGCAGTTTGTTGGAAGAGTTGAGCCCGGTGTTGGCCCAGTGCCATCAGGAGGGACAGGATAAGGTGCTGGTCTCCATGGCAGCAGGGATTAGGCTGAAGGATCTGCGTCCCTATCTGGGAGGGGCCGGCTATGAGGTTCCCCTATTGCGGGTGATGCCAAACACCTGTGTGAGCATTGGTAAAGGGCTGGTGGGATTGTCCGCCCCGGAGGGAGAGTGGGAAAGCCGCCTCAAAGGGGTGGAAGATATCTTGGCCCAGGCGGGGCGTGTGGAGCGTCTGCCGGAGGACCTGATGGATCAGTTTACCGCCGTGGCAGGGTGTGGGCCAGCCTTTATCTACCCCTTCATCGAGGCTTTGGCCGATGGGGGGGTGATGGCGGGGCTGCCCAGGCAGAAGGCTATGCTCTACGCTGCCCAGACTGTGATGGGGGCTGCCGCCATGGTGCTGGAGACAGGAGAACACCCTGGCGTACTCAAGGATGCAGTGTGTTCTCCGGGGGGCTCCACCATTGCCGGCGTAGCTGCGCTGGAACGAGCGGGCTTTCGAGGAATTGCCATGGATGCGGTGCTAGCGGCCTGGAAGCGCAATGGAGAGCTAGGCAAATAATATTCAAGGGGAAAGGCCCCGGCGAATGGAAATTCGCCGGGGCCTTGATATTAAAATTCCGCGTTGCCAACCGTCCGAGGGTGCAGTTCTACATCCCGGATATTGGACACACCGGTGAGGTACATGACCATGCGCTCAAAGCCCAGTCCAAAGCCTGCGTGGCGGCAGGAGCCATAGCGCCGGAGATCCAGATACCACCAGTAGTCCTTGGGGTCAAGCCCCAGCTGAGCCATGCGTTTTTCCAGTACATCAATACGCTCTTCACGCTGGGAGCCGCCGATGATCTCGCCGATGCCGGGGACCAAGCAGTCTGCCGCCGCCACGGTCTTGCCATCGTCGTTCAAGCGCATATAGAAGGCTTTGATGTCCTTGGGATAGTCAGTGACAAACACCGGCTTTTGGAACACCTGCTCGGTAAGATAGCGCTCATGCTCCGTTTGCAAATCGCAGCCCCACTCCACCTTGTAGTCAAAATGGTCGTTGTGTTGCTTCAGAATGTCCACCGCCTCGGTGTAGCTAACCCGGCCAAAGTCTGAGTTTGCCACATGCTCCAACCGCTGAATCAGCCCCTTGTCCACGAAGGAGTTGAAAAACTGGAGCTCGTCAGGGCATTTGGCCATTACCTCACGGATGATATACTGAATCATAGCCTCCGCAAGGTCCATATCATCGTCTAGGTCGGCAAAGGCGATTTCCGGCTCGATCATCCAGAACTCAGCGGCATGGCGTTGAGTATTGGAGTTCTCAGCTCGGAAGGTGGGGCCAAAGGTATATACTGAGCCAAAGGCCATGGCAAAGTTTTCTGCGTTAAGCTGGCCAGACACCGTTAAACTGGCCCGGCGGCCGAAGAAGTCCTTGGAGTAGTCCACACCGCCCCCCTCTAGTCTGGGCGGGTGTTCGGGATCAAGGGTGGTCACTTGAAACATCTCGCCGGCGCCCTCACAGTCAGAGGCAGTGATAATGGGCGTATGGATATAGACAAAGCCGCGTTCCTGAAAAAAGCAGTGGATAGCGTGAGCAGCCACAGAGCGCACTCGGAATACAGCGGAAAACAGGTTGGTTCGGGGCCGCAAGTGCTGGATGGTGCGCAGATATTCCATGCTATGGCGTTTTTTCTGGAGTGGATATTCTGGGGTGGACGGCCCCTCTACGGCAACGGATTCTGCCTTGAGTTCCAGAGGCTGCTTGGCCCCTGGGGTGAGGGCCACGGTGCCGGTGACAATCAGCGCGGCGCCCACATTCTGTCCGGCGATCTCTTTATAGTTGTTCAGAAGGCCGGAGTCCAAGACGATTTGCAGATTTCGAAAACAGGAGCCGTCATTTAGCTCGATGAAGGCAAAAGTCTTCATATCCCGGATGGTGCGGGCCCAGCCCATGACGGTGACACGTTGGCCGGATAGCCGTTCGCCATCGGCAAAGACAGAGGCGATGGTAATGCGATCCATATGTGTTCCCTCAATTCTTAATGGTAGTAGATGACAGTATGCCACGGATCAGGTGGCGTTAAGCGGGAAGTATTCACAGGAGAATGACTCCGGCCTCCCGGCAGGCCGCTTGCGTGTGTGGATCCCAGATACTGGCCTGGACCTCTCCGATATGGGCCTTGCCCAGGAGGAACATGGACACACGGCTTTGTCCGATGCCGCCGCCGATGGTCAGGGGAAGCTCCCCTGCCAGCAGCATCTTGTGGAAGGGCAGTTCCCGGCGATGGTCGCAGCTGGCGATGGAAAGCTGCCGGTCAAGGGTCTTGGCGTCCACCCGGATACCCATGGAAGATAGCTCAAAGGCATGACCCAGCACGTCGTTCCACACTAGGATGTCACCGTTCAGGTTCCAGTCGTCGTAATCGGGGGCCCGGCCATCATGGGGCTGGCCGGATTTGAGCGCTCCGCCAATGCCCATGAGAAAGGTGACGGGATGATCCTTAACCCAGGTATTTTCCCGTTCCTTTGGGGAGAGGTCGGGCCACCGGTCCTCCAGTTCCTGGGCAGTGACGAAGGACACTGCCCGGTCTACCGCGGGCAGGGGGGTGAGCTGGGGATAGACCGCCCGAAGGGTAGTCTGTGTATCCGCCAGGGCAGCCACGATAGTGCTCACTGTCTCTTTTAGGTAATCCACAGTGCGGTCCCGGGGGGCAATGACCTTCTCCCAGTCCCACTGATCCACATAGGCCGAGTGGATATTGTCCAACTCCTCATCCCGGCGGATAGCGTTCATGTCAGTGTACAGTCCTTCCCCGACGGAAAACTGGTAACGGTGGAGGGCAAGCCGCTTCCATTTGGCCAGGGAGTGAACCACCTGGGCGTCGCGTCCGGCGGCGGGGACGTCAAAGGATACTGCTCGCTCCACACCGTTTAAGTCGTCATTGAGGCCGGTAGACGCTTCTACAAACAGGGGGGCGGATACCCGGCGCAGGTTGAGGGCGCCACCCAGATTGTCCTCAAACAGCCGGTTGAGTAGGCCGATGGCTTTTTGGGTGTCATACAGGTTCAACCGGGGGACATACCCCTTTGGGATAATAGTGCTGGGCATAGACAGTTCCTCCTTTGGAACGGAAGTACCAGGAGCGGCGCTTTCCGTTATTGTGATTGGGCCAGGACAGAAAGGGGCGTCCCGGACTCTGACAAAAATTACTACATGCCAGCTATTATACGCTATGCGATGAAAAAAAGCAAACAGGAATTGTTTTTATATCACAATAATGGTATAATAATATTATGTATTTATAATGTTCCAATAGAGAGGCCGCCCTGAAGTTCTAGGCGGGGAGGCGTCAAGGCAGAGAGGAGATCATATCCATGGTTAAGGATTTTGAAGCAAAGCTGAATGAGTACGCCCATCTGCTGGTGGAGGTGGGAATGAATGTTCAGCCCGGACAGACACCCCGCATCAGTGCCCCGGTGGACGCCGCGCCCCTAGTCCGTTTGTGTGTGGCCGCCTGCTATGATCGGGGGGCCCGTGAGGTGTTGGTGGATTGGACAGACGGTTTTGTGAGTCGACAGTGGTATCTCCACGGGGATGAGGAGACATTTTCCAAAGCCCCGCCCCATCAGAAGGCCAAGCTGGATTGGATGCTAGAGATCGAGGCGCCAAGTCTATCCATCACCGGCTCGGACCCGGAGATGATGAAGGGGGTGGATCCCAACCGCATCCAGGCATGGCAGCGTACCGCCGGAGAATTTAGCCGTCCCTACTTCGACGCGATGACCGCCAACCAGTTCCAATGGATCGTAGGCGCCTATCCCACCCAGGCTTGGGCGGAGAAGGTGTTTCCCGATCAGCGTGGAGAGGCTGCGGTGGATGCCCTGTGGAACGCTATCTTCGCCGTGTGTCGCATCACTGGGGATGGGGAGGGCGTGAAGCGGTGGAATGCTCACGTTGAGAATGTCAAACGCCGCGCCAAACTGCTCAATGACTATAAATTCAAGACGCTTCATTATGTAAATGGGATGGGTACCGATTTGACCATCCGGCTGCCGGAGAACCATATCTGGATAGGAGCCGGAGAGACCACCTCTACCGGGGTGAATTTTGTGGCCAATATGCCCACTGAGGAGATATTTACCGCTCCCTGTTGGGATGGGGTGGACGGACGGGTATACGCCTCCATGCCCCTGTCCTTGAACGGAAACTTGGTCAAGGATTTCTATATGGACTTTGAGAAAGGCAAAATCGCGGATGTCCATGCCAGCGAAGGGGAGGAATACCTAAGAAAATCCATTGCCATTGACGAGGGCTCATCTTATCTGGGAGAGGTGGCGCTGGTGCCCTATGATTCCCCTATCCGCAATACAGGCATTCTGTTCTACAACACCTTGTTTGACGAGAACGCATCCTGCCATCTGGCCTTTGGCTCAGCCTATCCTACCTGTGTCAAGGGCGGCCAGGAGCTGGACGCTGAGGGGCAGAAGAGCATTGGCCTAAACCAGTCAATCAACCACGTTGACTTTATGGTTGGCACTGCTGACCTGTCCATTGTGGGTACCACCCTGGATGGTACACAGATACCCGTGTTCCGGGACGGGAATTTTGCCTTTTGAGGACGGGCCGCTAGGACTGCCGTATGGGCCGGGGGATTGAGCATCCGGTCGGAGAGTCTGGATGGAAGCTGGAAGGGACGGTGGAATCAAATCTGTGGCAGTGAAATCTGCCCAGGGAGAAGATAAGGAGGAAGTGCAATGACTTATAAGGAAACCTATGAAAAATGGCTCCACTCTCCTGCGCTGTCCGATGCAGAACGAGCGGAACTGGCCGCCATTGCCGGGGATGAGCGGGAGATGGAATCTCGGTTCTTTTCCCAGCTGGAATTCGGCACCGCCGGCTTGCGGGGTACCATGGGCACGGGACTTTACCGGATGAATATCCATGTCATCCGCCATGCGACCCAGGCATTTGCGCAGGTTATCCTGGAGGAGGGGCAGCAGACGGTGGACAAGGGGATCGCCATCTGCTTTGACTGCCGCAATCAATCTGACCGCTTTGCCAGGGAGGCGGCCTGCGTCATGGCGGCAAATGGGATCAAGGTTCGTCTGTTTGACGCTCTGCGCCCCACGCCGGAGCTGTCCTTTGCCATTCGGGCATATGGCTGCGCCGCTGGAATCAACATCACGGCCAGCCATAATCCGAAGGAGTATAACGGATACAAGGTTTACTGGTCTGATGGAGCCCAGCTTCCTCCCGCTCCGGCGGCACAGGTCGCGGATAAAATGCGCCGGCTGGATGTGTTTGACGAGGTGAGGACCATGGACTATGACGAGGCGGTGGCCCGTGGACTTATCACTCTGATGGGGGCAGAGACGGACGAGGCGTTTCTGGAGAGCGTTCTGGGTCAGGTCAACGACAGGGAGGCGGTGGAGCGGGTGGCGGACACCTTTAAAATGGTGTACACACCGTTCCACGGCACTGGCTATAAGCTGATTCCAGAGGCTCTGAGGCGTCTGGGGATCAAGCACCTCATCTGCGTGCCGGAGCAGATGGTTGTTGACGGAAATTTCCCCACGGTAGACTCCCCCAATCCGGAGAACCCGGAGGGGTTTCATCTGGCGGTGGAACTTGCCAAGCGAGAGGGCGCCGACTGTATCGTGGGGTCAGATCCCGATGCTGACCGGGTGGGTGTTATGGTTCGTGCCAAGGATGGGCAGTTTAAGGTTATTTCGGGCAATCAGACCGGGGTGCTTCTGCTGGACTATCTCATTGGGGCCAAACGGCGAACAGGGAAAATGCCTGCTAATCCTGTGGCGCTCAAGACCATCGTCACCACCGAGATGGCCCGCAAGGTAGCTGAAACAAATGGGCTGCAAAGCTATGACACATTCACTGGCTTTAAGTTTATGGCAGAGAAGAAGGATCAGCTAGAGCGCAGCGGTCAGGGAAAGGTCATCTTTGCCTATGAGGAGTCCTACGGCTATATGATGGGGGACTATGTCCGGGACAAGGATGCCGTCACTGCCATCCTGGCCATCACTGAGATGGCCGCCTGGTACGCCGGGCAGGGGATGACGTTGGCCGATGCTCTGGACGCCCTGTACCAAAGGTACGGCGACTATGGGGAAAAGACCCTCAATCTAGTGATGCCTGGTCTGGATGGGCTGAAACAGATGGCCGCCTTGATGGCTAGCCTACGTGCTGAGCCGCCTCACAGCATTGGTGGTACTCCCGTTGCGCAGTGGAAGGATTATGAGGATGGCAGCGTGGTAGAGGTGCAAACGGGCAAACGGGGGAGCATAGAGTTGTCCGGCTCCAATGTGCTGCGCTACGAGTTGACGGATGGTACCTCCATTGTGGTTCGGCCATCCGGCACGGAACCAAAGGTGAAGGTCTATATTCTGGTCCAAGGAAACAGCCGCCAGGATTGTGACCGCAAGATTGCCTGTTATGCCGCTTGGGCAGAGGGACTGAAAAACTAAGCCTATAAAATGCAGTTAAGACAAGGCCCCTTCCATATGGAAGGGGCCTTTTGATTGGCTGGGGTAACGGAGTTCACTAGGTCAGGTGCCAGATGTCCCGGTTGTACTCGGCCACAGTGCGGTCGCTGGAGAAATAGCCGCTGTGAGCGATGTTCACAAGCATTTTTTTCGCCCAGGCGGCGCGGTGGCCATAGTCGTCAATGGCTCTGTCCCGGGCGGCGATGTAGGCTTCCACATCCAGTAGGGCCATGAACCAGTCCTTACCAGTCATCTCATTCCACAGTTCCCTAAGGGCGTTGGGATCGCCTGCCGAACTCAGGGCAGGGGAGAGCAGAAAGTCCACGAGTGGTTTTACATTGGGCCGCTGGTAGTAAGGGTCGGGATGATAGTGCATGGGAGGTCCGTATAGTTCAATGACCTGACTGCTGGCAGCGCCAAAGGTGTAAATATTGTCGGAGCCTACCAGTTGGGCAATTTCCACATTTGCTCCATCTAACGTGCCCAGGGTGACGGCGCCGTTTGCCATGAATTTCATATTGCCAGTGCCGCTGGCCTCTTTGGATGCCAGGGAGATTTGCTCAGAGATATCACAGGCGGGAATGAGCCGTTCTGCCCAGGTGACGTTGTAATTCTCCAGCATGACCACCTGGAGCCAGGGGCGTACTTGAGGGTCGCGGTCAATGAGCTGCTGGAGGGATAGAACCAGGTGAATGATGTGCTTTGCCATCCGATAGGCAGGGGCGGCTTTGCCCCCGAAGATCACCGTGATGGGCTGGGGAGGAAGCCTGCCCTCTTTGATGTCCAGGTACTTGCGGATGACATAGAGGGCATTCATCTGTTGGCGTTTATACTCATGGAGACGCTTGGCCTGAATATCAAAGACAGATTCCGCGTCCAGCGCCACCCCTTGCTCCTGGGTTAGGGTCAGGGACAGGGCGGCCTTGTTATCTCTCTTGACGGCCAGCAACCGATCCAGCAGGGCGCTGTCTTGCTCAAAGCGGAGCAGTGCCTGGAGCTCCATAGGATCCTGTCGCCAACCCTGTCCAAGACAGTCGTCCAATAGGGCGGCCAGCCTGGGATTACACACCTCTAGCCACCGGCGCAAGGTGATGCCGTTGGTCTTGTTATTGAACTTGTCGGGATAGATCAGGTAGAAGGGCTTTAATTCAGAACTCTTCAAAATCTCAGTGTGGAGAGCGGCCACGCCATTGACGGAGGCGCTGTAGTGGATATCCATGTGAGCCATATGGACCAACTCCTGGGAATTCTGCGCTCCTGCCGGCATGAGGATGGCTACTTTGGGATCGGAGTGGGTCTCTTTGACCCGGCGGTCCAACTCCCGGATAATGGGCACAAGGACGGGCGCCACCCGCTGAATGAAATCCAGGGGCCATTTTTCCAGTGCCTCTGCTAGGATGGTATGGTTGGTATAGGCACAGGCCCGGCTCACCTGGTAGATTGCCTGTTCCATGGACAACCCCCGGGCCGTGAGCAGGCGGATCAGCTCTGGGATGACCATAGAGGGATGGGTGTCATTGATTTGGATGGCCACATGGTTGCTAAAGTGGTCTGGGCTGGCGCCTGACTCTTCCAGTTCCTTGAGTACCAGCTGAGCCCCGGCGGACACCATAAAGTATTGCTGGTATACCCGCAGCAGCCGTCCCGCTTCATCGCTGTCGTCCGGATAGAGGAAAGCGGTGAGATGGGCGGGCAGGTCTGTTTTGTCAAAGTGAATGCCATGGCTGGGGGGCGGGGCAGGCGTTTCCACATCGAATAGATGCAGACGGTTGGTTACATTGGAGTGGGCGCCGGGAACAGCTACGTCCCACAGAATTGCCTTCACCTGACCCGAGGCAAACGGAACACTGAAAACGGTACCGGTGGGAAGGAGCCAGCTTTCATCCTGAATCCAGGGGTTGGGATACTCAGTCTGCTTATTCTGCTGAAATTTTTGTTGAAACAGGCCATAGTGGTAGAGCAGACCGACTCCGTCCACAGGAAGGCCCAAGGCAGCAGCGGAGTCTAGAAAGCAGGCGGCCAGCCTGCCCAGGCCGCCGTTACCCAGGGAGGGCTCCGGCTCCGTTTCTTCCACTAGGGCCAGCGTGTGGCCAGCCTCTGTCAGAATCCGGGAGGTTTCTTGATAAATTCCGAGGGCCAACAGGTTGTTGGCCAGCAGTTTCCCCAGCAGAAACTCGGCGGAAAAATAATATAGCTTTCGGGTTCCTGTGGCGGCGGGCCGGGTGGCACACAGCTCCTGAGTCAGCCGGAGCAGGCAATGGTAGACCTGCTTGCGGTCGCATTGGGATAGTCCCTGATGATAGTGGGTTTGGGCGATGTGCTCCAGGCGTTGTTTGATTTCCATGGTTGTTCCTTTCTTTTTAATCAGCCTTCAACAAGGGCTTGGGAAGTTTAAGTAGACGGTTCTGGCTGAGGCAGGCGGCCATAGAGCCGGGTGGCGCGCAGCAACCGCCTGGACAGCTGGGCGCTTGCCTGTCCGGGTAGCAGTCTCCACCGCCAATTATTCCCTACGGTGGAGGGGGTGTTGATGCGTCCCTCGCTGCCTAAAGACAGCAGATCCTGCATTGGTATGATGGCGAGATCGGCCACGCTGGACCATGCCCCTCGCATCATGCCCCAGGCATAGCCCTCCCTGGCGTTCAGGCGAAGGTACCGTTTGGCATGGGCAGCCACAGGGGCGGGCGCGGTGGCCATCCAGCCAAGGACAGTCTCATTGTCGTGGGTGCCGGTGTATACCACGCAGTTGCGCTCGTAGCGGTGGGGCAGGTATTCGTTCTCTTGCCCTGGGTTGTCAAAGGCAAATTCCAACACCTTCATGCCGGGATAGCCGGTGTCCTGTAGCAACTGGCGCACCGATGGGGTGAGCAGGCCCAGATCTTCGGCAATGATAGGCTTAGGGCCCAACTCTCGCTGGATAGCTTGAAAAAACGCCAGACCGGGTCCGGGCCGCCACCGACCGTTCCGGGCAGTGGACGCGCCATAAGGGATGGCGTAATATTGGTCAAAGCCCCGGAAGTGGTCAATGCGCAGCATATCAAACAGCTGGAATTGGAAGGCGATGCGCCTGAGCCACCAGGCGTAGCCATCCTGTTTCATGGCAGTCCAATCAAACAATGGATTGCCCCATAGCTGTCCGTCCTTTGAAAAGGCGTCGGGCGGACAGCCGGCCACCTCTATCGGGTTGAGGTTCCGGTCAAGCTGGAACTGCCGGGGATGAGCCCACACGTCTGCGCTGTCGTGGGCCACATAGATGGGCAGATCACCGATGATGGACACGCCACTTTGGTTGGCCAACTGTTTTAGCTTATGCCATTGGCGGAAAAATAGGTATTGTACTCCGGACCAGAAATCCATCTCCTCTGTCAGATGCTTGCCGGTGCGCAGGCGCTCTTCTGAAGGCCACTGATACCAGGGAGCGCCCCCATGCCGCCCCTTCAGGGACATAAACAGGACATAGTCCTCCAGCCAGAAGGCGTTGTCCTGGAGAAATTGGCTATAGTCCGCGGGCGGGGCTGACAGCAGGCGGTGCACAGCGATGCGTAGCACAGGCAGCCGGGTTTGGCTGAGCAGGGCATAGTTCACCTGATGGGGACTGCCACAGTCTAGGGTTTGATATTCCTCCGGACGCAGCAGGCGCTCTGAGGCCAAATCGTCCAGGTCAATGAAGTAAGGGTTGCCGGCAAAGGAGGAGAAGAGCTGGTAGGGGGAGTCGCCATATCCAGTAGGGCCTATAGGCAGCACCTGCCAATAGCGCTGACCGCTCTGCTGTAAAAATTGAATGAAGTCTCTGGCCGCCTGACCCATAGTCCCGATGCCATAGGAGGAGGGCAGGGAAAAGAGGGGCAGCAGAATTCCGGCGCTTCTCATATATCAGCTTCCACCTTTCGGGTTTGATGTCTGATCCCTGCTCAAGTGGGGATATACTCTATCTGCAGGGGACCGCCACAGCGGCAGCGGTAGTGCTCTGGATGGTCGATAAGAGGAGAGCGTTTCATCCGAGGAAGCCGCTGTCCGCATTGGGCGCACACCACCCAGTAGCGTATGGGGCGGTGGTCCATTAGGCCGAGGGAGACAAAGTCGTCGGTGCGTCGGATGTGATAGCCGTAAAGCCGGTTCATCCGGGCAGCATAGCTCTTCCAGCGATTCCCATGGTTAGAACAGCCCTGGCAGGTGTGGAGAATTTCATGGGCCAGCACTTGCAGGATGGACTCAGCAGTTCCTTCCGCCGCCAGTTGGGCGGATAGCTCAATGGTATAGCGGTTGCCCTGCCGGATACAGCAGCCAAACCGGGTCCGGGCCCGGTGGTTAAGGGGCACCTGCGGATTGATCTGATCTGAGATGGGGATGCCTGCCCGGCGGGCCTCCTCCGCTGCCTGGGCCAGCAGTCCATTCACTTCTGTTTGGGTCATGGGGGCCCTCCCTGCTGTTGTATAGCGTGTGTCTTTGGTCAAGGGGCTGCTTTTCAGCCGTTTGACCGGGGTTTGTGCTCCCTATCATACCATGGGGTATGGGAAAAGGCAAAGGGAAAATCATGCCTAATCCCTTGACAAATGGGAAAAATCCGGTATAATAACCTAGTCTGCCGCATTGTACAATCAATGCGGACAACATCCTTGCCTCTGGAAAAACTGGAGGCCATAAGACCATAAGGAGGTGCAAAAGCAATGGCAAAAGTGACTGGCAGTTATGAGGCTCTCTATATCATGAACCCCAACCTGGGGGAGGAGGAGACTGCCGCTGTGGTGGCCCGCTTCAAGGAATTGGCTGAGAGCCATGGTACTGTTGCGGAAGTGGATGAGTGGGGCAAGCGCAGGCTGGCCTATCCCATCAACGATCTGAACGAGGGCTACTACGTTCTGATGACCTTTAGCGCTGATCCTGCGTTTCCTGCCGAACTGGACCGTCTGATGCGTATTAACACAAGCGTCATGCGTTCTATGATTGTCAGCAAGGAAGGCTGAGGAGGAAGGTCATGCTCAATCGAATCATTCTCATGGGCCGGCTGACTCGTGATCCGGAGCTGCGCCATACTCAGACAGGAACCCCCGTGGCTTCCTTTTCCCTGGCGGTAGACCGGGATTTTCGTAGCCGTGACGGCGGCGAGCGGGCCACTGATTTTATTGATGTGGTGGCTTGGCGCGGCACAGCAGAATTTGTCTCAAAATATTTTAGCAAGGGCCGTATGGCCGTGGTGGAGGGCCGCCTCCAGATTCGGGATTGGACTGATCGGGAGGGCAACAAACGCCGCTCGGCCGAGGTGATGGCGGACAATATTTACTTCGGCGATTCCAAGCGGGATGGAGACAGCAGTGCGGGCAATTACAGCGCAGGCAGCTTCAGCCGTCCCACGCCGCCTCCGCCCACCGATTACGGGATTCCGTCCGGCGGTGACCAGTTCTCTGAGCTGACCGACGACGACGGAGACCTGCCCTTCTAAGCAAGGGCCATCAACATAAAGGAGGTTCGCCAATATGGCTATGGATAACATGAAGCCTCGCGGCAATCGAAAGCGCCGCAAAGTATGCGCATTTTGCGTGGACAAGGTGGAGTGCATCGATTATAAGGACGCCGCCAAGCTGAAGCGGTATCTGTCTGAGCGCTCCAAGATTCTTCCGCGCCGCACTACCGGCACTTGTGCTATGCACCAGCGCCAGCTCACTGAGGCAATCAAGCGTGCTCGTCATGTGGCTTTGTTGCCCTATGTAACAGATTGATTTCAATGATAAAAAGGAACCCGAAGAGCCACAGCTCTTCGGGTTCCTTTTTATCATTACTGAGTTAAAAATACTTCCGCACACCTTCGCTGGCTAGAGATGCGTCCTCACTGATAGAGACGGTATACTTAATGCCGCATGTTTGGGAAAAAATCTCCAGCCAATCCAGGAAGGGCTCTACATCCTGGTTGCCCACGGTGGGAACCAACTTGTTTAGGCTTTCAATAAACACATGAGTGATGTCATAGTTGCTGGCATACAGCCCATACAGAAAGCCCCTCAAAGTGTCATAATTTGGGATGTTGTAATCCGAGGTATCCACCAGACGGATCTGATGGTTGATGTTATAAGTCAGCTTGGAGTTGTGGGCAATTGCAACCACGTTGCCATGCTCCGTATCCACCGCTGTGTTGATGAGATCGATCATCTGCTTGGTTTTGCCGGTGCCCTTCAAACCCATGATCACTTTGACCATCATAATCACACTCCTTAACCGTTATCAGGGGAAGCCCCTGTTGCTAGTTTTATGTTACCATCTTTGTGAAGGAATTTCAAGACGAAATGAAAGAACTTTCGGGAAAAAGCGTCCCGGAGGAAAATGTGGCCCGGATAGCGCTCAGGTTTTCTCCAGGGCATAATGGGCTGCGATCTGTCCATGTCCCACTGCCTTGGCCAGTTGGAGGGGATGGCCGGTGCAGTCGCCAGCGGCATAAATTCGCGATAGGTTGGTGGCCATATGGCTGTCCACCTTGATGTAACCATTGTCCAGCTCCAGGCCGGGAGCGAGTTGTGTGGGGGCAATAGAGGAGCGCAGTAGGAACACGCCTTGACAGGTAATTTGTTCTCCCTTGGGAGTGCGTACGCCGGTGACCTGCTCTTCTCCCAAAATTTCCAACCCGGGCAGGGGCAGTGCGGTGACATGACAGCCGATGGACCGCAGATAGTCGGTCTCTGACTCCAGATCAGGGGCGTTGCCGGCCACCACAATATCCTTGCCCCGGTAGAACATCCCGTCGCACGTGGCACAGTAGCTTACCCCGCGGCCTAACAGCTCCAGCTCCCCTTTCAGCGGCCTTGCCCGGGATACACCCACGGCCAGTAGGGCGGCAGCGGCCTCTTCCACCGTATTCTCGACCGAGACCATAACGCTGTTTTTACTGGACATGAGGGATAGCGCCCGCCCCTGGCGAAATTGAACGCCCAGTTCAGTGGCCTGGTCCACCATGGCGGTCACCAGGTCAAGGCCGGTGACATGGGGTAGGCCCGGATAATTGTCCATTCTAGGGGCTTTGCACAGGGGGCTGGCAGTGGGGTCGTTGGATACTACCAGCACCGATTTATCCCGTGCCCTGGCGTGGATGGCTGCAGTGAGTCCGGCTGGACCACCGCCGATGACGATCAGATCGTATTTCATAGTATACTCCATTCCGGACCAAAGGGCGGCCCTATATGCAAAAAATGACAGGCGCCACTGATTGCGGCGCCTGTGTTGTGATTCAGACAATCCCCAAATCACGGTTAATATACTCCCGGAGAGCGTCAAATGAGGTCACGCTGAGGTCATGTTCGATCCGGCAGGCGTCCTCGGAAGCTACTGCCTCCGGAACACCCAGGTGAACAAGCCATTTGGTGAGCAGCAGGTGCCGTTCGTAGATGCGTTTGGCGATTTCCAGTCCAGCGCCGGTGAGGGTCAGAAAACCACTGCTATCCATGATCACATAGCCGTTTTCCCGAAGCAGACTCATAGCCCGGCTGACGCTGGGTTTGGAGAAGTTCAGGTGCTGAGCCACATCGATAGAGCGCACGGGTCCCTTCTCGCTCAGTGCCAGGATTGCCTCTAAATAATTTTCAGCGGATTCGTGGATATTCATCGCGTATCACCCCAGAGCTGGAGGGTTTATATACCACCCATTATACCAGACTGTCCTTCTGGATATGATTGTATCATAAACCTGACAGGGACACAATGAAAATTTTATATTGCCTTCCAGAGAAAACCAGCCCTTCTCTTTGTATACCCTTCCAAATCCTGCGGATAATATCCTTGGAGAAATAAAACTGCAGGAGGAATTCCCATGAAAGCAACCGGGATCGTGCGCCGTATTGATGACCTGGGCCGAGTGGTGATTCCAAAGGAGATCCGCCGAACAATGCGCATTCGGGAAGGTGACCCCTTGGAGATCTACACGGACCGGGAAGGCGGCGTGATTTTCAAAAAATACTCTCAATTGGGCGATGTATCCGACTTTGCCACGCAGTTGTGTGACACTATTAGCCGGGTGGCAAATATCCCAGCGGTCATCACCGACCGGGATAGCTGTATCGCCGCCGGCGGCATTTCCCGCCGGGAGGTAGTGGACAAACGGGTTTCCACTCAGGTGGAGCAGATTATGGAGGAGCGTAAAGCCGTCCGGACAGAGCAGATGGTGCCCCTGTGCGATGGAACTGATAAGTACCGGGTGCTCATCGCCGTGCCCATCTTAGCTGAGGGCGATGTGCTGGGTTGCGTCACCTTCGTCACAGACGGAGACGCTCCCGCACTCAGTGATGTGGAGGTAAAGCTAGCGCAGACGGTGGCCGGGTTTCTGGGGCGCCATATGGAAGGCTGAGACAAAGGGCACGCCTTATCTGCGCCCGTATCCGTAAGCGTGTGACCGTATGTTTGATGAAACGGCGTGGCCTGTGGGCCATGCCGTTTCATATTCTGCAAAGGGTATGCTTCAAGTCAGGGCGGGTATATGTGGGGATCAGGCGGGTTGTCTTGGGTAAGAGCAGGGACTGGAGTGTGGCAGCGCTTCGGCCAGGGAGAGATGTAGACGGACCCGGTCTCCCTTTGGAGAGTCGGGTCCGTAGCTGTCAGGGGAGATAAGCTGTCGGGTCGATGGCGGTATTATCCTGGTACATGGCGAAATGCAGATGACTGTCCCGGCCGCTTTCCGCCACGGCAGTGTTGCCTACGGAGCCCAGAATGTCTCCGGTAGACACCTGGTCGCCCACTGCCACAGTGGGAACCTCCGCCAGGTTGGAGTACACGCTGGTCAGTCCGCTTCCATGGTCTATCACCACCGTGGTGCCCATCAGATCATCTTGATAGAGGGCCGATATTGTGCCATTGGCGGCAGCCATCACTTGCGTGCCGAGGGTAGCGCCAATATCCATGCCATCATGGGTGCGCCAGTCTCCCATCGTTTCGTCATAGGCTAGGGCTTCCACGGAGAAGCCTGCGATGACCGTACCTTTGACCGGCCATGTAAAGACTAGGCTGGCAGGGGTTGTGGTGGGAGCGGTGGGCTTAGGCGTAACGGTGGGTTCAGGCGTAACGGTGGGTTTAGGCGAGGCGGAAGGTTGTGCCGAGGGTTGGACAGATGGCTGGACGGAGGGGGTGGGTGATGGTTTCTGTGTTTCAGTGATTTGGGCTGAGCCCGCCACCGGCTGATCGTCCAGGTTGCCGGCCAGATTGCCCCGAACGCCCTGCACCAGATAGAATCCGGATAGGGCAATCGCTGCTACACAGACAAGCACCACCAGATAGAATCCCTTTCCCGAGATAAAATCGCCGACTTTTTCATACCATGTGCGTTTCTTATTCATAATGACACCTCCACAGCTATTGTGGACGGAGAAAAGCCAGTTTATACCAAGGTGGTTAAATTCTCCGTCTTGCCGCCATGGAGGGGAGTGATGGGAAGGGGAAAGGGGCTGTTTTTTTGGAGGAGTTTGTGGTACAATTATGCTGATTATCACAGCATGGCTGTCCCCGGAGGGGGGCCAAGCTAAGAAAGAAGGACGCCCTTCTGAGTCCTGGCCGTCTAGGGCTCAGATCACATGTGGAGGTGGAGGAATGGCGCTGACCAGGCAAACTCCCCTGACCCAGTTGCCGGGGGTAGGTCCGGCAAGGGGTAAACGGTTGGGAAAACTGGGACTGGATACCATGGGGGATCTATTAAACCACTTGCCTGTACGGTATGAGGATCGCCGGGAATGCTTCGATTTGCGGGATGCGCCGGAGGGCCGCCCATGCTGTGTGTCCGCCATGGTGGCCGCGCCCCCGCAGATCAGCCGTGTCAGAAAGGGACTGGAGTTGGTGAAGGTCAAAGCGGTGGACCATGTGGGAACCCTCCATCTTACCTTTTTCAACCAGGCATATCTGAAGGATGCCCTGCGCCCGGGGGAGACCTATGTGTTCTATGGCATAGTGGGGCGGCAGGGCCGTATCCGAACCATGACCAACCCGGTGTTCGAACGGGAGGGGAGCGGACGGCATACTGGTCTGATCATGCCGGTGTATCCACTGACGGCAGGTATTTCCAACAATCTACTGGCAGGGCTTACTCGCCGGGCAGTGGATGAGTGCCTGGATGGGCTGAAGGAGTTCCTTCCGGCGCAGATCCGTCTGGAGCATGCCCTGTGTCAGACGCAGTACGCCAGAAAACATATTCATTATCCTGCCTCCTATGAGGAGTTGGCAGTGGCCCGTCGGCGACTGGTATTTGAGGAGCTGTTTGTTTTGACCTGCGGGCTGTCTTTGCTGAAGGAACGCCGCAGTAGGGGAAGGGGTGCGGTGCTTAGGGGCATGCCGGAGGAGTTTGCCAAGCTGCTGCCCTTTGTCCTCACCGATGCTCAGCGCCGGACGATGGAGGAGCTGGCGGTGGATCTGGCCGGCGGGCGGGCGATGAACCGCCTGATTCAGGGGGATGTGGGCTCCGGCAAAACCGTAGTGGCAGCGTTTGGAGCGTGGGCCGCAGCTAAAAACGGCTGTCAGTGCGCCCTTATGGCCCCAACTGAACTGTTGGCGGAGCAGCACGCCCACACCATGAATTCCATGCTCTCTCCCGCGGGGATACGTGTGGGATTGCTGACCGGTTCGGTAAAAGGAGTGGCCCGAAAGGCTCTGCTGTCCGCGTTGGCGGCGGGGGAGCTGGATGTGGTGGTGGGCACTCATGCCTTGTTTTCTCAGGATGTGGTTTACCACAATCTGGCCTTGGTCATCGCGGATGAACAGCACCGCTTTGGCGTGGCCCAGAGAGCCTCTTTGGCCGCAAAGGGAGGCGGGATGTGGAGGCAGCCTTCCCGGGGAAGCTGTGAGGGCAGCGAAACTGGCCCTTCCATCCCGGACAAAGTGGACAACGACGGGGTGTTCTCCCCCCATGTTCTGGTAATGTCTGCCACCCCCATTCCCCGCACCCTGGCCTTGATCATCTATGGCGATTTGGATGTGTCTATCCTGGATCAGATGCCCCCTGGCCGCACCCCGGTGTCCACCTATGTGGTGGGAGAGGATAAGCGGGGACGGATGTATGCCTTTATCCACAGACAGGTGGAGGAGGGTCGCCAGGTATACATCGTGTGTCCCACTGTGGAGGAGACAGACCCGGCGGCAGAGGATTCTGCCAAGGCGCCCGATCTGAAAGCGGTGACAAGTTATGCAGAGCAGCTGCGAGATCGGGTGTTTCCTGATCTGCGGGTGGGGTTGGTGCATGGAAGGATGAAGCCCAAGGAGAAGGAACCGGTCATGACCGCTTTCCGGTCCGGGGAGTTGGACGTGCTGGTGTCCACCACTGTGATCGAGGTGGGGGTAGATGTGCCAAATGCCTCTGTGATGGTGGTGGAGAATGCGGAGCGGTTTGGGTTGAGCCAACTCCATCAACTGCGGGGCCGGGTTGGCCGGGGGACCCACCGGAGCTATTGCGTGCTGGTCACCTCCAGCCGGAGTGAGAGCGCTAAGGAGCGGCTGAGGGTGCTATGTGCAACCAACGATGGGTTTCAAATTGCGGAGGAGGATTTGCGTCTGCGGGGGCCTGGCGATTTTTTTGGCAAGCGTCAGCACGGCCTGCCTCAACTCAAGGTGGCGGATTTTGCCGCTGATGTGGCCCTGCTAAAGGAGGCCCAGCAGACGGCGGTAGAACTAATTTCTGCCGATCCGGAACTGGAGAACCCAGCTCATGTCCGGCTGAAGGATCGGGTGCGGGAGTTATTTAAGGAACACGCCGACCTGTTTAACTGATTGCGCTGAAGAAAGGGGATCGCCCCATGAAACGACTGACTATTGGCATTTTGGCCCATGTGGATGCTGGTAAGACCACGCTATCTGAGGCGATGCTGTATCTGTCCGGCAGAGTGCGGAGACTGGGCAGGGTGGACCATGGGGACGCCTTTTTGGACCATAACAGCTTAGAGCGGGAGCGGGGCATCACCATTTTTTCCAAGCAGGCGATGATCCAATGGGGGGAGTTGGAGCTGACGCTGCTGGATACCCCGGGTCATGTGGACTTTGCTGCCGAGATGGAGCGCACCCTGCAGGTGCTGGACTACGCGATCCTATTGGTAAGCGGTGCGGACGGGGTACAGGGTCACACCGAGACGCTCTGGCGGCTGCTGGAAGCTCATCGGGTGCCAACCGTTCTATTTCTCAATAAAATGGATCAACCTGGAGCAGATCAGGAGAGGCTGATGGCTGAGCTGAGGGCCAGACTGTCCGATGACTGTGTGGACTTTTCCATTCCTTCGGAAGAACTCTTGGAGCGGGCTGCCCTGTGCGATGAGGCCCTGATGGAGGAATATTTGGAGCGGGGGAGCCTGTCTGATGACAAACTGGCCTGCTTGGTGGTGGAGCGCAAGCTATTTCCCTGTTTCTTCGGATCCGCCTTAAAGGTGGAGGGAGTGAGAGCGCTGCTGGACAGCTTTGAGCAGTACACCTTGGAACCTGAGTGGGGGGAGGACTTTGCCGCCCGGGTATTTAAGATCACCCGGGATGATAAGGGAGAGCGGCTTACTTGGCTCAAACTCACCGGCGGAGTGCTGCGGGTGCGGGATATGGTGCGGGGAGAGGACTGGGCGGAGAAAGTCACACAGCTCCGCCTATACTCTGGGCCCAGGTTTGCCGCACTGGAGGAGGCTGGCGCAGGTATGGTGTGCGCTGTGGCTGGGCTGAGCCGGACCTGGGCGGGACAGGGCCTGGGCGGGGAGGAGGACTGGGCTGGGCCGCAGTTAGAACCAGTGCTCACTTATCAGGTGCTGCCGCTGGGTGTGGAGGAGCACACCCTATTGGCCCGACTGCAGGAACTGGAGGAAGAGGATCCCCAACTCCGGGTGGTTTGGGATGAGGCCCATGGAGAGATCCGGGTTCAGGTGATGGGTGCGGTGCAGCTAGAGGTGTTGGAGCAGATGATGGCCCAGCGGTTTGGTATAGAGGTGGCTTTTGGACCGGGAAGCATCGTCTATTTTGAGACCATTGCCGCCCCAGTAGAAGGGGTGGGGCACTTCGAGCCGCTGCGCCACTATGCTGAGGTGCATCTGCTGTTGGAGCCGTTGGAACGGGGTTCTGGACTGCAAATTCATACCGAGTGTCCAGAGGACATCCTGGATCGCAGTTGGCAGCGGCTCATCCTGACCCATTTGATAGAGAAAACCCATGTGGGGGTGCTCACCGGTGCTCCCATTACCGATATGAGGCTTACCCTGCTCACTGGGAGGGCGCATCTGAAGCATACGGAGGGGGGCGATTTCCGGCAGGCAACCTACCGTGCGGTGCGCCAGGGACTGATGTGTGCTAAGAGTATTCTGCTGGAACCGTGGTATGCTCTCCGGTTAGAACTTCCAAAGGGCTGTCTGGGCCGGGCCATGACCGACATTCAACGAATGGGTGGGACAGCGGATCTGACAGAGGGGCAGGGCGAGTATGCTGTTCTCACCGGTTCAGTCCCTGTATCCGAGCTGGGGAACTATTGGATGGAGGTAGCGGCCTACAGTGCTGGACGGGGCAGACTGTCCTGTGTGGTGGAGGGTTACCGCCCATGCCACAATCAGGAGGAGGTGGTGGCCGCCCGGGGCTATGACCCAGAGGCGGATCAGCTAAATCCATCCGGTTCGGTATTCTGCCGCCACGGAGCGGGTTACCACGTGCCTTGGAATGAGGTGCGCACCCACATGCACTTGGACAGCGGCTGGCGGGCTGAGGCGGGCTGCCGGGAGGAGCCTGAGATCTCCCCGGGGAGACAACCTACCGGCTATGCGGCCCAAACCGCTCTGGATAAGGAGCTAGAGGATATCTTTACCAGGGTGTATGGCCCGGTGAAGCCAAGAGCCTTTTGTCCCGCGCCCAAGGCTGTTCCAAAAAAGGAGAAACCCTGGAAGGGCTTGGCCGTACGCACAGGATCAGACTACCTGTTGGTGGACGGTTACAATGTCATTCACGCCTGGGACGAGCTGCGCCAGTTGTCCCACATTGATCTGGAGGGCGCGCGCCAGCGGCTGGTGGAACGATTACGCAACTATCAGGGGTGGAAGAAATGCCATGTCATTGTGGTCTTTGATGCCTATAAGGTGAAGGGCGGCGCCGGCTCGGTAGAGCGGATGGGAGAGGTGTCGGTGGTGTATACCAAGGAGGCGGAGACAGCGGATATGTATATTGAGAAGGTCACCTATGCTCTGGGGCGGGAGAAAAAGGACCATCGGGTGCGGGTGGCAACCTCGGATGGGTTGGAGCAGCTCATTATTCTGGGCCATGGGGCAGTGCGTATTTCGGCGGCGGAATTGGGATTTGAACTGAAACAGGTAGAAGCGGATATACGCCGCGCCATTGGCGGGGGGTAAGAGTGGAAGAGAGTGCGAAAGACCTCCCTGGGCGGCGGCATTCCGGCCCAGGGAGGTCTTTTATAGTGAGAGAATAAATTGCAGCGCTGTTCTGGGGGTTTGGGCGCCGTGGAGCCGTTCCCAAGCCACCGCCTGTCGGTGAAGTTCCTCTTGAGGTAGTTCCACCCCGTTTTGCTCAGCCAACAGGTCCACCACATCTAGATACTCCTCCTTGGACAGACCTTGGAATAAAATGCGCAGGCCAAACCGGTCGGCCAGGGAGGTTTTTTCCCGAATGGTCTCCCACCGGTCCATCTCGTCTCCCACCCGTTCGGAGATGGATTGCCGCACCAGATGGCGCCGGTTGGAGGTGGCATATACTGCCACATTTTGAGGCCGGCGTTCCACACCTCCCTCTAGAATGGTCTTAAGGACGGAGTAGGTGGAGTCGTCCCGGTCGAAGGTGAGATCATCAATGAACACGATGAACTTCTGCCTTCGCCCCTCCAGGCTGCGGATCAGGGCGGGGAGTCCGCCCAGGTCTGCCTTGTCTGCCTCGATGAGGCGCAGTTCCTCCATGCTGGGCAGGGTGAGCAGATGCTTTACCGTTGCTGATTTGCCGGTGCCGCTCTCACCATAGAGCAGCACATTATTTACATACCGTCCCGCAAGCAGCAGCCTGGTGTTGTGAATTATTTGCTCCCGCTGACGGTGATAGCCCAGAAACTGATCGGGGTCGGGACAGTCCGGATGGGCTACCGGCACCAGTCCGCCCCGTTCCCACACAAAGGCCCGGCTGCGGGCCAACGGTCCCACTCCCTCCTGGGTGTATGCCTGGGTGAGCTGTTGGAAGGAGAATGGCACGCCATGCTGCCATCGGGGCAGTCCGGTGAGTACGCCCTGATAGTCGCTGTCCAGCAGTTCACCCAGCTGGCTCAGCCACTTGTCACAATCCACCGAGGCCAACAACTCAAAGGCGGAGATGTCCCTCCAAGCGGCCTGCTCCAGGGCAGGGTCCTGCCCTCCAGCCTCTGTCAGCCGGGGATAGGGGGCCTCAGACCAACGCAGGGCCTCCCCCAACCAACTGCCTAAGCCGTGGTGGCCAGCCATCCGAAGCTGGTAAAACAGGTCTGTATATGCGTTCAATCCTCCCAGGCCGTCGCCGTAGGCAATACACTGTGTCAGCCGGATAGCACACGCCATCACCGGCAGTTCCAACACATCCTTATAGGCGGACACCCCTTGAAGAGCAGCCAGCATGGTTTTTGTATTCATGGTGTTCACCCTTGCCTTTGTGTCAATTGAAAACAAATGAGAAAATGTTTGATTAGACACAATTATATCAAAAGCCTTACTTTTTTACAATGATGTATTTTGCACTGGGGGTTGTGGCAAGTTATTTCGTGTTTTAGCCTATTTCCATCTTCCTATTTAGGGATGGCTGTGGTACAATATTCAAGAAAATAACCCGTTGGAAGAGGGAATATGCCAGGGGCAGACATGCCGCGGAAAATATCCGTGGCAGATAAGCTGTGGCGGTGAATATTTGCTGTCATTTCGAGGATAGAACGTTTTGGAGGAGGCGTCGGGGTGTGGAACTCAAGGAGAAAAAGTTGACTAGCGAGCTAGTCTATGACGGCGGTTTGCTGAAGGTGTACTACGACACCGTGGAGTTGGTCAACGGAAGGACCGCCTGGCGAGAGGTGATCCGCCACCCCGGAGCGGTGGTGATGGTGCCGGTGGACGATCAGGGCAACGTCTATTTAGAGCGGCAGTTTCGCTACCCATATGACCGGGTGGTGGTTGAGGTGCCGGCAGGCAAGCTGGAATGGGGAGAACAGCCTGATGACGCTGCCCGCCGGGAGCTGAAGGAGGAGATTGGAGCCAGTGCCGGGCGGTGGACGTATCTGGGAGAAATGCTGCCTACGCCGGGTTTCTGCGATGAGTTGCAGCGGGTTTATCTGGCCCAGGATCTCACCTTTGGAGAGACCAGCCCGGACGAGGACGAATTTTTGGAGGTGTTTAGGCTCCCCTTTGCGCAGGCGCTGGAGATGGCGGCAGACGGTCGCATTCAGGACAGTAAGACGGTGGCTGCCCTGTTTCGGGCGGACCGGGCCATGAGGGGAGCGTGCCATGGGTAAAAAAATCCTGGTGATAGAGGATGAGCAGAACATCGTGGACATTCTGGTGTTCAACTTGACCCGGGAGGGGTACGATACCCTGGAGGCCCTGGACGGAGAGGCGGGACTGTGCCTGGCGTTGGAACAGGATCCGGATCTGATTTTGCTGGACCTGATGCTGCCAAAATTGGATGGCTTTCAGGTGTGCCGCCGCCTGCGGGAGCGGGGAAACACCACTCCGGTGATCATGCTCACCGCCCGGGATGCGGAAACGGACAAGGTGTCGGGGTTGGACCTTGGTGCAGATGACTATATCACAAAGCCATTTTCCATCCGGGAGCTACTGGCCCGGATCAAAAGCAGCATCCGCCGCACAGACATGCTCACCCAGCCTCAAGCCCCATCTGCTCAGCGGTTGGAATTGGGCCGTATCCAAGTGGATACCAGCAGTATGATGGTCTACAAGGATGGGAAATCGCTGGAGCTCACCCAGCGGGAATATGAGCTGGTCAAACTGCTGGCCTCTCACCCTGGGCAGGTGTTTTCCAGGGAGGTCTTGATGGAACAGGTGTGGAACTACGAGGGCTATATGGGAGATGTGCGCGCGGTGGATGTGGCCATCCGGCGCCTGCGGGAAAAGCTGGAAGACGATCCTGCCGGACCCAAATTTATCGTCACCCGCCGGGGCCGGGGCTACGCTTTCCACGGATGATCTGCCGGCACTTTGGGCAATCCGATAACAGTATACCATTTGAAAGGAAGGTGCCCCCATGCGCCGCAGCCTGCATCTCAAGCTGATGCTCATTATGATCTTGCTCATCGTATCGCTGATGGTGGTGGTGGGCGCATTCCTGATGAACTCGGTGACCCGCTATTATATCAGCGACTTCTATAGCCGGATGGCCAGCGCCTTTGGGCAGGATAATGTGGACTTTGTGCGGGACCTTCAGACAGCTACGGAGGGGGAGAGGCGCTCTGACGGGGCTGCCATGATAGAAACTGTGCTGGCTGCCTACGGAGGGATGCTGGGAGTGGACGGCCGGGATCGGAACTACTTTGTGCTGGACGGGGTCACCGGACAGTATTTGGCGGGCTCTGCCCCGGAACCGGAGGGGGGGATGTCAGTCACCCCGAATATCACCACCGCTATTTTGGGTCAGCCAGGTTATGCCAGCAGTGCGGCGGCTGACTATATGGATGTGGCGGTGCCCATCACTAGGGGAGAGCAGCCCTATATTGTCTATATTTTGGACAACCGGGTGACTGCGCAGAGTCTGAACCGGGAGATGTTTACCCTCATTATAGAGGCATCCATGCTGGGCCTCATTATCTCTATCTTATTGTCTGTTTTGCTGTCAAAGACGATGGTGAGCCCTTTGCAGCGGTTGACAGACGGACTTGAAAAGGCTGCCGAGGGTGACTTTTCCAAAAAATTGGAGGTCACTAGCAATGACGAGATTGGTCAACTTACCGACAGCTTCAACGCCATGGCCAAGCGGCTTCAGACCACGATTGCAGAGGTGGAGAACGAGCGCAACAAGCTGGATACCCTGTTTCTCCATATGGCGGACGGTGTGGTAGCCTTTGACCGGCAAAGGAAGGTGATCCACGCCAATCCCGCCGCCGCTCAGCTGCTGGGCCTGGGCTTCGGGCCGCAGGACCGTTATGACCGCCTGTTTGGCGGGCTGTTTCCGTTTAGTCAGGTGGCGGAGGCAGACAGTCACCTGTCCGCCCAGCTCACAGTGGCGGGACGCTACCTGGAGCTGCTGCTGGCTCCCTTTGCCCGGGCAAACCAGGGGGGCGTTTTGGTGCTGATCCACGATGTCACAGAGCAGCGGACCGCAGAACAAACTCGGAAGGACTTTGTGGCCAATGTCTCCCACGAGCTGCGCACGCCGCTGACTAACATCAAAAGCTATGCGGAGACCTTAGCCGATGGTGTGGGTGATCTGCCCACAGCCACAGCGCAGCGTTTTTTGGGGGTGATTCTCAATGAGTCCGACCGGATGATCCACATCCTTCAGGATTTGCTGACCCTGTCCAAGTTTGATTCCGGGCGCAGTGAGCTTCGCTTGACCAGCTTCCCATTCATCCGGGCGGTGGACGATACCTACCAGGCCGTCCTCATGGAGGCGCAAAACCACCGTCATGACCTCCGGCTGTCCATGCCCCCGTACTTGCCCTTTGTGGTAGCTGACCGGGAGCGGGTGATGCAGGTTATGATGAATATCGTATCAAATGCCATCAAGTACACGCCTGATGGCGGGCGCATCGTCATCTCTGCGGGGGCCAGTGCCGGCAAGGTGTGGATGGAGGTGGACGACAACGGTATCGGCATTCCGGCGTCTGACCGGGAGCACATCTTCGAGCGCTTCTACCGGGTGGACAAGGCCCGCTCCCGGCAATCCGGCGGCACCGGACTTGGTCTGGCCATTGCCCAGGAGATCATGGCGCAGCACAAGGGGCAAATTTTCCTGGTGGACAAGGATGAGCCAGGTCTCACTGTTCGCATGGAATTGCCCATCGGTGGGCCTGGAAGGGGAGGCAGCTGTGAAGAGGAGTGATTGGCATCGTCGGGTGGAGTGGGGGAAAAATCTGCTGATTGTACTACTCACCCTGTCTGCCATTTATCTGTTGACTATGCTGCCCCTGGTGCAGGACAGTGGATTGTTCCACTTGCTGGGCGGAGCGGAGCCAACCCAGGGGGAGGCGGCTGGCCTTTCCCTCACTTCCGCCACTGTGCAACCAGCTGCCATGGCGGTGAATACCGAGGCGGGGCGGTATGGCGTGCAGTACAATCAGCAGGAGCTGGAAGCGCTGTTTGCCCGGCTTGGTCCTCTATTGGGGGATGCGCTGGGAGGCGCCGGGCCGCCTGAGGCTATAGACGAGGCGAGCTGGCAGGACTATCTCACCGGTTCCGGCATTTACTTTGACTTCGATGGGGAGATTCCATTACCGGTTTTGTGTGGATGGCTCAGCGGAGATCAGGGGTGCGCCCTGACAGGGATGGCCCGCCGGCTTCTGCTGGCTGAGGGGGAAGAGGACCAGCTGCTGCTATGCTATCAGGAGGTGGAAAGCGGTCTATTCTACGCCTGTTCCACTGGAATGACACGGACGCTTCATCTAGCCCCCAATCTAGACGGTTATGTGGGGAACGGGGCCTATTTTGCCTTCGAGCATCAGGAGTATGCCGGTCTGTTCAAGCCCTATACCTTTATCACTGAGGAGGAGGGGATCAGGGTGCGGTTTTCCGCAGCCAATCCCATGTCAGAGGCCGGTGGGGTGGATAAACTCCTCTCGCAGCTAGCCTTTCACGGGCAGAATCACGCCACGGTGAGCAGTGGTGAGGCGTATTTGGATGGAGAGGATCGCCTACAGGTCAATCAAGATGGGACGGTGACTTACCGAGCGGGGCAGGGAGGAAAGTATTTTGTCGCTGATCCAACTGTGGCAGGGGTGGTGGAGGCAGCCAGGGGTCTTGCCCAGCGCACTGTGGGCGCTTTGTGTGGCGAGGCCCAGGTGCACCTGATCTCTGTTCAGGAGGAAGGGGGGCGCTATCTGATCCGTTTTGGGTACCGGCTCAATGGTATCAGGCTATACCTTTACAGCGGGGGGTGGGCGGCCCAGTTTCTGGTGGAGGATGGCTATGTGACAGAGTTCACACTTCACTGCCGCACCTACGCCTCACTGGAGGAGACCGTTCCCCTCATCCCCATCCACCGGGCGGCGGCACTGCTCCCCGACCTGTCTCGGGAGCCACGGGAACTGTCTGTCCAATACCGGGATCGGGGGGATGGGACTGTCTCTCCCGGGTGGGTAGCAAATTAGCTCTCAATTCCGAACATCAGGAGATGATGGCAGGTGGAATGGCACAAGGTAAAAAATATTATCATCTTGATGTTGGCGCTGGTCAATGGTTTTCTACTGGTGTTGGTGACTGAGCGGCAAAATGAGGCCAGGCGGTATGAGCGGGCTGCCCAGACTCAGGCTGTCCAGGCGCTGGCCAACAGCGGAATTGCGGTGGATGAGGGAGGCCTGGTTGCGGCAGACCATTTGGACCCCGTGTCCATTGAACGGGATGTGGAGCAGGAGGGTCGGATGGTGAGCGCTCTGCTGGATGAAAAGGTGGCCGGGGACAACTGGGGCGGTGGACTTTACCGCTACCAAGGGATTACGGGAGAAGTCAGCGTTCGTGCGGGAGGCGAGTTCTCCGCTAAGTTATATGATCATCCTCGCTGGCAGGCCCCGGACCCTGCCGCTCATGCGGTGGGATTGCTGCGCCAGATAGAGATAGAGGGGGAGCGGATTGCCTTTGAGCAGGAGGGAGATACTTCCTGCGTCACCGTTAGACAGCGATGGGGGGGTGTGCCGCTGTTCTCCAGTCAACTTACTTTCCTTTACCGTGACGGGATGCTTCAATCCATTGATGGTGTTCTACTGATTCCAGGGAGGGTAAGCCGGGAGAGAAGAGCTATACTCACCCTACCCACTGCGTTGCTGCACTTTTTAGACGGGGTTTTGGAGACTGGAGATGTGTGTTCCGCCATTCTGTCCATGGAGGTGGGGTATCGGGCGATCCAGTCCCTGTCCAGCGCTGTCCGCCTGAGTCCAGTTTGGTTCATCTCTAGCAATACCGCAAACTATTACTTGGATGCAGTGACTGGAGAACTTACTCGCAGTCATCCCCATTGACGCTCATGTCAGACATGCCCCTTTCATATGATAGGTTATCGAGGAAAAGGGGGGCTGCACTTGTCTGGTATCTTGTTAGGGGCGTTGCTACTCACTGTCACAGGGTTGTTTTCTCAGGTGGTGGGCTTTGTCTATCGTATGCTGCTCTCCCGAATGATCGGCGCAGAGACTATGGGGTTGTATCAACTGGTTATACCGGTCTACTCTATGCTCATGTCTCTCACTGCAGTGGGACTCACTGTAGCAGTATCTACCCTGTCGGCCCGGTACCACGCCGTGGGAGACAGTGGTTCAGTGCGTACGGTGCTCCGCAGGGCGCTGGGTTGTTTTCTACTGCTGGCCATCCCATTAGGTACGATAGTGGTTTTGGGATCTGATGCCATCTCTGTCTATGTGCTAGGAGATGCCCGGACCCGGATGGGAGTGGTGTTATTGGTGCCATGTATGCTGCTCACAGGGGTGGAGAATCTCCACAAGCACTGCTTTTATGGAATTGGCCGGGTACGGCCCCCTGCTGCGGTGGAGACTGCTGAGCAGCTGATTCGAGCAGGGGCGGTTCTCACCTTGCTGGCCATCTTGCTTCCACGTTCACAGGAGCAGACTGTGGGCATCATTGTCATGGGTATGGTGGTGTGTGAGGTCTTTTCTGCCGGCGCGCTCACCTGGATGTTTCGCCGTCACTGGCGGCGGTTTCCTCCAGGCATTGCCCGGGTAACCTTTACTAGAAGACAACTGTATGCCATCGCTCTGCCTGTGGGGGCTACCTCTCTACTAGGCACTCTACTGGGTTCAGCTAACGCTGTGCTAATCCCCGCGAAGTTGGTAGAGGGAGGGATGACTCTGAATGAAGCCATGGCTGAGTTTGGAGTGCTGTCTGGCATGACGTTGCCGCTGCTGTCCCTGCCAACAGCATTCATCGGCGCGCTGTGTTTGGTGATGGTGCCAGATCTGGCCAGGCGCACCGCGCGAGGGGACCGGAGAGCTGCCACCGGCTTTCTGGACCGGATCATGTCTGCCACCTCGCTGCTGATGGCTCCGGCCATGGCTTTGCTCATGGTGGTGGGGCCTGCGGCAGGTCAGGCCATGTTCCGGGATGAGCGGGTGGGGCAGTTTATTCTTCCACTGGCTCTAGGTACTTTGCTAAGTTGTTATCAGTCAGTGCTGTCTGGCGCACTCAACGGATTGTCCCTCCAGGGGAGGGCGGCCCGGAACGCAATTTTGAGTGATGTCATTCAATTGGCTTTTACCTATTTTACTGTAGCTCGCTGGGGTCTGCCAGGGTTTGTAGCAGGGTTTTTGCTGTCCTCTCTGGCAGGGATGGTGTTCAACTTAATCTCGGTGCTCCGAGCAACTGCATTACGACCCCAGCTATTTCGCTGGTTTGTCCGCCCCTTGCTGGCGGCCTTGTTTATGGGGGTGTGGATCAGGCTGTTTTTCAATATCCTCACTAGTTCCGGCTGGAGCAGCCTGAGTGCGTCCTTAATTTGCACCATTCTGGGGTTGGTGCTGTATACTGCCGCGCTACTGGCCCAGGGCCTGTCGGTTACTGACCAGGTCTCCCAGCTTGGAAAAATCCTAAAGAAAGAGAGAGTCCCTATATGAAACCCAAGATTTTATGCTCGACTAGCAGGAAAGACCCTGTCAACTATACTGCCGCTGTCCAGGCCGCCGGAGGTTGTCCGGTGGCCGGCTATCTTCCTACTCCTGATCTGAGCTACGATGGTTTGCTTTTGGCAGGGGGGAGCGATATGGACCCATCATATTTTGGACAGGAGGACCGCGGATCTCTAGGTATTGACCGTGACCGTGACCGGACAGAACTGGCCCTGCTGGATGCGTTTTTAGGGGCGGGGAAGCCGGTACTGGCCATCTGCCGGGGATGCCAGGTGGTCAACGTTTGGCTAGGGGGCAACCTGATCCAGGACTTGGGGGAGCGCAATCCCCTCCATCTTCGGATGGATCGGGATCAGGTTCACCAAATTTGTGCGAAGTCTGATTCAATTCTGTGCCGGATGTATGGAGAGCGGTTCTCGGTCAATAGTCATCATCACCAGGGGATAGACTGTCTGGGACGTGGGCTGCGGGCTACCGCCTACTCTGACGATGGAGTAGTAGAGGCTATCGAGCATGAGAGCTTTCCCCTGGTGGCTGTCCAGTTCCATCCGGAGCGGATGACTGGAGTGCTGGTCCGGCCAGACACAGTGGATGGCGGAGCTATTTTTACGTCCTTCCTGGCCATGTGTCAAATATAAGCTCACGGATTTGAAGAGCAGTGCCCTGAACCATGGGCAGCTTCATTAATTGAGACAATCAAGAGTGCGCTTTGATTTATGGTGTGTACCATAATCAAGGCGCACTTTGCTATTCCTCAGTTTCTTTTAATAAAAAATAATAATTATAAAAAATTATTATTTACATTACTGCTAGAATGGTATATGATACAAATAGTCATATATTGGCGAAGCTTTACTGGAAAGTGTGTGGGGTATACTTGTTGTTTCAATCAGTACCAAAGCGCACTAGGAAGGGACAGGCTATCGTTATGACTATGACGGCCAAGTTTAGAGAAAGAAATGGAGGAATTGGTATGAAGCTAAAGCAAACCCGTGTGGGCATGATCACTGCTGCTATGATACTGTCGATAGCCGCAATGTTCGTTCAAATGCCCCGGCAGGCCTTTGCCCAGACGTTTAGTGAGTCAGCAGTCAGGGCAAGCGATGATGTGCGCATGTATGAGATCAAGGACATTGTAAACGCCATGTTGTACCGGACAACTGACAGTGGAGTAGAGGAAGTGTCACAAGTTTCGTTGTCCGACTTAGCGGACCCTTCGGGATATGTGCTGCAAATTGACATGAAGGATGCCCCCACCATCTATGCGCCGGTCAGTGGGGCAGAGGAAAGAGCGGGGCAATTGTTCCTGATATTGGATCTGCCAGACTATGTGCAATATCAAGGTGACAGAAGGCAAGACCGGATAGAGGTTTTGTTCGGAACGGTAGAGGATGGGGTAGCCACTACCAACTCCTTTACTTATCTACTGGAGCAGATGAAAGCTAATCCCACAGGCACCTTTACTTTGAGCACCGATGTGGATATGGCTAATATTACCATCGTTGACGCCGCCCTGCTGCAGGAGTTTAGGGGTACGCTGGACGGTAATGGATACACCATACGCAACATGTCAAAACCCTTCTTCCAGCAACTGCGGGGTGCCACAGTGAAAAACATTGTGTTTGAAAATGCAGTCCTGAATGCGGGGGCAAAAGGGCTGGTGGCAAACCGTGCAGAAGAGGGCAGCACTATTTCGAATGTGCATGGTCGCAATGTCACCATCACTGCGGGCACTTCAGAGACAGCTGCTTTAGTTGGCACGCTAACAGGGAATAGCCAGCTCACAAACAGCAGTGTTCGTGGCCTCACACTATGGGGCGGTGGCAACAAGCGTATGGGTGGACTAGTTGGAGGTATGACCAACAGCACTGTATCAAATAGCTATGCCCAGGGCAGCATAACATCAGGTCAGGACGGCATTGGTGGAATTGTAGGATTTGCTCAGAATGGCAAGGTTGAAAAATGTGTTACGGGCATCACCATCAGCGCAACCAGGGGACCAAGTTACAACGGCGGTATCGTTGGACACGCTGCTAATCTTGTGGTAAAAGATACGGTGAGCCTGAGCACGGGTGGAAAGGCCTACCGGGTACACGGCACAGGGATCAGCGGGAGCTCAGACAATAATTTTGAGCTGTCCTCCTCTACCCTGGGAAGCAACCAGTCCGGCACACGGGTTGACGTTGTAAGTGATGAGACTGTTCGCACAGTGGAATTCTACCGGGATACATTGGGCTTTGATGAGAATGTTTGGAATCTGGATCAGGTTGCGGAAGACGGCTTGCCGTCCCTACGCGGCGAGAACGGTGGCGAGGATATATCGCCAGCGCTGGGAGTGTATATCCCAGAATATGAGCGACTGCGGAGGATGCAAAACTATGACCCTCAAAAGGACGTGCTATATGCTAACCTGTATCGGCTTATGCCGTTCTATGACGCTGCATATTTGGTGCTAGATGGGAGCCGGATTCCCTCAACCCATATCTTGAACCAAAAGGTCATCCAAGCGGTGCTGCCATTTAACGGCCAAGGCAAGATGGTTGAGATGCTGACAAAGGATACCTTTGATACCATCGTTTCCATTAAGATTGTGTTTAAAGATGGCAGTATACAGGCCTATGATCTTTCTGCGGCAGAACAGGATGGATACTTTGCTAATTATTGGATTACAGAGCTGAATGTTGGATACAACTATGCCAAGTATCTGCTTGATCAGGATGCAGCTGCGTACCAGCAGTTATTGGCAATTGCTCAGGCTTATGACTATGCAACCGATCTCGACCCGATTACCAGCGAAGAGGACAGCCGGATATATAAGGACCACTATACCGAGCAGGTAGCAGCAGAGATAAACGGTGTGCTGGCAAGTATATTAGTCAACACCTCCCGGTACAACCTGTACAGTGATAATCCGATTGCAGGTGCAAAAATCGTGGAGGAGCTCACCTCCGGTGATTTGTTGAAGCAACTGTTATACGCGTATAATTATTACGACCGCTGGTATGATTTTGAAGTGGGCGGCATGAATATGCGCACCGTAGTGTATCTGGACGGTGCGTTGTACAGCGATATGATCAAGCCGGTCAATATGGCAAGAGAATTATTGACATCCAACCAGCGTGGCACGAATAGCACGCACAATTACTATGCCAACAGCATTGCAAAGTACACGGGCAAAAACGACATCGGTGCGTTTATCGACAGTGCTGTCTTGATGCTGACCGATTATACTGATGTAAACGATTGGTTTACCCAGTCGTTTAACGGGCAGATTTATGAGGTTGGCATACCTGGACATGACGAGGTGATGTATCGTGCGTGGAAGCACATCAAACAGCACACTAACACCTTGCTGCCCATACTGACTGTGCCGGAGAACAGCGGCTATATTGTCTCTATGCCCAGCCAAATTTTGTTTGGATCATTGAGAAGCTACGGCAACGACGTATATAACAAAATGGTCACTTGGGGCAATTTGTTCAAGGAATTTTATTCTACCCTCGTTGAGATTGCCGACGGTGCTGTGGATCGCATCAACAGCAAGTCGGATCTGGGTATTGATACGCGGTACGTCGATGGCGTTTGGCAGCAGCCCGGGGTGACTGAGGATCCGTTCATGAAGAACTTCAACGAGGTTTGCAACCTTTGGGCAGCGGCGAATGGAAGCGGGGCCTATTCAACCGGCTCAAGCATATATTGGGTTGTCTACAGTGCGCTAAACTCCTTTATCAGCGCAACCCATGAGACAGGCCACAACCAAGACGGCTACATTTTCCTGGAGGGCAGGGGCCGGCGCTGGCAAGGCTGGGGCGAGGACTACACGGATGGAAACACCACGCAGGGCGCCGGGGATGGCGGCGTAAACTTCAATTTGGTCTATAACTACAACTTGTCGGATTATGTCACCACCAACCTGACAACTGAGCGAATCAACTCAAAGGAGAAAATCTACAGCTACTATAAGGGTATGTTCGAGGCTATTTACTACCTGGATTATGTGGAGGCAATGGCGTTTTTGCAGTTGACGCCTGAGCAACAGGCCCAAGTTGGCGTCAAGGTATATTATCCGGATAGATTGGATGATCCGGATGATATAGGCGCACAGAGGACCGGCTATAGGCCGCTGACGGTGGAGGAAACCACTGCGATGAACCTGCAAACAATTGAGGATTTGTGGGATAACCGAATCAACCTGAAGGTAAATGTTACCCGGGATACCATAGTTGGGACAAACCAATATGGGTATGACGGCATATACTCACGGGTGTGGTATCAGCCTCATAACCACGAGAACCGTCCTGACTCCTACAGCTTTAAGCGGCTGGCCTGGGAGATGCTGGGCGTTGCTGGTTACACAGACGGATATGTGGCCTATTACAGTGGCAAAAACCGCAATGATCTTGACGCGCTCCGGGATGTAACCGGCGATGACACTATGACATTTAAGCAGTATAAGATGAATCGCTTTAACGAGGTTGCGGAGAAGATACACAATGGTGAAGACGCATATACTAACTACGATGTACTAGTGAAGCAATATGTCGCTGCTTTGCGGGCAGATGCGAAGAGCAGTGATCGCAACCTGACTGCATCCAGCAATCTGCGCAGGGCAACATATCATCACCTTAAGCGTATTACCAACGACTTTAGAAGTGGTATTTATGAAGGCGGCGTGTCTGAGATCACGATTACCAGCGCACAGCAGCTTGTGGATCAGGTGATGGCAAATCCGGCCGGTATGTTTGCGCTGGGCAATGACCTTGACTTTACCGGTATTTCCACCGCTGAAGGCAGTGTGATCAACGCTGTGTTTATGGGCCGGTTAAACGGAAACGGACACACTATTACCGGTCTGACAAAGCCCTTGTTCCAAACGGTGAGATTTGCGGATATATATAATCTGATAATCCGAGACGCAAATATCACCGGTCAGCAGGAGACAGGAGCCCTTGCAAAAACGGCAAACAACATCAGGCTTCGCAAGGTCCATATTACGGATTCTACCATCAGCGGCACAAAACGCACTGGTGGTCTGGTAGGCTTTTTGATCGGCAGTTATGCGGAGGAGTGTTCTGCAAACGTAACCGTAAATGCGGCTGGGAATGCAGTTGGCGGCATATTCGGAGAGCTGCAAGGATCCTGTGTGAAAAATTGCTACGCACAGGGCAGTATTGTTGGAAATGCTGACATCGGAGGATTTACCGGTTACGCGGACTATTCAAAGATCATCGACTGCTATAGCGCGGTGTCGGTACGGTCTACCACAACCAACGCAGCAGGGGGCTTTGTTGGAAGGGTGCTGACGAACAGGGCGTGGCTGGAAAACAACGTGTCATTTGGCAATACGGAAAATGCCTATAAATTTGATGGCAGAAGTGAGACCTATGTCATCACCGACAAATTTGTAAATAACTACGAGTATGAGGGCGCAACTGGTCCGTCTACCCTTAGCAGAAGTGGGATTGATTTTACGGGTAAAATCTCTGTGCTCTCAATAGACGATGCAAAAACCCAGGTATTTTATGCAGATGTGTTGGGATGGGACACCGAGGTTTGGGATTTGAGCGGTGTGACAAGCGGCGGTCTGCCAAGGCTGAGAAATCTTGCGCCAAACAGCAGTGACCTGGTGAGCGATGAACCGGAGATTTCAATGGTGCAGGACGTAGAAAGTATCAGCAACGATTCAAATGCTGTTACCGCTTGATAGCTGAGTTTGACTTTGAGGATCATGGGTACAGCTTTCTGTGTGAAAAACAAAAGTCCAGGGCATTTGCCCTGGACTTTTGTTTTATACTGTTTGGAAACGATTCATATCCCCCTGCTTTTCTGTCCCTGAATCACCAATGTGAAGTATCTGGTGCTTAGTTGATCGGATTTAGCGGTACCAGCTTCCCTGGGTGCTGTTTTGGATGACTAGCCGTTGGGCGGCATTTTCCATTCCAGCATCGCGCAGTAGAGTGGCACAGCGGTTGTATTCGGCCTCCTGAGGCAGCCAGATCCGATGGGCATACTGAACCAAAAGTTGAGGAGTGAGACCGCTGTGGGTGTCATTTCCCGCTATGGTTTCTTGGGTGGTTTGGATGGATATTGTTACATCCAGCCCAGACAGGGTTTGGGTCAGATTGGAATAGAACGCGGCTACCGGTGCGGTGAGGTCTTCAGGACGGTTGCCGTCCCTGGCCAGCACTTCCACTTCGCCCAGATAGGGATAGCAGCCACCTTCCAGCACGATCTCATCAAAGCCCATGTCAGCCAGCTCCAAACACAGGGCTGTGAGGTAGTCTGCAGCCTCCTGATTGGTAGGGTTAGACCAGCATACCCCCTGAGCATCATACCAAATATTCCCCCCCCGGGTCATGAGGGTGCCAAGGTTGTGCTCTGCCAGGGACCGGTCTCGAAAACCCTGTATCCGGGCGATCAGGTATAGCTCATCCTCTTGGGCGAGGGCCTGCACTGCTTGAGCCACAGCGTTGTCCTGGCTATTGACCCCTAGCGTGAGGGCGAGCTCGTTTTGAGACTGCCAAGCCAGTGCGCCGGTGGCCGCTTTCATTTCCACCACCAGGGCGGTACCCTCCGCCAGGGCGACTGCATCTTTGGCAGAACCATCCCGAAGCTGCTGGGGAGTCACTTCTACCGCCCCGATCGGAGAGACTGGAGTTGGCTGCGGGGTGTTGAGGGAGTCGGTAACAAGGGGATTTGGAACCACCACCAGGGCTTGGGAGGGAAGCGGGCTGCTTTTGTCCTCCGGAGTGGACCAAGGCGGGTGAAAACGCACGCCATTATCGGTATATTCCATGTAATCACCCAAAAATACTACAAAGATCACCCCAGCGGCCAGCGTAGTGGCCAGCAGTGCCACGATCACTTTGAGGACAAGGCTCCCGCCTCCTCGTCCCCGGTATCCCTGATATCCAATTTTACTGCCCCGTCTGGCCATAGCGCGCCTCCAAAACGGACTCTTCCGCAAGGTATCATACAGGCCCCGCACACAGTGCAGGGGGGTATGTAATGTTAATTGATAGCATGATAGCACAGAGTTAGGCAGATTTCTACCTTAAATTTCTGTTTTTTATATCCTCACAATGATATTTTCTTAATGGACCGCCCATTGTGTCAGAAGCAGAAGCGCAAAGCCTGGAATTCCAAGAGCGCCCAATACGAAGCTGTTCACCAGGTTGACACCAAGATGGACTCCCATCAAGCTGCCCACTCCCTGGAACAGCCACAAAAAGACCATCCCGATGCCCGAGCGGGCGATAAGGCGGCCTAGGGTGGACAGGGGGCGGCGGGCCAGCACCAGGGTTAAAACAATTAGTCCCGCTGTTGCCCACCATCCCCAGCCGCTCATACCGCCTCCTCCTGAGCCGTAGCTCGTGTGTTTGCACCTGTCCCTTCCTTTAGTTGCTTGACCTGGCGTACATAGTAGGAGTAGCGGCTTTTGAGTGCGTTGATCTCATACACGCAGGCTTCCACCAGATCAGGATCGCTATAGGTGTTAAACTGAGCATAGGCCCAGTTGAGCTGGCTCTTTGTCTGAGCCATGGCGTCTATGATTTGGCGGCGTTCTTCTTCTTGGGCGCTCACTGTCCGGCGGCGTCCAAGCTTAATTGCCTGTGCCATCGGCATCACCTTCCTTTCCCTATATCAAACTCTATGCCCATTTTGGACAAATATTCCAGACCGTATACATGCCTTGGAAATATTTTGAATGGGCTGTGAAGATGGTGTTTGCACCCCGGCCATCTGCTAGGGACGGGGTGGACTGTTGAAATAATATGGAGGTTTCTCCTGACTGGGTAAAACAGATAAAGAGGTCTGCGCTCTATGGCTCTTGACTGTGTGAATGCTTTTGCGGTATACTAAAACGAATAGGCAGGGATGACTCCGGCCTGTTGGTGCCGGCTCTCGAATGTGATAAGGAAGAGGGTTCTTGGCGCAATTTTTCTAGGCAGGTGCTCCTATGGCGAAGTCCACATCCAAACATCAATACGACAACCAATCCATCTCCTCCTTAAAGGGGGCCGATCGGGTGCGCAAGCGCCCGGGTGTCATTTTTGGCTCCGATGGATTGGAGGGCTGCCAGCACGCGGTATTTGAGATCCTCTCCAATGCCATTGACGAGGCCAGGGAGGGCCACGGCAATCTCATTGTGGTCACCCGGTACGAGGACAGGTCTATCGAGGTGGAGGACTTTGGACGGGGTTGTCCGGTGGACTGGAATGAGGCAGAGGGACGCTATAACTGGGAGCTGGTATTTTGTGAATTATATGCTGGAGGAAAGTACAAGGACGGCGATGGGGACAATTACGAGTACTCTCTAGGTCTAAACGGGCTTGGCTCCTGCGCCACCCAGTATGCCAGCGAATATTTTGATGCGGTGATTTACCGGGACGGATTCCAGTATACGCTCCACTTTGAGAAGGGGCAGATCGTGGGCGAGATGAAAAAGGAGCCTGCCGACCGCAAAAAGACAGGTTCTCGTTTTCACTGGAAGCCTGATTTGGATGTGTTCACCGACATTGATATTCCTATAGACTACTACACAGACGTGATGAAGCGTCAGGCTGTGGTTAATTCCGGGGTCACCTTCCGCTTCCGCAATCAGGTGGGGGGGCGGTTTGACACCACGGATTTTAAGTATGAAAACGGCATTATGGACTACGTGACGGAGTTGGCTGGGGACTCCCTGCTCACACTTCCGGTATTTTGGCAGGCGGAGCGCAGGGGTAAGGACCGGGAGGATAAGGGAGAGTATAAGGTGCGTCTGTCTGTGGCCTTTTGCTTTTCCAACACGGTACAGGTTATTGAGCACTATCATAATTCCTCCTGGCTGGAGCACGGCGGTTCTCCGGAAAAGGCCATGCGTTCAGCGTTTGTCTCCGCTATTGATGGCTGGTTAAAGCAGAATGGCAAGTATCAAAAAAATGAGTCAAAGGTGGGCTGGGCGGACATACAGGATGCGCTGATTTTGGTGTCAAATAATTTTTCCACCCAGACTAGCTATGAGAACCAGACTAAGAAGTCCATTACGAACAAATTTATCCAGGAGGCCATGGCCGACTTTTTGAAAAGCCAGCTTGAGGTCTACTTTATCGAACACCCCATGGACGCTGAGCGTATTGGAGCTCAGGTATTGATTAATAAGCGTTCTCGCGAGCGGGCGGAGCAGACCCGCCTGGGGATTAAGAAAAAGCTGTCCGGCTCACTGGACATCTCCAATCGGGTGCAGAAGTTTGTAGATTGTCGGACTAAGGATGTGGAGCGGCGGGAGCTGTATATTGTAGAGGGAGACTCCGCCCTAGGCAGCGTAAAGCTGGGCCGGGATGCGGACTTCCAAGGTATTATGCCGATCCGAGGCAAGATACTGAACTGTTTAAAGGCGGACTACGCCCGCATTTTTAAAAGTGAAATCATCACTGACCTCATTCGGGTTATGGGCTGTGGGGTAGAGGTGAAGGATAAGCATGTGAAGGATCTGAATGCCTTTGATCTCGAGAACCTGCGTTGGAACAAGATTGTGATCTGTACTGATGGCGACGTGGACGGTTTCCAGATCCGCACCTTGGTGCTGACCATGCTCTACCGGCTCACCCCCACCCTGATTCAGAAGGGCTATGTCTATATTGCCGAGTCCCCCTTGTACGAGATTACCTGCAAGGAGAAGACATGGTTTGCCTATTCTGACCGTGAGAAGAATGACATCGTGGCTTCTCTGGAGGGGAAGAAATTCGATGTCCAGCGCTCCAAGGGTCTGGGAGAAAACGAGCCGGATATGATGTGGCTGACCACAATGAATCCCGAGACCCGACGGTTGATTAAGGTCATGCCGGAGGATGTGGAGCGCACCGCCCAGGTATTTGACCTTCTGCTGGGGGATGACCTCCAGGGCCGGAAAACCCACATTGCGGACAACGGATATAAATATCTGGATATGGCGGATATCTCGTAAAGGGATAGCCGATTAGGAGGCAAATGTGCCCTGGTTTTTGTGGCTTAACCGGATATTGGATAGACTGAGATAAGGACTGATTCAGCTTGGCCAAGAAGAGATCCCCGGAGCAATCGGGGCCAAAACAAGTGGATTCCTCTCATGTGATGGGCTTACAGGCGCAGGTGGTGGAGCAGCCAATCACCCAGACATTGGAACTCAACTATATGCCCTATGCCATGTCGGTTATCGTCTCCCGGGCCATTCCGGAGATTGATGGCTTTAAACCATCTCACCGAAAGCTGTTGTATACCATGTACCAGATGCACTTGATGGGTGGAAACCGCACAAAGAGTGCCAATGTAGTAGGGCAGACCATGCGCCTGAACCCCCATGGAGACGCAGCTATCTATGATACCATGGTGCGCCTTTCCCGGGGTTACGGGGCCCTGCTCCACCCGCTGGTGGACTCCAAGGGAAACTTTGGCAAGGTGTACTCCCGAGATATGGCCTGGGCGGCCTCCCGCTATACTGAGGTGCGCCTGGATGCCATCTGCCAGGAGCTGTTCCGGGATATTGATCAAGATGCGGTGGACTTCGTCCCGAACTATGACGGCAAACTTATGGAGCCAACGCTGTTGCCTACTACCTTCCCAAACGTGCTGGTATGCGCCAACCAGGGCATCGCCGTAGGTATGGCTTCCAATCTGTGCGGTTTCAACCTGGGAGAGGTGTGCGACGCGGCGGTGGCGTATTTGAAAAATCCGGACGTGGATTTGACTTCCCTGCTCAAGGCCCCCGATTTTTCCACCGGCGGCCAGCTGCTGTACGACGGGGCAGCCCTGGCGGAGATCTATCGGACTGGCCGGGGAGGACTAAAACTGCGGGCCAAATGGCGGTATCTCAAATCGGAGCATGTCATTGAGATATATGAGATCCCATACTCCACCACAGTAGAGGCCATCATCGACAAGGTAGCTGAACTGGTGAAGGGGGGAAAGATCCGTGAGATTTCGGATATGCGGGACGAAACCGACCTAAATGGGCTGAAGCTGGCCATCGACTTAAAGCGGGGAAGTGACCCAGATAAACTGATGGCCAGGCTGTTTCAATCCACTCCACTTCAGGATACCTTCTCCTGCAACTTCAATGTTCTCATAGCTGGGATGCCCCGGGTGATGGGGGTGGGAGAGATTCTGGGGGAGTGGAGTGCTTGGCGGATGGACGGGGTGCGCCGGCGCACCTGGTTTGTATGTAAAAAGAAGGAGGAAAAGCTCCATCTGCTTAAGGGCCTGCGCCGTATTCTGATGGACATTGACAAGGCCATTCGCATCATTCGGGAGACGGAAGAGGAGTCGGAGGTGGTGCCCAACCTGATCATTGGCTTTGGCATAGATCAGCTTCAGGCGGAGTATGTAGCTGATATTCGCCTGCGCAATATCAACAAGGAGTATATCCTCAAGCGGGTGGAGGAGGTAGCCTTGCTCGAGGAGGAGATTGCGGATTTACGAGATACCGTCAACTCTCCAGACCGCCTCAAGGACATTATTACCTCTGAGCTGGAACATGTAAAAAATAAGTATGCCATACCGCGGCGCACTGAGATAGTCTATGAGTATCAGCAGGTGGCCACAAGGGAACGGGCTGCGGTAGAGGAGATCCCCAGTTACCCTGTCCATATATTTCTCTCCCGGGAGGGCTACTTTAAAAAGATCACGCCTCAGTCCCTGCGCATGAGCGGAGAGCAGAAATATAAAGAGGGAGACGGCCATTATCTTCAGTGGGAGGCAAGCAGCCGGGGTGAGATGCTGGTGTTTACCGACAAACATCAGTGCTATAAGGCCCGCTTGGCTGACTTTGACGATGCCAAGGCCAGCGTACTGGGAGACTATCTGCCTACAAAGTTGGGCATGGAGCCAGAGGAAAAGTTCGTCTGGGCCTGTGACCCGGGGGATTACTCTGGACACCTGCTGTTTTTCTTTGAAAACGGCAAGGCCGCCCGGGTGGAGCTGTCAGCCTACCAGACCCAGACCCGACGCAAGAGGCTTACAGGCGCCTATTCCGATAAGTCCCCGCTGGCGACCGCTCTGGTGCTGGAGGAGGAGAAGGAATTAGCAGTCATCTCTACGGAAGGCCGGTGCGTGGTGTTCCATACCGCCGGTCTGAATCCGAAGAGCACGCGGACGACCCAGGGGGTATCTGTGATGACGCTCAAGCCAAAGTATCGTGTGGAGCAGGTCGTTCCTTTGGCCCAGACTGCCATTGTTAACGCCACACGTTATCGTGCCCGCTCCCTGCCCATTGCTGGAGCTCTTCTGAGGGAAGAAGACCGGGGGGAGGGACAGCTCACCCTGCTCTGAGATAGGAGGTTTGCTATGCGCCGCAGTTTGGTCGGGCAGTTTTTGATGCCTGGGCTGGTGATTACCATCGCCTCTGGGGTATATGCCCTGGGCTTTGTGTGGTGCTATGCCCCAAACCACATTGCGTTTGGGGGCATTACCGGTATAGCCCAGATCATCAACCGGTATATACCTGCCGCCCCGGTGGGGATCTTGGTGATTGTGCTGAATGTCCCCTTGTTTTTGCTGGGGTGGAAGCTCATCAGCGGCCGGCTGCTGATGAGTTCTCTGTATGCCACATTTCTGTCCTCGTTATTTATTGACCTGCTGACTCCCATGTATGACTGGCAGCCTATGGACCCCTTGCTGGCGTGTATTTTTGGAGGGGTATTGCTGGGGTTGGGCCTGGGGCTGGTGTTTCAGCAGGGAGCTACCACCGGAGGCACCGATTTAATCTCCCGCCTGCTGAAATTAAAGCTGGCATGGCTGCCCATGGGCAAGCTGCTAATGGGGATTGACCTGGCGGTAATTCTGCTGGTGGCGGCGGCCTTTCAGACCTTGTACACCGCGCTGTACGGCGTGGTGGCTCTGTATATCTCCACCATTGTCATGGACGGGGTGCTTTATGGGATGGACACCGCCAAGGTGGCCTATATCATTAGTGACAAACAGGAGCAGATTGCCCTGTCCATTGTCCGCAATCTGGACCGGGGAGCAACCATTCTCCACGGCCAGGGGGTATACACCGGTACAGAGAAGGATGTGCTCATGTGTGCCTTCAAGCGGCGGGAGATTGCAGCGGTCAAGGCCGCTGTAAAGGAGATTGACCCTGCCGCGTTCCTCATTGTATGCGATGCCCACGAGGTATTGGGGGAGGGCTTTCGGGAATATAAAAAGGATGATTTGTGATATAGGCTTCTGTGTCATTTTGTCATTGTGTGTAAAAGGAGGTGTTGGACTTGAAGGATCATATACCTGCCCTGACACTGCTGCTGGCGGGTGGACTGCTGCTGTCTGGCTGTTCCTCTATGCTGGAGCGAAGCTATTCTTCCACCGTCACCCATGTGGACTATGCCGTGATGGAGGATGACGCTGTCCTTCGGGCAGAGAGTTATCAGGGTCTGGTCAACTCCATTTTATACTATGTCAAAGAGCACAGTCCGGTGGGGTCTATCAGGCTGTATCAGGACGCAGGCGACGTGGAAGCTGATTTGGAGCGGGCCTGTCAGGAGGTAATGGAGCAGGACCCATTGGCCGCCTATACGGTGAGGGAGTTGACCTACCGCCACACTCGGGTCCTTACCTATTATGAGGTGGATGTGAACATCGCCTATCGGCACACTGCCGCAGAGGTGGAGGCTATTCGTTCGGTTTCAGGGCTGCCTGACTTGAGGGTGGAGTTGGAGCGAATGGTGGCAGAGGGACAGGAGCACGCTGTCTTTTCCACCTTCTATTTTTCTGGAGACAAAGACCTGGTGGATCAACTGATTTTATTGGCCTGGTATGGTCAGCCCACGCGCTGTTTCAGCGCTGGGGGCGCCCCGTTGGAGTGGGATGTGACTCTCTATCCTGAGAGCGGAGAGCGCCGGATGGTGGAGATTACTGCCTCCTGGGATACCACCTCCGATCAGGCGGCTGATTATGAAAGACGGCTGGAGGCGGCGGCCGAGGAACTGTTGAATGCAAATCCGCCGGCTGGGATGGATTACACGGAGGCTGAGTTAGTCGGGCTGGTCAAGGCTGCCGCCGGCCCCTATGATGATGGCGGGGCAAATACGGCGTTGGCTGCCTTGTCGGGTATGCCCACCTCGGATATAGGGCGGCTGTTGGCCATGGAGTACCTTTGCCAGCGGGTGGGAGTGGAGGTATTCCCTGTAGTTGAGGAGGATGATCCAAGCCGCTTGTGGCTTATTCTGGCCACTGCAGATGGATACCGCCATCTGCTTCCGCAATCTCTTCGAGGAAACGATGGAGCGGAGACAGAAGGATTCCGGGTGTACACCGATGAGGAGCTGTCCGCGCTGGGGGATTACACATGGTCACCCATCCTGTACCCTGCCTGCGGGGATGGGGTGGGCGACCGCTCGGCGCCCCCAGAAGCATAAAAACTTTGCAGCGGGTCTTGACAAGAGGGCAATGTTCTGATACACTATTTCTTGTTCACGCGAGTGTAGCTCATCTGGTAGAGCGCCACCTTGCCAAGGTGGAGGTAGCGAGTTCGAGCCTCGTCACTCGCTCCAAGACAAAAGCGCCTATGAAAATAGGCGCTTTTGTCTTGGAGCTGGGAGGGGTTTAGACAAGCTTTCGCCAATCTAAACTGTGGCGCAGCCGTGCTTTGATGGGGTGAAAGCCGCTAAACTCTAACAGATAAGCGTTGTGGGGAAAGAGAAGGATGGAGCCTATCTTTGAATATAAAAAAGAAGAGCGTCTGCCAGCAGCAGACGCTCTTCTTTTTTGAATAAAGAGATCAGTTTGCTGCCGCCCGGGCCTCCTCCGGAATAGTAAAGTCGGTAGCATTGTTAAAGTTGGAGCACTCTATGCTCATGGTGAGCGAAATCTCAGAATTCTCGGAATCGCTGCTGGTTGCACTCATAGCATCGGACATCAGTTTCTGCATTATCTCACTCATGTCCATCTCGTAACGGACGGGATAGCCGCTGGCCTGATCTACCCAAATGGTGATGGGCATATCTCCCAAGTCGGAGAACAGATCCTCTGTATCGGCACCCATGGTAAGAGCGCCCAAGTTATTCAATGCGCCGCTGGCCTGGAGCGCCTGCTTAATAGACTTGCCCTTGATGACGCCGGTATATTTGTCTGCGGTGCCGCCGGCCAATTCCTCAGTGCCGGCGGAGGTAAAGTTGGAGCTGTTTTCCAGATAGATGTCCATGCTGCTGTGGGCATCATATTGCCCCAACTCCTCTGCGGTGACATCCTGGACGACCCACTGGCCGTCCATACCAGTGTACAGGGTATAGTTCTCACCGGACTCTTCGGCATATACGGTCATATCCATATTGCCCAGCGTTCCCATATCCATGGAAAGATCCACCCAGCACTTGAGGGGGTCTGTGAAGCTGGTGGAGTTCATGATAGTAGAGATCGCCAGGGACTCTCCTGCTACGGACATGTCCATTTCCATGGTCATGACCGCATCCATGCTCTTGACCTCCTGCATTTTCTTGGCCGCCGCCTGAACTGTCGCAGAGGCGTCCTTGCTGCCTCCAGTACAGGCAGTTAAGGAGACCACCAGTGCTGCCGCCAATGCCACAGCGGAACCCCATTTACCTTTTTTCATGTCTGTAATCCTCCTTCATCTCTCACAAAATAGAAGCAACTATAATAAGTATACATTTTATTGTACCATAGCAGGTGGAAAAATAAAAGCATTTTCTAATGGTTTGTACCATTTCCTATGTGGGGGCAGTCTGAAGGTCTAGGATGAGCCAGTCTCGGCCAAATATCAAACACTGGATTTGGAAAGAATAAGAATTGGATAAAAAGTGGAGGCTGGCATATGACAGCGGGTGTTCCCAGGGCGATTATGGAAGAAAATGGAGTATATACCGATTTTCTAGAAAAAGTGACCAGAATCAAATGGTTTATACATTTTTCACGAAATGAAAAACTATACTTGAAAGACAGTTGTGCGTATGGTATAATTCCAGTAAAATTGGGAGGATGTTGGAATTTAGTCCAAAATCCCCCAATATAGTTGTTTGGATTTCTGGCGAAACCATTTCCTGTTCGGCCAGTTATCCTGAAAATGATGAGAGAGGTGAGACAATGTCCTTTGAGGCCATTCAAAAGGTCGCCGAGGCGGAACGGGCGGTCCAGCAGCGTAAGGCCGGTGCGGCGGATGAGGCCAAGCGTATCGTAGCGGAGGCAGAGCGGGCCGGCAGGCAGTTGGTGGCCGACGCCCGTACCCGGGCAGAATCCCAGGTTAAGGAACGGTTGGCCCAGGCAGAGGACCGGGTACGGCAGCAGGCAGAGCAGGAGATAGCGGCCAATGCCGCTGTCTGTCAGGCGTTGAAGGAATCCGCCCGGAGCCGTCTGGATCGCGCTGCCGATCTGATTGTGGAGAGAGTGGGGAGCGGCTGATGGCGATTGTCAAAATGAAACGGCTGCGGTTGATAGGGCTTCAGGGAGAGCGGGAGCGACTGCTTGGCCGGCTGCAAAGGTTGGGATGCCTGGAGTTGCGTGAGCCGGACATTGACCTGTCTGACCCGGCCTGGTCCGGTCTAGCCAAGCCTGGGGGAGCGGGCCTGGAAAGTGCCCAGGAGCAGAGTTTGCTTCTGAATCATGCCATGGATGTCCTGCGAAAGTATTCCCCTCCGAAGGAGGGACTCTTCTCCCAACGCCCTGTGGTGACCGAAGGGGAGTTGTTCGATGAGGGGGGATACGCCGCCGGACTGGATATAGCCCGCCAGGTGATGGCGCTGGAACAGACGCTGGCAGCCAGGATGGCAGAGCAGAGTAGGCTCCAGACACAGAAGGCGTTTTTGGAGCCGTGGATATGCTTGGATGTGCCCCTCGAGACAGAGGGAACGGCCACGGTACCTGTCCATTTCTGCTCGGTGCCGTTTAAGACCAACTTTACGGCCATGGAGGCGGCGGTTGGACAGGTGACTGAGCTAGCCCAACTGGTTCGGGCAGGCAGCGACCGAGAGCTACAATATTATCTACTGATCTGCCATAGTTCTGCCCTGTCAAAGTGCAATGAAGCTATGCGACCCTTTGGGGCGTCCCGGGTCACTCTTCGGGGCTGGACGGGCACGGCGGCGGACAATACGGCTATGCTGGATAACCGGGTCGCCGCGCTGGAGCGGGAGGCAGACCAGTGCCGGACAGATATGACCGCACTAGGGGAGAAATGGGATATGCTGCGCCGCTGTGCCGATCGCGCCGCCCAAGAGATCGACCGTGAGGAGAATAAAGCCCGCTTGATTGATACAGACACCGCCTTTCTGTTAGATGGATGGCTGCCTGAAAATTGGGAGGGGGAGTTGTCAAAGCTGTTGGACAGCTTTGACTGTGTCTGGGAGATGTCCGAGCCAACCCAGGAGGAGTATCCCCAGGTTCCCATCAAGCTGAAAAACAACCCGGTGACCAGACCATTTAATGTAATCACCGAGATGTACTCCATGCCTGCCTATGGCAGTGTGGACCCGAACCCGCTGATGGCTCCCTTTTTCATCGCGTTCTTTGGCTTTATGATGAATGACATTGGCTACGGTCTGCTGATGGTACTGGGTACCGCCTTTTTTTTAATGAAGGCTAAGCCCCGGGGAGGCACCCGGGACATGATGGCCATGTTCTTCATGTGCGGCATCAGTTCTATCTTCTGGGGCTGTCTCACAGGAAGCTTCTTCGGCGACTTTTTGCCTAAATTATTCCAATTGACAGGTGTGTCCGACGACTTCGTGTGGTTTTGGCCCCCTCTGTTCACCCCCATCAATGATATCATCTTGGTGATGGTGGGGTCCATGATTATGGGCGTGATCCAGGTGTTCACCGGTATGGCCGTCAGCATGGTGGAAAAGTTCCGCCACGGACAGGCGCTGGACGCCGTTACCCAGGAGATCGCCTGGTGGCTCATTCTGGGTGGTGCGGCGGCAGCCATTGGCGGCGCGGCGGTGGAAGGTGCTCCGGCGGTGCTGGGCACCGTGGGCATTGTGCTACTGGTTGTGGGCCTGGTTTTGCTGCTGGCTGGAGACATCGTGCGGGCTAAGGGCTTGGGTGGTATTGTGGGCTTTGGCGGAGACATCTACAATGGCATCTCGGGCTATTTCAGTGACATTCTGTCCTATCTGCGCCTCATGGCCCTGATGATGGCCGGCAGCATCATCGCTTCGGTGTTCAACACTCTGGGGGCGGTGTTCGGGCTGGTCCCCTTCATCATTGTAGCCATCATCGGCAATGCCTTGTGCCTGGTGCTCAACCTGCTGGGCTGTTATGTTCACACTATGCGTCTGCAATGCCTGGAATTTTTTGGGCGGTTTTATCAGGATGGGGGCAAGCCCTTCCGTCCTCTGGCAGTGGAAACCAAATATGTAGATATTTTGAAGGAGGAAATATAAAATGGTTGCTTTTTTTGAAATGGTTGGTGGTCAGGCTCTGGCTTTCATCGGCTTTGCTCTGGCGGTAGGCATGTGCTGTATCGGCTCTGCCAAGGGCACTGGCATGGTGGGCGAGGCCGCCACGGGCGTATTATCCGAGACCCCCGAGCACTTTACCAAGTGCATGATTCTGCAGGCCCTCCCCGGTACCCAGGGCCTGTATGGTCTGGCCGCCGGCTTCTTTGGACTGTTCACTTTGGGCTTTTTCTCTGGCAATCCGGCGACTCTCACTGTGGCCGATGGTATGGCCGTTCTGATGGCCTGTGTGCCGATCATGCTGGGTGGCCTGCTCTCCGCCATCGCCCAGGGCCGGGTGGCCGCCGCCTCCATCAACATCGTAGCCAAGAAGCCTGATGACTACATGAAGGGCGTCATCATGTGCGGCATCGTGGAGTTTTACGCCATCCTGTCCCTGGTGGGCACCATCCTCCTGCTGATGAATGCTCTGTAATGGGCCGCGACTTGATTTCAGAAAGGCGGTAAACCAAGCGAATGAATGGAATTGAAAAGATTACCGCGCACATCCAACAGGATTGTCAGGCAGAGATCGACAATTTGCTGGCTCAAGCCAGGGCTAAAGCGGCGGAAATCACCACAAGTTATCAGGCCAAGGCCGATGCTCAGGCAACCGAAATTTTGGCCCAAGGCAAAAAGACTGCCGATGAGCAGGGGAGCCGCTTGGCCTCTGTGACCCAGCTAGAGTGCCGCAAGGCGGTGCTGTGTGCCAAGCAGGAGGTTATCGAGGAAGCGTTTCAGCGGGCCAAGAAAAAACTGTTGGCTTTAGCACAGGAGGACTATATATCTTTGCTGGCCAATCTGGCTGCCAGGGCGTCCACCAGCGGCAGGGAGAAACTGATTCTTTCCCCGGCAGACCGGGCCCGGGTGGGCAAGGCAGTGGTTCTAGCTGCCAATGCCAAGCTGGGCGCTGCCGGCATGCTCACCCTGTCTGAGGAGAGCCGTCCTATGGATGGCGGGTTTATTCTCAGCGATGGTGCGCTGGAGGTCAACTGCACCTTCGACACCCTCATCCGGCTCCAGCGGGAAACGCTGGCAGGAGCGGTGTCCAAAGTGCTGTTTGACTGACCGGCCTCTTTTATCAGAATATAGAAGGGGGGAGAAATCGTGTCAAAACAGAAGAAGGATACTGACTATCTTCATCTATCCGCCCGTATTCGGGTGATGGAGAACCGGCTGCTCACCCAGGAGCGCATGGAGCAAATGATCGAGGCTAGGGATGCGTCTGAGGCGGCCAAGGTGCTGGCGGAATGTGGCTATCCGGATCTGCTTGAGGCCACCCCCGTTGCCCTGGAGGTGTTGTTGGGGCAAGCTCAGGCTGAGCTGTTTGCGGATCTAGGCAAGACGGTGAATGACCCGGATTTGCTGGATGTGTTCCGCTGCAAATATGACTACCACAACGCCAAGGTGCTGGTGAAATCGGAGGCGCTGGGAAGTGAGCAGGACCGCCTGCTGCTGGAAGGAGGCCGCTGGAATGCCGGCACACTGGCGGAGGACTACCGCCGGGAGGACTTAAGCGCCTATTCCGCTCCATTCCAGGAAGGGGTGGCTCGGGCCCGGGAGGTGCTGGGAGCCAGCGGTGATCCGCAAAGGGCTGACCTTATTTTGGACCGGGCCTATTACCAAGAGCTGACCAATCTGGTGAAGAAGTCGGGCAGCCCGTTTTTAGCGGGATATGCCTCTGTGGTCATTGACAGTGCCAATCTGCGCTCCGCAGTGCGATGCGCCAGATTGGACAAGGGCCAGGAGTTTTTGCGTCAGGTGCTGGTGCCCGGTGGCAGCGTGCCGGTGGATAGATTGGTGTTGGCTCAGGGCGCCGACCTGGGCGCACTGTTTCGGGACACCACCTTGGCTCAGGCTGCTGAAGTGGGAGCTGCTTTGGCTGTTCCAGGCGGTGGCGCCCTCACAGATTTTGAGCGGTTGTGTGATGATGGGGTGATGGCCTATCTAGCCCGGGCCCGCAAAATTCCATTTGGGGAACAGATCATCATCGGTTATCTGTATGCCCGGGAGGCGGAGGCCACTGCCATCCGTATTATTCTGGCCGGCCGGATGGCTGGACTGGACGGAGCCACCATCCGGCAGCGCTTGCGTCAGACGTATGGGTAAGGGGGTGGAGGCATGGCAAGCTATCAAATTGCTGTTTTGGGCGACCGGGACAGTGTACTGGGGTTTCAAGCCCTGGGATTGACCGTGTTCCCGGTAGACACAGTGGAGCAAGCTAGAACTGCGCTTCATCGCATGGCCAAGGAGGATTATGCGGTGGTCTATCTTACCGAGCAGCTGGCAGCCCAGATGGAGGGGGATATCAACCGTTATAAGGATGACCTCACCCCGGCCATTATCCTGATTCCTGGCAAGGAGGGCAGCCTGGGCCTTGGCATGAGTAACATTAAAAAGGCTGTAGAGCGGGCTGTTGGAGCCGATATTTTATAAAAACTCACTGTAAATGTTTTAGGACGGGAGCTCTGTGAGACAGGGCTGATTTGGAGAGGAGGCACAACGGAGCGAAGCGAGTATCCGGCTTTGGCTGGAGAGAGCGGCGCAAAGTTTGTGACGACGAAGGAAAGAAGGTATAAAAGCCTATGGGAAAAGTAGTGAAGGTCTCCGGTCCCCTGGTGGTGGCCACCGGCATGGCGGACGCTAATATGTCCGACGTGGTGCGGGTGGGCCCTGAGCGTTTGATTGGCGAGGTGCTCACTATGACCGGCGACTCCGCCGCCATCCAGGTATACGAGGAGACCTCCGGTCTAGGGCCGGGCACCGAGGTGGTGACCACCGGGTACCCCATGAGCGTGGAGCTGGGCCCGGGCATGATTGAAAATATTTACGATGGCATCCAGCGGCCGCTGGAAGAGATTATGAGGAAGGTGCAGGGAAATAACCTGCCCAGGGGTGTCGAGGTGCCTGCCATCGATCAGGAAAAGCTGTGGGAGTTCACCCCTGTGGCCAAGGCTGGAGACAGGGTGGTGGGGGGCGACATCATTGGCACCGTGCCAGAGACTGCCGTGGTGCTCCACAAGATCATGGTACCGCCAACACTGAGCGGTACCCTAAAGCGAGTGGAGGGAGCTGGCTCCTATTCCGTAAAGCACCCAATTGCTGTTCTGGCCCAGGATGATGGTACGGAGGTAGAGCTGACCATGAGCCAGCGCTGGCCCGTCCGGGTGGGGCGTCCTTATAAGCGCAAGTATCCGCCTACGAAACCGTTGTCGTCTGGACAGCGTATTGTGGACACCTTTTTCCCCGTTGCCAAGGGAGGCACTGCCGCAATTCCGGGGCCATTTGGATCTGGCAAGACGGTGATGCAGCACGCCCTGGCCAAGTGGTCCGATGTAGATATTGTAGTTTATATCGGCTGCGGCGAGCGGGGAAATGAGATGACCGATGTGCTGAGGGAATTTCCGGAGCTGGTGGATCCCAGAACAGGTGAGACGTTGATGAAGCGTACGGTACTCATTGCCAACACCTCTGATATGCCGGTGGCAGCCCGGGAGGCGTCTATCTATACTGGGATCACCATTGCGGAATACTTCCGGGATATGGGTTATGACGTAGCGGTCATCGCTGACTCTACCTCCCGCTGGGCGGAGGCCCTCCGGGAAATGTCCGGTCGCCTGGAAGAGATGCCTGGTGAGGAGGGCTACCCCGCCTACCTGGCTTCCCGTCTGGCTCAGTTCTATGAGCGGGCTGGTTCTGTCTCTTGTCTGGGCAGCGAGGAGGATCGCCGTGGTTCCCTCACCGCTGTGGGCGCGGTTTCTCCACCTGGCGGTGACTTGGCCGAGCCGGTCTCCCAGGGCACCATGCGCATTGTTAAGGTGTTCTGGGCTTTGGACGCGCAGTTGGCCTATAAACGTCACTTCCCCGCCATCAACTGGCTCAACTCCCACTCCCTGTATCTGGATTCTTTGAAGCCCTGGTTTGATGAGAATCTAGGCAAAGAGTTTCTCCACAATCGGGAACAGGCGATGGGGCTGCTCCAGAGTGAAGCCAGCCTGAACGAGATTGTGCAGCTGGTGGGTAAGGACTCTCTATCCCCTGCAGATCAGCTCACCTTAGAGACCGCCCGCATGGTTCGGGAGGATTTTTTGCAGCAAAATTCTTTTGTGGATATTGATTCCTTCTCCAGCTATGACCGCCAGGAAAAGCTGCTGGCCATGATTCTGAATTATGACCGGTTGTGCCGGGAGGCAATCGCCAATGGGGCCCCAGCCGCCCAGTTATTTGAGATACCCAGCCGGGAGCGTATTGGACGTGCTAAGTCGGTTCCCGTTGAGGAATATGCCCGGGTCTATGAGGATATCACCCTCTCCATGGAACGAGAGATTGACCAAGTTGTGAGGAAGGCAGGTGAGGAGCTGTGATTCGGGAGTACAAAACCATTCAAGAGATTGCCTCCCCGCTGATGATGGTTAAGATGGTGGAGAATGTCACCTATGACGAACTGGTGGAGGTGGAGCTGCCTGACGGTGGTGTCCGCCGGGGAAAGGTCTTGGAAGTCAACGGGGATACCGCTGTGGTTCAGCTGTTTGAATCTGCCGCTGGCATCAATCTGGCCCAGTCTAAGGTTCGTTTCCTTGGCCACCCCCTTCAGCTTGGTGTGTCTGCTGATATGCTGGGCCGGGTGTTTAACGGTATGGGTACGCCCATCGACGGCGGTCCTGCCATTTTAGCTGAGGAGTACCGGGATATCAATGGCCTTCCTATGAATCCTGCGGCCCGGGATTATCCAAACGAGTTTATTCAAACAGGGGTATCCACCATTGATGGGCTGAATACCCTGGTCCGTGGGCAGAAGCTGCCTATCTTCTCTGGCTCTGGACTGCCTCACGCCAATTTGGCAGCTCAAATTGCGCGTCAGGCTAAGGTGCTGGGGGACGATGCGGGCAACTTCGCCGTGGTGTTTGCCGCCATTGGCATCACCTTTGAGGAGTCGGAGTTTTTTGTCCAGGAGTTTAAGCGCACCGGCGCCATTGACCGAACCGTGCTGTTCACCAACCTGGCCAATGACCCGGCGGTGGAGCGCATCTCAACTCCCAGAATGGCGCTGACCGCCGCGGAGTATCTCGCGTTTGAAAAGGATATGCACGTGCTGGTCATCCTAACCGATATCACCAATTACGCCGAAGCGTTGCGAGAGGTGTCAGCTGCTAAGAAAGAGGTGCCTGGCCGCCGTGGATTCCCCGGCTATCTGTACACCGACCTGGCCACCATGTACGAGCGGGCGGGCCGTCAGCTGGGCAAGCCGGGCTCCATCACCATGATCCCCATCCTTACCATGCCTGAGGATGACAAGACCCACCCAATCCCTGACCTCACCGGTTATATCACGGAGGGACAGATTATTCTCTCCCGCTCTCTGTACCGCCAGGGCATCAATCCCCCGGTGGATGTGTTGCCCTCTTTGTCCCGACTGAAGGATAAGGGCATTGGCGAGGGAAAGACCAGGGAGGATCATGCCAACACTATGAATCAGCTTTTTGCCGCCTATTCCACCGGTAAGGATAACAAGGAGCTGATGTCTATTCTGGGTGAGGCCGCGCTGACCCCCACCGACCTGCTGTACGCCAAGTTTGCTGATGAGTTTGAGAAGCGCTATGTCAATCAGGGATATGAGGAAAACCGCCCTATTGAGGAGACCCTGGATTTGGGTTGGGAGCTGTTGTCCATCCTGCCCACCGCCGAGCTGAAGCGGATTAAGCAGGAGTATATCGACAAGTATTTGCCCAAGAAGAAGCAATAAACCACATCCCGGGTCACTGCCGGCCCATACAAGAAAGTAGGTGATTCCTATGGCAAATACTGTGGTCAACCCAACCCGGATGGAGCTTACCCGCCTGAAGGGAAAGCTGCGCACCGCTCAGAGGGGGCATAAGCTGCTCAAGGATAAGCGGGATGAGTTGATGAAGCAGTTTCTGGACACTGTGCGGGAGCTGCGCTCTTTGCGTACGCAGGTGGAGCAGGATTTGATACGGGCGCATGGCTCCTTCACTGTGGCATCCGCCCTGATGAGCGGTCCGGCCATGGAGCAGGCGCTGATGTATCCAAAGCAGAGCGTAGAGTTGACGATGACATTCCAGAATGTGATGAGTGTCAACGTGCCTGTCTATCACTACCAGACCCGAACGGAGGACACAGGGGACATTTTTCCCTATGGGTTTGCGGCCACCTCCGGAGAGTTGGATGGTGCGGTATCCGCTTTGGGAGATGTATTTCAAGACATGCTGAAGCTGGCTCAGACGGAAAAGACCGCCCAGCTTATGGCGGAGGAAATTGAAAAGACCCGCCGCCGGGTGAATGCGCTGGAGTATGTGGTTATTCCAAGCACCCAGGAGTCTATCCGTTATATTTCCATGAAGCTGGATGAGAATGATCGCTCCACAACAACCCGCTTGATGAAGGTGAAGGACATGATCTTGAAGCAAGCAATTGAGGAAAAGCAGGCAGAAAACGCTAGAGCTATAAGGGCCTTTGGGTCTGATGGGGAAAGCCCGGTAGAGGTTTAAAGGGTATCGTACCATAGTTTTACTGCGTCTACGATGAGCCTAAAGAGTGAAAGATGGTACTGCTTAGGAGGAATCCCGAGCAGTACCATCTTTCGTTGTCTTACGAATCAGATAGCTGATAGCCGCAGCCTAGAAGATAATTTTTCAAAATTTCCTCCAGACAGTTTAGCTGCATTTCACTGAGTGGCTCTATATATTTAAGCAAGTACCCATAGTCCACTTTAGATTCTTTCCCAGTTAGTATATAGTCGGCACTTACATTCATTGCACGGGAGAGGTTTAAGAGGCTTTCCGCACGTATATTTTTAATGCCCCGTTCAACGCAGGCAAAAAACTGCCATGAAAGGCCAGAAGCTTCTGCAGCCTGTTCCTGCGTCCATCCAAGTTGCTTTCGCCGTTCCGCAATTCGGGCACCCATTTCCACTGATAATAAAGTTCTATCTTTTGCCATAACACTACTCCTTTTTATTGCCGATAATAATAGTTTAGGGGTAGGTGCCTCTGCATATTATTGCCTAAAATAAAATTAATATATTGCCAATTATAGATATGTATGCTACACTAAACAAAGCAGCAGAGTAAATAAACATATAAGGTTGTGGGGAAGATGGACAATTTGCAAGTGTTAATGCTTTCAAAGAAAAGGAATATTTTCTGTGATTATGCAGAAACGATTTTAAAAAGTTATTTCAAGGCCAATGAATTTTTATCGGTTCGTGGCAATATCGGTGATTATCTCGACACTGAATTGTATTGGTATAATCCTCAATATATTATATCATTTGTATCTCCATGGATTATTCCTGAAAACCTGTTAAATTCGGCACAGAAAGCCGCCATAAACTTTCACCCAGGGCCTCCCGATTATCCGGGGACGGGATGTTACAATTTTGCTTTGTACGAGGGGACAAAGAAATATGGTGTTACAGCTCATCATATGGAAAAAAAGGTTGATACTGGAAATATTATCATGACATCCTACTTCGATGTTTCCCCTTATGAGTCCGTAGAGACATTGAAATTGAAATCCATGAATCATTTGCTATTTTGCTTTCAACAAATTGTGCACCAAATTTCAGAAGGCGGAGTTCTGCCCACATCGGATGAAACGTGGAGACGTAAGCCGTTTACACGAAGAGAAATGTATAAGCTATTTGAAATAGATTTGTCAAAACATGATAAGAATGAGATTGAGAAGAGGGTTCGGGCAGCGGAATATCCAGGCTTTTCAGGAGCATTTGTCACAGTGGACGGCTACAAATTCTATTTTCCGTATAATGATGGAGAACCGATTGTCAATTAACATATTTTCTGTATCTACCTGAGAAAGGCCAGTGAAGAATATGATCTTGAAACAAGCCGTTGAGAAAAATAGGCGGCTGATGCCGTGCAATTGAGGTGTTTGGCAAGGAGATACCACAAGGAACCTAACAAAGTTGGATCATCATATAAGCGCAAAAAAATCACCATCTGAGTTTTCCTCAGATGGTGATTTTTTAGATAAATACGGCCGGAAGGAAACCTGGTGGGGCAATCGCATGTTTTATTAGGGCTTGAAGCCATCTTTTAGGCTTACTGACCGATTGAACACCAAGTGGCCGGGGCGAGAATCCTTGCTGTCTGCACAGAAGTAACCCTGGCGCATAAATTGGAAGCGATCAGCGGGCTGAGCATTGGCCAGTCCGGCCTCCAGCTTGGCCTGGGACAGTACCTCCAGGGAATGGGGATTCAAGCATTCCAAAAAGTTCTTGCCCGGGGCATCGGGTTCCGGATCAGAGAACAGGCTGTCATACAGCCGTACTTCCCCGTCCACAGCGGTGGCGGCGTCCACCCAGTGGATGGTGGCCCCCTTTACCTTACGGCTATCGGCGGGGTTTCCCCCTTTGGAGTCGGGATCATAGGTAGCCAATATCTCTGTCACATTGCCTGCGTCATCTTTGATGCAGCCGGTGCAGGTGATGAGATAGGCCCCTTTGAGGCGGCATTCCGGTCCGCCGGGGTAGAGCCGCTTGTACTTGGGGATTGGGCGTTCCAAAAAGTCTTCCTGCTCTATCCACAATTCCCGGGAGAAGGTGACGGTGCGGGTGCCGTCCTCTGGCCGGCCGGGATTGTTTTCCACTGCAAAGGTTTCAGATTGGCCCTGGGGATAATTGGTGATGGTGAGTTTTATTGGATGGAGCACTGCCATGACCCGTTGGGCGCTTTCGTTCAGGTCCTCCCGAAGACAGTGCTCTAAAAAGGCGTACTCAATGGTGTTGGTGCTCTTGGCCACCCCAATGCGATCACAGAAGTTGCGGATGGATCTGGGGGTGTATCCCCGGCGGCGCAGGCCGCACAGGGTGGGCATACGTGGATCATCCCAGTCTGAGACATAGCCATCCTCTACCAGCTGGCGCAGCTTGCGCTTGGACATAACGGTGTAATTGATACCAAGCCGGGCAAACTCAATCTGCCGGGGCTTGTGGTAGGGGATGGGCGCATTGTTTACAACCCAGTCGTATAGGGGGCGGTGATCCTCAAACTCCAGGGAGCACAGGGAGTGGGTGATGCCCTCTAAGGCATCCTCAAGGGGATGAGCGAAGTCGTACATAGGATAGATGCACCAGGTATTTCCCTGACGGTGGTGATGGGCATGATTGATGCGATAAATCACTGGGTCACGCATGTTGAAGTTGCCACTGGCCAAGTCGATCTTAGCCCGGAGCGTCATGGCGCCGTCCGGGAATTCACCAGCCCTCATGCGGGCAAATAAATCCAGGGATTCCTCAATCGGGCGGTCCCGGTAGGGAGAACGAGCAGGGGTGGACACATCGCCCCGGCATTCTCGAAACTCCTCTGGGGAGAGCTCACAGACATAGGCCAGCCCTTTGCGGATCAGGGATTGGGCGCATTGGTACATCTTGTCGAAATAGTCGGAGGCATAGTAGAACCGATCGGCCCAATCAAAACCCAACCAGCGGATATCCTCTTGAATGGCCTGGACATACTCCACGTCTTCCTTAGCAGGATTGGTGTCGTCCATGCGCAGGTTGCACAGGCCGCCATATTTCTCAGCGGTGCCAAAGTCGATGTTCAGTGCCTTGCAGTGGCCGATGTGGAGATAGCCGTTTGGCTCAGGGGGAAAGCGGGTGTGGACAGTCATGCCTTGATATTGGCCCCCTGGGGCAATGTCCTCATCAATAAAATCATGGATGAAGTTCTGGTTTATGGGGACGTTGAGCTCTTCTGCCATCTCTGTCACTCCTCAGTAAAGCGGTTTATTTATAGAAACTTATTGTACTATGCCCCAGGGGAAAAAGCAACCATTGTTAAAGCTGTACCGGTATCGGGCCGGTGATGGCCAAGCTGTCCGGTGCCACATGGCACTCCAGTGCCAGCACCTTCACTCCAGCTTGGGCTGCCTCCCGGAGTGCTTGCCCGAATTGAGGATGAGTCTCGTCATTGGGAGAGAAAGCGGCCATACCCTCCATCTGAATCACAAAGCATACTGCGGCTTGGTAACCCGCCTGATGACAGAGGGCCAGTTCCCGCAGATGTTTTACGCCGCGCTGGGTGGGGGCGTCGGGGAACAGGGCCAGACCATCCTGTTCTAAGGTGACCCCTTTTACTTCCACAAAGCCTTTGACAAGGGGAGAGGATTCCAGTGCAGTGCCGGAAGGCGCGGCTTCCCAGTAAAAGTCAAACCGGGAGGAGCCCCAGGAAGTTTCGGGGCGGAGGAGAGTGAGCCCGTCTATAAAATGTCCAGCCAGCGCCCACTGATAAAATACCTGATTGGGCGCCTGGGCATCCATATTAATCAGCAGACCGGCCTTGTCCACTGCCACCAGATCAAACCGGGTTTTACGGGCGGGGTTGTGGCTTTCCGCCAGCCATACGGTGTTGCCGGGCACCAGCAGTTCCCGGCAGCGACCCGTATTTTTGACGTGGACGGTCTCCTCCCGGCCATCCAAGGCCACCTGGGCAATAAACCGATTGGGCCGGGCCAGAAAAGTGGCTGGGACGATAGTCTCATAGGTCACGGCTGTCTTCCTCCCCTTCTTGAGCGGTGTTCTGAATTTCCGAAGCAGATTGACTGGGCGCGACAGAAGGGGCAGGAGTTCGGTGAGGGAGGATAAAATCTACTCCATAGGCGATGGCGGCGCCCAGCAGGGTGGCTATCATGCGCTGGAATGCCCACAGGGCCGGGGCATCCTCGGGGGTGTAGGCGACGGTAACACATAAAAAGACGACACAGGCCAGGGCGGCTGAGGCCGGTCGTTTGATGAGCAGGGCAACTTGAATCAGAGGGATTAGAGCCAGTGAGAGGATGAGATAGCGGATCAGGGCCAGCTCCAGCACGCCTGTAGCGTCCATCAAGTATACTGTCATCACACCGGCTAGGCCGCCGATGAGGGTGCCGATGGTTCGGTTTAAGGCGGAGGCAATGGTCTGCCCGGTGGAGTTTTGCAGGCAGATGATGGCGGAGATCATGGCGATCATGGAGTAGAAAGAGGTCTGCTTTTGCAGATGGCTGATCAGGCCGCACAGAAATACTGCAATCACCGTCTTGATGATACGCATTCCAACATGCCAGCGAAAATGCCGGTCTGTCTGCTGTTGTTTCATCAGGTTTCCTCCGGTAAAGTGGATTTCTCCTGCCACGGCAATGGCGTGCCAAGCTTTGATTAAACAGAGCGGGGCTGCCGCTCCCCATGACAGGATGATGGGCAGATAGTATCGGCAGAAGAGTGGTCAAGGGAAATGACCGCTAGTATGAAATACGTGATAATAACGATAGAATTTGGCGGAAAAGCAGCTTTACAACTTTCCCCCCCTTTATTATCTCTCCAACAAATTGGAATTGGATAGTGCTGTTAAATCAATTCCAAAGCTCTTTTATAGAGCAGGTCTAAATCCCAACCAGATGCGGCAAACTTCTCCATAATGGATCTTAAGTCTTTCATGATGCCACTCCTTCTAAGTTGACAGCTTCACGTTTATCAGGCGGGGCAACATCTCATCAAGGGGCTAGACGCACATATGCAGAGCCAGCAGACAGATTTATGAGAAACTCACTGAATGCCCACAAATGCCGATGTAGCGTTTTATTCAAGGGCAAGTATACCACCGAAGTGTGCGCCATTCAACCCCCTTTATATACAAGCCGGATGGCAGCCCCCTTGGGCAATCAAAAGCCGCTGAGATGACGCAGTGTTGACACACTATAGCTTATACCACACCGTTGTAAAGTGAGGCAGTGGTGGACTTGCAGGTTATGGGGCGGAAGGATTGCCGGAATATAAAATGATCAGGGACTGGTGTCACCAATCCCTGATCATGGAAAAATTGCACAAAATTTGAAGGTAAATTATGTTGCCGCTCCATGTCTAGTGCAGCAGGCACAGAGGGATTGGCAATATCTTGTGTTTTTGTAGAAATTTGTAAAATTCTGCGATTTATTTTTCTTGATTCTCATACTTTTTCTGTGGATAATTGGGTCGAGAAAGGAAGGATAATAAAATGCGCGAACTTTTTTTGAAAACATTGGAATTGACAGATCAGGCTGGGAAACAGCGCCGCTATGAGTATTCCATCCTCATTGATGAGATGGATGTGGGGCCCTTTGCCTGTGAGAGCTATGGCATAAAGGTGGCTGAGAAGGGAGGGGAGGCGATTTCTATCCCCAACCTCACCTGCAGCGTCGCTCGCATTGATGAGCTCAGTGAACTGCTGCTGCGCAATGGAGTGACTCCGATCACGGTTAGCGATGTGGTGCAGGACTGGCTATAGCTCAATCAGAGGCCAAGATCTCATCGGCCAGACTGTCGGCAATCTGGGCAACCCTGTCAAAGTCTACATAGGGGTTGTAAAGCCGCTCTAACCGGTCGTGGGCTGTTTTGGCCTGGGTCAATCCCGACACCCCATCTTCCATCAGTGCGGAGGCCACCCGCTTGGTAAAGCGAATCCGAGGGCGATGGATGCGGCACAGCTCACTGTCCGTCATGGAGTCTATCCGCAGGCGGCGGAAGGAGTGGTAGGGCCATGGAGCCTCTGGGGTGGAGGTGACGAAGGCCAGGGACAGGCTGGGGAAGATCAGATGGGCCAGCCGGTTAGGGGCCATGGGATCGGGACAGGCAACGGAGTCGTGCCCACCAGCTAGGGCAGCAGTGAGGATGGGGGCCAGCAGGTGATGACTCAGGCCATAGCTGTCCACTAGCTCATACACCCGGTTGGCTTGTGTGGATACGGTATCCCACAGAGTAATTAAACCCTTGTGGGTGACGGCAGATAGAAACCGCTGGCTAGCCCAACTGGTGCCGTCACTGGCCTTTTTCAACTCCCGTCCGATAATGCCGGCCGCCCGCTTGGCCAGCTTTTGCTGAACCGCTTCGGTATCCAGTAGCTCTGTGATATTTTGCCGAAGTTCTCCTGCCGCTCCAAGGCAGCGGTATACCCGCTTATAGTGACCCTGGTATTCTGATGTAGCTGCAAGAATGTCTTCCTTCAGGGGCTGGAGACCAGCTCGGTCGTAAAAGCCGCTGAGATCAATGTACCGTTCCACCACACCGGGGCAGACTGGCTCCACCACATGGGGGGCAGTGGCATCCACTAGGGCAACGTTCAGCTGGGGCAGGATAACTCCGTCCAGAGAGTCTGGATCCCCGGAACACAGGATTTGCTCCGTTTGCAGGCCCATTGCCTGGGCATGGCGCTCCACCCGGCGCATGAGGGTGGACTTACCGGAGCCCGGACCACCCTTGATGAGGTAGACAGAGCGGAATTGAGTGGGCTCCGACAACTGATGGTAAAGAGAATAAAACCCCGAGGGCGAGTTGGCGCCCAAGAAGTATTGTACATTGGACATGGAAAAGCCTCCTCCAAGTTGGGTTTCAGTTCAGCCTATGCCGCTTTGGGCGGGAAGGTGCGGTTTTTAGAGCGCAAAGGGGAAAATAAATAGCATCCTCACCAGCTGGGCTGGTGAGGATGCTTTGGTTCTTGTTTTATTCAGCTGAGATCATATAGTAGTAGACGGGCTGTCCGCCGGATAGCAAGGTGACCTCGGCGTTGGGACATAGCCGCTGGAAAATATCAAGGGCCTCCTGGGCAGCCTCTGGGGTGACATCTTTTCCATAAAAGATATTGATAAATTCGGCCTGCTGTTGGCTATCTGCTTGAGCCAACCGTTCCAGCAGGGTGGTGATAGTCTGGTCGGTGCCAAAAAGCTGGCCATCCGCTAGGGCCATATAGTCGCCCTCATGGATTTGGAAGCCGTCAAAGTCGGAATCCCGTGCGGCATAGGTGATTTCAGAGGTGCGCACGTTAGACATGGCCTTTTGCATGGCGGCCAGGTTGTCGGCCAACCGGGCGTCAGGGTCCATTGCTAGCGTGGCCGCAATGCCTTGGGGAACAGTGCGGGTGGGGAGCACAACCACCTCCCTGTCCTCAACCAGGCCCACACACTGTTCGGCGGCCATAATAATGTTTTTATTGTTGGGCAAGACGAATACCAATTCTGCCGGTGTAGATCGGATGACCCGGAGGATGTCTTCGGTGGAGGGATTCATGGTCTGCCCACCGGAGATGAGGCCGTCCACGCCCAGATCCCGGAATACTGAGTCCAGGCCGGCTCCTACAGATACCGCTACAATACCGTATTTTTTGTCGGCTGGGGCGGATTGGCAGCTTCCAGTTTCCAATTCGGCCTCCACTATATCCAGATCATCGGTGCTCTGAGCCTTGCGTCCGGCGGCCAAGTCCTCTGCCTGGGTGCGCATATTTTCAATTTTGGCAAGCTCCAAGATGCCGTATTTCTGGGCCTCATTGAGGGCGTCGCCGGGGGTGTTGGTGTGGACATGGACCTTGAAGGAGTCGTCATCCTCGCCGATGACCAGACTGTCCCCGATACGATTTAGATAGTCCCGATAGGGTTCTAAGGACTGGTCCGACGTTTTCCGTACAATGAACACAGTGTCGAAGGCGAAAGTGATCTCTTCATCCATAGCCGCAAAGTCAGCCTTGTCTTGCACAACATCTGGGCCGTCGTTTGAGATGTCGGGAGCAGGAATGCCCCGCAGCTCATCCAACATACCTTGGAGAATCAGCAGGAAGCCCTTGCCTCCAGCGTCCACTACGCCTGCTTTTTTCAGAACAGGGTTTTGATGGACAGTGTCGGCCAGGGCGATCTGTCCCTCGGCGATAGCGGCCTCCAGTACGGTATCCACGGAGTTGTGCTCTCTGGCCACCTCGGCAGCTTTGGCAGAGGCTAGGCGGGACACGGTGAGAATGGTGCCCTCCGCAGGCTTCATCACCGCTTTGTAAGCGGCGGACACCCCCTCGTTCAAGGCGGCGGCAAATGTCAGGCCATCAGCCTCATCCTTTTCCTTCAATGCCTTGGATACCCCCCGGAATAGCAGGGACAGAATGACGCCGGAATTGCCCCGGGCACCCCGAAGCAGGGCGGAGGCGTTGGTAGCTGCTGCCTGACCGATGGAGCGGGAGGGCTTTTTCTTGGCCTCCAGGGCGGCGGTAGCAATGGTGAGGGACATATTGGTGCCGGTGTCGCCGTCAGGGACGGGGAAGACATTCAGTTCGTTGATGCTTTGTTTTTGGGCGCTGATGGAGGCGGAGGCGTGGATCACCATGCGCTGGAACAGCGCGCCGTCAATGATATCGATCATATCTGAAAAGTTCCTTTCTGTCCGTTCAGGCGCTTTACCCGATCATCATAGAATCGACGCAGACGTGGACGCTGCGCACCTCCACCTCGGTCAGCCGGTGGACATTATATTTGACTTCACTTTGGATAGAGCGGCCCACAGCCACCAGATTGACACCGTTATCCACAATGATATGCAGGTCGACGGAGATGGATTGATCATCGTGGTAGATGATCTTTACACCTTTGGACATGGACTCCCGGCGAAGGAGATGGACCAGCCCATCAGCTTTGGAGCGAAAGGCCATGCCTTTCACGCCATAGCAGCTGGTGGCCACGGCGCCTGTGATGTTGGTAAAGACACCGCTGCCCAGTTGGATACGGCCCTTATCGGTTTGTATCTTCATGGAATCCTCCCTTTCTTGTGACGGGTACAGCTTTTGCAAATAAAAGTTGACAACTGATTAATATATTGTATTCTATTTTCAAGGAAAATACAAGTGGGTTTTCTCCACCGACTGGATGGAGAGGAAAAAGGTACTGGGGATAGGAATTTTTTCTAAAACGCCATTGTATTTTTCTTTGAAATCGTGTAAACTACAAATATAGATAAAGGGAGAAGCCTGCCTTGAGATTTTCCGGCGCGTTTTTCATGGCGGCGGTTAAATTTGAACGGCTTCTTCTTGGGTTGCAGAAACGATAAGGGATAAAAGGAGGGGCTGAACATGAAAGTAACCCGCTGTATCATGAAAATCCTGGCTGTGACCATGATGGTGGCAGCCGCGGTATGTGCCGTTGTCACGTTTTGGGATAAGATTTTAGATCTGTTCTATGCGATTGCCGACAAGGTGGAGGAGCGCAGGGCGAACTGCTTTGTGGATTCCTCCGAATACGAGGATTTTGACGACTGTGAGCTGTGACGAGTTGCACTGTGATATAGACCAAACAATCCCACCGGATCGATCCGGTGGGATTGTTTGGTCTATCATCGGATTTTGCGTGCCTCCAGATAGAAGCGCTTGTCATGGGCCTCGCCCATGGAAAAGGTTTTACGGGGGAGTACGCCGTCGTGAACGACAGCGGGGAACAACTCCTCCTTTGCCATGGGGGGGAGCAGGAAGGCAATGTTGCCGGATTTGGCGGCAAACTCCCGGGTCACATCATCCCCGTGAATATAGTCGGTGCGCCCAGGGTGATTTGTCAGATAGTCGTCCAAAAACTGTTGCAGAGCTCCAATGGGAAGCTGGGCCGCTGTTTTAGGCACAGTAATCACGCCCTCCGCCTCCGCACACACATAGCGCAGGGAATGACCATCAGGGAAGTCCCCCCGGCGCGCCCCGGGATAGTAGGCCACCAACCCTTCCAACAGCTTATCGGGCTCAGTTTGGAACACCACCCGGTGGATGGGTTCAAACTCTAGGGAATCATCGTGGAGGTTGACCAGCTCGCACAGGGCGAAGCGGGCGGGTAATGAGGACCACTGCTGGGGGGAGACCAGCCGCTTTTGCCGTTCATAACACTCTTTAGCGGTGGCCAATGAGTGGTTTCCATCCCCGACGGCAAACAGCATAACAGGGGCGCCCTGCGCATGGTATCGTTCTGCAAAGGCAGCAGGGTCGGCCAGGGCGGTGAGGGCGGCGGCCACTTGTCTGAGTTGGGCAGGCCCCAGCTTCCACCCGGCGATGTGTCCGCCGCGCTCCATCAGATCGAAGTCATAGACCAGTTCCATGGAATTTTTTTGGGCGGACAGCGGCTCGATGACAGTACGCTCTGGATCATCGGCGAGCAGCATGGCATGGGGCAACTCGATGGGGGCATTTTTTCGCACCGAGACCCGTGGCGGGATGCGGGAGAGCACCACCCCCTCGGTGGCCCGGACTGGGGCGCCGGAGCCGGACTCATAGTCATAGCAATCCAGATCGACCATACCAATCAGCCCCCGGCGAACCTTGCCGCAGTCCAAGGTTCGCTCCACATAGATCATGGCTTGGGACAGGGTTTCAAACTGTCCCTCCCGGAGATAGTGGGCCATGGTGTTATTAATGTCCATGATATCCGTTTCCACATGGGGGCCTTCCAGACTGCTTTCAGGCAAAATGAGGCGCAGGGAGGAGGGGGCCCGGCCTACACGCTCTTCCACTCGCTGCCAATACTCGGGTTGAGAGGTGTATTGGTCGCAGGCTACCACACTCCACAAGGTCATGTCACACCCCGTTGGCATCAGGATGTCCGCGGGTTGAAAGGGCAGTTTATCAAAGGTGTTCTCCATGGAGAACGCTCCTTTCCAAATGCTACAGGGCAGCTTTGATGGCGGCCAGTAGCTGATTAAATTCCTCAAAGGCGGGCAGCTCGGGATGGTCAGCCTTGATCTGATCGGTGCTCTTGAACAGGAAGCCGGCTTTGCTGGCCTGGATCATGGCCAGATCGTTGTAGCTGTCCCCGGCGGCAATAGTGTCGTAGCCCATGGATTGGAGGGCCTTCACAGTGGTGAGCTTGGACTTCTCACAACGCATCTGGTATCCCATGATCTCACCGTTGGGTGCCACATCTAAGGTGTTGCAGAAAATGGTGGGCCAGTTCAATTTGCTCATCAGCGGTTTTGCGAATTGTTCAAAGGTGTCGCTCAGGATGATAACCTGGGTAGTGGCCCGCAGCTCGTCCAAAAATTCCTTGGCGCCGGGCAGAGGGTCGATTGTGGCAATGGTGGACTGAATCTCTTTCAGGCCCAGATGGTGCTCTCTCAGGATGGACAGGCGGTAATCCATAAGTTTGCCGTAATCCGGTTCCTCCCGGGTGGTGCGGCGTAGGGCGGGAATATTGCTGGCATCAGCAAAGGCAATCCAGATTTCAGGGACCAGGACACCCTCCATATCAAGGCATACGATGTTCACAACAACCTTCCTCTCTTTTGTCAAGGTCAAAGGGTGGATAGAAATCGCTCTAAGCGGGTGAGAGCCTCCGCAAGATCTTTCATGGAGGCAGCATAACACGCCCGGACATAGCCCTCGCCCCCGGGGCCAAAGGCGGAGCCGGGGATGACGGCCACCCGTTCTTGGGCTAGGAAGCGGTCGCAGAACTCCTCGGAAGTGAGACCGGTGGACTTGATGCAGGGGAAGGTATAGAATGCACCTCTTGGCTCAAAGCAATCCAACCCCAGCTTGCGAAATCCGTCCACCAGAAAGCGGCGGCGGCCATTATACTCCTGCTTCATGGCCTCAATGTCCCGGTCGCCGTTATCCAGCGCCTCAATGGCGGCGTACTGGCTGGTGGTGGGGGCGGACATGATAGCATACTGATGAAGCTTAATCATGGGGGCCACCAATTCATGGGGGCCGCAGACGTAACCAAGCCGCCAGCCAGTCATGGAATAGGCTTTAGAAAATCCGTTGATCACGACAGTCCGTTCATACATATCGGGAAGGTTAGCCATGGATACATGGGGCTGTCCATAGGTCAGTTCCCCATATATCTCATCAGAGATAACCACGATATCCGTGCCCCGGAGTACTTGAGCCAACGCCTCCAGATCGGCCTGGGCCATGATGCCGCCGGTAGGGTTGTTGGGGAAGGGGAGGACAACCGCTTTGGTGCGGGGGGTGATGGCGGCGCGCAGCTCACCGGGGGTGAGGCGAAACTCATGTTCCGCATGTGTTTCCACCTGAATGGGAACCCCGTGGTACATTGAGACCAGGGGAGAGTAGCACACAAAGGAAGGAGTGGGGATGATCACCTCATCTCCCGGCTCCAACAGGCAACGGAAGGCCAAGTCCAAACCCTCGCTGCCCCCCACGGTGACCAAGACCTGACCTGCGGGGGAGTACTCCAGACCGAACCGACGTTTCATGTACTGTGAGATGGCCCGGCGCAGATCGGACAGTCCAGCGTTTGGGGTATACTTGGTGAAGCCCTTTTCTAGGGAGTAGATGCCTGCGTCCCGGATGTGCCAGGGGGTGGGGAAGTCCGGCTCTCCCACACCCAGGGAGATGCCGCCCTCTAGCCCGTGGAGCAGATCAAAGTATTTTCGGATGCCGGAGGGGGGAATGGATTGCACCCTGTGGCACAGGATATGATCATAATTCATTCCAGCACAAACCTTTCCTCTTGAGTCTCTTGCACCGGGAAGATCAAATGTTTTTCTTTATATTTGCGCAAAATAAAGTGAGTGGCGGTACCGGTAACATCCTCCAGGGGAGCCAGTTTCTCCCCTACAAACAGGGCCACTTCTTTTAAGGTGCGCCCGGAGATGATAACGGTGAGATCAAATGAGCCGCTCATCAGATAGACCGATTCTACCTCGTCATACTGGTAAATGCGCTGGGCCACCCGGTCAAAGCCTTCTCCTCGCTGGGGGGTGACATTCACCTCGATGAGAGCGGTGACAGCCTCCCGATCTGTTTGATCCCAGTCCACAATGGTCTTGTAGCCCAGGATTACCCGGTCTTTTTCATATTGCGCGATGGCCTGGGCCACTTCCTCCTCGCTTTTGCCGGTGAGGGCGGCGAGTTGGGTGTGGGTGAGGGTGGCGTCATGTTCCAAAAGTTGTAATAACTGTTTCATATCAAGTTCCTCTTGTTTTTACATGGAGTCAGCCATAAAAATAGAAGTGATTTTTTCATTATATACTCGATTGAATGGAATGGCAATCCCCTTTTTCCTGAGTTGTTGGAAAAATTCTGGACGTTGCCATAAGGGCACATAAAATGTATGGGTGAGGGAAAACTGTCAGCAGTTTTGAATAGAATGTGATGATCTGTCCAAGGTGCGGGTGCGGACAGGTGGAAGAAAGAGGTGAAGGGGATATGGGCAGACTGTGGCGATCCATCCGCATAGGGATGCTGGTGTTGGTGACTCTGGCCCTGCTGGCCCAACCTGTAACCTGGCAAACTGCTGGCCAGCAGGCAAAGCAGGCTGCTGCGCCAGTGAGTTTAAAGGATAGGCCCATTGTGGCTTTGACCTTTGACGATGGTCCGAGGGCGGGCACTACCGATCAGCTTCTGGATGGGTTAGCCCAGCGGGGCATCCATGCCACTTTTTTCATCATTGGGATGAAGATGGAGGACAATGAGGACCTTTTGGTTCGGATGGAGGTAGAGGGCCATCAGGTGGGGATTCACTCAAATCACCATAAAATACTGTCCGGGTTAAATGGGGCAGATTTTGTGGAAGAGGTGGATAATCTGAAGGATAGGATGAAGGATTTGTTGGGGCGGGAGGATTTTATGCTCCGTCCACCCTACGGGATGCTGAATACCACGGTCCAAAACCGGGCCTCTTCTCCCATTATCCTGTGGTCGGTGGATCCCAGGGACTGGGAGGATCATGATACTGCCCGCCAGGTAAAGCATGTGATGGACAACGTCCGGGATGGAGATATCATCCTGCTCCATGATATTTACCCTTCCAGTGTGGAAACCGCTCTGGAGGTGGTGGACAAACTGATGGCTCAGGGCTTTTATTTTGTGACGGTAGAAGAGCTGTTTGCCTTGCGGGGAATAGAGCCGGAGAACGGCAAGGTGTATCAGAAGCTACCCCCTCAGGAGTGAGAGATGGGTGGATGGCATGAGGGAAAAGAGGAGCTGAGAGGAATTTTCTCCTCTCAGCTCCTCTTTTTATAAAGATGGCGGGTCATAGGCCCTGATGTCAGCAGGCCAGGGGGAGCCTGACCATGCGGTTTAGGGTAGAAAATCCCGGCTTCCATCACAGGGGGAGGGGCGGGGGAAGGATCTCGTCCAGCCATTCCTCTACCTCTGGAGCGGGCAGCAGGGCGGAGCGCAGCCCTACCCGGTTAGCCACTACAAGTTTTTCCCGAATGGAGCGGGGGCTGTCAAACAGAACGAAATGGGCCTGTCCCTGGATCATATAAGTATAGTAGTGGGCGCACAGTCCACGGTCAAAAAACACCGCCGGTTCCAAGCGGCGCATCTGGTCATCCAGCGCCTGTCGGCTGATCGGGGCGCCGCGCCCACCGGCAGGCAGGAGAAAGTCCTCACGTATCCATTCAACGGCCAAGGCGCTCCGCTCAGGGCCGTATCGTTCCACCGCCGCGCGAAGCCGCCGCTCCAGAGTACCGCTGCTGATAGCAGAGGGGATGAGCACCCGGGCGGTAGGGGTGAAGGAGGCAAAACTCTCCGGCACATACAGTGTCCAGCCCTGAACGGCACAGTTGCGATCCAGAAGCTGCGTCAGTTGGCCCAGACAGCCTGTGGGCATTCCTTCGAAGTCGCACACAATGCCCTTGAAGGACCGGCGGCGGCATTCCCCCAGGATTTGCCGGACGCAGTTTGAGGGGTCTCCCGCCCCTTCAAAGCCAGCACAATCCAGCAGCATATAGCCGCCACGCAGTTCAGGGGGAAGCCGTACCCCCAATAGCCGGGGTCCGCTTCCCACCCGATACGCCATGTGGGCAGGCGACAGCCCATAGTGCCCCCCCTGGGTATCCCGCCCTGCGGGTAGGGCCAGCAGCAGCTCATTCATAGAACTTTTCCCCCTTGTGGCCAAATCAGATTTGTGATAACATAGACACCAAAATTCTTAAATTCAATGTATGCTTGTACAAAGTGGAATAGAAGGTGGACCATGGCATTATTTCGGGCTAGATTGGCAATCGACAACATCTATCAGCTTTCCGGCGGCTTTCTGGCCAGCCGGGGCATTAAGCTGCTGCTGGCCGATTTGGACAACACGCTGGTTCCTTATGGTGTACCCGGGCCGGACGAGCGTTTGAAAGGGTGGCGGGATGAGCTGGCGGCCCAGGGGGTGACGCTGTTTATCCTGTCCAACAACCGGCACAAGAGCCGCCCATGCACATTTGCTCAGGGGCTGGAGGTGCCCTATATTGGCCATGCCGGAAAGCCAAAGTCCGCCTCCTTTGTCTGCGCGATGGATCGGATGGGAGTGACCAAGGAGCAGACGGCCATCGTGGGGGACCAGGTGTTTACCGATGTGCTGGGGGGCAATCTGGCGGGGATAACCACCATTTTAGTTAAGCCCATTCAGCTAAGGGGCAATCCGGGCCGGTATCTACGCTATGCGCTGGAGATCCCCTTCCGCCAATTGTCTGGGAAAGGAATGTGATGAGGATGAACGCAAAATTTGGACCTGCGGGAAATGCGGAAAACTTCCCTTATAAATCATCTGCCGATGCGCCCCGCTGGTTGCGGGAGATTGGGCTGGACTGCTATGAGTACCAATGCGGCAAGGGGATTCATGTAGGGGAGGATACTGCCCGGAAGGTGGGGGAAGCTGCGGCGGAGCAGGGCATTGCTCTATCCCTTCACGCACCCTATTTTATCAACCTGGCCAATCCCGATTCCGAGGCGTTGAAAAAGACTGCTGGTTATATTACCGGAGCCTGCCTGGTAGCCGGATGGATGGGGGCCAGACGGGTTGTCATTCACTCTGGTGCTCTTATGGGCCGCACCCGGCAGGAGGCGCTGGGCATCGCTAAGGCTTCGCTGAAGGAGGTTTTGACCGCCTGTGATGATGCCGGATTTGGGGGGATTGCCTTGTGTCCGGAGACCATGGGGAAGATCAATCAGCTGGGGAATTTGGACGAGGTGCTGGAGCTGTGCACCCTGGACAGCCGTCTGATTCCCTGCATTGACTTTGGCCACCTATATGCCCGCTCCTTGGGGATAGAGCAGGGGGAGGAAGCCATGGAGCGGATGTTGGACCGGGTGGCGGAGGTGCTGGGAGAAGAGCGGGCCAGCCGGTTCCACAGCCACTTCTCTCATATTGAGTTCACCGCTAAGGGGGGCGAAAAATGCCATCGTACCTTTGCTGACGACGGGGGTTACGGCCCGGACTGGATGCCGCTGGCAGCCCAGATAGCACGCCGGGGATGGAGTCCCACCTTTATCTGCGAGAGCGCAGGCACCCAGGCGGAGGATGCACTGACAATGAAGAGAATTTACCGGGATTATATGCGGGAGAGTGTCTGCGCCGCAGTTTGAAGGGTAAAGCCGTTGAAGAGGAGTGTGGTATTGTGAATCACTTGAAGGGAATTGCTGACAAGTTACAGGAGTATGGTCTGGACGCCATGCTGATCACCTCAGAGCCGGGAGAGTTTTATGCCGTTGGCTTTCATGGAGAAGGGGTGGCCCTGATCACCCCGGATAGGAGCTGGTATTACACCGATCCAAGGTATATCGAGGCCGCTCAGCAGACACTCCAAGGGGCGAAAGTGGGTCTGTATGACAAGAGCTACATGGAGACGATGGCGCAACTAGTTGCTGCCCATGGGATCCGTAAGCTGGGATTTGAAGAGCGGTATATGTCCGTGTCCAGCTATCATCTGTGGACAGATCAGGTGGACGCGCAGCTTGTTCCGGCCTCCAAGTTATTAGCTGAGCTGCGCATGGTGAAGGATGAAGAAGAGCTGGCCGCCATGAAGGAGGCCCAGCGCATCACTGACCAGGCCTTTTCGGAGATTTTGAATGATCTGAAGCCGGGGGTCACAGAGTGTGAGATCGCCGCCAAGCTCACCTACCTGATGGCTTGTAAAGGGGCGGAACGAAACTCCTTTGACCCAATTGTGGCCGCTGGAGCCAATGGCTCTAAGCCCCATGCGGTGCCCACCCAGAACAGAATTCAACAGGGCCAGTTTGTCACCATGGATTTTGGCTGTGTGGTAGGAGGGTATTGTTCAGACATGACCCGTACTGTAGCGGTGGGGCAGCCTTCCCAGGAGATGTGCCTGGTATATGACACCGTTCTGAGGGCCCAGCTGGCGGGCATTGCCGCGGCAAAGGGGGGCGTGCCAGGCAGCCAGGTCCACAACGCCGCCGCCCAGGTGATCGCAGATGCGGGTTATGGAGACTACTTCGGTCATGGATTTGGCCACTCTCTGGGAATAGAGATTCATGAGGACCCGAACTTCTCCCCCCGATGGGAGAAGCCCATCCCAGCTGGAGCCACCCTGTCCGCGGAGCCGGGCATCTATCTTCCAGGTAGGTTCGGCGTGCGCATTGAGGATGTGGTGCTGCTTACCCAGGAGGGCAATGTGGATATAACCCATTCACCCAAGGAATTGCTCATCCTGTAAAAGCTCTTGCAATTAGAGGGGAAATAAGGTATAATGCCTTAACCAAAATTGTGGATATACAACTTTGTGATACGGGAGGAATGAACCCATGGCAATGATTACCGCAGGGGAATTTCGCAACGGTGTAACCTTTGAGATGGATGGAAAGGTGATGCAAGTGGTGGAGTTCCAGCATGTAAAGCCGGGCAAGGGAGCCGCGTTTGTGCGCACCAAGATGAAAAACGTTATCACTGGCGCTGTCACCGAAACATCCTTCAACCCAACCGCTAAGTTTGAGCAGGCCTTTGTGGACCGGAAGGAGATGGAGTACAGCTATAACGACGGTGATCTGTACTACTTTATGGATTCAGAGACCTATGAGCTGGTGCCCATTGGCCAGGATGTGCTGGGGGACAGCTTCAAGTTTGTCAAAGAGAATATGGTGTGCAAGATCATGTCCTACAAGGGCAGCGTTTTCGGGGTGGAGCCACCCAATTTTGTGGATCTGGAGGTCACCGACACCGAGCCTGGATTTGCAGGCAACACAGCCACGAACGTGATGAAGCCCGCCACCCTGGAGACGGGCGCGGATATCAAGGTACCCCTGTTTGTCAACCCCGGAGACCGCATCCGCATCGACACCCGCACCGGGGAGTATCTGGAGCGCAGCAAGGGCTGAATGTGAATTGGGAGAACATTGGCCTTAAGAGGAGACAGGCGTCCGGCATGGAAGGAGAAGGAGTATGACAATTGCGGAAAAGGTAGCCTATATCCAAGGGCTATTCGATGGCATGGGAATGGATCAATCCCAGTCTGGCGAGGCCAAGATATTGAGCCAGGTATTGGATGTGCTCAAAGAGGTGGGGGAGGAGCTGAACATCCTGGATGCCACCCTGGATGAGCATGGCAGAGAATTTGAAGCTGTTGCTGAGGCCCTGTGTGATCTGTCTGAGGATTTGGATGAGCTCTACGAGGACGATGAGGAGTCTGAGCTAGACGGTCTGGATGACGAGGACTTTTTTGAGGTATCCTGCCCAAATTGTGGAGCCGACCTGGTGGTGGATGATGAGGTGCTGGAGGCAGGAACCATTGACTGCCCGGATTGTGGCCAGAAGTTTGCTCTGTCCTTTGACGATGGGGAGGGTACGGAGGAGTGAGCTGACCCAATCAGGCTGCTTGTGCAGACCGCGCGCCTTTACATGGAATGGGAAAAAATCCCCCGAATTGGTTCGGGGGATTTTTTGCGTTTCTATAGGGGGGAGAGCGACCTGCAAAAACTTCGGAGGGAGGGCGTTTTGGTAAAAATCGGGTTGACGCAAGGGGCTCCTTGTGTTATAATCCTAACTTGCATTGATATGCAAATATGCGAAGGGGGGCGCCTAATGCTGACAGAACTGGAGCACGCTGCCAAGGTGGTGGGTGCCAAGCAGGTCCGTCGGGCGCTGTCCGATGGGCGGGCTAAGGGAGTGTACCTGGCCAGCGACGCCGACCCAAGCCTTACTCAGCCCTTTGCAGAGCAGGCCCAAGCCCTGGGGATTCCTGTCTTCTGGGCAGAGACCATGGCCGCGCTGGGCAGGGCCTGCCGCATTGCTGTGGGAGCTGCTGTGGCGGCTGTGTTGTAAAATTCTTTTGGTTTTGACGAATAATCCCCAGGATTTTCGTTAAAATATATACTTACTTGGAAAGGAGGAAAATCATGCCTACTTTTAACCAACTGGTGCGCAAGGGCCGGGAGAAGGCCACCTATAAGTCCAACTCTCCTGCCATGCAGCATGGGCTGAACACTCTGCGAAACAAGGAGACCAACCTGCCTTCTCCCCAGAAGCGTGGTGTGTGTACCGCTGTTCGTACTTCCACCCCCAAGAAACCAAACTCTGCGCTGCGGAAGATTGCTCGTGTTCGCTTGACCAACGGCTATGAGGTCACCGCCTATATCCCTGGTGTGGGCCACAACCTGCAGGAACACTCTGTGGTGTTGATTCGCGGCGGCCGTGTGAAGGACCTGCCCGGTGTGCGTTACCACATTATCCGCGGTACGCTGGATACTCAGGGCGTCAACGGCCGTATGCAGGCCCGTTCCAAGTACGGCGCCAAGCGGCCCAAGGCCGGCAAGAAGTAAGCCGGTTTTTCATGCAATCGTTTTGCGCACCTGCGCAAGGCACCCCGCCTTGCCGAGCGCTTGACCATAATCATGGGTCGGCCTCGGACAGGCATTACACGGAGTTTTTGACTGTAAGGTCAGGCTTCGAGTACCTATGAACATCATGTTATATGAAGGAGGGAAGCGAAGTGCCCAGAAGAGGAAACGTACCCAAGCGGGAGGTTTTGCCTGACCCGCTGTATAATTCCGTCTTAGTCACTAAGCTCGTCAACAGTATCATGCTGGACGGCAAAAAGGGAGTTGCCCAAAAGGTCGTCTATGGTGCCTTTGATATCATCAAGGATAAGACCGGGAAGGAACCTCTGGAGGTCTTTACCGGTGCCGTTGAGAACATTATGCCTTCTCTGGAGACCAAGTCCCGCCGTGTAGGCGGCTCTACCTACCAGGTTCCCATGGAGGTCCGGCCGGAGCGCCGTCAAACCCTGGGTCTGCGCTGGCTGACCAACTATGCCCGCAATCGGGGAGAGAAGACCATGAAGGAGCGTTTAGCAGGCGAGATCATGGATGCTGCCAACAACACCGGATCTGCGGTGAAGAAGCGGGAGGACACCCACAAGATGGCGGAGGCCAATAAGGCATTTGCCCATTACCGCTGGTGATTCAAATAGGAGACTAGATATGTCAAGAAAAGTTTCTTTGGAGAATACGCGTAATATCGGTATCATGGCCCACATTGACGCAGGAAAGACCACTACCACGGAGCGCATCCTCTATTACACCGGTGTGAACTACAAGATTGGGGAGACCCATGACGGCACCGCCACAATGGACTGGATGGCGCAGGAGCAGGAGCGGGGCATCACCATCACTTCCGCTGCCACTACCTGTTACTGGAAGGGGAGCGACAACCAGTTCCCACAAACCCGTATCAATATCATTGATACACCGGGACATGTGGACTTTACCGTAGAGGTGGAGCGCTCCCTTCGGGTGCTGGACGGCTCCGTCACTGTCATGTGTGCCAAGGGCGGTGTGGAGCCCCAGTCTGAGACTGTGTGGCGTCAGGCCGACCACTACCGGGTGCCCCGGATGATCTATGTCAATAAGATGGACATCATGGGCGCTGATTTCTATAATGTTCTGAATATGATTGGCGAGCGGCTCAAGGCCAACGCGGTGCCCATCCAGCTTCCCATCGGTGCTGAGGATTCCTTCCGGGGAATCATCGACTTGGTGGAGATGAGGGCGGACATCTATTATGATGAGATGGGCAAAGATATGCGGGTGGAGGATATCCCAGCCGATATGATGGAATTGGCCCAGGAGTACCGCACCAAGCTGGTGGACGCTTGCGCCGACATTGACGAGGAGATCATGATGCTGGCTTTGGAGGAGGAGCCTATCCCCGCAGATATGCTCCGCCGGGCTTTGCGCAAGGGTACCATTGAAAACCTATTGGTTCCCGTCACTTGCGGCACCTCCTACCGCAATAAAGGTGTGCAGAAGCTGCTGGACGCCATTGTAGACTTTATGCCTTCTCCTCTGGATATCCCCGCTATCAAGGGGGTCAATCCTGAGAGCGAGGAGGAGGATGAGCGCCCTGCCTCTGACGAGGCGCCTTTCTCCGCCCTGGCCTTTAAGATTGCCACAGACCCATTTGTGGGGCGGCTGTCCTTTATCCGGGTTTATTCCGGGGTGCTGAACACGGGCACATCTGTGCTCAACTCCACCAAGAAGCAGAAGGAGCGCATTGGACGTATCCTCCAGATGCACGCTAACCACCGGGAGGACATCGAAACGGTCTACTCCGGCGACATCGCCGCAGTGATCGGATTGAAGAATTCCACCACTGGCGATACACTATGCGACGACAAAGCGCCTATCATTCTGGAGTCCATGGAGTTCCCTGATCCAGTGATCCGGGTAGCCATTGAGCCTAAGACCAAGGCCGGACAGGAAAAAATGGGTCTGGCTTTGATGAAGCTGGCGGAGGAGGATCCCACCTTCAAAACCTACACCGATGAAGAAACCGGCCAGACCATCATTGCTGGCATGGGCGAGCTTCACCTAGAGATTATTGTGGACCGTCTGCTTCGTGAGTATAAGGTAGAGGCCAACGTAGGCGCGCCGCAGGTGGCCTATAAGGAGACCATTAAGAAGGCCACCGAGCAGGACACCAAGTATGCCCGACAATCCGGAGGCAAGGGCCAGTATGGACATGTCCGCATCACGGTGGAACCAAACGAACCGGGTAAAGGCTATGAATTCCTCAATGAGATCACCGGCGGCGTCATTCCGAAGGAGTATATTCCGGCAGTGGACGCAGGCATTCAGGGAGCGATGCAGGCTGGTATCCTGGCCGGTTACCCGGTGGTGGACGTAAAGGTTCATCTCACCTTCGGCTCTTATCATGAGGTGGACTCCTCTGAAATGGCCTTTAAAATTGCTGGTTCTATGGCCTTTAAGGAGGCTTGCCGCAAAGCGGGAGCGTGCCTGTTGGAACCCATTATGAAGGTGTCCGTCACGGTGCCTGACGACTATCTGGGCAACGTCATCGGCGATTTGAACAGCCGTCGCGGGCAAATCATGGGACAGGAAGTTCGCCCAGGCGCTACTCAGGTGGACGCCATGGTGCCCCTGTCTGAGATGTTCGGCTATGCCACCGACCTGCGTTCCCGCACCCAGGGCCGTGGCCAGTACACCATGGAACCCCATAGCTATGTGGAAATCCCAAAGAATATCGCAGAAAAGATCATCGCCCAGCGCGGCCGCAAAGAGGATGCCTGAGCACGGTCATAAAATGTGAAAAATATGGTTGCATTTTCAGAGCCTATGCGATAAAATATGCCCAGAATAGGCTCCGCCATATCAGGATTATTTTTAGTTAGTATAAGGAGGAAACTCAAAATGGCTAAGCAAAAATTTGAGCGCAACAAGCCCCACGTCAATATCGGCACCATTGGCCATGTTGACCACGGCAAGACCACCCTGACCGCTGCCATCACCAAGTATCTGGCCCTGAAGGGACAGGCTCAGTACGAGGACTATTCCAGCATTGACAAGGCCCCCGAGGAGCGTGAGCGCGGCATTACCATCAACACCGCTCACGTGGAGTATGAGACTGATGTCCGTCACTATGCCCACGTTGACTGCCCGGGCCACGCCGACTATATCAAGAACATGATCACCGGCGCCGCTCAGATGGACGGCACCATCCTGGTCATTGCCGCCACTGACGGCCCCATGGCTCAGACCCGTGAGCACATCCTGCTGGCTCGTCAGGTGGGTGTGCCGGCCATCGTAGTCTTCCTGAACAAGTGCGATCAGGTGGATGACCAGGAGCTGCTGGAGCTGGTTGAGATGGAGGTTCGTGAGACCCTGAGCAGCTATGAGTTCCCTGGTGATGACGTGCCCGTGATCAAGGGATCCGCTCTGAATGCTTTGACCTGTGAGTCCGGTGATGTGAATGACCCTGACTTCGCCTGCATCAAGGAGCTGATGGATGCGGTGGACAGCTACATTCCCACTCCTGACCGCAAGGCTGACCTGCCCTTCCTGATGCCCGTGGAGGATGTGTTCACCATCACTGGCCGCGGCACCGTGGCTACCGGCCGTGTGGAGCGTGGACAACTCAATGCCGGCGAGACTGTTGAGATCGTTGGCCTGACTGAGGAGAGCCGTTCTACCGTCGTCACCTCTATGGAGATGTTCCGCAAGACGCTGGATTATGTTGAGGCTGGCGACAATGTGGGTTGCCTGCTCCGCGGTGTAAACAAGGAGGATATTGAGCGCGGCCAGGTGCTCTGCAAGCCCGGCTCCATCCATCCCTACACCAAGTTCGTGGGCCAGGTGTACGTCCTCTCCAAGGATGAGGGCGGCCGTCACACCCCGTTCTTTAACAACTATCGCCCACAGTTCTACTTCCGTACCACCGATGTCACTGGTGTGATCAACCTGCCCGATGGGGTTGAGATGTGCATGCCTGGCGACAACGTGGATATGAAGGTGGAGTTGATTACTCCCATCGCAATTGAGAAGGGACTGCGCTTCGCTATCCGCGAGGGTGGCCGTACTGTTGGTTCCGGCGTCGTTATCGAGGTTGCAGACTAATTATGAGTATAAAAAGGGAGGACGGCCTGAGGGCTGTCCTCCCTTTTTATTGGGAGAATATTTGTATCTTCCTGTCAGTATTCAGTCCCTTTAGAAGACCACCTGGACTAGGATCATATAGAGAATGGTGCCGCCTGCGATGGATAGTATATTGCGGCGTTTCCAAAGGTGGAGGGCCACCACAGTCCCGCCAGCCAGCAGGGAGGGCAGCCAGCTGGAGAGGGCATGAAAGCTGGTGTTTCGGAAGCAGTAAACGATGAGCATGGCGATCACTGCCGCAGGAAGATATTTTCCGAGATACAGCACCACTCTTGGAATTTTGCTCATCCGGCCGAATAGGAGAAAGGGAAGTGCTCGGGTAAGAAAGGTGATCAGAGCCATGACGGTGATGGAAAGGGCCATTTGCAAAGGCGTCATAGGAGATTCTCTCCTTTCTGGGCCGAATTAGGTTCCTCCGCTTTGTCCAACACGGGGCGAAGGAGCAGTAGACTGGTGACAAGGATCACCAGGGCGGGGATGAGAAAACGGCCGCCCTCCGGCCCCCAGGTGAACAGACAGGCCAAGGGACCGATGATGCCTAGCAGGGCGGGGAGATGCTGTTTACCAGATAACCACTGTTCTACGGCTATGACAAGAAATAGAGCGGTCATGGCAAAGTCGATACCCTCAGTGTTGATGGTAATGATAGCCCCAGCTACGGCGCCAATCAGAGTACCGGCAATCCAATAGAGCTGATCCAAAAGGGAGATGACAAAGTAAAAGTCCTGTTCCTTGACTTCCTTCGGAGGGTGAGCACCGGCTAGCAGGGCGTAGGTCTCATCGGTGAGGGCAAATATCATATAAAGCTTGCGCCAACCCGTGATATAGTGGAATTTGCTCAACATGGATAGGCCATATACCAGATGGCGGAAGTTGATGATAAAGGTAAAGAAGGCTACATCGGCCAGGGGAGAGGCGTTTGACAGAAGGTCCACACCCAGATATTGGCCGCTGCCGGCATACACCACCATGGACATAGCCACTGACCACAGGGGGATAAAGCCCGCTGCGGACATCATCCAGCCAAATACCAGGCCGATGGATAGATAGCCCATCAGTACCGGCAAGGTATGGTGAACGGCGGCGGACAGGAGTTTGGAATGCATAAAGGATCACCACCAGGAGCTGAATTGAATGAGATGTTTGACATCGAATGACAAAAAGATGCTATGTGAGAATATTTTATCATATATTTTCTCGCAGACAACGGATAGTTTAACAGAATATTCATCCTATGGCTCTGATAAATTGGATATAATACCCCTATACTGAGGGTGGGAGGAGAAAGAATACATGAGACAACTCCTTTATATCTATAATCCTATGGCTGGGCGACAGAGGGGCAGAGCGGCTCTGGCAGAGATTGTGGAGACGTTTGCCAAGCAGGGGTATGAGATTACCGTTCACCCTACCAAGGGGAAGGGTGATGCTGCTGAGGTAGCTGCCCGGCAAGGGGGCAGCTTTGACCGGGTGGTGTGCTGCGGCGGTGACGGCACCCTTAATGAGGTGGTTCGGGGCCTGTTGGTTTTACCGGCTGATCAACGGCCGGTGATTGGCTATATCCCCGCCGGAACCACCAATGATTTCTCCCGCACGTTGGGTTTGCCAAAGTCTATGGCAAGGTTGGCTGAGGTTGCTGGAGCGGGAAAGCCGCGGCCCATTGATGTAGGAGAAGCAGCTGGCCAGCCGTTTACTTATGTAGCTGCATTTGGCCTGTTTACTGATGTGGCCTATTCCACACCTCAGTCCACCAAGAATATGCTGGGCCACTTTGCCTATGTGCTGGGTGGGGCAGGGAAATTGATCAATATGCCAAATTACCACATGACGGTATATGCCCAAGATGGACGGGAGATAGAGGGGGACTTTATCTATGGAATGGTGGGCAACACTGTGTCTGTGGGGGGACTGGTCAATTTGCCCAAGGATAAAGTGTACCTGGACGATGGTTTATTTGAGGTGCTGCTCATTCGTCATCCCAAAGGGATTGAAGATTGGCAGTCCATTCTGGTGGCCCTTACCACGCAGGAGGTGGTGGAGGGTGGCGCAGTCATAGGTTTTACGGCCAAGGAGGTCACATTTCGCTGTGACTGCCCGGTGGCCTGGACAGTGGACGGTGAGTTTGGCGGCCAGCGGGAAGTCACCCAGGTGAGGAATCTTCACAGGGAACTGGTGCTGGCCTGTGGGACGGATGGATAGCCATTGCCCAAGAAGCGTGGAGCAGTGCCCATATGAGGGCACAGACGATGATATGGATAACAGGAGCGGTGTGGGAGATCAACCCCACACCGCTCCTGTTATATTGATTTTCTATGGTGATTGGCCCAGGGCTGGGCTAACGATCCAGGACAATCTGATAGTAATCCTCCTGGATGATCAGCTTGGCATACTGCACTTTGGCCTGTACCAAACGTTTTACCCGGTTGACATAGTCCTCATCCACGGTGATGCCTTCATTTGGGGTGAAGACGCCGGTGGACGCCTCATAGGTTCCGGCGGCAGTGATCCAGCTGGTGCCAAAACCAGTGTTTGCAAATACCACTAGGGGCATACAGTTGGAGAACTGGTCGGCTTGATAATTAGTGGCAAAGATATCTCGGCCGGACAGCAGGCGGGAGTCATACTCCAAATCAAATAGGTTGGATAGGGTGGGAAGCAGATCGATGGAGGAGCAGGGGGTATCTACCACAATGGGGGTCTCAATGGAGGTGGACCACATGATCAGGGTATTGCGGTAGCGGGAGGTGTCCCGCTCTGTGTCTGACCAGCCCCGTAGTTCGTTATAGTAGTCCACACCGGTGCGTTTGTCGACCATCATATAGGGATAGTGGTCTGAGGACAATACGATTAGGGTGTCATCGGCAATGCCTGCCTGCTCCAGCTTATCGACAAGGGCAGCCATGGCATATTCCAGCTCCAGATTGCAGGCGATATAGGCTTGCACCACCTCGGAAGCGTCTGGATAGGCGGCCTGGGCAATCTGCTTGTTTTTATTGGAAATCGCATTGTCCGCCCAGGTATAATAGCCGTGGCCGCTGACCGTCATATAGTAGGTGTGAAATGGGGTGCCGTTGTCCACATAGTCCTGGATATAGCTGTCTGCCGTAGCCTCAATCATATCCAGATCAGAGTTTGGCCATAGCTCGCGCTCTAGCACCAGACCATTGCCAATGCCCATGTAATCATAGCCCAGATTTGGATGGGTCTTGTCCCTGTCATAGTAGGTGTAGCCATTGTTATGATAGGCGGGGACATTGTAGCCTAGACTGTGGAATTGTTTAGCTAAGGAGAAGGGAAAGGATTTGCCGATACTGGCGGTGAAGGCCCGGTTGCCGTTAATCCAATTGGGAATGATGCCGGTGAGGATGGCAAACTCCCCCCCAGAGGTGGACATAGTCCAATCAGGCTGGTAGTAATTGTTAAACACAAAGCTTTCATGGGTCAGCCGGTACAGGGTGGGGGTCAGTTCCTGGCTGATAGCCGCCGGGGAAAATCCCTCAGCAGTGATCAGGATCAGGTTTTTGCCCTTGAACATACCGGTGTATTGGTTGCGTTGGGAGGGTGTGACAGCATGAAAAAATTGGTGCATAGCATGCAAGGTGTCGTCCTCGGTGTTCTGGGCCAGGGTCTGGAAGTCGATGTCCATGACATGATAGCCGGATGACACCTGGGTCAGATCGGTAGGGAATTTGGTGGAATCCTGAGTGGGGGAAGGTTCTTCAATGAAGCTGTCAAGCACTACTGTAGGTGTTCCAAAGAGGGCATATTCTATCTCTAGCCGCAGCGTGGTCACCAGGCCGAAGTGGGGCACGGAAGTATTGGCGGTAAAATCGTAGGTGTAATAATTCGCAGAGGAGCTAAGGAAGGACAGTAGAAACGCGGCCAGCTGACAAGCGGCCATGCCCACAGCCATGACGATATGGGTGGACGGATCCTGTTTCCGGTCAGGGAGGATAGAGGTGCGCAGGAAGAGATAGGCGATCATGGGCACTGAAGATAATAGGACGAACAAGAGCATGCTCAGGAACGCGGCCCAAACGGTGGAGCCGAAGGTGCCGACTACATCGCGGGTCATATCCCCCATAAAGACCAGCCCAAAGTACAGGCCAAGGGTGGCCCGACAGCCCCGTTCAATACATAGGATCACGGTGCCAAGCAGCAGCAGGATGCCGCCGGTGACGCGGGCGGGAGTTCGCCAGGGAATGAGGTCTAAAATCAGCCAAAGAAATAGCCCGGCCGCGATGGAAAAGAGCGGGATACGAAGCAGTGCCAGGGTCAGAAAGGGGCTGTCCCCATCAAACAGGCGCAACAGTAACTCGTGATACAGGATGGCCATTGGGAAGAAGAGGATGGAGAATAGGGGCGAGTTCCATCGGGCGGGATGCCGTCCGGTATGCCGCCGGAAATGATAATGCGAGGAGCGGAGCATGAGAAATACCTCCAAAACCAATGTGGTAGCCAATAATCTGCATCATACCACATAGAAGGAGGAATTGCAATGGGCCGCGACAAGTTTCTTTGGCGGGGAAATGGCTCAGGCATCAGTGTTTCCAGCTCTTGATGGGTATGGGACCGGGCGGTTACAGTCCGGTTTGAAGGGTGACGCCGGTGTAGTAGTGGGAGAGGATATCTTGCCATGTGCTGCCGGACCGAGCCATGGCGTTAGCCCCATATTGGCTCAGGCCGACACCATGGCCGTAGCCGGTGACGGAGAAGGTAAACACGCCATTCTCCTGTGTTACCGTAAAACAGGCCGAGCGCAGCTGGAACAGGGAGCGGGCCGCGCCTCCTGACAAGGTGACCCCGCCCACATCTATGGAGGCCACCCGCCCGGAGGAGGTGCGAACCAGGTTAGTCAACCACCCGGAAGGGTCAGCGGACAGATCAGCGCCTATTGCTGCTTTCTCTACCAGGGCGCGCATCTGGTCAGCGGATAGGGTGGTGGTGGAGTGGTAGTTGGGCACCTCATCCCCTTCCGGGCTATCTACCGATACCAGGTAGGGCAGGCTGCGGCCCCATACTGCCTCTGCATTCTCAGTGGCTCCGCTGGCGGAGGAAAAAAACACAGCCTGAATGGGGGCGCCGCCATAAGTCATAATTTGCCCATCGGTGTCAGCCACCGCCTCTGCCAGTTTGGCGGTATAGGGCTTCGCAGTCTCACCCCAACGGGTGGCCGCCTCCTCTGGGGTGGTATATGCCTGACAGCAGGAGGAGTCGGCACAGATGTCCGCGCCCTCCGCCTCGTGGCTGTGAGCCGAAAGCTTCCAAAGACTATAGGTGCGGGCACACACTGATTGAGCCCGTAGAGCTTCTGGTTCAAAGGAGGCAGGCATTTCCGCAGCCACTACCCGCCACAGATAGTCGGCCATGGTCATGGACTCCACGGAACCATCGCCCATCAGAACCCGGATGGTTTGGGCGCTGTCCCACTGGCTGGATGGGGGGATGGACTCTGTCACTGGGGTGGGACTGGGAGGCAGTAAAGTCACCCATCCATCCTTTGGCTGACCCAGGGTGGTAAGGGGAAGAAGCAATAGAACAAGCCCCAGGGCCAGTCCGGTGAGAAATGGTCTGCGAACAGATGAAGATATCCATGGTTTTTGCAAGTTTTTGTTCCCCTCTTTCACAAAGCATAATAAGATGTGCGGTCTGCTCAGTATTTCATAAAAAATGTTGCTGGAATTATGCATTGACGCAAGTTTTGACTTGCGGTATAATATACTTTATTACAGTCAGTGATTAGTCAACTTATTGTTGATGGAAAAGGAGGCGAGCTATGATGAGTCGAAATATCTATGACTCATTGCTTGAGGCACAGAAGACAGCAATCAAGCAGAATGCAGATTCCCTGGACTTCATCCAAGGGTTATGCAGTGAGTTTGAGAAATATAACCAGATCAGCTCCGTTTACTATGAGAAATACAATGTGAAGCGAGGGCTGCGCAATGGAGATGGGACAGGGGTTTTGGCCGGTGTAACCCAGATTGGCAACGTAAGGGGTTATGTACTGGAAGATGGGGAGAAAACCTCCATTCCCGGGCAGCTGATTTACAGGGGCATTGACGTACAGGACCTGATTCAGGGATTTACATCAGAGGATCGGTTTGGCTTTGAGGAGACTGCGTACCTGTTGATGTTTGGGACCCTGCCAAATATGGAACAGCTAGAACAGTTTCAGAATATTTTGGCATACTTTAGGAATCTGCCTCCCAGTTTTACGGAGGACATGATCCTCAAGGCACCAAGCTCCGATGTTATGAATAAGTTGGCTCGATCGGTATTGGCTCTCTATTCTTATGACCCCGATCCAGATAATAACTCTCTACCGGTGGAGATACTCCAGGCACTAAAGCTCATCGCCCGGTTCCCGGTGATTGTAGCCCATGCCTTTGCCGCCAAGCGGCATTATTTTGACAGGGAGTCTCTCTATCTGCACCGGCCTAAGCCCGAGCTGTCCATAGCGGAAAACTTTCTACATTCGGTGAGGCATGACAATCAGTTTACCAGGGAGGAAGCCCGTCTGCTGGATCTGTGCCTCGTGCTCCATATGGAGCATGGCGGCGGAAACAACTCAGCCTTTGCTTGCCGGGTGCTGTCCTCTTCCGGCACAGATATCTACGCCTCTATCGCCGCGGCAGTGGGCGCCTTGAAGGGACCAAAGCATGGCGGCGCCAATATGCGGGTGATGGAGATGTTTTCCCACATCCAGCAGGATGTAAAGGACTGGAAGGACGATGAGGAGATCAAGGCATATCTGACCAAGATACTCCGCAAAGAGGCGGGGGATGGCTCGGGGCTGATTTACGGCATGGGCCATGCTATCTACACGGTCTCTGATCCCCGAGCGGTGATTTTAAAGCAGTTTGCCCGTCAGATGGCTGAGGAAAAGGGATTCTTAGAGCAATTTCAGCTGTTTGAATCGGTGGAGCGCCTATCACCCGGAGTATTTCATCAGGTCACCGGGCAGGATAAGGAGATTTGTGCCAACGTGGATATGTACTCCGGCTTGGTGTACAAGATGATGGGCATCCCTCCCGAATTGTACACACCCTTATTTGCCATTGCCCGGATCGTGGGCTGGTGTGCCCATCGGATCGAGGAGGTCTACAGTCCTCATGGACGGATTATCCGCCCTGCTTACAAGGCGCTGGCAAAGCACCAGGTTTTCGTGCCTATGGCAGAACGGTAAAAAAGGCCCCTGAAGACCTTAGGGCATGGTGGGGAAAGAAGTTTTCTTTTAGAGCTGGAGGACGGCTCATACTCATACATGTATATTTATTTTAACGATTATTTGCTTTATCAAAATCTGCTGAACAGCGAAATTGATTACCCAACAGGTTAGTGCGGATAAAGTGCGCCGTGCAGTCATGGGCTCGCTTCTTGTAGCTACCGCATAGTAGCGTAGCAGTCCTGCCACCACTTGTCCGTCTGGTAGCGTTGCTGGTACATGACGCTGCCGCAGTCGGCACAAAAGAGTATGCTGGAGAACAAGCCCACTTCATCATAGCGGTTGGGGTGGTTGCGCTGCTTGTGTAGCTCCTGTACGCGCTCCCATGTGTCGCGGTCTATGATTGGCTCGTGGTGGTTCTCAAATACCGCCTGTTTCTCCACGGGACTCTCTTTGCTCTGCTTCACCACGGGGGCGGCTTCTTCGTCAATGATGAAATTTTCTTGAAGCGGCCCAGATCGCAAAAATATGGCGGTAATGCAAGATTTGACCGCCGCCCTCAGAAAAGTTGCAAAAATGCAAGATGGAATCAAACTTGCGTCAGGCACACTCTGTCAACGGCAAAATGACGTTGACCAGAATCAAAACGTCAAATTGCCGTTCTGACTGGTGGCGGTCAAAATGTCCGCTACCTTCCTGGAAAATCAAGATTGCAAAATACGAACTTGATTTTGTGTATAATGTGAAGGACATTTTGTCCGTGACGTTGCCAAAAATTAGAAATGCAAAATGCACTTCTGATTTTCAGAGGTATTTACTTACACAAACGTGGGACGCATATATAACATACATCCTCCGATGCACTATTCTGTTCATCGATTCTACAAAGAAATATCTAGAGGGCATAACTGTAAATAAGTGGAAGGGCAGAGGAGAATGCTGGAAGACATTTTTGAGATCCCATATATATGACACAGCCTCTCCCCAGCGTAGGGGAGAGGCTGTGTCCATTGATTTAGGCCAGCTTGCTCTTGGCCAGCGCAGTCAACTGGGTAAAGGCGGCCTTGTCATTGACGGCCAGTTCAGCCAGTATCTTGCGGTTAATCGTTACTCCAGCCAGCTTCAGGCCATGCATAAAGGTGGAATAATTCATACCGTTTTGCTTGCAGCCGGCATTGATGCGAGCGATCCACAGCTGCCGGAAGTCACGCTTTTTAAGCCGGCGGCCTACATAGGCGTACTGCAGGGACTTCATCACCTGCTCATTGGCCATTTTAAAATGTTTGCTCTTTGCGCCCCAATAGCCCTTGGCTAGCTTGAGGATTTTATTTCTTCTCTTGCGCGTCATCATCGCGCCCTTGACTCTTGCCATGGTGGTTTAGCCTCCTATGTTGAGTAAATGGTGATGGCTTATTTATAGGGGATCATGCGCCGTACGGTGGCTGCGTTGGTAATATCAGCATAGGCGCCCTTGCGCAGGCTCCGCTTCAGTTTGCGGGTTTTACCATGGCCGTTAAGCAGATGACGGCGATTGGCGTGGGCACGTTTGACCTGACCGGTCTTGGTCAGCTTAAAGCGCTTTTTTGCGCCGCTGTGAGTTTTAATTTTAGGCATAGCGGTTATCTCCTTCTTGTGTGATGGCGGTCAATGACCACAGGGGTCATTTGTTGGGTTTGGCAGGCTTGGCAGACAGAAAGATGGACATATGCCTGCCCTCAAGCTTGGGGTCCTTATCCATGGTGGCCAGCTCTCCGCATTGCTGAGCAAAGTCCAGCAGCAGCTTTCTACCAATGTCGGTGTGGGCCATCTCCCGGCCGCGGAAACGGACGGTGACCTTGACCCGGTTGCCCTCAGCCAAAAACTTTTGGGCGTTGCGCAGCTTGGTGTTGAAGTCGCCGATATCGATGCCCGGGGACATGCGCACTTCTTTGACCTCTACGACATGCTGATTTTTTCTGGCTTCCTTTTCCCGTTTTGACTGCTCAAAACGAAACTTTCCATAGTCCATGAGCTTGCAAACGGGGGGATGAGCCGTAGGAGATATCTTTACCAGGTCCAGGCCGACGTCATCGGCATGGCGCTGGGCCTCGGCGGAGGACATGACGCCCATCTGATCGCCGTTGGCACCGATCAGGCGGACCTCCCTGTCCCGAATCTCCTCGTTGATTTGATAAGCCGCATTTGCTATGGTCACACACCTCCAAATACAAAAACGTGAGCGCGACAGCACCCACGTCCACAACAAAGCCCCCGCTCTGGCGGGTGACTCTACCATGTTAACCCCTTCGCCCTGAGCGGGAGGTGAGGACGGCGGTGCCATTCCTACTTTCTTTTTCCATAGGCAGTATATCAGACCTGAAGGCATATGTCAACCCTAATTTTGCGAGGGGAAGGGGGCGGCGCTGCACTTGCAGCGCCGCCCGAGGAAAGGGTTCAACTCTGGGAGGAAAGCAGCATCGGTTGGAGCTGCTCACCCCGACAGGCCGCCTCAATGGTGTCGGGCACCAGATCGAAATGGGCGACCAGGGATGTAGGCTTGCCCTTGCAGTCATCCTGCCCAAAGGGAACGAAGTAGACGTGCTTTCGGGCCAGCATGGAGCCCAGGTTGGGAGCAGAGCCGGCCAGCCCATCGTTGGTGGATAGTGCGATGACCAAGGGGCGGCCATTGCGCAGATGTGCCTTAGCTGCCATGGTCACTGAACTGTCGGTGACGCCATGGGCCAGCTTAGCCATAGTATTGCCAGTGCAGGGGCAGATGACCAGCACATCCAGCAATCCCTTGGGACCTATGGGTTCGGCCCCTTTCACGGAGGTGATGGCGCGCCGGTCGCAGATGCGCTCAATCTCCCGTATAAAATCGTGGGCGGCCCCAAAACGGGTATCGGTGACCGCGACTGTTTCAGATATAATGGGGATAATTTGACCGAAGCGGGCAGCGGTCTTTTCCAAGGCATCTATGGCGGTGGCCAGGGTGCAGAAGGAGCCGCAAAAGGCAAACCCTACCCGTAATTGCTCAATATTCACATTTCCAACTCCTCTATGACATGATAGATGGTATCTTTGATATAGCGCCCAGAGGTGATGGGGGCCACCTTTCCGGGAAGGGACAGGGCCCAGATAACTCGCACCCCTAGGGCGGAGGCAGCAGTCATATCCACCCCCCCGGGGCGGGAGGCCAGATCGATGACTAGGGCTCCCTCTTTCAGAGCGGCTAGTTCTTCCAGGCTGAGGACAGGGGCGGGCACGGTGTTCATCACCAGGTCATAGCTGCACAGCCAATCGGGCATACGATCCATGCCTTCGGCACCGGCGCCCATGCTTTCGGCGGCGGCCTGCTGATCATACCGGCGGGCGGAGACCCAAACCCGGGCGCCAAGTGCCCTTAACCTAGGGACCAGCGCCCGTCCCAGCCGCCCAAAGCCTACTACCAGCACCCGGGCGTCATGCAGGGTGATGGGCAGCTCCTCCATGGCAATCTGTAGGGCGCCCTCTGCGGTGGGGATGGCGTTGAGCACGGCCAGCTCTTCCCGGGCAAAGTAGTCCTGAAGGATAAGCTTCCGCTCCTGGGCCATGCGCTTGAGGGACTCCTTCGCCATCCCGGCACACACCAGTTGACCTGGACGCATGGCGTCCAGCACTGTTTGCAGCTGGTGCCGGTGTGAGGACAGCGGGGTGTTCAGTTCCCCTTCTGATCCTGCCGCCGGGAGTGGGAGGACGACGCAGTCCGCCCGGTCTATCCCAGCCAAGGAGGGCTCACATTTTATGCCCTCATACTGCTCCAGTGCGTAAGTATGTACTCCGTGGCCGTCCTCTGCCAGCAGCCGCGCCAAGGCGGCCTGCCGGGGGTCTCCGCCCACCACCCAGATATTTTTTGCCCGTAGCATCACAAAACCCCTCCAGTCCTGATATCGCGTTTCCATCATCGCTTCAGTGTATTCCTGACTGGGGCAGTGGGTGACTGATGGGAAGATTTTCGCAAAACCGGGCATACTGTCATTATCAATCTTGTTTGGAGGTACACACATGAGTGATGTCTATGAAAACATGACCAAGGGTAATCTTGACTTTCGTGACAGCCGGACCAGGGAAAATCTGATGCGTGCGTTTGCTGGGGAGAGCCAAGCCCGCAACCGCTATACCTTTGCCGCTAGCCAGGCCAGAAAGGAGGGGCTGGAAGTGATCGCCCGGGTGTTTGAGTTTACTGCCGATCAGGAGCGGGCCCATGCCAAGGTATTTTATGATTTGCTGAAAAGCTGTGCGGGAGAGACCATTGGGATTGACGGCACTTACCCTGTTGATATTTGTCCAAACACCCTGGGTTTGCTCCGGGCCGCCCGGCATAATGAGTACCAGGAGTGGGAGGCGGATTACCGCGCCTTTGCCAGTATTGCCCACGAGGAGGGCTTTGATCTGATTGGAGGGCAGTTTGAGCTGATTGCGGAGGTAGAAAAGGTCCATGGCGACCGGTTTGGCCTGTTTGGAGATTTGTTGGAGAGCGGTAAGCTGTTTGCTCCCCAGGAGGAGACAGTGTGGATGTGCCTCAACTGTGGGGAGATCATCCGGTCGGAGGTGGCTCCTCAGAACTGCCCTATCTGCCGTCACGGCCAGGGCTACTTCATCCGCCTGGACCTGGCCCCATACAGCAGTCACAGCTGAGCAGAAAGGCAGTATGCGCCCCGGCCCGAAAGGGCTGGGGCGCATCTGATTTAGGATTGATTTTGTAGAGGGAACCGCTTATAATAGAGAGAACCATATACCAGATACTCTAATAGAAAGAGGGTGTCCGTCAAGATGAAGCATGACGTCAATTATACCATGTTGGCCGACTTTTACGAGTTGACAATGGGTAACGGTTACTTTCAGACAGGGTTGAAGGATCGGATATGTTATTTTGATGTGTTTTTCCGCAGTGTCCCGGACGGCGGAGGATTTGCCATTGCCGCCGGTTTGGAGCAAGTGGTGCATTACATCCAGAATCTGTGTTTCGACCAGGAGGACCTGGACTATCTTCGGAACAAGGGAACCTTTTCTCAGGCGTTTTTAGATTATCTGAGCACCTTCCGCTTTACCGGCGATATTTGGGCTGTGCCGGAAGGTACGCCCATCTTTCCGCGGGAACCCATTCTGACGGTCCGGGCGCCGGCGATCCAGGCTCAATTCATTGAGACTTATCTGCTGCTGGCGCTGAATCATCAGTCCCTCATTGCTACAAAGTCGAACCGGATCGTCCGGGCGGCGGAGGGAAAGATGGTATCCGAGTTTGGCTCTCGCCGGGCCCAGGGGGCAGATGGGGCGCTGCTGGGGGCCCGGGCCAGTTATATTGCGGGGGCTGGTGGGACAGCCTGCGCCCTGTCTGAGCTGATGTTTCATATTCCCGCCACCGGCACCATGGCACACTCTTGGGTACAGATGTTCCCCGATGAGTATACTGCCTTTACAACCTATTGCCAGGTTTATCCAAACACTGCTACCCTGCTGGTGGATACCTACAACGTGCTCAAGTCCGGTGTGCCAAACGCCATCCGGGTTTTTCGGGAGCAGGGCATCACCACCGGCGCTATCCGCATTGACTCAGGGGATTTGACTTACCTGTCAAAACGGGCCAGGGAGATGTTGGATGAGGCCGGTTTGTCCGACATCAAGATTGTGGCGTCCAACTCTTTGGATGAGTATATCATCCGGGATTTGCTCACCCAGGGCGCCCGGATTGACGCCTTTGGGGTGGGAGAGCGGCTGATTACCTCCAAGAGCGAGCCGGTGTTCGGCGGCGTGTATAAGTTGGCTGCTATCGAGGACGAGCAGGGCCGGGTAATCCCCAAGATCAAGGTGAGTGAAAATGCGGCCAAGGTGACAATTCCCCATTTTAAGAAAGCTTATCGCCTGTTTGAAAACGCCACCGGTAAGGCTATGGCGGACTATATCTGCGTCTATGATGAGCAGCCGGACTTTACAAAACCCTTGGAGTTATTCGATCCGGAGGCCACCTGGAAGCGGAAGACCGTCTCGGACTATACTGCCCGGCCGTTGTTAGAACCCATCTTCCAACAGGGAGAGTTGGTATATAAGCTGCCTACGATTCAGGAGATTCGGGCCCGCTGCACCCGGGAAGTGGACAGCCTGTGGGATGAAGTAAAGCGGTTTGAGTTTCCCCACAACTACTATGTGGACCTGTCTGAAAAGTTATGGGGAATCCGGGCGCAGCTGCTGGATGCAAAAAAACATAGTAAAGACTGAGCAGCCGCTCCGGGTTCAACAGACAGTGAACCTGGAGCGGCTGCTCATTTATGGCCTTTTTAAACATATGCTGCCAGTGGGACATTTGACTGCTTAAACAGATCCGGCGCCCTGTTCCAAGGAGATACGGTCTGCGATCATGGCGATGAACTCACTGTTGGTAGGCTTGCCTTTGGCATTTGATACCGTGTAACCAAAATACTTTTGCAAGGTCTCTAAGTCACCCCGGTCCCATGCCACTTCAATGGCATGGCGAATGGCCCGTTCAACACGGCTGGCAGTGGTGCCGAATTTTTTGGCCACTGCAGGATAAAGCACCTTGGTCACTGCATTGATTACTTCCATATCGGACACGGCCAAACCAATGGCCTCTCGAAGATACTGGTAACCCTTAATGTGAGCGGGAACGCCGATTTCGTGAATAATAGCAGTTACCTTACGTTCCAATGCCCGGATGGCGTTTTCACCGGTATTGTCCCCAACGGCGGTACCGGTGCTGAGCTGGCGGGCTCGGTCAACGACAGTCTGGAGACGGCAGGGCTTGAGCATACAGTAATCGCCGCCCCGAGCAGAAATTTGCTCCGCCAGGGCCGGATTGCTGAAGGCGGATAGAACCAAAAGATTGGGCCGGTCCTCGCCCAACTGTTCCAATACATCCAGCCCATCTAGCTCAGACAGCATCAGATCCATTACCACTACATCCGGGTGTATTCTACTGATAAGGGATAACAGGGTTTCGCCGTTGTCAGTTTGGGCGGCGACAGTTAACTCACCCGTCTGTTCCATGGCGTCCGATAACATTTGACGAAATTCTTCAGAGGCATCCGCTATGATCACAATTTTCTTCTCGCTCATGTTGAATATCCTTTCTGGTCTCCGACCTGTGGTATGGAACTACCAGTTTTTACCTTTATCTAAAATACCACAGAATCCTCCACATGGCAAGAAAGTTTTGCTTGTTTTTTGATTTTTTATTCGACAGAACTGTCGAATGCAAAGGCTTGGGACAGTTTAAGCCACGCCGCACTGCTGCAGCATCTGGCCCACATAGATGCCGTAGCCGCTGGTAGGGTCGTCCACCATGACGTGGGTGACGGCGCCCACCAACTTGCCATTTTGCAGAATGGGACTTCCACTCATGCCTTGGACAATACCGCCGGTGGCGGCCAACAGATCAGGATCGGTGACCTTAATCAGGTAGTCCCGCCCGTCACCCTGACGTTCAGGGTACACTTTGACAATCTGGATATCAAATTCTTCCACAATATCTCCGGAGACATTGGCCAGGATGGTGGCATTGCCCGCCTTCACCTGATCTTGAGGGGCTACCTCCATGGGGGTGCCTTGGGCCCAGGTCCCATCTGTCATGGTACCAAACACTCCACCGGTGGTATTGGAACGGAGCAGGCCTAAGACAGAATCGGTGTCGAATATTCCCAGCAACTGCCCGGGTTCACCGGATACACCCTTGTCCACACCGGACACAGTTGCAGGCAGGATGGAGCCGCTCTCTAAAGGCATAAGCAGAGCAGTGTCCACATCATTGATTCCATGGCCCAAAGCACCGAAGGAGCCGGTGTCCGGGCAGTAGAAGGTAACCGTTCCAATCCCTGCCATAGAGTCTCGGATCCAGGCACCTAACTTATAGGCTCCATCCGAGGCACACAGCACAGCCTGAGCGGTAAGCTGTACCTGCTTTTCGTCGCGGATGGCTCGAATGCTCATGGCCTCTCCTTCCAGTTCCTGGAGAAGGGAGGACACCTCATCAATGGTATCCACCTCAGTGGAGTTGATATGGGTGATAATGTCTCGCTCCTTCAGGCCGCAGGCCTTGGCAGGGTTCACATTGCCCAACTCGGTGTCCACTTCGGAGGTGCCCACTACCACCACGCCATCGGAAAATAACTTGATGCCAACGGCCCTGCCCACTGGCACCACAGTGACAGCGCTGGCTCTGGCACAAAGAGGCCAGAACGTCAGCACAGCCGCTGCCATAAACAGTGCCAGGCGCAGGGCCGCCCAGCTAAATGGTCTGGATTCTTCATTCAAATCATTCACCGCCTTTCTGATCAAACTTGACTTCCCATTTAAAACACAACGCTGTAAAAACAATGGTTTGCGCAAACAGGCGGCGGACTAAATCGCCTGCCTGTTTAATATGGCGATGGAGAAGCGGTTTCACTATGGCAAAGTTAGGGCCGGCTGGAAGGTGGGAATGAGCCAGGAGCGAAGAGGCTGGGGTTTCGGTTTGTATGCAGGGAAATCCCCCTTGCGCTGCTTACAATTGGCCCTTTTAAACAAAATTTTTTATTGGGTATAGTTTGCCCAAGTGGACGCATAAGCTTAGGGTGTGGGACGAGAAAAAGAAGCTCCAATATTTGTGCTCTGTTCCAATGAGTTCGAGTGAGATGAGGTGGGGGATATGAAGAAAACGACAAAAATGCTATTTTTTGCTTTTTTGCTGGCCGTGGCGGTAGGGGTAATTTTACATGGTCTGTATAATTGGCTGCCAAATCCCGTTTTCGCGCTTATTGCCCTGGTGCGGGAGAGCGTGTGGGAGCATGTAAAGCTGCTGTTTTATCCTCTGCTGGCAGTGTCGCTGGTGATGACAAAGGGGGGCGCAAAGACGGCCCGAACGCCTTGGCTGCTATCCCTGCTCATCGTCTGTGGAATGATGTTGGCGATCAGCTGGCTCTACTTTGTGGTCATGCGGGGAGAGAACCCTACCTTTGGCCCTGCTTTGTACGTCATTCTCATGGCGGTGGGCTTCCTGTTGCCCCAGGTGCTTTGGCCACTGGGGGAGTGGCCGGGGATCGATCAGGGAGCAATGATCTTGACGGGCATATTGTGTCTGCTCATCATCTGGTTCAGCTTCTTTCCACCGTCCGGGGCGATGTTTGCCGATTTAAGCGGCGCGGTACGGACGTTTTTTACAATCCCAGTGTAAGAGGCGGATGCTGTCAGGTCTTATCTTCCCACTTGAGCAGTGGATATATGACAACAAAAAGAGGGATACCAGGCCAACTTTGACCTGGTATCCCTCTTCTCTTTCCGGTTCCGGCAGTTTGAGGTGACAGCTGTTATTTTAACTCAATTAAAATAAAATTGTCATCTCCTCTGATGGTGTGATACATAGTATCCTTGACCACAGGCAGATTATATGTGGCCAAGTCAATGTCGGTGTTTCGGATGACGTGCTTGATTCCATAGTAGTGGAAAAATCCATAAGATCCCCAGAGCCAGGTCTGCCGGAAATTGATGGGGACTAACCGGTTTAACATCTGATAGTCTTGGGGCATCTGGCGCAAGACGGGGGATTGCCCGATGGAGCCGTTGATTTGTACGGTTTTGGTATGGTCTGTCAGGAAAGCGTCTAGATCGTTCAGATCATCAATGACCATGGAGATTCTGTAATCGGTGTACTGGCTTTGCACATATAGCGCATTTCCATAGGTAAAGGAAAACACAAAAAATGCCCAGCTGAGAAGGACGCAAGCGACTTTACCCGCATATGCCCGTTGGGTGGAGGCCACGGTGACAGACAAAAAGGAAATGAGTGCGCCCACACCGTACATTGCCCTGGGATCAGTGAGAGGATATTCCAGGGCGGGGTAGATGCCAAAACAAACCACACCCATCAATGCCAGAGACGCTGTTGCTAGCACGGCGGCGGAATATTTATTCCGCTTTGTATCCTTCACGAGTATGACCACATAGGCAGTGCATATCAAAAGGATGAGAACCAGCCACTCTATTTTGAAGTCAGAGAGGACAAGCGAGTAATATTTCTTGATGTTAGAAACGGCAGTGGGGAGCATGTCTTTGATCCCGGCAGTGCGGGTATAGACTGACACATATGCGTTTACGGATAAAAAGGGCATGAGAAATATCTTGAATAGGAGCAGACCGCAGCCATAGCCCAGAATGGAAGTGAGCAAAAACTGCATCACACGCTTTATGTCGGCCCCCGCAGTCCAATCACGGACGGACAGTAGGATGACCAGCATGGGGAATATACCCAAAGCGGCCTGATATGTGGTGCACACCACAAAAATGCCCAGGCTGGTGGCAATACCGTAAGTCCAGTGCTTTTTCTTGCGAAATAGGAGGGGGACAATGGAGGCAAAAACGGACAACGCCATGTAGGGAGAATCGTATTTATAGGAAAGACACTCCAAAAAATAGGGGGACAGGCCCAATGGGATCAGGGCCGCCAGCTGCCACACATGAAAGGCGCGCTTTTCTGTGACGATATACAGCAGGACAACCCCTGCGGCGGCCAAAATACAGATTGCCAGAAGCTGGGTCAACGGTGAGACATCTGTTAAGTAAGAATCTGCATGGACCAGATTAGAAAGGGCGCTGGATAGATAGCGGCTAAAGTTGCCCCAACTCTGGTAGCCCGCAAATACACGGCCCATATCGTCGATATAGTTGAAATTGGCCCGTAAAATAGCAAGAATCCCTACAAAATACACAGTAGCCATGATGAAAAAGGGCTTAAGCATAAATTTACAGCGTTTGGCCTGTGTCATTGCTTGATCTTTGACTTGACCCATGAAACAATCTCCTCCTAATCATAATCAAAAGAGCAAAAATCCATCAACTGCCAAGGGTTCACTCCTGATGTACCCCTTGGGGGGCCGGCAAAACCGGCGGCAATCCAGTGCCATCGAACGTGGGGATGAACTGTTCCCCAGTGGCGGACAGTTCCTGAACATACCCGGCCAGATTTAGACTTTGCATATAGCTGCGGGCGGCGCGCAGCTCCGATGGGCGCAGGGTGCGGGCTAGCTCGGGAAAAGCGGACAGGTCGTTCCTGGGTGTGTACTGGGCCATCAGGGAGAACAGCACCGCCCCGGACGGAAAGGCAGAGGCCACCCAGTCCATGACTCGTTTGGCTTCTTCCACCTGGCCGGGGAGGATCAGGTGGCGAATGAGCACACCACTTTTTAAAAGACCATTTTCCATGCGGATGGGACCCCGCTGACGGTACATCTCTAGAATTGCTGTCTTGGCCGCCTGGGGATAGCAGGCGGTGCCGGAGTAACGCTGGGCCAGAGCGGGGGTAAGGTATTTTAGGTCGGGCAGGTATATGTCTACCTTGCCCTCCAATATAGGCAGTACGTCTGCCCGCTCATAGCCGCCGGTATTCCACACCACAGGTAGGCTGCCTGGAATAGGGCGGCGCAGCACCGGGATCAGAGCATGGAGGAACTGAGTTGGGGTGACCAGTTCGATGTTATGGGCGCCTTGGTCAGCCAGGCGTTGGAAGACAGCGTAGAGCTGATCATCGGTGAGTGGCTGTCCAAAATTGTCCTGGCTGATCTGTTCATTCTGGCAAAACACGCACTTCAGGGTGCAGCCTGAGAAAAATACTGTACCCGCACCGTTTTGCCCGGATAGGCAGGGCTCCTCCCAGAGATGGAGGGCGGCCCGAGCGGCTACCGGCCGGGCCGGCATTTGGCACAGTCCGTAGCCGCGCTCCTCATCCCGGATGGCCTGACACCGGTGGGGACAGAGGGAGCAGATCATTCCGCTTTTACCTGGAAATCAGGGCCCAGATCCCCGGATTTCCAATGGCGGCGGCACAAGCCAATGTAACGGTCGTTGGCGCCCAACACCACCTGTTCCCCCTGCTTGAGCACCACGCCGTGCGCGTCAAACCGGGCGTTAAAGATGGCTTTTCTGCCGCACCAACAGATGGTTTTGACCTCCTCAATAATATCCGCCCATGCCAGCAGTGCCTCTGAGCCGGAGAACAGCTCCCCACGGAAGTCGGCCCGCAGGCCATAGCAGATAACCGGTACATTCATATCGTCCACAATGGTGGTGAGAAATTCCACCTGGGCCTTGGTGAGAAACTGTGCCTCATCCACAATGACGCATTGATAGGAGCGAATGGCTTCTTGATCCATTTTCTCCAGCTGTTCAAACCAGACGCAGGAATGGGACAGACCGATGCGGGAGTTCACCACAGCCCTCCCTTCCCGCTGGTCCACTGCAGGTTTGACCATCAGTGCCATCTGCCCCCGCTCCTCATAGTTGTAGCGCACCATCAGCGCGTTGGCGGATTTGCTGGAACCCATCACGCCATAGCGAAAGTACAATTTTGCCATGGGCTATTCCACCTCGTTGTTTAATTTCTTGTTCAGAAAGCCAACTGCCCTGTCAAAGGCGTTGGGTATGGCATAGCGATGGGACAGCTCGTCCCAGGTAGCCCATACCCAGCCGGAGGGCAGCTCCTCTTCTGCCGTCTCCACTTGATGGAGAGTCATGTGCCACTCGATATGGGTGAAGATATGCTTGGCATGGCCCACGATTTCCTCTGCTTGGGGAGGGATATTCCAACCGGACAGGGGAGAGCGGTCTGCCGGTTCATTGGGAAACTCCCATAGTCCGGCCAGCAGACCCTTGGCAGGACGGCGGCGCAAGGCCACTTTTTGTTGGAAGAGAATGAGCCAGACAGTGAGTTCCTCCACACGCCGGGTCTTTTTTGGCGCTTTGACGGGAAGTTGATCCACCCGATTTTGAAGACGGGCAGCGCAGAGGTTCTGGACGGGGCAGCGCTCACACAGGGGGGCTCCATTGGGAAGGCACACGGTAGCACCAAGCTCCATCAGTGCTTGGGTGAAGGCGCCGGTGGCGTGAAGCGGGATAACGGAAGCCACAGCTTGGGTGACCTGCCGCTTCATCTGTAGGGTTGTGATATCCCCGCTGTCTCCAGTGAGGCGGGCTACCACCCGCAAAACGTTGCCATCCACGGCTGGGACAGGCTTGCCAAAGGCGATAGAGCAGATGGCCCCGGCTGTGTAATCTCCAACTCCGGGCAGGGCCCGGATACTGGCATAATCGGAGGGGAACAGACCTGCATGCTGCTCCATAATGAGGCGGGCGGCCTTCTGCAGGTTGCGGGCCCGGGAGTAGTAGCCCAGACCTTGCCACAGCTTCATCAGCCGGTCCTCCGGCAGGGCGGCCAAGTCAGCTATGTCTGGGCACTCTGCCAGAAACCGCTGATAGTAGGGCAGCACTGCCGCGACCCGGGTCTGTTGGAGCATAATCTCCGACAGCCATACATGGTAAGGGGTGGGTTCAGCCCGCCAGGGCAGGGAGCGAGCATTGTCCCGAAACCACTCCAGCAGGGGCAGGGGAAGTTGTGCCAGTGATTCCACAGGAGACCTCCTCAGGGAAATTTCAGTCATGATAACATAAAAGGCTTGATCTTTCAATGGGGCCAGGAAAAACCCGCCTGTCCCTGTGTTTATCATAAGAATGCTCCCAGAACCGGCAGTAAGCCAATTCGGGGAGCGCGTCCTGACACATGGGATGGAGGGTGGGCGGGATTCAACTCATCTCCTCAGCCCGGGCCACCAGATCGGCCAGGGTAGTTCGGTCCACCACAGAGGCCACCGCTTTGTGAATCTCCTGCCACAGCCATACGGTGAAGCATTGGTCGCTATGGTCACAAAAATCTGCGTTGGTGGCACATTCCACCGGTGCCAGGTCCCCTTCTAAGGGACGGAGCAGATCGCCAACAGTATAGTCCTCCGGTTTGCGGGTGAGCAGATAGCCCCCACCCGCTCCACGGATGGAGCGAACCAGACCTGCCCGAAGCATTGGAGTGATGATCTGCTCCAGATACTTGTCGCTGAGTTGCTGCCGCCGGGCTACTTCCCGTAAAGAGACGGGGCCAGAATCCTGATGCTGGGCCAGGTCGATCATCAATCGCAGGGCATACCGTCCCCGTGTGGAAATTTTCATGCGGCCGCCTCCTTTTTGTCCTGTTCCTAAAATACCACATAAATGGTAGGATTTCAAGGAGGACTTTTTATCCGGCAGTTTGCCTTATCAAGCTGATTGTGGTATACTATATTATTAAATTAAAATTGATACAAAAGAGAGAGGAACTGCCATATGGAGATCAACGGCAAAGAGGTACGAGAGGTATATTGCTATCAGGATATGGGACTGTCCCAAGCCACTATGCAAGCGCTGGATAAGAAGGGGTTTGTTCAGGCCACCGCTATCCAGGGGGGAGCTATTCCATTTTTTATGGACTGGAAGGACGTGGTGGCCAAAGCGCCCACTGGTACAGGCAAGACGTATGCCTTTGGTATCCCCATGGTAGAGCATATTGATCCCCAGTCGGATCAGGTGCAGGGGCTGATTTTAGTTCCCACCCGAGAGTTAGCCATTCAAATCCGGGATGAATTGCGGGATCTATGTGTCTTTCGGCAAGGCGTGCGCGTGGTGTGCCTATATGGCGGGCAACCTATTGACAAGCAGATTACACAGCTGAAGAGCAGACCCCAGCTGGTGGTGGCCACTCCAGGCCGTCTGATGGATCACATGAAACGGCGTACCGTCCGGCTGGACAAGGTGCAGACAGTGGTGTTGGATGAGGCCGACCGAATGCTGGACATGGGCTTTATCCAGGATGTAACACACATCTTAGATAAAATGCCAAACCGACGTAACTTAGGGTTATTTTCCGCCACAATATCACGGGAAGTTATGGATATCTCCTGGGTATACCAGCGTGACCCCGCAGAGATCACCGTCCGCCCTGTGGAGGAAAACCGTCCAGATATCCAGCAGTACCGCATTGAGCTCATGAGCTGGGAGGAGAAACTGGACACAATGCTGGCACTGTTGGATGGGGGCGCTTACGAGCGGGCCATCGCCTTTTGCAATACCAAGAATATGACCGACCGGTTGGCCGGACTGCTGAAGATGCGGGGGGTGTCCTGTGAGGCGATCCATGGTGACATTCAGCAGCGGGTGCGGGAGAGAACCTTGGAAAAATTTAAACAGGGCAAGCTGAAGGTGCTGGTGGCCACCGATGTGGCCGCCCGAGGACTGGACATCGACGATGTAGACGTGGTGTTCAATTATGATGTGCCGGAGGAGCAGGAGTATTATGTCCATCGCATTGGGCGCACAGGTCGGGCCAAACGCCACGGTGTGGCCTACACACTGGTGGCCACTGTCACAGAATCTGTGAAGATGCGGGATATCGCCAGGGACACCCGATCGGAGATTCAGCTTTTAAAATATGACAAGGACGGATGTCTTACCCTGATAGAGCAGGGAAGCTAATCTGGAGGGGGATATGGCTGGCCCCGGCTCCCTATGAAGGCGCTTAGAAGGAGGAGGCTTTATGGAACTACGAATATTGGCTGTGGGAGATGTGGTGGGAGATCAGGGGGTGGACTTTTTATGCCGACACCTGCCTGCACTGCGCCGGATACACGGCGTCCATTTTACTGTGGTCAATGGAGAGAACGCCGCTTGTAACGGACTGCTCCCCCGACAGGGGCAGGATATATTTACCGCTGGCGCTGATGTGATAACATTAGGGAATCACACGTGGGACAAACAACAGATCGTAAATTATATGGAGGAGACGCCCTATCTGCTACGCCCGGCCAACTATACCAGCAGGCTTCCTGGAAGGGGCTGGGGAATTTTTGATGGACCCCGGGGCCTGCGCCTGCGAGTGGTCAACCTGATGGGGAGGTATGGGATGGACTCAAACTTGGATAACCCATTCATAAGGGCGGATGAGATTTTATCCCTGGAGGAGGCGGACGTCACCCTGGTGGATTTTCATGGAGAGGCGTCCAGTGAGAAAGGGGCTATGGCGTGGTACTTGGATGGACGGGTTCAGGCCCTGTGGGGCACCCACACCCATGTACCCACCGCCGATGGAAGGGTGTTGCCAAAGGGATTGGGCTTTGTCACCGATTTGGGGATGACCGGACCGGCCCAGTCGGTGATTGGGATCCGTCCGGACCAGGCTGTCAACCGTTTTTTAGGGGGGCTGCCCCAGCGGTTTCAGCCGGCAGAGGGGCCGTGTAAGTTGGATGGGGTGCTCTTTACCATAGACACTGGAATGGGAGCCTGTGTGGACGTGCAGCGGGTGGATATCACTTAAACATTGGTCCGGTCATGTGCAATTAATGCCGGTTTATGGGACTTTATTTCCTGTATCATAGGGATAGAAACAGGAAGGGAGTGTCCCGGTAATGTATGAACTGAGATCGGTAAGGGGTCATGTGGAGGTCTATCTGTACGGTGAATTTTGCTTTTCCACGGACACCCGTGGGGAGGCAGAGGCAGAGATTGCCCAGCTGACGAAATAAAGATGAAAAGCGTCCCCCGCAAGGAGTTCCTTGCGGGGGACGCCACTTACGTCAGATTTATCTGAAAAAGTAGTCCCAGGGATCGAAGTAACCGTTGTTGGGGGCGTTTCCAGAGCCGGGGGTGTTGGCAGTGGGCTGGGGAGCGGTGGGCTGGGTCTGGTTGTCAGAGGATTGGGTAGGGTTTACCTGTTCGTCAAAGGTCAGGGTTAAGGTAAGGCTTTCGCCGGAGCGGAATACGGTGATGGTTACGGTGTCACCGGCCCGGTAGCTATTCTTGACCGATACCAGCTGAGATACGTTGGTAATCTCCGTATCGTCAATTTTGGTGATGATGTCGCCCGGTTTGATGCCGGCAGTTTGGGCACAGGAGTCCTCTTCTACATCGGTGATATACACACCGTTGGGCCAGCCAAAAGTCTGCGCGTAATCACTGATGTTTTTAGGCTCGAGAACTCCCATATAAGGCCGTCCGGTGACATATCCATATTCCATAAAGTCGGTGACGATATCAATAACATCGTTGATGGGAATGGCAAAGCCGATACCCTCAATGGTGGCCTGAGTGGATTGGCCATTGTTAGAAAGCTTGGCGGAAGTGATGCCCACCACACGCCCATAGCTGTCGAACAGAGGGCCGCCGGAGTTGCCGGAGTTGATGGTACAGTCGGTCTGGATCATGTTCATCACAGTGCCATCACTCATAGTGACGGACCGCCCAGTGGCGGACACCGCACCGGAGGTCTGGGAAAAGGAGAGGGTTCCCAGGGCATTGCCGATAGTGCATACGGTCTCGCCCACCACCACGCTGTCGGAGTCGCCAAGGACCACAGGCTTCAAACCGGTGACGCCGTCAAGCTTCAGTACAGCCACGTCATTGAGCTCTTCGCCGCCCACCAGTTTGGCATCATATGTTTCACCGTTGTTCAGTGTGACTTTGATGGAGGTGGCCCCATCGATGACATGGTAGTTGGTGATGATATAGCCGTCTTCGCTGATAATAAAGCCGGAGCCCGCGCCAGAGGCAGGATACTGATACCGGCCCTGCTGTACCATAGCCTCTACCGAGATACACACGCAGGAGTCAGCATAGGCGGCATTGATCTCAGCCAAGCTCATGGGGGTGAGGCCATCGCTCTGGATCACCTTTACCGGGGCGGGACTGGTGGTGTTTTGATAGATGGTAGTGCCTTGGCTATCTGCCCTTCCGCCGCCCAGCTCGTTGTAAAGAGCGGCGCCGCCCACACCGGCGCCGCCGCCCACCAGGGCACAGCACAGCACGAGGGCTGCCACCCGGCCGGCGCCATTTCGTTTCTTGGCGGGTTTGGATGCAGATGGGGTAGATTCCGGGGTGGGTTGGCTATGTTGTGGGATGAAGCTGTAGTGGTAGGTGCTGTTGTCTGGGTTAAACCCACTGTTGTCAAATTGGTTATGGTCAAGCATGGGAAGGTCTCCTTTCAAATCTGGGTAAGGCGCTTAGGCAGCCTCGCTGTTGTGGATAAGATAACGCAGAATTATGTCCACAGTATGTCGGAAATCAAAAATGATTTTGAATTTTCCGCTGAAATTGTGAAGAATTTGCAAATGATTATTTCTCCGGCTTTGTTTTTCCGTTGCGGAGGATGGAGGCAACGTCCACAGCGGCAAGGTGCAGATCGTCCGTCACAGGGCGGAAAATACCCAGCTTACACAGATTGAGAAACACTAGCAGCAACAGCGGCCCCACGATCATGCCAAGCACACCTGCCACTCGCATCCCCACATAGATACCCACCAAGGACAAGATGGGATCCAGGCCCATCTGGTTGCCGAGAATCTTGGGCTCGGCCAGACGGCGGAACAACGCGATGATCCCCCAGATGACCATAAGCTCAATTGCCTGACCGTATTCTCCCAGGATGAGATCGACCATGGCCCAGGGCACCATGACGGTGCCAGCGCCGATGATGGGGATGAAATCCAGCACTCCAAGGCCAAAGGCCATGAGCAGGCCATAGGTTTCTCCCATCACGAGAAAGCCGATGGTGAGAATCAGAAATACCCCCAGGGACAGCAGGAGCTGGCTTTTTAGATAGCCGCCAAAGGCCTCCATAAATACCGTCCGCACCGATCCGAAGAAGTCCTTGGTGCTGGTGGGGACTTGGTCGGTGATCAGGAAACGCAGCCGGGGATAGTCGCCGGTGATAAAATAGCTAGCCATGATGAATACCACCAATGCCACGGAAAAGCTGGATAGGCTGGACACCATGGAGGGGGCTCGTCCCGCCATTTGGGACACCCAGCTGGATAGGTCCAGGGACTGAAACCAGTCGCTGATAGAGGTGGACAGATCGAAGTCAGCGGGGATCAGGCCTCGGGGAAGGGTGCTGCCCAGCCTATTCAGCCAGACGGTGATACTGTCGGCCACTGCGGTCAGGCCACCGATCAGCTCGTCCAAAACGGATTGCCGGTTTTCAAATAGGGTACGCACCTCATAAATTGCCACCCATCCTACCCCAAACAATACACCGCCAATGACCGCGAACACCAAGATCACCAGCACCATGGAAACGATCTTCCGTGAGATGGACAGCTTTCGCTGGAGCCAGCGCACCGGTGAATTGAGGATCCAAGCAAAGACAAGGGCCAGCATGAAAGGACTGAGCAAGGACAACAGGGGCAGAAGGACATATGCGGTCAGGAGGATCGCGGCCAGGAACAAGGCGGTACGAATGCCAAGACGTAGCCACAACTGGCCCCGCTCGTTCCAAGATAGCTGGGAATGAGGACGACGTTCCATGTATGATACCTCCTTAGTGGATAGGGTAAAATCAGGCGCGCAGAAGCTGGGCCAACAGCGTGGTCATAGGAAGGGTGACGATACACAATAGCGTAGACAGTGTAATTTGGAGTGCGGCAATACTGGTGTCCTTGCCCAGGCTTTGACAAAATAGGCTGGTGGAGCCTGCGGTGGGGCAGGCGGCCAGAATGACCAGGGCGGTGAAGATGAGCGGATCAAGCCGAAAGGGGAGTAGCACTGCGATGGTGAGAAAGGGCAGGAGCAGAAGCTTGATGGCAGATGTGGCGTACAGTTGTCTCATGCGGAAGGCGGCGGCGATGCCGGTGTGAGCCATCTGCCCGCCCACGATGACCATGGCCAGGGGGGTGTTCAGACTGCCTAAATAGCCGATGGAGGAGGCCACTGGTCCGGGCAGCCGCAATTGGAGCAGAAATAAGGCTAGGGCTAGGACAAAGCCGACAGCGGCGGGGTTGAGCACCACCTTTTTGACGCTGGCTGAGCTTTTCCCGCCAATAAGGGCTATGCCGTGAGACCAAGTGAAGAGGTTAAAGATGGCCATACCCATGGCGGCCACCATCAGTGCCTGATCTCCCAGGACAGACTGGATAAGGGGAATACCCATAAAGCTGACGTTGCCATAGACGGCTGAAAAGCGAAGGACACCCCGGCGCTCCTCCGGCTGGCGGCGAAACAGCAAAAAGGACAGCAGAACATAGAGTCCATAAAGCCCAATCAAGGTCAAAAAGGCGGTAAGCAGCTCCTGATCCAGAGCGGAGGTCCGCTCCACTTGAAAGGAGTCGATCATTTTAGTTGGGATCACCACATAGAGCAGTATGCGGGACATCTGGGATAGGGTTTCATTGGACAGCATTCCTTTTTTTCCAAAGAAAAATCCGACTCCCATCAATAAAAATAAAGTGAGCACACTGCTGACGACCACCTGTAGTTCCTGGAGCATGTAATGTTCCCTCCATTTTCCAAGGCTGTTAAAGGGATTATAGCCCAAATGGGCTGGATTGACAAGCCGAAATGGCTAGGATATAATTTAATCTTCCAACCAATATGAGGATAAGGAGTGGATAATATGGAGTCTCAGCGGTTTAAGCGAGGATATCTCCCCATTTTTTTGTCTTATTATAGACCACACCTGAAGCTGTTCCTTCTGGATATGATGTGCGCGCTGGGAATCGCCTTGGTGGATTTAGCCTTTCCCTATTCTTCCCGGATAGCACTAAATCAGCTTTTGCCTGAAAAAGCATACGGCGCATTCTTTTCTGTCATGGCTATCCTGTTGGTGGCCTATGCCCTTCATGCCGGGATGCACTACATCGTTACTTACCTGGGCCATATGATGGGGGTGCGCATTGAGGCGGACATCCGGCAGGATCTATTTCATCACATGCAAGACCTGTCCTTCTCATTTTATGATAAAAATAGAACGGGACAGCTTATGAGTCGGATGACAAACGACCTGTTTGAGATCACTGAATTGGCGCACCATGGACCGGAAGATCTGTTCATCTCGCTGATCACGCTGGTGGGCGCCTTCTGTCTGATGTTTACCATCCAATGGCGTCTGGCCCTGATCGTATTTGCAGTGGTGCCTATCTTTGTGGTATTTACCATCTTCCAGCGCCGTCGGATGGTAAATGCGTCGGTGCGGGTAAAACAGAATATGGCGGGCATTAACAGTCAACTGGAGTCGTCCATCTCCGGTATGCGCACTGCCAAGGCATTTGCCAATGAAGGGCGGGAGAATCAGAACTTTTTACACTCCAATGAGCTGTTCCGAGAGGCGAAGCGGGAGTACTACAGAGCGATGGCAGTGTACAGTGCGGGAATGGAGTTTGTTCTGCCGGTGATGAACGTGCTCACCATTGCCGCCGGAGGCTATTTTATCATGCAAGGCCAGATGGACTTTGTAGACCTGGTGACGTTCTCTTTGTATATTTCAACCTTCCTCACGCCGGTGCGCAAGCTGGCGGCCTTTGTGGAGCAATTTCTAAACGGCATGGCGGGATTCAAGCGGTTTGTAGAGCTGATGCGGGTGGAACCCATTGTGCGGGATGCTTCTGACGCCAAGGAGATGGGAGTGGCCAAAGGGGACATTCTCGTGGACGATGTATCTTTTTCCTATGACGGCGGCGAGATGGTGCTGGACCATGTGTCCATCCATGTGCCACAAGGGGAAACGGTGGCGGTGGTGGGGCCGTCTGGAGCGGGGAAATCCACTCTTTGTCAGCTCATTCCCAGGTTCTATGACGTCACTGGCGGGCGCATCCTAGTGGATGGGATGGATGTGCGCGGGCTGACCCAGCGGTCTCTGCGGCAAAATATCGGTGTGGTCCAGCAAGATGTGTTTTTATTTGCTGGAACCATCCTGGACAATATCCGTTATGGTCGGATTGACGCCACAGAGGAGGAGATTGTAGAGGCTGCCCGTCAGGCGGAGATATATGATGATATCATGGCCATGCCTGCTGGATTTCAGACCTATGTAGGCGAGAGAGGCGTTATGTTATCCGGCGGACAGAAACAGCGAGTGTCCATTGCCCGTATCTTTTTGAAAAATCCGTCCATCCTCATTTTAGATGAGGCTACGTCTGCCCTGGACAGCCTTACCGAGGTCCGAATCCAGTCTGCCTTCGACAGGCTGGCCAAGGGGCGAACCACTTTGATAATTGCCCATCGGCTGTCTACAGTGCGCAATGCCAACCGTATCATTGTGGTGAACCACCACCGTATTGTGGAGGAAGGCAGCCACCAGGAGCTGTTAGACCGGGGCGGAGAGTATGCCAAACTGTATCAGGCTCAGCAGGGATGAATGCCGCTCAGAGGGATAGTTTGCCCGGACTGAGGAGGGAAGCGAGTGTCTATGAACAAGACGGAGCTGTTGAACCAATTTTCTAAAGACCGGGAGGAGCGGGTAGTGTTGGCCCGAATAATGGATCGGATGGAGCGGTCCAGCAGCCGGGCTATTCCGTGTGCAACAGAGTTTATATCCCCGGCCCAGCGGGCGGCGGTGGAGCCGTTGCTGGCTGCTTGTGGCAATCCAAAATGCTTGTTTTCCGGCGGCTATCAGGGAGCGGAGCGGACCATCTGTGTGTTTCTACCGGATTGGCAGGAGGTGGGGGCGTGGGAGCCGGAGGAAGAACTGGCTGGGATTGAGGCTGTGTTTTCGCCAAACGCCCATCTAACCCATCGGGATATGTTAGGGGGGCTCATGGGCATTGGGCTCACCCGGGAACGAGTGGGAGACATTCTGATAGGGGAAGAGGCGGCTCAGATTATTGCGCTAAAGGAGGCGGCTCCAATCATTTTGTCCCAATTTGACCAGGCGGGGCGCCACCGGCTCAAGCTGCGGGAGATCCCGCTGCGGGAGCTGGTCCCTGCCCCGGCGGAGGTAAAGCTGGTAAAGGACACAGTGGCTGCGTTGCGGCTGGATGCGGTGTTAGCGTCAGGATTTGCTGCCTCCAGGGGAAAGGCAACCGCCCTGATCACGGGAGGGCGGGTGTCTATCAACCACCGGGAGTGCCTGAAACCTGGAAAAATGGTGGAAGAGGGGGACGTGTTCACCTGCCGGGGATTGGGAAAGTGTGTACTGAAGTCGGTGGGCGGCCAGTCCCGAAAGGGGCGAATCATCATTGAGATAGAGAGGTATCTGTAAATGGATCAGAAGAAAATCGACCGAATCAACGAATTTGCCCGGCGTATCAGGGAGGGGAGGGATCTTACCCAGGAGGAATTGGCTGAGCGGGATGCTTTGCGCCGGGAGTATATCGACGGTGTGAAAGCCAGCCTCACCGGCCAGCTGGATCGCACCTATATTGTGGAGCCGGATGGCACGAAGTATAAGTTGCCAAGGAGAAAGTGAGATTGATTGCCCCTTGCTTCACGGGTCAGCTGTGGGAAGGAAGCGTGAAGCGACAAATAAAGAAGCCTGCCGTCTACACGGCAGGCTTTTTGTCTGGTTAATTACTCCTCGGGCTGGGCCACCACGTTGGCAGCGCGAACCCCTTTGGCGCCACGGGGATCGGGCTCAGTCTCGAAGGAGACCTTCTGACCCTCCAGCAGTTTCTTATAGCCCTCGGCCACGATGGCAGAGAAGTGGACAAATACGTCCTCAGAGCCATCATCGGGGGTGATGAAACCATAGCCCTTTTCCGCATTGAACCATTTTACAGTACCAGTCATTTTTCGTTCCTCCTACAAGTTAAATTGCGTTTTGGAGCCAATAAAGAAGTCCTCCCCTTTCATGTACGAAGGGGAGGACAAATACGACTCATACATCAAAACCAACCAAATTATATCACCTAAAAAGAAGACTGTCAAGAGATTTTACATAGAATTTAAAAAATTAAGAAAGAATTCAGCGCATACCAGCAGAAGCGTTGATAGGGCCGGCAATTTTGTAAAATCTGCGTCCATTATCCAGGGTGATCTGAGCGCACTCCTCCAAGGAGATTCCCTTTATTTCCGCCAGCCGCCGGCAGGTATGGATGACATGGCCGGAATCGTTGCGTTTACCCCGATGGGGAACGGGGGCCATGTAGGGGCTGTCTGTTTCGATCATCAGCCGGTCCAGGGGAACGGCCTGGGCCGCCGCCATAGCCCGCCGGGCATTTTGGTAGGTAAGCACTCCGGTGAAAGAAATCATCCAGCCGAGATTCACCAGCTCTTTGGCCATCTCGGCGCTGCCGGAAAAGCAATGGAACACGCCCTGCACCTTTGGAAACTCCCGTACTACGGACAGGCAGTCCCCATGAGCGTCTCTGTCATGGACAATGACGGGCAAGCCCAACTCTTGCGCGAGGGACATCTGGGCGCGGAATACCTGTTGCTGGAGTTCCTTGGGTGGATTTTCCTTCCAGTAGTAGTCCAGCCCGATCTCCCCAATGGCTACCACCTTGGGGTGGACGGCCAGAGCTCGCAGGGTATCCATGTCAGCAGATGTCCAACCGGCGCAGTCCTCTGGGTGGACGCCTACGGCAGCATATAGGAAGGGCCAGCGTTCCGCTAATGTGATTGCCTGGCGGGAGGAGGGCAGATCGCAGCCGGGGTTTACTACAAGCGCCACCCCGCGACTGGGCAGGGAGGAGAGCACCTGATCCCGGTCGGCGTCAAACTGGCGGGAGTCGTAGTGAGCATGGGTGTCAAACAGCATGAAAAGCACTCCATTTTCCTGTGTAGGCAAGAGGAACCGATTGCAGGCCCGTCCCCTCTTGCCGGCTGATTTTCACAGGTTATTTCAGCATAGTTTCGCGCCGGCAGGGATGGCGTCATCCAACATCAGCAGGTTCAGCTTCTCCTCACCTTTTTCAGTGTGGACGGCGGAGATCAGCATACCGCAGCTCTCCAGCCCCATCATCTTCCGGGGGGGCAGGTTGACGATGGCCACCAGGGTCTTGCCGATGAGGTCCTCCGGCTTATACCACTTGGCAATGCCGGACAAAATCTGCCGGTCGGTACCGGTGCCGTCGTTCAGGGTAAATCTTAACAGCTTGTCAGACTTTTTCACGCTCTGGCAGTCCTTCACCTTGACAGCACGGAAATCGGACTTGCAGAAGGTGTCAAAATCCACGGCTTCCCTTGACTGAGGTTCCAGCTCAATGACGGGCAGTACAGCTTGTTTTGCCGCCTGTGCTGCCTGTTCCAGGGCTTCAAGCTCCGCAGACATGTCGATACGGGGGAACAGGGCCTCCCCCTTATTGACCTGGACTTGCAGGGGGAGAACACCCCAGGTACCGGCGCTGTCCCAGGTTTGGGCGCTGGCTAGAGCCCCAATCTGGGAAAATATTTTGTGGCAGCTGTCCGGCATAAAGGGGGTGAGCAGAACAGCGCAGATGCGGATGGTTTCCAGCAGATGATAGAGCACCGCAGCCAATCGGGGAGCGTTGGCATCCAGATCCTTGGCCAGGGCCCAGGGGCAGGTCTCGTCGATATACTTGTTGGCCCGCTGGATGACCTTGAAGACCTCCTCCAGGGCGTTCTGAAATTGGAATTTCTCCATCTGCTCCTCATAGCGGTTCCGAAGGGAACCGGCCATCCCCCCCAAATCCTGGTCCAGCGCATAGTCAGCCTGTCGGAGCTCGGGCAGTTTTCCGTCGAAGTACTTCTCTGCCATGGCAGTGGTGCGGCTCACCAGATTGCCAAGGTCGTTGGCCAGGTCCACATTGATGGTATTGATGAGCAGCTCGTTGGAGAAATTGCCGTCGCTGCCGAAGGGGAAGGTGCGCAGCAGAAAGAAGCGCAGCGCGTCCACACCGTAGCGTTCGCTGAGCAGGTAGGGGTCCACCACGTTGCCCTTGGACTTGGACATTTTGCCACCGTCCAGCAACAGCCAGCCGTGGCCGTACACCTTCTTGGGCAGGGGCAGGCCCATGCTCATGAGCATGGCGGGCCAAATGATGGAGTGGAAACGGACAATCTCCTTGCCCACAAAGTGGACGTCTGCAGGCCAGAACTTCTCCAGGTCGTGGTACTGGTCATTCATATAGCCCAGGGCGGTCGTATAGTTGAAGAGAGCATCGATCCAGACGTAGACCACATGACCAGGGTCAAAGTCAACCGGCACACCCCAGGTGAAGGAGGTGCGGGACACGCACAGATCTTCCAGGCCGGGTTTAATGAAGTTGTTCACCATCTCGTGGACCCGGCTGCGGGGTTCCAGAAAGTCGGTATCTTCCAGCAGATGCTGAACCCGGTCAGCGTACTTGGACAGGCGGAAGAAATAGGCCTCCTCCTGGGCATCGTGAACCTCCCGGCCGCAGTCGGGGCACTTGCCGTCTGCCAGCTGGGTCTCCGTCCAGAAGGCCTCGCAATCCTTGCAGTACTTGCCCTGATAGGAACCCTTGTAGATGTCTCCGTTGTCATACATCGCTTTGAAGATATTCTGGATGGCGGAGACGTGATAGCCATCGGTGGTGCGGATAAACCGGTCGTAGGAAATATTCATCAGCTTCCACAAATCCAGTACGCCCCGGGGGGCGGCGACGATGCTGTCTACGAACTGCTGGGGGGTGACCCCGGCCTCGCGGGCCTTGTCTTCGATCTTCTGACCGTGTTCGTCGGTGCCGGTAAGAAACATCACGTCACAGCCAGTGAGGCGCTTATAGCGGGCCATGGCGTCGGTGGCCACGGTACAGTAGGCGTGGCCGATATGCAGTTTGCCAGATGGATAGTAGATCGGGGTGGTGATATAAAAGGTGTTATCCTTCATGAAGGATCCTCCTGTCTGTCGTATACTTCTTTCGAGGGCGGGCTGAAGGGGGAGCCAATGGTGGGGGGATACTCTAAATTGGGGGGCAGGCGCCACAGCGTTGCCAGGGCCACCAGGGTCTGGGTGGCCAGAAGGAGCAGGTCGCCCAACAGATCGCCCTGTTCAAAAAGGAGATTGGTTCCACTGGGAAGCAGAAAGACCGCCCGCGCCTGGGTGACAAGTGAGATGGCAGATAGCGTCACCGTCATGCCAGCTAGCCATAATAACCGCCTGGGCCGGGCCGCGCTGGTAGACATCCCTGCGATGTCCATATAAAATAACATACCGCACATGATTGCTAAGAGTTGAGGGACATAGTCCCACAGCACCGGGTCAGCGGCGTGAGAGCGGAAGTACTCCATCAGCCAGATACAACCGGCAATACCGGGCAGCGTGGCAGAGAAACCACCCTGGCTCCGCTGGCCGGCATAAAAGCTATAGCGCCCCATTTGAAGCAGTCCAAAGAAGGACAGCAAAGCCATGACTGCCATGGCAATGGTCAGCACAACATTATCGGAGAACTGTTGGCCGAGGAGTTTGGCCTGATGGTAAGCCTGCCATTGGCTGATGCCCCGTATAAACAGGATGGGAACGGCAATCAGTACAAAAAAGGACGCAGTTACCACCAGGGTTGGGTACACCTTGTCTGAGGGAGCTAAAAAGATGCGATCCCACCGGTGAGCCTGCCCCTGTGTCCATGGACGTTTGGACAGAGGTTGATAGGCAGCCAACAGAACAAAGCATGCTCCGGCAATGACCAGGGTGCAGGCCAGGGTAATGCTGGGGGCGGCATTAGGAATGGGAAGGGACAGTGGGCCTTCAAAGATGGTGAGCAGCTGCCAAAGCCGCAGTGTAGCGCTCACCAAGGCGGCCAATGTTGTGCACACCAGCCAAGGCGCGCGTCTCGAAATACTTGTTTTCATGGAAACCTCCCGATGCGTCATGGTACGCAAATTGATGGATCATCTCGTCAGGAGCTTCGCAGCCATTTGAAGAAGCTGTCCAGGGAGAACAGCACTGACACACCCTGACCAATGACGCACCGTGTGTCGATGATACCGATCTCAGGATAGCGGCTGTCCGCTGAGTTATTCCGGTTGTCTCCCATGACGAAAATGCAACCCTCGGGCACGGTAATATTGTTGATGCCCATCCCATAGCCAGGGTAATTGGGAGTATTCATCAATTCCTTAATATAGTCCTCTTCCAGCGGCTTGCTGTCCACATAAACTCTGCTGTTGCGATAATCAATGTCCACAGTCTGTCCTTCCGTGGCGATGACACGCTTGACGATGGAGTCCTCCTGATAATTTTTCTGTGTGAGTACCACGATGTCACCTTGTTTTGGATTGTAGCCAAGGGTCCAGACCAAAAGCACATCGCCATCGTGAAGGGTGTTCTCCATGGAGGGTCCTGTCACGACGATAATCCGGGCCACAAAGGTGAATAGGAGGATGAATATGGTCATCATGGTCACTAGAGTGCGGATATTCAAGTACAACTCCCGGCCGGAGGACGCGGCTTTGCGCGCTTGTGCGCCGGTCAGCCGGGATGGGATCTGCTGCGACGGCTCCTGTTCGTTTTGTTTTTGCTCCCATTCCTGTTCCATAACTTTATTCCTCCTCATTTGGCATCAACAGGCCTAGCGCATAGGGATTGCCGTACACAAGCTGGAACTGATTGGCGTTCATGAGCCCGTGTTCCAGTACATATCTGGCCACAAGTTCCAGTTTATCCCGATCTCGCGTTAAAATTTCCTTGGATCAATGGAAGGCATTCCCAGGCAGGCACTTGACCTCTTATATCAATGAGGGGGCAGTCTGCTTTGAATAGAATTTGGTCTGGGCCATGGAATGGCTCGGAAATGCCTTCGCGCAGGCCGGTAGGAGCACGGCGCAGAAGATCATGGATGTGAATTGACTGGTCTGCTGCAAGGTTCATATGCTCCCTTGGTTGTTTTAACTTTCCGCATAGATAGATGGCTTGAGCATACCCACATATGGTAGGTTGCGATATCGTTCGTCATAGTCCAGCCCATAGCCCACAATAAAGACGTCTGGGATAGTAAAGCCCACATAGTCAGCTGTGATGGGTTGGGAGCGGCGGTCTGGCTTATCCAGCAGGGTACAGATACGGATGGAGGCGGGCTTTCTAGCTTGTAGCACCGTGCGCAGGTAGTGAAGGGTATTGCCTGAGTCCAGAATGTCCTCCACTAGGATCAAGTCCCGCCCCTCAATGGAGTCGGACAGATCCTTTTTGATCTCTACCTGACCTGAACTGACGGTGCCGGAGCCATAGGAGGACACGGACATAAAATCCACTGTGATGGGCAGGTCAATGGCGCGGGTCAGATCGGCCATAAAGATATACGATCCCCGCAGGACAGAGGCCAGCACAGGACGCTTGCCCGCATAGTCAGTGGTGATCTGTGCCCCCAACTGACCGACCCGGTGGCGCAGGGCCTCTTCTGTAAACAGGATGCGTTCTATATCTTGATTCATATCTTTCTCTCCTATTGCTGAAGGGATGGAACCTTTCTCTCTCTCATGGTGATGTGCAGCGCGCTGCTGCCTGGCTGGGCGAGATGGTTTATGTTGGGGCCAAGGCCGCCCACTGCGGCGACCGCTCCATTTTGATCCAGTATGGGGATCTTGTCACGGAGCTGAACGGGAATTTTTTCTTCTATCATCAGCTTTTTGAGCGTTTTATTCGGTCTGGGTCCCAGCCGGATGGTATCTCCCGACTGCCTGGAACGAATAAGATAGCTGCCTGGGGAAAGATAGAACTCCCACTGACTCACATAGGCTTTTGCCGGACAGCTAGCCGGCTGACAAGACACGAGCCAGTTCCCCCAGCAAAGAGTGCCCACAGCCAAGGGAATGGAGGGCGGGGTTGGCTCACGCTCCAGGATGGATAGGACAAGACTGCCGTATTCCAGCCGTGCTGTGCCGCCGGATAGGCTGAGATAGCCAGTAGATGAAGCGGCCAGGGATAGAAGGCCATCCAAGTGATGGGCACTGCGCCCGATGTCCAGCCGCTGTAACAATTGGGCAGCGGCCCGGAGCGCAATGGGCCGGGGGGCGGCGGATAGAGCCTTGGCAGGGATGGACAGCCCACCCTCTGTGGGGATGGCTTGGTGTGCCAGCGTGGCTGCTTGACGGGACAGCTCTGCCTCATCCTGCTCCAGCCGGACGGCAGCGGCGGTGATGTGCTCTACACATTTTGGGTTGAGCTGTTCCATAACAGGAAGCAGTTGGTGGCGCACCCGGTTGCGAGCATAGCTTAAATCGCCGTTGCTCTCATCCTCTATATGGGGGATGGAGTGGGTAGTAAGATAGGCGTTGATCTCGGAGCGGGTTATGGAGAGCATGGGCCGAATGAGATTATCCCGCTGCCGGGGAATGCCGGTTAACCCATTGAGTCCGCATCCCCGTATCAGGTTCAGCAGAATGGTCTCGGCATTGTCCCCAGCGTGGTGTCCGGTGGCGATGAGAGAGCAGTTCACCTGTAAGGCGGCCTCATTTAAAAAAGCGTAGCGCATTTGTCGGGCGGTTTCCTCCAGTCCAAGGCCCTGGCAGGCGGCTTGGGCGGGCACATCGCCGGAGCCAAGGATAAGGGGAATCTCCCGGTGCCGGCACCAATCCCGGACAAACTCCGCGTCCTCGCTGGCAGCAGGGCGGATGCGGTGATTGTAGTGGGCTGCGCACACGGCATAACCTCGTCTGCGCGCGCTTTCCAGCAGGCGGCACAGCAGGTACATAGAGTCAGCCCCGCCGGACAGGGCACACAGCACCCTGCTCCCTGACGGAATCAAATCATATTGGAAGGTATCTTCCATTAGAACTCCTCATCGTCTGCGCTGTAAGCCAAATTGCGGAAGGTGGTGAATTCCGGACGCCACTCCAGCATGACAGTGCCCGTCTCTCCATGGCGGTTTTTGGCCACAATACACTCGGCCACATTGGGGTTTTCCGTGTCGTCCTCATAATAGCTCTCCCGGTATAGGAACATGACAATATCCGCATCCTGCTCAATAGCGCCCGACTCCCGCAGGTCGGAGAGCATAGGCCGGCGTTGGGCAGCAGCCCGGCTTTCATTGGCTCTGGACAGCTGAGACAGGCAGATCACCGGAACATTCAGTTCCTTAGCCATCAGCTTGAGGGAACGGGACATATCGGACACCACCTGCTGCCGGTTATCGCTGTTGCGGGACTGGCCGCCAGCAGAGGTCATAAGCTGGAGGTAGTCGATAATGACAAGCCCCAGATGCTCAATACGCCGGCACTTGGCGTTGATATCTGCCACGGACAGGCTGGAGTCATCGTCAATATAGACCTTGGCCTGGCTCAGCGCCGCCACCGCCATCGCCACCCGGCCCCACTCCTCCTCGCTGGTCAATCGTCCGGTGAGCAGTTTTTTGCTGTCAATCAAACACTCAGTGGAGATCAGGCGCATACCCAACTGTTCCCGACTCATCTCTAGAGAAAAGACAGCCACATTTTTACCGGAATGCTTGCCTGCCTCCACACCGATGTTCATCGCCAACGAGCTTTTTCCTACGCCGGGACGGGCAGCCAAAATAATCAGGTCAGAGTTGTTCAAGCCGGAGATGCGCCGGTCTAAATCCACAAGGCCAGTGGAGATGCCGGGGAACTCCGACCCGTCTGCCTGACGCTCCTTGATACGGTCCCACACATCGCTCATAACGGTGGAGATGTGGACCATCCCACGGGCGGAGCGGCCCTGGCGGATGGCGTAGATGCGCTGCTCAGCAGCCTCCAGCACCTGAGCGGCAGTGCCACCCTCGGTACGGGCCATCTCGCTGAGCTCACCGGCGGTTTCTCCTACCCGGCGCAGCAAGGCTTTGTCCGCCACAATGTTCACATACTCCATCACATTGGCGGCGGTGGGGGTGATCTCCATCAGCTGGCGCAGGTAGGGCACTGAGGTGTTCTCATCGTACACACCTGACTGTTTCATCCGCTCTAGCACCAGCACCGGGTCGATGGTCTCAAAGTGATTGGACATGGCAAACAGAACCTGGTACAGCTCTCGATTCTGCCGCATGTAAAAGTCTTCGGGCCGCAGCCGTTCGATCACCTGGGGCACACACCGCTCGTCGATGAGCATAGAGCCCAGTACTGCCTGCTCCGCCTCCACGGAATGAGGCATTTGCAGCAGGCCCAGATCGCTTTCAGCCATGGGATCCCCCCTTTCCTCAACGTTTAACGGGCAGGGATTTAGGTGATCTCTCCGCCGCACCTAGGACAGGTGCTCAATTTCCCCGTCTTGGGCAGAGACTTGCCGCAGGCGGGGCAGCGCCAATGCCAGAGCATAAATAGCAGGGAGAGAGCCCATTCCGCCAAAGCCACCATCAGCAGCCAAGTCACCTGAAATTGTATGGCGGCCATGGCGATCAGAATACCTGCCACCATGAGCCAGCCGGTAATCCGCTTAGACTGTTTGGGTGTCCAGCGCCGGGGCTTAAGTGGCTTAAGTTTGGCCTTATGTTTCTTTGCCATAACAGATGCGCTCCTGTCCCGTTATTTTTCCTCACACACCAGCACATAGACGGTTCCGGACACCTCGCTGCCCAGCTTGCACTTCACCTCGTAGGAGCCAAAGGATTTGATGGGATCAGTGAGGGCCAGTTTGCTTTTGCTCACGTCAATGTCGAACTGGGTCTTGAGCCCTTCGCTGATTTCCTTGGCCGTGACGGCGCCAAACAGCTTTCCGCCCTGGCCCGCTCGGGCGGAGATCTTCACCTGGCAGTTTTTGAGGTGCTGAGCGAGGGCTTCCGCCTGAGCTTTCTCCTCGGCCAGCCGGGCCTGTCTGGCCTTATCCTGCATCTTCATGGTGTTTACATTCTCAGCGGTGGCCTCCACTGCCAGCTTGCGGGGGAGGAGAAAATTGCGGCCGTAACCGTCGGACACTTCCACCATCTGGCCTCGTTTACCCTGGCCTTTCACGTCTTGCTGTAAGATAACTTTCATGTTGATGACCTCCCAATGTTGTGTTTATGATCCCGCTGGCCTGGGGGCCTCTTTGGGTTCAAAATAACGATTAAGCGCATTGGTAAGCGCTTGTGCCACTTCTTCCACCGTCTGGTCAGGGATCTGAGCCCCTGCCGCGGCGGCGTTACCCCCTCCACCCAGGGATTCCACGATGACCTGTACGTTGGTGTCATTGATGCTCCGGGCAGAGAGCACCACCCGATCCCCGTCCGGATACAGGACAAAAGAGGTGCCGATACCCGCAATGTTCAGTAATTCATCTGCTGCCTGGGCGGCGGTCACCCGGCTCACCGCGTGGTCCACTGCAGCAATGGCGGTGTCCTGCCGGTACAGCTTGGCGGACTGAATGATGCGGTATTTGGCCACAGTGTCTGTCAGATTATTTTGGAACAGCCGGCGCATTTCACCGGTGTCGCCTCCTGCCCGGCGAAGCATGGCTGCCGCTTCAAAGGTGCGGGCGCCGGTGCGCATAGTGAAATTTTTGGTGTCCAGCATCAGCCCGGCCATTAGGGCTTCCGCTTCCCCCGCTAGCAGATCACTGGGCTCCATCAGATTGCCGATAAGCTCACTGACCAGCTCGCAGGTGGAGGAGGCATATATCTCATGGAAATTCAGCGCCGCCCCTTCAATGTAGGTGGCTGCCCGGCGGTGGTGGTCAATGACTGCCACCCGGCCGCAGCGAGATAGCAACTCCTGATCCTGCACCTGCTCTGGACGGTTGGTATCTACAACCACCAGCAGGGTGCGGGAGTCAACACGGCTTATGGCCTCATCCAGATCTAGAAATACAGTTTGATACTGTTCCATTTGGCCAACCCGGCGGTATAGTTCGTCAGCGGGAGTGGCGCCGGCAGGACGCAGGATATAGTGGGGGACATGCTTGAACCGGGCGATGGCGCATACGCCCACTGCTGCTCCGGCTGAATCCATGTCCGGTTCCTTATGGCCCATAACCAACACACAGGAGGCATCGGCCATCAGTGAACCCATGGCGGAGGCCATAACTCGACTTTTCACTTTGGTGCGCCGTTCTGTCTCCTTGGTCCGGCCACCGAAAAACTCAAAGTTAAGGCGGGTTTTGATCACTGCTTGATCTCCTCCTCTGGACAGGGCCATCTCCACCGACAGATTGGCAAAGCTGTACAGTTCCGCCAGGGTTTCACCGTCCACGCCAATCCCAATGGATAGGGTGACAGGCAGGCCGCTGGGATTCTGCACCTCCCGAATGCTGTCCAACAAAGAGAACTTTTCACGCTTGAAGCCATCCAGGTATTGCTCTTCAAACAGGAACAGATACCGATCCCGGTCAAGCTGGCAAAAGATGCCGTTGGCCTCCTCACCCCAGTGGGCTAGCCGCTGGGTGATATCGCTGAGCATGGCGGAGCGGATGTTTTCCGGCTGCCCTTTGATTACGTCTTCATAGTTATCCAGCAGCAGAATGGCCGCCACGGGCCGGGTGGCCAGGTAGACGTCCTGGATATCCGCCAGCTCAGTGACATCCAGCCAGTAAGTGGTGGCCAGCACCTCCTCCTTGTCCTGAACGGATGGTGTGGTGACGCTGCCAAATACCAAATAACGGCGGTCATTGAGGGAGATTTGAGTAGGGTATTGGCTTTTTCCCTCTAGAAGCCAGCGGCTGTCAAAATTAGGGACTAATTCGGACAGGGAGCTGTCAAAGATGCTGTCTTGACTGCCGGCCAGGCGAAGGAACCGGTCGTTGGACCAGATGACTTCGCCGGAGTTCGGATGAAACATCACCAGGGGGAGGGGGCAGTTGAGGGTGCTGTCCTGACTGGCCTGGTCCATGCCAGCCAACAATCCATCCAAATAGCGGGCTGCCTCTTTTCGCTGGCGCAGGACGCCAGTCAAATGCCAGATGAACAGCGCGGCTACCACAACCAGCTGGACAATGGCTACATCCCACCGGTCAAGGGCAATGGTAATGCCTGTGAAGATGAGTAATACTAAAAAAAATAGACCGCCTTTAAAGTACAGCATACGGGATAGCTTTTGGGACATGGATATCACCCCTTTTCTGAGACAGGGCTGCCGGACAGTATTTGACAATGGCATAGTTTTGTAACATTATAACAAATAGAAACAATAAAAACAAGGCCAATTACACAAGGGATATCGGGAAAATCACCATTGCGTCTTGGAAATCCTGCTGGTATAATGGGAGCATTGGGCAAACAATGATAAAAATGAGGGGGATGCCGGTTGCATCCCACCGTATTTTCCGCACATTTTTATAGAAAATATACGAAGGAGCCGATTGCTATGCTGGATATCAAGATCACGAAAACAACGCATCCAAAGCCCTTGCCAGATCCAAATACTTTGGTGTTCGGCAAGACCTTTTCCGACCACATGTTCTTGATGGACTATGATGAGGGTCAAGGCTGGCATAATCCTCGCATCGTCCCCTACGGCCCTTTGCCATTTGAATTGTCCTGTATGGTGTTCCACTACGCTCAGGAAATTTTTGAGGGGATGAAGGCATACCGCACCGCCCAGGGAAAGGTCCAGCTGTTCCGGCCGGTGGAAAACGCCCGCCGTCTGAATTCCTCCTGTCGGCGTATGTGTATCCCCGAACTGCAAGAAAATGATTTTGTGGATGCGGTGAATGCCCTAGTATCGGTGGACAAGGCCTGGGTGCCCAGCCAGCCGGGGACATCCCTCTATATCCGGCCGTTTATCATTGCCACCGACAATGGCCTCGGGGTTCACGCCTCTAAGCGCTATCTGTTTGCCATCATCTGTTCCCCAGTGGGAACCTACTATCCTGAGGGGATCAATCCGGTGAAGATCTATGTGGAAAACGAGGATGTTCGGGCGGTTCGAGGGGGCACCGGCTACACAAAGTGCGGGGGGAACTACGCCGCTTCCATCCGGGCCGGCGAACGGGCAGTGCAGCAGGGATACTCCCAGGTGCTGTGGTTGGATGGGGTTCACCGTAAGTATGTCGAAGAAGTGGGCGCCATGAATGTGTTTTTCAAGGTGGGTGGAAAGGTAATCACCCCGGAGCTCAGCGGCTCCGTATTGCCGGGAATCACCCGCAAAAGCTGTCTAGAACTGCTTCGGGACTGGGGAATTCCCGTGGAAGAGCGGCTGGTCACCGCACAGGAACTGTTTGACGCGGCTCAGGGGGGCACGCTGGAAGAGGCATGGGGCACGGGTACGGCGGCTGTGGTGTCTCCCATTGGCTGTCTGGCCTGGGGGGAGAAAAACGCGGCCATCAGTGATGGCCGGATTGGACGGCTCACGCAGCGGTTATACGATACCCTCACCGGGATTCAGTGGGGGACGGAACCCGATCCCTATGGCTGGGTGCTGCCGATAGAATAGATGGGATTGACAAAGCCGGAAGGGCAAGGGCCCTCCCGGCTTTATATTTTATGTAGGTTGGGGCAACTGTTTTTTAGCTGCGCCGACAAAGGATCGAAATAGGGGGTGCGCCCTGTTGGGACGGGATCGTAGCTCCGGATGGAACTGTCCGGCCACAAACCAGGGATGACCTGGAAGCTCTACAATTTCAACCAACCGTCCATCTGGGGATAGGCCGGACAGTACCAGACCGGCCTGACTGAGCGCTTGTCGGTAGTCGTTGTTAAACTCATAGCGGTGGCGGTGACGTTCGTTGATATCAAGGGTGCCATAGATGGAGGCGGCAAGGGTGCCTTCCTTCAGGTGGCAGGGATAGCTGCCCAACCGCATGGTTCCCCCTTTGGCGGTCACGCCCACCTGATCGGGCATCAGAGCGATAACCGGGTGGGTGGTCTGGGGATCCAGTTCGGAGGAGTGGGCATCGGCCATGCCGCAGACGTGGCGCGCATACTCCACCACCGCCATTTGCATACCCAGGCAGATGCCCAGGAAGGGGATTTTTTGCTCCCGGGCATATCGAATGGCCTGAATCTTGCCCTCGATGCCGCGGTCGCCAAAACCGCCGGGGACCAGAATGCCTTGAACGCCGCTTAGGAGTTCACCAGCGTTTTCCACTGTCACCTGCTCGGAATCCACCCAGCGCAGGGTGATGCGGACATCATTTTCAATGCCGCCGTGGATCAGCGCCTCAACCACGGAAAGATAGGCGTCGTGGAGGGTTACATACTTGCCCACCAGGGCAATGGTCAGCTCACCTTGAGAATTTTTGGACCGGTGAACCATGTTGGCCCACTCGGTGAGGTCAGGATCATGGCACACAAGCCCCAGGCGTTGTACCACTACGTTGGCAAGGCCCTCCCGCTCCAGCATCAGGGGCACTTCATATAGAATGGGGGCGGTCAGGTTGGGGATGGCGTGGTCTACAGGGATATTGCAGAACAGTGAGATCTTTTCCAGGATATCCTGAGGGATAGGGACGTCGCTGCGGCACATGATGACGTCCGGTTGGATGCCCAGACCCAGCAGTTCCTTCACAGAGTGCTGGGTTGGCTTAGATTTCAGCTCACCGGAGCCCGGAATGGAAACGATGAGGGAGACATGGATGAACATAACGTTCTGCCGTCCCCGCTCTACGGCCACCTGGCGTATGGCCTCCAGAAAGGGCTGAGACTCGATGTCACCAACGGTTCCCCCAATCTCCACAATGGCCACATCGGTGTCGAAGCTCTCCAGGGAGTAGATACTTCCTTTGATTTCGTTGGTGATGTGTGGGATGATTTGGACGGTGCCCCCTAGGTAATCCCCTTTCCGTTCCCGGTTGAGCACATTCCAGTACACTTTGCCGGAGGAGATGGAGGAGTTGCCTGTGAGATTCTCATCGATGAACCGCTCGTAGTGTCCCAAGTCCAGATCAGTCTCTGCGCCGTCATCGGTGACAAATACTTCTCCGTGCTGATAGGGGCTCATGGTGCCGGGGTCCACATTCAGATAGGGGTCTAGCTTTTGCACCGTGACCCGCAGACCCCGCTGTTTCAGCAGACGGCCAAGGGATGCCGCAGTGATACCCTTGCCCAGTCCTGACACCACCCCGCCGGTGACAAAGATAAATTTCGTGCCGGTGGCCATGCTCATTCCTCCTATCCCGGGCGGGCAATCCAGCCCGCCGGGCGCTGTCTTTGGTTTCAGTTATTGATAGTCACTTTATTTTACGCCGGATGGATGGGGCGCGTCAAGGGGGGAACGGAAGAAGGGTCCCTTGACAGTGTTGGCACATGCTGGATCAGCCGCTGTCTCAATGCTGCTGACCCCATTGTCCTGATTCTGCTGGTCACAGGGCCCGGAAATATTCCGGCTTCAATTGGGTTTGACCGGACAGGGCATCCCGCAGCTTGGCCAGCATGGCGGGCTTATCCTGGTTCAATGTGCCCCGCAAGCTCAAGTAGTTGGAGGCGTGATTCATACGGAAGATACAGCCAGGCGCGTCCAGCCCCTCCACAAGCAATGCGGTCTCCTCCAGCACCAGCTGGCTGTCAGGCAGGGAAAATTGACCTGCTTTTACCCAGTCGTGCAACAAGGTTCCCGGCTCCACCATCAGGGTCAGCAGACCAATATAAGCGGGCTTCATCGCGCTGAGGGCGGCGGCGGTGCCGATGGCGTGCTCCCGCCACAGCGTCTGGCCGCCTAAGCCAGAGATAGCGGTGACTGAGAGGCGGATGCCCGAATCGTTGATCTTCTGTCCAGCGGCGATGATTTCAGCGGCGGTATTGCCCTTGCGCATTTGGCTCAACACCTGGTCACAGCCTGACTCTAGGCCCATATAGACCATCTTTAATCCAAGCTGACGCAGCCGCTTCAGCTCTTCCTCAGTTCTGACCTGGATGCTGATGGGGGAAGCGTAACAGGTCACCAGTTCGCATTCGGGAAATAGATTGATGATCTCTTGTAAAATCTGCTCTAAGTCTTCCGCCGGCCGGATCAAGGCGTCTCCATCGGCCAAGAAAATCCGGGGTACAGAGGGATAGGCGGCCCGGGCCATGCGGAAATCCTCCAGGATTTCTGCCATGGGGCGCAGGGAAAATTGTTTGCCTTGATACATGCTGCAAAAGGCGCAGGTGTTGTGGCTGCATCCATAGGTGACTTGGACAATGAGACTGCGGGCCTCCGAGGGGGGGCGATAGACACTCCCGACATAACGCATGGGGAAACCTCCTATTTCTGACAACTTAAGTTATAATGGAACCAGTATATCACAGTGTTTGAATAAAGGGAAGAGGGCACCTTCCCGATACATCTGACATGATATCTCAATGTTGCAAGGAGTGAAAATCTCTGGTATGATGTGGAAAAATAGGAATGAAACAAGATAATGACCACTGGGAGGAAATGATTATGAAGCTGACCGGCCGCATTTCTGCACTGGCGATGGCCATTTGGCTGACAGTAAGCCTGACGCTGCCCGCTTGGGCTGCAGCCCCAGGCCAGGAGTACACCATCCTATTCACCCATGACCTCCACTCTCATCTGATGCCGGCCCTGGATGAGGAAGGACAAGAATATGGCGGATATGCCCGGTTGATGACCGTCATTCAAGAACAGCGGGAGCGGCATCCAAACGCTTTGCTACTGGATGGAGGCGACTTCTCTATGGGGTCTTTGTTTCAGACAGCGTATGCCACCTCAGCCACCGAGCTTCGTGTGATGGGGGCAATGGGATATGATGCCGCCACCTTTGGCAACCACGAGTATGACTACCGGGCATCCGGGCTGGCATCTATGCTCAACGCAGCGGTGGACAGCGGCGATTCGCTTCCTGCCCTTGTGGAGGCCAATTACCTGCCTCCCAGGGAGGGGGAAGAGGGCTATGGTGCAGAGGCTCAGGCTGTATGGGATGCCTTTGAAAACTACGGTGTGTCCGACTATACCATAATTCAGAGGGATGGCCTGTTTCTGATCTTTGGCATCAATGGAGAGGATTCCAGCGGCAGCGCTCCTATGTCCGGCATGATTCTGCATGACCGCTTTGAGACCGCGCAGAGGGTGATAGATCAGGGGGTGGCCCGGTGTTTGGAGGAGTATGGAAGGGAGCCAGTGGTGATCTGCCTGTCTCATTCAGGCCTTGATGGGAAGGGCACAGGAGAGGATTATGAGTTGGCACGCAGGGTCAAGGGGATTGACTTGATTGTATCGGGGCATACCCACACCACTCTAACCAAGCCGCTTCAGGTGGGGGAGACCTACATTGTCTCCTGTGGGGCATATGGCAAGAATTTGGGGATGGTGTGCCTTGCGGAGCGGGGTGACGGCATGGAGCTGTCGGATTACCGCCTCATCCCCATTCATGACGGAATTGATGACAACCCGGAAGTGGCCGCCATGGTGGATCGATTCAAAAATACGGTGGAGCATGACTATCTGAGCCGGTTTGATATGACTTTCGACCAGGTGCTGACCCAAAATCCGTATACCTTTGACAGTGTGGGGCAAGTATACGCCACCGCCCATGAGTCCACCCTGGGCAACCTTTTGTCCGATGCATACCTGTGGGCAGCGGAGCAGGCTGTTGGGGAGCCGGTGGATGTAGCCCTCACCGCCTCGGGTGTCATCCGGGAATCCATACCCCGGGGAAGGGTCACCGTATCTGATGTGTTCAATGTGGCATCCCTGGGCATCGGGGCCGATGGCGTGCCGGGCTACCCTCTGGTATCGGTGTACCTGACCGGAACAGACCTGAGGAACGCGTTAGAGGTGGACGCTTCGGTGTACCCCATCATGAATGCGGCTCAGCTGTTTTGCTCCGGGGTGGAATACGCCTTGAATCCCAACCGGATGATATTTAACAGAGTGACCGACGCCGCAATCCGACGGGCAGATGGTTCCTTGGAGCCCATTGAGAAGGATAGGCTCTACCGGGTAGTCACCGGATTGTATTGCGGTCAAATGTTGGGTGAGGTAAAGCAGCGGTCCTTTGGGATGCTGTCCATTGTTCCGCGGGACGAGGCGGGTAGGCCCATTGACATGGAGCGGCTGGAGGACTATATCGTCCGTGACGCTCAGGGGGATGAGGTAAAGGAGTGGCATGCCATTGCCCGCTATCTCCAATCTATGGGGGAGCAGGTAAGGGAACACTATGGCCAGCCGGACGGCCGCAAGGTGGTGAGGAGCAGCCTCAACCCAATTGAGCTGCTGCGCAACCCGAACAAGTTCACTGTCGCTGCGGTGGCAGGCATTGTGGTGATTATCACCGTGGCAGTGCTGTTGGTATGGTTGGCGGTCCGCCGGTTCCGAGGCGGAAAAACAGGCGGTGAGGCCAAGGGATATCGAGACGATCGTGAAGGGAAAAGAGAATAGGCGTGTCAACGGCAGGGCCTCCCGATGAGGGATGGCCCTGCCTAACTTATAGGCACATTGGGCTCCACACGGCCATAGGATAGCTTGCGGACCGTCCGTGCGGAGGTCTGCCTGAGAAAGGAGTGATTTGATATGTATGAGATATTGTGCCTCTCTGCGCTGCGGGAGGGAGAGAGTGCCTATGTGAAGGAGGTCAGCACCAACCCATCAATGGCCCGCAGGCTGACTGACCTGGGGCTGGTGCGTGGCACTCGGGTGACCTGTATGCTGAGAAGTCCTGCCGGTGATCCATGCGCCTATCTGATCCGTGGGGCGCTGATCGCCCTGCGGCAGTCAGATGCGCAAGGGATCACTTTAGAGCGGCAGATGCAGGCCGTACCTGCCGGGGTGGTGGCTACATGAGCGGTGAGTGCCCCTGCGTAGCCCTGGCGGGCAATCCCAACGTAGGCAAGTCTACCCTATTCAACGCGCTAACCGGTCTTCGTCAACATACAGGTAATTGGGCGGGGAAAACAGTGGCCACTGCACGGGGTCAGTATCACTGGCGGGGGATGGATTACCAAATGGTGGATCTACCCGGTACGTATTCTCTGGCCGCCCACTCCCAGGAAGAGGCGGTAGCCCGGGACTTTATTGAAAGCGGTCAGGCGGACGCGGTGGTGGTGGTATGTGACGCCACCTGCCTGGAACGCAGTCTGATCCTGGCCCTTCAGGTGTTGGAGCTCACTGGACAAGTGGTGGTGTGCGTCAATCTGATGGATGAGGCGGACCGATTGGGACTTCATGTGGACTTGGACGTCTTGACCAAACGTCTTGGGGTGCCCGTAGTTGGCGTGTCAGCGGGCAGACAGGAGGGGCTGGATGAGCTGCGTCAGGCTGTGGCCGGACTAGTGGGCACAGACGCCAAGCCCACCCCAGCCATAGATCCGGTACAGCGGGTGGGCTTGGCGGAGCGGTATGCCGCCCAGGTAGTTCGGGGAGAGACGGCAGACCGGCTCCGCCGCCAGCGCCAGCTGGATCGGCTGCTCACTGCCAAAAGCACGGGCATCCCGCTGATGATTTTGTTGCTGGGAGCCATCGTGTGGCTGACGGTGGCTGGGGCAAATGTCCCGTCCGCTCTGCTCACTGCCGGGTTTGCCAAACTTGGTGAAGTGCTGGAGGGGTGGCTGTCCAGTGCGCCGGTATGGCTGTCCAGCCTGTTGTTGGATGGTGTTTATCAGGTGACCGCCTGGGTGGTGGCGGTGATGCTGCCTCCCATGGCCATCTTTTTTCCCCTGTTCACGTTGATGGAGGATTTGGGATACCTACCCCGGGTAGCCTTTGTGCTGGACCACGCCTTTCAAAAGGCGCGCACCTGTGGGAAGCAGGCGCTGACGATGTGCATGAGCTTAGGGTGTAATGCCTGTGGGGTGACTGGTTGCCGCATCATTGACAGCCCCAGGGAGCGGCTCATTGCAATTCTCACCTCTTCTTTGGTGCCCTGCAATGGGAAATTTCCCACCCTTATTGCCCTGATTACTCTCTTTTTTGTGGGGGGGCGCAGCGGGCTGGCCGCCTCGCTGGAGGGAGCGGCGCTGTTATTGGGCGTGCTGGTGCTAGGGGTGGCGGGAACACTGGCTTGCTCTCGTCTGCTGTCCGCCACCGTGCTGAAGGGGATGCCCTCCTCCTTTGCTTTGGAACTGCCACCCTTCCGCAAGCCTCGGGTCGGCCAAGTTCTGATTCGCTCAGTGCTGGACCGTACCCTGTTTGTCCTGGGGCGGGCGGCGGCAGTGGCCGTTCCGGCGGGAGCAGTCATTTGGCTCATGGCCAATGTGACGGTGGGTGGCACCTCGTTGTTGGGTTGGTGTACTGGGTTTCTGGACCCGTTTGCGCGGCTGTTTGGAATGGATGGGGTCATTTTGATGGCATTTATCCTAGGGTGGCCTGCCAATGAGATTGTTCTGCCGGTGATGCTGATGGCTTACCTGGCCACCGGAAGCCTGGTGGAATTTGACGACCTGACTGCCCTTGGACAGCTGCTCACCCAGCACGGCTGGACCTGGCTGACAGCGGCTTGCACTATGCTGTTCTCTCTGTTTCATTGGCCCTGTTCCACTACCTGCTGGACCATTTACAAGGAGGCCGGAGGGATCAAATGGGTGCTTCTGTCCATTGCCATTCCCACGGCTTTAGGGCTTGGACTATGTTTTTGCCTGACTACCGCAGCCCGGCTGGTAGGTCTGGCTTAAGCAGACAATTAGCACTCTCTATTTGAGAGTGCTAATTGTTTACAAGCAGTTCATGATTTTTTCCTGAGTTGGGGTATACTGAGTGCTAGAAACGCAGATTTAGGATGTGGAGGGGCGGTCAAGGAACCGGCGTGAACGTGCTCTGCATCGCCTGAAAAAGGAGTGAATATCATGAACATGAACCAATTTACACGGAAGTCTTTGGAGACCATCCAGGCCGCGCAAGATTTGGCGACACAGCATGGAAATCAGCAGATGGAACAGGCTCACCTGCTGTTGGCCCTGATCGATCAGGAGGGAGGTTTCATCCCCAAGTTGCTCACCAATATGGGGCTGACGGTGGAGTCCCTCCAAGCGGCTGTCCGGCATGAAGTGGAAAAGCTACCCAAGGTGTCTGGCTCTGGCCGGGAGGCGGACAAGATCTATGTCTCGGCCGGGGTGGACAAGGCGCTTAACGCCGCAGTGTCCGTCGCTGGTGGCATGAAAGATGAATTTGTATCGGTAGAGCACCTGCTGTTGGCCCTGATTGATACAGCGGACAGCAATTTGAAAGCCCTGTTTCAAACATACAATATAGACCGGGAGCAGGTAATGCAGGCGTTGGCCTCCTTACGGGGCAACCAGCGGGTGACCTCTGACAATCCTGAGGAGACCTATGAGGCGTTGAAAAAGTATGGTTCCGATTTGGTGGAACGTGCCCGCCAAAACAAACTGGACCCAGTGATCGGCCGGGATGATGAGATCCGCAATGTCATTCGTATACTGTCTCGGAAAAGCAAGAATAATCCAGTTCTCATTGGCGAGCCTGGCGTTGGGAAAACGGCTATAGCGGAGGGTTTGGCCCAGCGCATTGTCCAAGGAGATGTGCCGGCAGGACTGAAGGAAAAGACCATTTTTGCCCTGGACATGGGGGCGCTTATTGCTGGGGCCAAGTACCGGGGTGAGTTTGAGGAACGGCTCAAGGCGGTGCTCAACGAGGTAAAGCAGTCCCAGGGACGCATCGTGCTGTTTATCGACGAGTTGCACACCATTGTGGGAGCGGGTAAGACAGAGGGCGCCATGGATGCGGGAAATCTGTTAAAGCCCATGCTAGCCAGGGGAGAGCTGCATTGCATCGGGGCCACTACACTCAATGAGTACCGGCAGTATATTGAGAAGGATGCCGCTCTGGAGCGCCGTTTCCAGCCTGTCACTGTATCGGAGCCAACGGTGGAGGATGCAGTGGCCATCCTCCGTGGGCTCAAGGAGCGCTATGAGGTGTTTCACGGAGTGAAGATTACCGATGGGGCGATTGTAGCGGCGGCCACCCTGTCCAATCGTTATATCACAGACCGGTTCCTTCCGGACAAGGCAATTGACCTCATTGACGAGGGTTGCGCGCTCATCCGTACAGAAATGGACTCAATGCCTACCGAACTGGACGTCATCTCTCGTCGAATTATCCAGTGTGAGATCGAGGAGGCAGCGCTGAAAAAAGAGGATGATCAGCTGTCCCAGGTCAGGCTGGCGGATATCCAGAAGGAGTTGGCCGGACTGCGGGATGAGTTCAACGTGGGCAAGGCCCAATGGGAGAATGAGAAGAATGCCATTGGCCGGGTGCAAAAGCTGCGGGAAGAGCTGGAAGGGGCAAACGCCGCACTGGACAAAGCCCAGCGGGAATATGACTTGGAACGGGCGGCACAGCTTCAATACGGCACCATCCCGGAGCTGAAAAGGCAGCTGGAGGAGCAAGAAGGGGTGGCTGCCCGATCGAAAGAGGACAACCTGTTAAGGGATAAGGTGACTGAGGAGGAAATCGCCCGTATTCTGGAGCGGTGGACTAGCATCCCGGTGGCCAAGCTGATGGAGGGGGAGCGGGAGAAGCTGCTCCATTTAGAGGACATTCTGCACCAGCGAGTGGTAGGTCAGGATGAGGCGGTCCGTTTGGTGTCCGAGGCCATTTTGCGCTCCCGTGCGGGGATTGCCGACCCGGATAAGCCGATTGGATCCTTCCTGTTTCTTGGGCCCACCGGCGTGGGCAAGACGGAACTGGCTAAGGCACTGAGCGAGGCCTTATTTGACAGCGAGAAAAACTTGGTGCGCATCGATATGAGCGAATATATGGAGAAGTTCTCTGTCTCCCGGCTCATTGGCGCCCCTCCCGGCTATGTGGGCTATGAGGAGGGGGGACAGCTTACGGAGGCGGTGCGCCGTCATCCCTATTGTGTCATTCTGTTCGACGAGGTGGAGAAAGCTCACCCTGATGTGTTCAATGTGCTGCTTCAAGTGCTGGACGATGGACGGATTACCGACAGCCAGGGCCGCACAGTTGATTTCAAGAATACAATTATCATCCTTACTTCCAATCTGGGCAGCCAGTTTTTGCTGGATGGCATTGATGCCGGTGGTGACATCTCTGATGAGGCCAAGGCCCAGATGGATGAGTTGCTGAAGCGGTCGTTCCGGCCGGAGTTTCTAAACCGGTTGGATGAGATCGTATATTACAAGCCATTGACCCGGGATAATATTTACCATATCATCGACCTTCAGATGGTCAGGCTGAATCGCCGTCTGGCGGACAAGCGGCTGAAGGTGGAGCTCACCAATCAGGCAAAGGATCTGGTGCTGGAGGCAGCTTACGATCCCTTATACGGAGCCAGACCCCTGCGCAGGTACCTCCAGCATTCGGTGGAAAACCTGGTGGGCCGCCGCATCATTGCCGGGGAGGTAGCTCCAAATGCTACCCTGATGGTGGACCGGGACGGTGAGCGATTGATTATCCTGTGATGGCCGGACACCCCCGCGCACCGAAGGCGGGGGTGTCTGCTATAGGGCGATAGGCAAAGGACGCAGACGGGCCGTTGCGTTTCACTCTTTTTTGTATTATAATATCATCAATCATTGAGGAGGTGGCACCATGGAAAGGGCAAAGGTGTATTTTACCAAAAAGATCACGCCGGAATCGGTGGTGGAGATGTACAAGCGATTGAATATCCATTTGCCGGGGAAGGTAGCTGTCAAAGTCCATTCCGGTGAGGCGGGAAACCAGAACTATCTTCACCCTGAGTTCATGCGCCCCATGGTGGAGTATGTCAACGGCACGGTGGTAGAATGCAATACAGCTTATGGGGGCGCCCGCAACTCTACGGAAAAACACCGTAAGTTAATGGCTGACCATGGCTGGACCAAGTATTTCGATGTGGATTTAATGGATGGTGAGGGGCCTGACCTGGTATTACCCGTGCGAAAGGGTAAGGTGTTAAAGGAAAATCTGGTGGGCAAACACATGGCCGACTACAATTCTATGCTGGTGCTGGCCCATTTTAAGGGCCATCCGGCTGGAGGCTATGGCGGCGCGCTGAAGCAGTTGGCTATTGGCTGTGCCTCCACCGTGGGAAAATGTCTGATCCACTCGGGAGGACGCATCACAGACCAGAACATTCTGTGGGAGAATACCGCTCCTCAGGACGTGTTCTGCGAGTGCATGGCGGACAGCGCCGGTACCATTGTGGAATACTTCCGGGACAAGTTGGCCTTTGTAAACATCATGTGCAACCTGTCGGTGGACTGCGACTGTTGTGCGGTGGCGGAGGATCCGTGCATGGCGGACATTGGGATTCTTTCGTCCCTGGATCCGGTGGCGCTGGATCAGGCCTGTATCGACCTGATTTACCAGTCTGATGACCCGGGAAGGGATCACTTCCTCCAGCGGGTGGAGTCGCTCAACGGCATTCACACCATCGACACGGCGGCCCAGCTTGGGTATGGCACCAAGGAGTATGAACTGATCCATGTGGATTGAGGGGATTATAGGCCGGGAGCGCTGGGTATGGCCCGACGTTCCCGGCCGTCTTGACAAGGGGAAAAAATGTGATACAATAACTCGGTAGATGCGATGACAGAGTTAAGTCTGCCAGGCTGCGTACAAGCGAGAGGGGATGGTGAAAGCCCTCACGCGAAGCAGGCGGACGCGCCGCTCTTGAGCTTCCCCGCGACGAGCGGGGCGGACTGTCCCCGTTATCGGATGAATGAGCGTCCTTGCCTGAAGGAAATCAGGGTGGTACCGTGGAGCGTTTGCTTCACCCCTGAGTCGGGCAGGGATTTTTTGCTGTATTAGGAGGTTTGATATGACCCATCAGGAGATGTGGGCGGCCTACCAGGCTGTTAACCCCCATGAGGACAAGGAATATGAGGCATGGATGTATGGAGCTGAGCCAGACCTGCTGGCGGAGCTCACCCGCACCGGTGTCAAGACAGCGACAGCCAGTGCAATGGTGTGGTATGACCGGGATGGGAAGTCCATGCCCCAGGCCGGGAAGTACAGCGTGATTCTCAACAGCCGGGATGAGGCAGTATGTGTCATCCGTACCACCCGGGTGTACGTGATCCCGTTTCACCAGGTGTCTAGGGAACATGCATACCGGGAAGGAGAGGGGGATCGCTCCTTAGCATATTGGCGGCAGGTTCACGAGGACTTTTTCCGCGCGGAATTGGAGGGGGCAGGGCTGGAATTTTCCCCGGATATGCTGGTGGTGTGCGAGGAGTTTGAGATGGTTTTCCCCAATACGCCAGACATCCCCGCCCTCTTTGAGAAATGGTGTAAAAAGCTGCGCCTGACGCCGGATTGGGACGTCCGCCTAGAACTGGTAGATGATCCAGAATGGCATAAGAGCGGCGACTTCAAGGTGGATTGCGATGACAAAAAAGCTATTTTGATGCTCAACGCCGTCAATCCCAAGCGGGAGAATTTAGAGGAGGTCATCGTCCATGAGCTGATGCACCTGAAACTCTATCCCTTGGACCAGGTGACGGAATCGCTCATCGACAGCCGGTTTGAGGAGGGCACTCCTGCCCGGGACTTCGCCTACCGTCAGTTCTTCCACACTCTGGAGTGTACGGTGGAGGAGCTGGCCAAGTGCTGGCTGCTGGAATTTGGAGAGGATAAGGAGTTCTCCTTTGGCCGCTGCCGTTTGCAAAAATCCTTTACGGAGCTTTACGATGGACTGAAAAATTTAGAATAAGTGGAGGTAATTTCCATGCGCGAACCTAAGCCATATGGCCTGAATGAACTGCGGGAGATGTTCTTGGAGTTTTTTGAGAGCAAGGGACATCTGCGCCTGCCAAGCTTTTCCCTAATCCCCCAGAACGATGCGTCCTTGCTGCTCATCAATTCTGGTATGGCCCCCATGAAGCCGTGGTTCACCGGGGAGCAGGAGCCTCCCAGCCGCCGTGTGTGCACCTGCCAGAAGTGCATCCGTACCGGTGATATTGAGAATATCGGCAAGACCGCCCGCCATGGCACATATTTTGAGATGCTAGGTAACTTTTCCTTTGGAGATTACTTTAAGCATGAGGCCATCGCGTGGTGCTGGGAATTTTTGACCTCCTCTGATTGGGTGGGGCTGGACCCAGACCGGCTGTATCCTTCGGTTTATGTGGACGATGATGAGGCCTTCCGCATCTGGCGGGACGAGATTGGAATTGCCGAGGAGCGCATCTTCCGCTTCGGCAAGGAGGACAATTTCTGGGAGCATGGCTCCGGTCCCTGTGGCCCTTGCTCCGAGGTGTACTATGACCGGGGCCCGGAGTGGGGGTGCGATAAGCCCGATTGTACTGTGGGCTGCGACTGTGACCGCTATATGGAGGTGTGGAACAACGTTTTTTCCCAGTTTGACAACGATGGGGAGGGCAATTACACTGAGCTGAAGCAGAAGAACATTGACACGGGAATGGGGCTGGAGCGGCTAGCCTGTGCCTGCCAGGGAGTGTCTTCCCTGTTTGACGTGGATACTGTGATGAATATCACCCATAAGGTGTCTGAAATCACCGGCGCCCATTACGGTCAGACCCATGAGAAGGACGTCTCCCTCCGGGTGATCACCGATCATATCCGTTCAGCCACCTTCATGATCTGTGATGGGGTGCTTCCCTCCAATGAGGGCCGGGGTTATGTGCTGCGCCGCCTGCTACGCCGGGCTGCCCGCCATGGCAAGCTGCTTGGTGTGAACGATCCCTTCCTATACCAGGTGTGCGATACTGTGATCCAGGAGAATGAGGGGCACTATCCTGAGCTGCGGGAGCGTAGGGGCTATATTACCAAGATCATACGGGTGGAGGAAGAGAATTTTGCCAAGACCATTGACGGCGGGTTAAGGATATTTCATGAAATGCTGGCAGACTACACGGAGCGGGGAGAAAAAACCTTCTCTGGTGCGGACGCGTTCAAACTGTACGACACCTATGGTTTTCCCATTGACCTGACCCTGGAGATGGCCCGGGAGCAGGGAATGGCACTGGATGAAAAAGGATTCCAGATACAAATGGAAGAGCAGCGCCAGCGGGCCCGTAAGGCCAGGGAGGCGCTAGGCGATCTAGGCTGGGCCGGTGTGGAATTTGGAAAGGATGTGCCTGAGACACAGTTTGTAGGCTATGACAACCATGTGACAGAGGGGAAGATCGTGGCCATTGTGGCCGGGGAGGAGTTGCGGGAGGAGGTGGCTGCCGGGGCGGAGGCCATTCTGGTTCTGGACCAGACCACCATGTATGCCGAGATGGGTGGGCAGGTGGCCGACCACGGCACCATCCAGGGACCGGTTGGACTCTTTGCGGTCACCAATGTGCAGAGGAATAAGGGCGGAAAGTATATGCACTACGGTGTGGTGCAGTCAGGCACGTTGAAAGTGGGGGATGTGACCACCGTGTCTATTGACGTGGCGCGGCGCGCTGCCATCATGCGTGCCCATTCTGCCACCCATCTGTTGGATGCGGCGCTGCGCAAGGTGTTGGGGGACCATGTTCACCAGGCGGGCTCGCTGGTGGAGCCAGACCGGCTGCGCTTTGATTTTACCCACTTTTCCGCTATGACACCTCAGGAGCTGGAGCAGGTGTCCTCCCTGGTAAATGGGGCAATTCTGGCCGGTTATGACATCGTCACAGAGGAGATGCCCATCCAGCAGGCCAAGGAGCGTGGGGCCATCGCCCTGTTTGGCGAGAAATATGGCGATATCGTCCGTGTGGTGGATATGGGCCATGGCTGGTCGGTAGAGTTCTGCGGTGGGACCCACCTGGATAACACCGCCAAGGCAGGGGTGTTCTACATTTCTAGTGAATTCTCCGTGGCCAGTGGCGTGCGCCGTATCGAGGCTACCACCGGTCAGGTATCCCTGGAGGTGATGAACCGTAACCAGCAGTTGCTGTTTGAGGCAGCGGCCCTGCTCAAGACCAAGCCGGTCAGCCTACGGGGGAAGGTGGAGCAGAGCTTAGAAGAACTGCGGGAGCTACGCCGTCAAGTGGAGCGCTACCAAGCCAAGGAAGCTGCTGGAGAGGCGGAGCGCATCCTGTTTGCAGCCCATGATGTAGGGGGGCTGAAGGTGATCACCGCCGTGCTTCCGGAGGCGGACGCCAGCCGCTTACGTCAGATAGGAGATACCGTCAAGGATAAGGATGAAAGTGTGGCGGCGGTTCTGGCGGCGGTGAACGACGGGAAGATCACGCTCCAGGCGGTGTGTGGCAAGCAGGCCGTGGCCCGTGGGGTAAAGGCCGGAGATATGATGAAGGCCGTCGCGTCAATCTGCGGTGGAAAGGGCGGCGGAAAGCCGGATATGGCCATGGGCGGTGGGTCCGATGTGATGAAGCTAGACGATGCTTTGGCGGCTGTAGATGACTTTGTGGCCGGCAAACTGGGCGTGTAAGGGAGGGACATCCATGTCCAATGTGTTGAGGTGCGATTCAGACTGTCTGTTCTGTCAGATCATCAAGGGGGAGATTCCCTCCAACAAGATTTACGAGGACCATACCTGTTATGCCTTTTATGATATCAACCCACAGGCCCCCATCCATTTCCTGGTCATCCCTAAGGCCCATATCAGTTCCTGCGGGGAGATCACCAAGGGAAACTCCTCTATCGTAGCCCACTGTTTTGAGGTCATCTCCGAGGTGACGAAGAAGCTGGGGATCACCGACTTTCGTGTGGTGTCCAATTGTGGGGCCAAGGCTGGTCAGTCAGTTTCCCACCTGCATTTCCATGTGCTATCTGGGCGGGATCTGACCTGGCCTCCCGGCTGAGCTGATGCAATGCCTGCCAATGGGTCGAGCTGATAGCAGGAAAGTAAAAGGTCCGCCGAAATTATTCGGCGGACCTTTCCTATGATTTTGGATGTTGAAAGCGTTCCCAGGATACAAAAACATTATCCCGCGGACCATCGTGAACGATGACCTTGGGGGAAGGAAGGACCACTGTAGCATTGGAGGGAACGTCGAATGTGACCACCGCATTGGCGCCAATGCGTGAGCCGTCACCAATGGTAACGGCTCCAATAATCTTGGCGCCCGCACCGATGTAAACGTTGTTCCCAATGGTGGGGGCACCCGCACCACGGCTGTCTGCCAGGGTGTTGGAGCCAATTGTAACCTGGTGGAAGATGGTGCAGCCGGTGCCCACCTTGGCCCCATAGGAGATAAAGATACCTGCTAGGCCGTGGGGAGTGGCAAAGGGCTGGATGTTATCCAGGCAGGGGATGAGGGCATTGTGCCGATCTAAAATTTTCTGGCTGGCGTGAATATATAGCGGCGCAAATAACCTGCGCCAGCGGTTGGGGCGGAGGATATGTGTTCGGAGTTTCCAGAACCTGGTTACTGGGTCGGGGCGGAGAATGCGTTTGAATTTGCGAAGCAGGGTCCACATGGCGGTAAGCCTCCTTGATTGCTGGGAAAGCCAGCCGGTGCAAGGGTTGCAATATGAAGGTTATGGTAACGGATTTTACTGAAAATGTCAACAAGGGAGATCATTTTCAGTAAAAAAGAGAGGATGGAAAACCCAATCCTCTCTTTTTTATTTGATCGTTTATCCGACGGCAGCTTACTTGAAGTAGCGCTCCAACAGGCCCTTGAAAGCCAGTCCATGGCGGGCCTCGTCGCGAGCCATCTCGTGGACGGTGTCGTGGATGGCGTCCAGGCCGTTCTTTTTGGCGCAGGCGGCCAGGTCGAACTTGCCCTGGGTGGCGCCGAACTCGCAGTCTACACGCCAGGCCAGGTTTGCCTTAGTGTCCGCCTTCATGTTGGGTTCGATCTCAGCGCCCAGCAGCTCAGCAAACTTGGAGGCGTGCTCGGCCTCCTCATAAGCGGCCTTCTCCCAGTACAGACCGATCTCGGGATAGCCCTCGCGGTGGGCAATGCGGGCCATGCACAGATACATACCCACCTCAGCGCACTCGCCATTGAAGTTGGCCTTCAGCTGCTCCAGGATGTAGGCCTTGTCCTCTGCGCTGATGTCGGCGTTGTTCTTCACGGTCTTCTCGTAGATGCCGTACTCGTGCTCAGCGGCCAGCTTCATATCGCCGGTCTGCTCTTTGAACTTAGAAGCGGGAACATGGCAGACAGGGCACTCGGCGGGGGGATTTTCGCCCTCGTACACATAGCCACAAACAGAACAAATCCATTTTTTCATAATAGTGTTCCTCCGATATTTCAAGATTTTTAGCCTTCGGCATTGCACCGAAGGTCTGCCTTGGAATGAGTAATGGTCCTGATTAACAGGAATTATTCCTGTTAATCAGGATAGCATAGTTTTTTAGGGTTGTAAAGAGGTTTTTCCAAAAAATATCACCAAATTGAATCAAATAAATCCGATTGGATTTGATAAAAACTGGTGAAGGCTACTATAATTGTGTTGGCGTTCTCTATGGGACACTGCGGTATTTTCTGGAATTTTGCTTTTGGGAGTATGATAGTTTTTTCAAATCTCCACCCCAAGAACCTCTGGCACATACGCCTTGATTCCATCGAAGGTGGTCTTGTGATCGGCAGAGGTCAGGTCCCATCCAAGTCCATCGCCACCCGGATATGATGCTCTGAATGAAGTTTGGACAAAAGACATACCGTCTCTATATGGGCGGTGAAATGGGATCCAACCAAACCCAATTCATTCTTACTGCCATAGGACTTGGAAGGGGGATATTGATAGGTGGATTTGGATTCGCCGTTATTAGGCGCAGTGACCGTTTTACTAAAGGCCCATCTAAGCTCCAGCAGCGCCGGGGCATTGGTCTGGAACATCATGCGATTCTCCACCGTTCCAATAATTAAAAGGTCCGGGTGGCAGTTGCCACCCGGACCTTTTAATATGCGTTCAGTTGCTCTTTTTGAATATAAGAGTTTCCTCGCTTAGTTAGTCCTCGGGCCCAAAACTCACATCTGTATCAATATCAATTCTATCCGATGTGATATCCCAATCAAGATTTCCGGGCTCGTTCGTAATCCACGGGTCATCGCTGTGCTCACTTATCGCGCTCAGCTTTTCCCCAGGTACAAAGCTAAAGATTGTTGCTTCTGGAGCAAGATATATTTGCTTCCTGTCCATGCGCTTCCCTCCTCTTTAGCAAAATCTATCAGCTTTTGGGAGTAATTACTCCGTTACCATCCATTACAAGACCTAGAGTCCATAAAAAGCTTCTCATACTTTGTTGTTGCGCTGCAGTTGCCTTCACATAGGCAGCTTCCACAATAGCCTTCAGGTCCTTTTCACTTATTGTCTCCAGCTTGTGGGAGTAACTAATCAGATTATTTTTCTGTGTAGTCGGATCTTTTAGCTGCTCCATCAGCTTAACCTTATCCGCTTCCCAATTACTAGATGGCGTGAACGCACACTCACCAGCGTTGTTTACAGCTAGATAGTCACCGGTATAACTCCCTAAGTAAGGCGTATCCGCTTTTCTCTCAATGGTCAAACTATTGAGTTTTATATTTAGGTTATCCATATCACTTAGTGAGGTTAGCGCTCCAAAGATTGTGTTAATCTGATTTTCAGTTAGATCCTCATACCCCAGCGTCCGGAACTTTAGGATATTTGTCAGCGTATAAGCATTTCCGGTCACAAGAGCATCTTTTACAATATTGTTACCTTCAAAGGTAGTTTCAACATAGTAACAGAAGTGGGGGCCTCTCCAACCTAAGCTCGGTGCCGCACCATACTCGTTGGCGGGTAGATTCTTATAGGTGGATTTACTGCCCGCGTTATTAGGCGCGGTGATGGTTTCCTGGATTGCCCATCTGGCATCCACCAAGTCCTGGGAGTTGCTCTGGAACATCATGTAGGTCCCCAATACGACCTTGTTTTCTGTTCGATCCAGTACGATGTGGTGCTTCACGGGCTCCAGTCTAAATCGAGCAAACTTATATGTGGTCTCATAGAAACCACTGACAGGCGTTTCTATGGTCCCGGTCCCATCCAGGGTTGGGTAGCCCACCAAAGTGCTTGCTGTACTGGTCATCACTGGCAAATACTCCCCTCCGTACTGGGGATAAGAATTCGCCATTTTCACCCCAATGCCCTTGGGTGTGGGGGTACCATTCGTAATATTCGTCGTATTGTTTTGAGCAAAATCGATTGTGAGATCACCAGCGGTAGATGTTTCCAGTTGTATAATGCCGGACTTATGGTCCTTCATAGTTCCCTTTGTATAGCCAGACGCCACTTTTAGCTGCCCCTGAGGTGCGCCTTCTGTGGCAGAGTTTTTCAGCTTGCCAGAAGTGTCCATTCCCACCAGGGTAACATTATCGGGGATAACCAGCGCTTGAGTCATTACGGTCTGTCCATTCAGATCCAGGTAAACTATGCTAACATTTCCACCAAAGTCTATGTATCTTTCTTTGATAGTGGGATCGTCCTGGCCGCTCTGATCCATCAGCTTGATGATACAGCTCTGACTGCCATCTGCTTCTCTTACATTGGCAAGCTGCTGAACAGCCTCTGTTATACTCCCGAAGGTATAGGGTTGACCATTGTTATCAGTGATTGAATTGCCATTTTTGTCCACAATCTCAGCAACATACCGCAGGATTTTCCACTGCAAGTCATTCCCCACTACCTGACCTATAAGGTTAGTTCCTGCAGGATCAGGGTAGAACACTGCCGTTTGATCGGAATTTATTGCCGTATAGTTATTGCTGACACCGAATTTAAGTCCCTGGCGGGGTGTGCCGAAGGTAACGTACACCTTCCCGGTAACATTGTTATCCAGCTGGAGGATGCTATCTCCTTTAACCCACAAGTTCTTGTTCCCTGCACTCCCTGTATTGCCGCTGACCGTCACATCGCCACTGAGGTACACGCTGGCGTT